>CACYTF010000006.1 GCA_902777335.1 uncultured Eubacteriales bacterium
GGCTACAGGGATGACGGGTATTTCTTTACTCTCATCCGCTATCTCGCCCTGCCTGTTGCCTGGCTCGAATCCCACAACTTTCCGTGAAGAACCAAAAAAGAGCTTGATATACAGTCCGTCCGCTTGAGTGATGGCTGGTATCTGCAGATGGATCAGGTCGATTGAGTTATGGTGATTTCTTAATAATCTTCAAAAATGATGAACACAGAAATCATTAAAGCGCCTGTTCCTAATTCAATAATTGCTGGGATACCAGCCTTTGAAGGACGGCCCGGTGGAATTCGCCACGTGCCGCCCACGTTTGCCCCTGTCGCCGCCGCTACGGTTATTCTCAAGGAATTGGGCGTCCCGTTTTTAACGCCGACACAAGGCAAATGTCGCCGCCATCGCCGCCACCGCGAAAATTATCATGGACTTCAAGCGTTAGTTTGGAGTATAATATTCATATCATCCTGCAAAGGGGCATCCTTCTATGCTATAGTTAACACACCGCATATACGCATCTAGTATATACCGCTAAATCTGTTTCTTATAATAGCCAAAACGAAATCTGACTTTTCTTCTAATGACAAGCCTGCTGGAATGTATTGCAGTTTACAATCAAATTGGCTATATTGTCTCCTTGTTTCTAGATCAATGTCCTTTTGAATATCGATTACCTTACTTCTCAGGTTATCTCTTAATAGATCTGCCGAATAAAAATCCTGACAATAAAAAATTAAATCATAAAATTTAGCCCAAGAACCTACGACCAAACTACATTTTTCTATCAATTCATTTTCTAGTTCATTTTGTGAAGAAACCAATTTGTTTGTATACGCAAGTACATTGATTGGAGTTCTGTCTGATAAGATAATCTCACCATCACGAGTTCCCCTGATACATTGGGAAATATGATTCATAATCAAGTCTACTTCCAAAGGAATATCAAAAGCTCCCACATTTCTCAATACTACATCATCTACCAATGAGCTTCTCCTCGCAGGTTCCGATAGAACTGCGCAGTTTATTCCTTTTTCTTTGAGCCTTGCTGCCACATGATACTTTAATGTTGTCTTCCCGCTTGCATGTGTCCCGTCGAACGCTATTAATGGTTTGCCTCTAATCATATTGTCAATCACCTTCTCAATAGATTATAGAATTCTTCGGTATTTACCCAATGAAAATCGCCCTTAAGAACCGTGTATATGCTTTTGTTAATGTCAATGTGTTTTCTTTGCTCATCATTACTATTTTTTTCATTCATCCAAAATAGAATCATGGCACATAAACTATGACGCAGATTCATGACAGAAATTCTTTCTCGTATTCTATCATCATTAGTCTGATAGTAAATGTTTTGCAGTTTTGTCATTGAGCTCTTTCTCAATTCTGGTTGTGTAACATCTAGATAAAAGTCATTACACATATCTACAAGTCGTCGGCTTTTCCCAAGAAAGTCTTGAACAATATCATATCGGGTATCAACAATACGAACAGGGAATAATTCTTTCCTCCTTTTCCATTCACACCACACTTGTTTCAGACCAATTAACGGCTCAACTGCATAAGCTTTACCAATATTGTATAGCACTGCGAAATCACTAGAAATTTGATGTCCACACAATACACAACTATCTAACACTTCAAGTACTTTGGACAGCCACGAATCAGCTATAGCTACTAATTGTTTAAAATCTTCTCTGTTCTCAGAATAATACTGAATATAGTCAAATCGAATATTTCCATTTGACAATTTGCTAATATTAAGTTCCTCCCGATTCATCACGACCAACGAAAAACAAAATGGAATATTCCCGTTTTTCATTTTATAGTTTTTAGTCCATTCAGCATCAAATCCAATAATGCTGTCAACTGGAATAGTTGTCAGACTTCCTTTTGCTATCATTACCTACCTCACATCACTCTAACGGCATTGCCTAAATATTTGTTAATATGATTGAATTTGAAAGGATACCGCTCCCATATTTCTTCGATTGTCTCTGTATGAAGATCCCCCAGTAGCAAAACCTTATCTTTATAATCTAATGCGGGCCATGCATAAGTTTTACCATTTGGATATACTAATATGGAATACCCATTTGTTTTATCATTCCATATTGAAAATGTATATATCGTTTTCCATCCAAATTTAGCTTTGGCATCAAGTATCTTTTCACACAATATATCTGCTTCTGTTTCCGAAATATATTCCGATTTGTCTAATTTCAATGCATTTCCCCTAGGAATTGGCAAAACAAACTTCATTTTTTTGGCACCAAGTGCATCCGCCATTTGGCAAGTGAACAAAACAGAATCCATTGTACTTCTTAAAACTACGGCAGTTAACGAAAAAGGAATATCATTTTTCATAAAACCTTTTATTCCTCTCATAATATAGTCATAGTCCCCCCGTACTCTTGAAGTAATAGCACGGGGGCCGTCCAATCCAACATTTACAGAAATGCCATTTGTCTTTATTACTTCCATATTCGCTTCCGAAGCTACAGCGTTTGTAGGAAGGCCCAAGATATGCTTTTGAGAAAAAACGCTAACAACATCATTGAAATCTCTTCTCGTTAAAGGTTCGCCACCTGATAAAAAGATTCTAGGCACCAAATCCAAGTGTTTCTCAAAAGTATACAACTCATTTATACTTGGATCAGGCATTTGTTCTTTTTCGCTGCAAAATTCGCAATTAAAATGACAATTGCGAGTAATCTGCAAAATCACAGATAATGGCCTTTCTAATGATGATAATAGTTCATCGGCCTTAGTTTCTGCCAGATTTAATCTATGTGTCTCCTCATTATATAGTATATTCTTCAAAGGTGTATTTTTCATAATCATTCTCCTTATAGTATTAGTCACTATTTTGTTTAATAGGCTCATCAGTTATCATGGTTTTCGTAATACGCAACTCTTTTTTCCTCTGAATGCACTCATAAAACATATCTTCCTTGCATAATCTTTGCCATGAACTTCCTGTATTATTAATGACAACACAAGAAATCAATTTGCAAATGTTATTTGAAATTTCTTAACTATTAATCAGTTTAGATGTGATTATAATATACCGCAAACATGATGTCTGTGGTCAATATGCCAATTTGAAGTCCTATGATCGACGCATCTTTAATAGCATCCTTATGGTTATTAATCCGATTGAGCATCTTGACGAAAGTGCCCTTAGTGAACTTGTTTCATAGCGCGGGCGTTTTGCATTCTTTAGATTTCCTACAGACAATGTTCCTTCCAGTTCTGCAAATTGGAGTAACAGGTGCCAACCCCTTTACTTAGCTGATATCAATTATGCAATTATTCATTTGCAAATATCAAGCAACATTTCGATGCTTCCGGCAATACCCGGACGGCCCTCGCCGCCATCGGGAACATGCCGGCATACCACGCCGCCCCCAGCTTCGCCTATTCCATCGAAGATTATACCCTGGATTGCCATGCCGTATTGACCAATCCGCATAATGCCTACCTGCTCGAATGCTTGGCCAAAGATGGATACCAGACCAAGTAAAAAAACCACGATCCCGGCGCGACACCAGGTGTGGTTGTCCTAAATAAAAACGAATCAGTATTCTGATTGAGTCAGAACAACTTTTTCCAACAGGTAAACAAACCCGTTTTCGATTCTGACACAACCCATTTGTGCCAAACTAGTCAGCACATCATTATTGATGTCGGGATTGTCCTTAAGAATGGTATCCTCACTAATCGGCATGATATATGCGTTTCTTTTGTGGCAATATAATAAAGTCTTAGCTTGTAACTCAGATATTTCTATCGTTGCCGCTAAGGCAATTTTGTAAACAATAAATAACGCCATTTGTACAGTTGCTATGGGATTATCTGGTTTTGTAATTGTTAAACCCATATCCAGAATGAACTCTATCAGCACTTTTTGGTTATAAATAATGTTAGGTACTTTGATAGAGTACTTTTTCCCAGAAATACTATAGACTAATCCAAGTTGATCTCCAAAGGATTCAGCAGTAGTCTGTGCTGCAACATTCCATATCCCAATGAGATGGTCTGCATTGTAGCCTTTGGCATCAGCAAATTCCCTAATTCTTTTGCAAATTGCCTCGTCAAGAGCAAATGCTTGTTCAAAACCGTTGCCTTTCATATCGCTATCACCTTTCCGTATTATTTCTTGTAGCTTACCCGCCTTTAATTTATTGCATAGTGATCCAATGAATTGTTCAGACACATCCCAATAATTATTTAATACGATATTAGCATCTGTCGTATTGAAATCATACTTGCATGATTGACTTATTTCTAGTAGTTTCCCAATACGCTTCATCAGTGGTGGATGTGAATTTCCTATTGTCTCACCAAACAGTCAGTAACTCATGCTGAACAGATTATGGTAGAACAACAAAAGAATCATTGGTGCCGCATAGAGGTATTCTCGAAAAACGCTATATTCTTTATCTTCACTACTATCCTTATATTTCATCATAAGGCTTAAATAGATCTCATAACCAACTTGATCAGCTTGAAATTCTTGCATATGAGCTTCGGTGGTATCCTTTGGTATATTATGTCGTAAATAAATATGACTTACTTCATGACAGACTGCAAATGAAATCATACACCAATATAAATCACCTATAAATCCTAATTCCCAGTTTTCAGAATTAAGATTCAATAAATTGAATAAGTGGAGCGATCCCTCTACATTTGCAAACATACCTTTCCTACATAATGCATCAAAGTTATAAAACATTTGCTTAAAGCATTCCGATTTTATATCCTCTTGATCCGCATAACGAGCCCATAAATAGGATGTTGCAGCATAATCAAACAATACTGAACTCATAAGTAAATCGATATAAACGTTATTGGGTGTTGAAAAGATACGTGATGTATCATTGTGTCTTACAGACTGATGCCCCCTGTTCTTTGTTATGTACCCTTCCCGTAACGTGATCGGGATTTTTTCATTATACGTAGTCTCAAACTCAGCGCATATAAGAGTAAACAAATCTTTGAGTAAGTCCTTTTTATCACATAAAGCAAAGCCGCGGGGGGCCATTAATCTATTCCACATTTCATCGATGGTTTCCTTAATAGCATCTTCTTTTCTAAACCCATGAAATGAAATCTCATACTGATTTAGTATGTCATAGTCTCCGATTGTAATGAGGGCATGTTTCATCTCGTTTCTCCTAATTATCCTCGGATATTCTAAAGTCATTTTGTAAATATATTATGTATTATAGCTTATGAGGGATATCCTGTCAACCAACTGTATTTGGGAAATTAGAATAGGTTAATTATCATTGCTCAGCACACGGTACATTTTAGGTAATTCGTCAACACATGTCAACACAAGTCAACACTTGTCAACGGATACCGGCAAAATGCTTCATCTGGTCCGGGAAGACCACGAAATATGGCTGAAAGCGAGGCGTGATGACTGGTGGGGCAGATGAAGGAGTAAGGTGTTTTTGCAAGATAGGAAATGAATTATGCAGAAATGAGCCATATTCACGGAGAATATGTTCATTTATACATAATCTTTCCCATATACATGCAAAAAGTTGCACGCAAGCTTTGTATCAAAACTTACGTGCAGAGCTGCTCGGATTAGTCTGACTACAATTTTGATACAAAATCTCTGAAAACCATTGAAAATACACTATCTCTGCTGTTATAATGAGTATGTGTTTTATTCTTTGGAATGACGTTTTCGAGTAGTCTAAACCCGGATATCACCAACAACCCGATCGTCGCCTGCATTTGTGAATCCAAAGCAGATCCAGCATGCCAATCTCCAAAGGAGTTGTCTGTTTACATGGATATCAGCAAAACCGACTGGAAACTGTTCAAAGAAAAGCTTCCTGGATGGCAGGAAGCCTATATGGAACGCCTGAATAATGAATATGTGGCATTGCTCACAAGCAATGAAAAGGCATCCGACAAATTCTGGGCACTTGATGAAAGAATCAAACAGGATCGGCGCAGGCCTGGAGTAATTCTGGAAATGTCAAAGTCAAATGCGGTATGGAACATCTTAAAGCTCATACACGACGGCGTTATCACAATTGACAATCTGTGCGATTTCAGCAGTGAATTGAAGGACAGCGTGTCGTTCCTGCTTGACCGATAAACGAAAGGGTGCAGAAGGATGGCATATCCAAAGCCTTTATCAGAGAAATCCCTTGCCAGGTTATACTAGCAGTCCGGCCTTTCAAAGGAGCAATCCGAATATCTCCACAGTCTGTTTCAGGCATGTGCAAATCTCTATGGCGCGGTGCAACTCCGCGTGGTGTGGGATGTTTATCAGGCGCAGACCGAAGCTCCAAAGCTCCGGAGAAAAGATATAATATCTTTTTCAGAGATCGCGCGCAGGGAAACGCTCCCTTATTACATCTTTGAGATTGACGAACTCTATTCAGAAGAAAAGCGAGCGGATCTGAGCCGGGAGATTGTTTCAAAGGCACTGGTGGGCCATGGCTATGGAAGGCTTACCCGCTATTACCGCCTGATGGAATCATTGGGCCAGGAGCCCTATTATATCCCGGGAGACATCCTCCCGTTCGCATCGCAACAGCCGTCAAAAGAGGAAACAAAGTTGCTGACTTTTCTGAACGAGTTGACGGTAACCGCGGACCAATGCCGCCCGCGGTATGGCGATCCGTATCCCTGTGAAAACCGTGGAAAGCGCTTGAAAGAATTCTCCTTTCTGAACCGCGATGAACGTTTCGAGGAGGAGTATCTGGCAAAAAATCACGGAGCCCTGCTGAGCTTCAGGGAGAGCGTTGCGGGGACGGAAGCCGAGAAAATCCTCCACCAGTATTGCTGCAATGAAAACATTGACTCCCTTGGATTCAACGACCATCTCAAAAACATATTGGAAGAACTGAAGGAGGTTGGCGTTGAGCTGTCAAAGCGACAGGCACAGGAACTTATTCACCTGCTCACGGACTACCACAACATTTTCCACCTGTGGTGTATGTACGGATGGGCACCCTCGGATCTGGCTCGGCAGTATCAGCCCTCTAAGACGACGAGCATCTCCTTTGGTCCGAATATGCTGAAAATGTATGCGGATGGAACGATGGACAGGAACGAGATTGTCAGGGAACTTCAAAAAATGGGTGTGGACATTTCGGAATAACACGTGGGGTGACAATATGCCTGACAAAAAAGTCAGAGTGGTCTATCAGCCTCCCTCAATACCTCCGCTCTATAAGCAGGTGGGCATCTATGCCCGCGTGAGCACCCGCAGTCCCGAGCAGATGAACAGCCTGGCCGCGCAGGTCTCTGAACTGGTCAGGATGTTCAGGGCCGATTACACCGCCCGGATATATGATGTGTATATCGATATCGTGAGTGGTGCTCGCACTGGAAACCGCCCCGCATACCAGCGCATGCCCGATGACTGCCGGAACAGAAAGCTTGACCTCATCGTTTGCAAGAGCATTAGCCGGTTCGGGCGAAATACTGAGGAAATGCTGGTCAGCTTGAGAGAGATCAAGGCTTGTGGCGTGAATGTCTTTTTCCAGTTGGAAAACCTCAATACCGCTGATTCTTCCTCTGAACATATCCTCACGGTCATTGAGGCATTCTATCAGGCAGAGAATCAGGCTCGCAGCGATAACATCAAATTGAGTCTGCGGAACAGCGCCGCGACCGGTAAATCGAAAAACTACACTCGCCCCTGTTATGGCCTTCAGAGGGATGAACATGGTGAACTGGCTGTCAATGAAGATGATGCCGCCAATATTCAGCTCATCTTCGACGCTTATCTCCAGGGAGCCACAATCAAGCAGATCGTCGACCTGTTGCAAGAACTGCGTATTCCTTCCCCCACCGGCAGGGAGAAATGGTGTCAGAAATCGATAGACGATATTCTCAGCAATGAAAAATACGTCGGGGACGTCATTCTAATGAAAACGATCCGAATTGGCGGTCCAGGATCGAAGCGAATAAAGAACCGCGGAGAGGCGGCACAATACAAGGCCACTGCATCCCATCAGGCGATTATCACACGAGAGCAGTTTGAAGCTGCCCAGAGAGAAAGAGAACGCCGTTGCAATGTTGAGGGCAATGGGGCGCAAAGGGTTCGGAAGAGCACACGATATAAATCTACATTTAGCATAGACAGATTTCTTTCTGCAAAAGAGGAATAGTCTAATTACCAAAGGGTTTAGTTTTTGATACTAACGGCGCCTATATCCGCCTTATGGTAATTCGTCAACACATGTCAACATATGTCAACACTTGTCAACGGATACCGGCAAAATACTGCATCTGGTCCGGGGAAGACCTGAAATGGTGCTGAAAACGAAGTGGGATGACGGGTTGGATAGATGGAAGGGCAAACTACTTTTGCATGGCAGGAAATGAATTATGCAGAAATGAGCCATATTCACGGCGAATAAGTTCATTTCTGCATAATCTCTTACACCAATATACAAAAATCTGCACGCAAGCTTTGTATCAAAACTTACGTGCAGAGCTGGTGCGGTCGACGGGACTTGAACCCGTACGGTCTCCCACACGCCCCTCAAACGTGCGCGTATGCCTATTCCGCCACGACCGCATGACCATAGATATTATACACACCCCACCCGGCGATGTCAAGCAAAATTTCCCCGGTATACCCCTGTTCCCTGTACCCTGTTCCCTGTACCCTGTTCCCTGTTCCCTGTACCCTGTTCCCTATCCCCTCCCGGGCGGGCCCCTACTCCCTACTCCCTACTCCCTCTTGACTAACCCCCGATAATAGGATAGAATGAAGCCACAACGGTCAATACACCTCAGGAGGTTGAATGCCATGAAGAAGCTGTCCCTGAACGGTGCCTGGACGCTGAGCGTGTCCGGCGGCGAGTTTGGGTCCGTGCCCGCAACGGTGCCCGGCTCGGTATACAACGACCTGCTGGCCGCGGGCAAGATTCCCGACCCCTTTTACCGCGACAACGAGAACGAAGCGCTGAAGCTGATGGAGCACGACTTCACCTATACGAGGGAATTCGAGGTCCCGGAGGACCTGCCGGAATGCGACGCGGTGCTGCTGCGCTGCGAGGGGCTGGACACGCTGGCGGAAATCTCCGTGAACGGCCGCGCGGTGGGCCGCGCCGACAACATGCACCGCACCTGGGAATATGACGTGAAGGGCGCGCTGAAGCCCGGCGCGAACAGCATCTGCGTGGTGCTGCGCTCCCCCACGAAGTTCATCCGCGAGGCCTATGAGAAGGACCCCTGCGACGGCTCCACCGACGCGATGCGGGGCTTCCCCCACCTGCGCAAGGCCCACTGCATGTTCGGCTGGGACTGGGGCCCCAGGCTGCCCGACGCGGGCATCTGGCGGGACATCGGCCTGATCGGCGTGGAGCGGGCGCGGCTTTCGGATGTGCGCGTACGTCAGGAGCACCGCGGCGACGGCACGGTGGGCGTGACCGTCGGCGCGGACGTGGAGAACCTGGACCTGGACGGCGCGAGCTACGACTTTGAGGTCACGCTGACCGCTCCGGACGGCAGGGTCATGACGGCCACAGAGCGCTGTACGGTCGCGGCCCGGGTGGCGCTGAACGTGGAGCGGCCCCGGCTGTGGTGGCCCAACGGCTACGGCGACCAGCCGCTGTACACGGTGACGGCGCGCCTTCTGAAGAACGGCGCGGAGCTGGACCGCTGGGAGAAGCGCATCGGCCTCAGGTCGCTGACCGTCAAGCGCCAGAAGGACCAGTGGGGCGAGAGCTTCTGCCACCAGGTGAACGGCGTGTCCGTGTTCGCGATGGGCGCGGATTACATCCCCGAGGACAACCTGCTGGCCCGGGTGACGCCCGAGCGCACCCGCCGGCTGCTGGAGGATGCCAAGGCGGCCCACATGAACCTGATCCGCGTGTGGGGCGGCGGCTACTACCCGGACGACTGGTTCTACGACGCCTGCGACGAGCTGGGCCTGATGGTCTGGCAGGACTTCATGTTTGCCTGCGCGGCCTACCGGCTGACGGAGGCCTTCGAGGCGAACCTGCGGGCGGAGTTCACCGACAACATCCGCCGGCTGCGCCACCACGCGAGCCTGGCGCTGTGGTGCGGCAACAACGAGATGGAGGGCTTCATCGGCGCGGGCCTGTGGGTCATCGACAAGCGCCAGCAGGCCGACTACATCAAGCTGTTCGAGTACATCATTCCAAAGCTGCTTAAGGCCGAAGACCCGGACACCTTCTACTGGCCCTCCAGCCCGTCCAGCGGCGGCAGCTTCGACAAGCCCCATGACCCGGACCGGGGCGACGTGCACTACTGGGACGTGTGGCACGGCATGAAGCCCTTCTCCGACTACCGGAACCACCTGTTCAGGTACGTGTCGGAGTTCGGCTTCCAGTCGTTCCCCTGCATGGAGACCATCGACAGCTTCACCCGGCCCGAGGAGCGCAACGTGTTCTCCTACGTGATGGAGAAGCACCAGCGCAACGCCTCGGCCAACGGCAAGATCGCCGAGTACCTGTCCCAGACCTATCTGTACCCGTCCACGCTGGACGCCTTCGTGTACGCCTCGCAGCTGCTGCAGGCCCAGGCCATGCAGTACGGCGTGGAGCACTGGCGGCGCAACCGCGGCCGCTGCATGGGCGCGGTGGTGTGGCAGCTGAACGACTGCTGGCCGGTGGTCAGCTGGGCCAGCATCGACTACTACGGCCGCTGGAAGGCGCTGCACTACTACGAGAAGCGCTTCTTCGCGCCGGTGCTCGTCTCCTGCCACGAGGAGGGCGTGCTCAGCCAGAACACCAACGTGAACGCCGAGCCCTTCCCGCTGAAGAAGTCCGCCCGGCTGAATGTGTCCAACGAGACCATGAACCCCTTCACGGGCGTGGTGAACTGGTCGCTGCGCCGGCCCGACGCCACGGTGATCCGCGAGGGCATGTTCCACGTGAAGGTGCCCGCGCTGAGCGCCGTGTGGCTTGAGCGGCAGGACTTCTCGGGCGAGGACACCTACGGCTGCTACTACGCCTACGAGCTGTGGTCCGAGGGCGGCGCTTACGTGGGCGGCGGCACGGCCCTGTTCTGCCCGCCGAAGCACTTCCGGTTCAAGGACCCGAAGCTGCACGCCCACCTGGAGGACGACGAGATCGTCGTCACCGCGAAGGCCTACGCCCGCAGCGTGGAGATCCGCTGCGGCGCGGACGTGCTGCTGGAGGACAACTTCTTCGATATGAACGCCGGCACGCGCCGCGTAAAGGTGCTGCGCGGCAAGCCGGGGGAAATCAGGGTGCGGAGCGTGTACGACATACGGTGACGGGGGTATTGACAGGGGCGGGGATTTGCTCTATAATAGAAACGAAGGGCGGACCACGCACGCGGTTGCTCCTCAAGCTATGACCGAGTTGTGATTGTCAAATCACGAAAACAGCCGTCACTTGGCAGAGTGGCGGTTGCTTTTCATCTTGAGTCTTCGCACACAAACCGTGATTGAAAACCTTCCGATGTGGAATGTAATTCGCATTCCCCCACCTCCTTTCGGAGATGTAGGAGCAACCGCCTGCGCGTTTGTTGTTCGCCCTTCGGCCCTTGCGGGCAGTTCCATTGTAGCGCGTAATCCCCGGCATGTCAAGGGGCGGCCAAATCGTTGGATTTGGCCGCCCCAATGCGTTCATTCGGCTTCCGATTACTTGGTCGCGTTCATGAACAGCTTCTCGCCGGTGGGATACTGGGTCACGCCGTTGATCTCGGGGACGCAGATCCAGGTGGTGGCGTAGTAGTACACCGGGATGCAGCAGGCTTCGTCGCCCACGGCCAGCTTCTCAGCCTCGTGCATCAGGGCGAAGTGCTCGTGCAGATCGGTGGTGGCCGCGGCCTGCTCCATCAGCTTGTCGAAGTCGGGGTTGCTGTAGAAGGTGGAGTTGTTGCCGGAATAGCTGGTGAACAGGTCCAGCAGGTTGCTGGGATCGCCGTAGTCAGCCACCCAGCCGTCGCGGGCCAGGGTGTGCTCGCCGTTGCGGCGGGCAGCCAGGAACACGTTCCACTCCATCTGAGCGATCTCGACGTTCACGCCCAGGTTATCCTTCCACATGGCCTGCAGGGCCTCAGCGGTGGGCAGATGCACGCCGGAGACGTTGGTGCAGTACTCGACGGTGGGGAAGCCCTCGCCGTTCGGATAGCCGGCCTCGGCCATCAGCTCCTGGGCCTTCTTGATGTTGGCCTCATAGTCGCTGCGGTCGATCACGGTGTCGAAATCGCCGAAGTCGCTGCCGTCGTCCGCCACAAAGCCGTTGCCGACGAAGTCGGTCGCGGGCAGGTAGGTGCCCTGGGTGACCGTCTCGGACAGGTAGTAGGGATCGATGGCCAGCTGGAAGGCCTTGCGGACGCGGGCGTCCGTGAAGGGCTCCTTGGTGTTGTTGATGTTCACGTAGTAGGTGCCCAGCTGGGGAGAGGTGTGGAACAGGCCCTCGGCCTGCAGGCTGGCCAGCTCCTCGGTGGGATAGTCGTCGCACCAGTCCAGCTCACCGGCGCGCATGGCGGCCAGCTTGGCGTTGGGATCGGTGATCAGCTTCCAGCAGATGCGCTTGCAGGCCAGCTTGTCCACGTCGTAGTAGTTCTGGTTGGGCACCATGACGATCTCCTCGTCCATGGTGTAGCTCTCCAGCGTGTACGGGCCGTTGCCGATCAGGGTCTCCGGGCTGGTGGCCCAGGCGTCGCCGTTGGCCTCGACGATGTCCTTGCGGACGGGATAGTAGGTCGGGAAGGCCATGATCTCCAGGAACCAGGCGCAGGGCTGGACCAGGGTGAGCTCGATGGTCTTGCTGTCGATGACCTTCACGCCCAGCTCGTCCACGGGCTTCTCGCCGGTGGAGATCTCCAGGCCGTTCAGCAGGTACTTGCCCATGTCGCCCGCGTAGGGAGCGGCGGTGGCGGGATCCACCAGGCGCTTCATGGTGTACTCGAAGTCCTCGGCGGTCAGGTCCTGTCCGTCGGACCACTTGGCTTCGGGACGGATGTGGAAGGTGTAGACCAGGCCGTCGTCGCTGACCTCATAGGATTCGGCGGCGCCCAGCACGATGCCCTCGCCGTTCCAGTCGTACTTCATCAGGCCCTCGAACAGGTGCTTGATGTAGTTGGAGCCGTCGGAGGCGGAGTTCAGCTGCGGATCCAGCGTCTCGGGCTGAGAGCCGATGCAGGCGTTGATGGTCTGCACTTCCTCAGCGGAAGCCACAACGGCCAGAGACAGGGCCAGCGCCAGCGCCAGCACAAGTGCAAAGAGTTTCTTCACGGGGATTCCTCCTTTTGATATTGTAAAACGCCATTGTAAGGCGATTTACTTCGACGGTTTGCCGCCGGCGATGCCCAGCTCCTTCTGCACCTTGTGGCAGGCGCAGGTGTGGCCGGGCGCCACGGTGATCGTCTCGGGCCGCTGGGAGCGGCAGATGTCCGTGGCGTAGGGGCAGCGGGTGTGGAACTTGCAGCCCTTGGGCGGGTCGATGGGGCTGGGCACGTCGCCCTCCAGCACCACGCGCCGGCGGCTGCGGCTGACCTGCGGGTCCGGCATCGGTATGGCCGACAGCAGCGCCTGGGTGTACGGGTGCATCGGGTTGCGGTACAGGCTGTTCGATTCGCAGACCTCCACCAGGCTGCCCAGGTACATCACGCCCACGTGCTTGGAGATGTGGCGCACCACGTTCAGGTCGTGGGCGATGAACAGATACGCCATGCCCAGCTTCTGCTGCAGCTCCATCAGCATGTTGATGACCTGCGCCTGGATCGACACGTCCAGGGCGGAGATCGGCTCGTCGCAGACCATGAAATCCGGGTGCAGGGCCATGGCCCGGGCGATGGACACCCTCTGGCGCTGGCCGCCGGAGAACTCATGGGGGTAGCGGTTCATGTGCTCGCTGTTGAGGCCGACCAGGTTCAGAAGCTCCAGGATGCGCTCCTGGCGCTCCGCCTTGCCGGCGCAGGCGCCCTGGATGTCCAGCGGCTCGCCGACGATGTCGCCCACCGTCATGCGGGGGTCCAGCGAGGCGTAGGGATCCTGGAACACGATCTGCATGCGCTTGCGGTAGGGGCGCATGTTCACGTGGGTGATGTCCTCGCCGTCCAGCAGGATCTGGCCGGATGTGGGCTCGTACAGGCGCAGCACCGTGCGCCCGAACGTGGACTTGCCGCAGCCGGACTCGCCGACCAGGCCGAACGTCTCGCCCTTTTCGATGGTCAGGGAGACGTCGTCCACCGCGTGCACGATGCAGGTCTTCTTCAACAGGCCGCCGCCGATCTGAAAGTTCTTGACGATGTGGCGGGCTTCAAAGAGAGGTGCGTTGCTCAATTCTCCTGCGCCTCCTCTCTGTTCTCCAACGCGTGCAGCCAGCAGGACGAGGTGTGTCCCTCGCCCATCGGGAAGGTGGGCGGCTGCTGCGTCAGGCAGACCTTCATGCAGTTCTTGCAGCGCGGCGCGAAGGCGCAGCCCTTGGGCAGCGCCAGCAGGTCCACCGGCGTGCCCTCGATGGGCTCCAGCGGCTCGGAATCGTCGCTGTCCAGCCGGGGCAGGCAGCGCAGCAGGCCCTGGGTGTAGGGGTGCGCCGGGCGGTAGAATATGTCGTCGGTGCTGCCCCGCTCCACGATGCGGCCGGCGTACATGACGATGACCTCGTCGCAGATGTCGGAGACGATGCCCAAATCGTGGGTGATCAGTATGATCGCCGCGTTGATCTTTTCGCGCAGGCGCTTCATCAGGTCCATGATCTGCGCCTGGATGGTGACGTCCAAGGCCGTGGTGGGCTCGTCGGCGATCAGCAGCTTCGGGTTGCACAGCAGCGTCATGGCGATCATCGCCCGCTGGCGCATGCCGCCGGAAAACTCGTGGGGATACTGCCGGATGCGCTGCTCGGGGTTGTTGATGCCCACCAGCCGCAGCATTTCGATGCCCTTCTCCCATGCCTCGGCGCGGGACACGTTCGTGTGGCGGCGCAGGGTCTCCACCAGCTGTTCGCCGATGGTGAACACCGGGTTCAGGCTGGTCATGGGGTCCTGGAAGATCATGCCGATGTCCTTGCCGCGCACGGACTGGATCTGCTCGGCGTTCATGGCCAGCACGTCCTGGCCGTTGAAGGTGATGCTGCCGCCCACCACGCGGCCCGGATAGGCCAGCAGCTGCATCATGGCGCTTACCGACACGCTCTTGCCGCTGCCCGACTCGCCCACGATGCCCAGCACGCGGCCCTCGTCCAGGTCGTAGGACACGCCGTTGACGGCCTTGACCTCGCCCGCGGGGGTAAAGAAGGAAACCTTCAGATCGTTGATTTCAAGAAGATGATCTTTCACGTCGGTCCCCCCTTAATTGCGCATCTTGGGATCCAGCGCGTCGCGCAGCCCGTCGCCCAGCTGGTTCATCGCCAGTATGATCAGCGCCAGCACGATGGCCGGTATGAACAGGCGGTAGGGCGCGGTCTGGAAGCCGTTCAGGGCGTCGTTGACCAGCGAACCCAGCGAGGCCATCGGCGCGCTGACGCCCAGGCCGATAAAGCTGAGGAACGATTCGGTGAATATCGACGAGGGAATCTGGAAGGTGGTCGTCACCACCACGGTGCCGATGCAGTTGGGCACCAGGTGCTTGATGATGATCCACCGGTTGCTGGCGCCCAGCGCCCGCGAGGCGGTCACGTATTCGGAATTCTTCAGCGCCAGGATCTCGCCGCGCACCATGCGCGCCATGCTGACCCAGTACAGGAGCGCGAAGGTGACGAATATGCAGATCAGGCCGGTGCCCACCGAGCTGAGCGAGGCCAGGTGCCCCGCGTCGAAGAAGCGCTGCATGGGCTCCTTGAGCACGATGTTCAGCAGTATGATGATCAGCACCGTGGGGATGGAATAGATGATCTCGCAGATGCGCATCATCACCATGTCCACCGCGCCGCCGGCAAAGCCGGAGATGGCCCCGTACAGCACGCCGATGACCACGATGAACATCGTGGACACCACGCCGATGACCAGCGAGATCCGCGTGCCGATCATCACGCGCACGCACAGGTCGCGGCCCAGGTTGTCCGTGCCGAAGGGATGAAAGAATTCGCTGTTGATCACCGGCGCCAGGCGCTCGTGGCCGCGAATCTGCTGGTCGTAGGTGTAGGGCATCAGCAGCGGGCCCACAAAGGCGAACAGTATGATCAGTATGATCAGCGCCAGGCACACCATCGCCACCTTGTTGGCCCTCAGGCGTCGCATGGCGTCCTGCCAGTAGGTGATGGATTCGCGCATCATGATCAGCTGTTCCCGCTCCTCCTTGGTGGCGGGGAGCATCATCTCGGGGGTCAGCTTGATCTTGAACGGGTCGAGCACCGGCTTGGGCGGCAGCTTCACGTTGTTCACAGTCTGTTTATCCATGTCGCGCCGCTCCTTTATTCGTATTTGATGCGCCGGTCGATGACGCCGTACAGCAGGTCCACGATCAGGTTCATCAACACCAGCAGCGCCGAGTAGAAGATCGTCACGCCCATGATCAGCGGATAGTCGCGGTTGTTGATGGACTCCACGAAGAACTTGCCCATGCCGGGGATCGTGAAGATCTTCTCAATGACGAAGCCGCCCGTCAGTATGCCCGCCGTCAGCGGCCCAAGGTAGGTGACCACCGGCAGTATGGCGTTGCGCAGCGCGTGCTTGAACAGCACGACCTTCTCCTGCAGGCCCTTGGCGCGGGCCGTCTTGATGTAGTCCTGCCGCAGCACGTCCAGCATGCTGGAGCGCATCAGTCGGGAGATGTAGCACATGGGGTTGAAGGACAGCGCCAGCGCGGGCATGATGTAGTGCTGCCAGGTCTTCAGGCCCAGCGTGGGCAGCCAGCCCAGCTGCACGCCGAAGAAGAACAGCAGCGCCGTGGCCATCACGAAGTTGGGCACCGCGATGCCCAGGTTGGCGATGAACATCACGATGCGGTCCAGCGGCTTGTTGTGCTTGAACGCGGCGATGATGCCCACGGGCACGCCGATCAGCACCGACAGCAGTATCGCCACCACGCCTACGCCCGCCGACACCGGAAATTTCTCGCCCAGGATCTGGTTGACCGAGAAGCCGATGCGCTTGTAGCTGTCGCCCAGATCCAGCCGGATCAGGCGCTTCAGGTACATCAGGTACTGTTCAAAGATCGGCTTGTTCAGGCCGTACTTGGTCTCCATCATCTCCACCGTCTTCGCGCTGGCGCGCTCGGTGTTGAACGGGCCGCCGGGGATCATGTTCATCAGGAAGAACGTGATGGTCGCGATGATGAACAGCGTCAGCAGCGCCGACAGGACCCTTCGTATCACAAATCTCGTCAAAGGCAATCACCCTCAGGTCAACAGATTCAATATATTATAACATCCCAGCGCGTTTCGTCAAGTGCAATCAGGTTTTTTTTGCAACAAATCAGGCAATAAGATGCAAATAACCGCCCGACAGCGCGCATTACAGGCAGTTTTTAACGGTTTTCGGCCAATGAGGCGCGAATCAATGCAAATGCGGGTTTGGCCCGCCCGTCTTGCCATGCGCGGGGTTTTATCCTATAATATCAGTAGACGGCGCGTGCCGCCGAATACGCGAACCGGAGGAGAACACCATGCCTGAACTGAAGCTGCCCTTCCTGGGCCACGGCGGCGACTACAACCCCGACCAGTGGCGCGACCGGCCCGACATACTGGCCGAGGACATCCGACTGATGAAGCTGGCCGGCTGCAACCTGATGAGCGTGGGCATATTCGCCTGGGCGGCCCTGGAGCCGGAGGAGGGCGTGTACGACTTCGACTGGCTGCAGGGCGTGCTGGACAGCCTGCACGCGGCGGGCATCTCCGCCTTCCTGGCCACGCCCAGCGGCGCGCGCCCGGCCTGGATGAGCCAAAAATACCCCCAGGTATTGCGGGTGCGGCCCGACGGGCTGCGCAACCTGCACGGCGAGCGCCACAACCACTGCTTCACCTCGCCGGTGTACCGGGGCTTTGTGAACCGCATGAACGCGGCGCTGGCCCGGCGCTTCGGCAGCCACCCGGCGGTGGTGGGCTGGCACATCTCCAACGAGTACGGCGGCGAGTGCCACTGCGAAAAATGCCAGCAGGCCTTCCGGGAATACCTGAAGGCCCGCTACGGCACGCTAAAGGCGCTGAATAATGCCTGGTGGACGGGCTTCTGGAGCAAGACCTACACCGACTGGAGCCAGCTGCACAGCCCGACGCCGCTGGGCGAGACCGGGCTGCACGGGCTGAACCTGGCCTGGCGGCGCTTCGTCACCCACCAGACCGCCGACTTCATACGCGCCGAGGCCGAACCGCTGCGCGCGCTGACGCCGGACCTGCCCGTCACCACGAACCTGATGGAGCTGTTCGACGGGCTGGACTACTTCGAGCTCTCAAAAGAACTGGACTTCGCCAGCTACGACAGCTATCCCCGCTGGGGCGGCCCCGACGACGCGAAGACCGCCGCCGCCGCGGCCTTCAACTACGACCTGATGCGCTGCCTGAAGCAGAAGCCCTTCGCGCTGATGGAGTCCACCCCCTCCCAGGTGAACTGGCAGCCGGTGTGCAAGCTGAAGAAGCCGGGCATGCACCTGCTCTCGAGCCTCCAGGCGGTGGCCCACGGCGCGGACACGGTACAGTACTTCCAGTGGCGCAAGAGCCGCGGCGGCAGCGAGAAGTTCCACGGCGCGGTGGTGGGCCACAGCGGCCACGAGCACACCCGGGTATTCCGGGACGTGCAGGCGGTGGGCGCGGCGCTTGAAAGGCTGAACGGCCTGCAGGGCGACATGCCGGTGGCCGAGGTGGCGCTGCTGTACGATCTGCCCAACCGCTGGGCGCTGGACGACTGCCAGGGCCCGCGCCGGGAGAAGCACTACATGGACGTGGTGCTGGAGCACTACCGGGCGCTGAAGGACAAGGGCGTGGACGTGGACGTGATCGACCAGATGCGCGGCTTCGACGGCTACAAGCTGATCGTCGCGCCGATGCTGTACATGCTCAGGCCCTCCGCCGCCCAGCGCCTGACCGAATTTGTGAAAAACGGCGGGACCCTCGTGTGCACCGCCATGACCGGCCGCGTGGACGAGGACGACCTGTGCTTCCTGGGCGGCTTCCCCGGCCCGCTGCGCGAGGCGCTGGGCATCTGGTGCGAGGACATCGACGCGCTGTACGACGGCGAGGAAAACGCCATAGACATGGGCGGCAAGGCCTACCCCTGCATTGAGCTGTGCGACCTGATCCACGCCGAGACCGCCCGGGTGCTGGGGACCTACGAAAAGGACTTCTACGCCGGCGAGCCCTGCGTGACCCGCAACGACCTGGGCGGCGGCGCGGCCTGGTACATCGCCACCCGCCCCTGCCTCGAGTTCCTGGACGACTTCTACAAGGTTGTTTTCAGCCGCGCGGGCGTCGTCCCGCTGATCGAAAACCTGCCTTCCGGCGTGGACGTGTGCCGCCGGGGCGACACGCTGTTCGCGATGAACTTCACCGGCAAACCAGTCGAAATCACGTTGCCCGAAGGCACGAACGCCCTGACCGGCGAAAAGCTCGGCGGCGCGACGGCGCTGCCGGTGAACGGCGTCATGGCGGTGCGGGTGTAGCGGACGGAATATCGAAAAAGAACGGGATTATCAACGGTTTTTTCTCCTATAGAAGAGAAAACCGTTGATAATCACATTTCGTTTTACGCAGTTTTCACACGCTTTTCAGGCGCTCGCGGGGAAAACCACCCTGGCTCGGCATTGACAAGCGCCGCCAAAAATGCTACAATCATTTCAATCCGTCAGGCGACGGGGAACATGTCCCGGGGAGAGGCACCGAAAGAGAACGCGCGCCACTGGCTGAAAGCGCGCGGCGGCGGCCACCGCGGGGTACCGGCCCCCGATGACAGGCGTTTCGCGCGCGTTACAGCGCGGACAAGCGGCTGAATACTTCAGCCAGCAGGGTGGAACCGCGGATGCAAGGCATTCGTCCCGGCAGAGGGACGAGTGCTTTTTTATTCCAATTTCAATCGAAGGAGTGTATCACAATGGATCGCGAACAGTTTCTTGAGGTCTATCGCCATTCCCTGGCCCACATCCTCGCCAAGGCCGTGATGGAGATCTTCGGCCGGGAGAACGTGCAGATCGCCATCGGCCCGCAGATCGCCGACGGCATGTACTACGACTTCCTGCTGCCCCGGGGCATCTCCACCGAGGACTTCCCCGCCATCGAGGCGAAGATGAAGGAGATCATGAAGCGCAAGGAGGCCTGGACCCGCAAGGAGGTCACGAAGGACGAGGCGCTGTCCATCTTCAAGGGCCAGAAGTACAAGGAGGAGCTCATCAACGACCTGCCCGCGGACGAGACGATCACCGTGTACTACACCGGCGACGACTTCGTGGACCTGTGCCGCGGCCCCCACGTGGAAAACTCGGCGGAGCTTTTGTCCGTGGCCTACAAGATCCGCGCCGTCTCCAGCGCCTACTGGCGCGGCGACGAGAAGCGGGATTCGCTGCAGCGCGTGTACGTGTACGCCTTCCCGGACCAGCAGCAGCTGAAGGCCCACCTGGCCATGATCAAGGAGGCCCAGGAGCGCGACCACAAGAAGATCGGCAGGGAGCTGGACCTGTTCATGTTCGACGAGACGGCCCCCGGCATGCCCTACTGGCTGCCCCGCGGCTGGAAGCTGTATCAGACGCTGCTGGACTACTCCCGCAAGCTGCAGCTGAAGCACGGCTACACCGAGATCTCCGCCCCGCTGATCAACAAGAAGAAGCTGTGGGTGATCTCCGGCCACTGGGCCCACTACCAGAACAACATGTTCATGGTGCCGGGTCTGGAGGGGTTCGTGGCCGCCGACGCCGAGATCCCCGGCGTGCTGGACAACCCGCTGGACGGCCTGGATGAGACGGCGACGGTGAAGCTTGAGAAGGGCGCGCCGGTGTTCAACCGCGACCTGGACGACACCATGGGCGCCAAGCCCATGAACTGCCCCAACGCCATGATGACCTACAAGCGGACGCTGCACTCCTACAAGGAGCTGCCCATCCGCTACAGCGAGTATGACGTGCTGCACCGCAAGGAGAAGTCCGGCCAGATGAACGGCCTGTTCCGCGTGCAGGAGTTCCGGCAGGACGACGACCACACCTTCGTGACCGAGGACATGATCGAGGACGAGATCGCCGACATCATCGCCATCGCGGACGAGATCTACGCCACCTTCGGCGTGACCTACCGGGCCGAGTTCTCCACCCGCCCGGACGACTTCATGGGCGACATCGAGGTCTGGAACCGGGCCGAGGCCGCGCTGAAAAAGATCCTCGACAAGAAGTACGGCGAGGGCAACTACGAGATCAACGAGGGCGACGGCGCGTTCTACGGGCCCAAGATCGACCTGCAGATCAAGGACGCCCTGGGCCGCGAGTGGCAGTGCGGCACCATCCAGCTGGACTTCCAGCTGCCCCACAACTTCGGCCTGACCTACACCGCCCAGGACGGCAGCCAGCAGATGCCGGTGGTCATCCACCGCGCGCTGTACGGGTCGCTGGAGCGCTTCATCGGCATCATCATCGAGAACTTCAAGGGCGCGTTCCCGTTCTGGCTGAGCCCCTATCAGGTGGCCGTGGTGCCCATCCGGCCCGAGCACAACGAATACGCGAAGAAGGTCGCCAATGCGCTGGAGGACGAGGGCATCCGCGTGGAGGCCGACTACGCCGACGTGAACATGAACACCAAGATCAAGTTCTACAAGACCATGAAGGACCCCTACATCGTGGTCGTCGGCGACAAGGAGGCCGCGGAGGGCACCGTGTCCATCACCGTGCGCGGCCAGAAGCAGCAGCTGCACGACGTGCCGCTGGAGAAGCTGGTGGAGATGTGCAATAAGATGAACGCCAGCCATTGCCTTGAATTGATCGGTACGGCGGAATAAGAGGAATAATTAGGAATGAGGAATTGTGGTACAAATCCTTCGGATTTGTTTTGATTCATACTCAAACCAAGGCACCGCCTGTCGGCATTGAATCAAAGAAATCCGCCAGGATTTCATCCGCCATTCCTCATTCCTAATTCCTCATTCCTCATTCAAAGTGCTTCTCTCACGCTACAAAGGAGTGATATCATGTTGGCTGGAGCTCCCCCCATGGGCTGGAACAGCTGGGACTGCTACGGCGCGGCGGTCACCGAGGCCCAGGTGCGCCAGAACGCCGAATACATGGCCGAGCACCTGAAGGACTGCGGCTGGGAATACGTGGTGGTGGACATCCAGTGGTACCAGCCCACGGCCCAGACCCACGAATACGAGCCCTTCTCCGACGAGTGCATGGACGGCTACGGCCGCTTCGTGCCCGCGGTGAACCGCTTCCCCAGCGCCGCGAACGGCGCGGGCTTCAAGCCCCTTGCCGACTGGGTGCACTCCCTGGGGCTGAAGTTCGGCATCCACATCATGCGGGGCCTGCCGCGGATGGCGGCGCATCACCGCCTGCCCATATTCGGCAGCGACTATGACTGCGCCGAGGTCGCCGACCCCAACTCCATCTGCGCCTGGAACCCGGACATGTACGGCCTGCGCCAGGACCATCCCGGCGCGAAGGACTACTACGACAGCATCTTCCGCCTGTACGCCGAATGGGGCGTGGACTTCGTCAAGTGCGACGACATCGCCCGGGAATACCCCCACTGCGAGCGGGAGATCGAGCTGATCTCCGAGGCCTGCCAGGGCTGCGGACGGGACATGGTGCTCAGCCTCTCCCCCGGCCCCGCGCCCCTGGATCGGGCCGAGCACCTGAAAAAATACGCCAACATGTGGCGCATCACCGACGACTTCTGGGACGAGTGGCGGCTTTTGAAGGGCATGTTCGAGCGGGCCGAGAAGTGGTGCGTCCACGCCGGGCCCGGCCACTGGCCGGACGCGGACATGCTGCCCGTCGGGGCCCTCCGGCAGTGCTACGCAGAGGACGACGACGGCGGCTTCTTCGGCGAGCGGGCCCATCACGGCTGGACGAACTTCACCGAGGCTGAGCAGCGCACGATGATGACGCTGTGGTGCATGCTGCGCTCGCCGCTGATGATCGGCGGGGAAATGACGAAGAATGACGATTTCACCCTGTCCCTGCTGACCAACGCCGCGGTGCTGGCCATCGAAAAGGAAAGCTGGTGCGCCCACCCGCTGACCACCACCGACGCGGAATCCATCTGGATCGCCCCGAGGAAGGACGGCAAGGGCTGCTACGTGGCCGCCTTCAACCTGTCGGACAAGGCCCGCAAAATCAGCGTGGACCCGGCGCTGGTCGAGTGCGGATACACCCGCGCCACCGAGCTGTGGACCGGTGCCAGGCCCCGCAAGGGCCTGAGCGCGCGCCTCGCGCCACACGACGCGGCGGTATGGAAGGTCGAATTCTGACAAACGATCGGGCGTGGATTTGCGACGCAAATCCACGCCCGATCGTCTATCTCTCGCGCAGCGCCTCGTACATTGAGTAATCCACCTGTCCCCGGATGTGCTCCAGCGCGCCGGGGACGAGCTCGCGTACCATCAGACAGCTGACATGGGGCAGATGGATCGACGGCCCGGCCACGATGCCGTGGTCGGCGCTGGTCTCAAAGCCCCGGGCGCGGTAGTTGCGGGGGTCGCCCTCCACGAGCACGGCCTTGAAGCCCAGCTCCCGGGCCCTTTCAAAGCCGTATTCGATCAGCTTTTTGGAGATGTGCCGCCGCTGCAGATCGGTTCTCACCGCCACCGGAGACAGCAGCAACAGCTCCCGGTCATACTTCCCTTCAAGGGGAAAGCGGGAGAACATGGCGTAGCCCACCACATCGTCGGCAGCGTCCGTCATCACCAGCTCCAGCTCGGGCACATAGTATGCCTTCGCCCGGATCTCCTCCGCCACCCGGCGCACGGTCCGTCCCTCCTCCGGGCCGTCGTGCTCGGTAAACACCGCCTCCACCAGCGCCAGCGCGCCCTGGCTGTATTTCTCCTCCATCGGACGCACCCGCAGGGCTTCCTCCGCGTCCTCCGGGCGCAGCGCAGCCTCCAGTTCGCGCACGAACGCCTCCAGGCCCTCCCGGTCTTCCTCCGTGAAGCGGTCCGGCACCGGGCTGTCGATGTCCAGCACGCCGAAGATCCCGCCCCCCGGGGCGTGGATGGGAACCACGATCTCCGAATTGGAGGCGCTGTCGCAGGCGATGTGGCCCGGGAAGGCGTGCACGTCCGGCACCAGCTGGGTCCTGTCCTCGGCCACCGCCGTCCCGCAGACGCCCTTCCCCACCGGGATGTGGATGCAAGCGACCTTCCCCTGGAACGGCCCCAGCACCAGCCTGCCGCCGCGCATCAGGTAGAAGCCCGCCCAGTTCAGATCCGCCATATTGTCATACAGCAGCGCCGCCGCGTTCGCCATCAGCGGCACGTACCATCCGTCCGCCTCGGCAAAGGCGCGCAGCTGCGCGCAGAGCAGCTTGTAATCCATGTCAAAACCTCCCGTCTCAAGCGCTGTGCTCTCCCCGGACCAGTATAGCACGGGCGGGAGGAGAAGTCCATATCCGTGTTGACAATCCGAATCCCCTGGGTTATAATTCCTGCAGGGAGTAAACGATGAAAGAGAGGCTGATACCCATGACAAAGAGGATCCTGTCCCTGGCGCTCGTACTGCTGCTGGCCCTGAGCGCCGCGACCGCGCTGGCCGAGGCCGTAAAGATCAATGCCAAGAGCTTCCCGGACAAGACCTTCCGCGCGGTGGTCAAGCAGGTCTGCGACAAGGACAAGGACGGCAAGCTGTCCAACCAGGAGATCAAGGCCGTCAAGAAGCTGGAGCTTGACAGCGACACCGTGTACTATGACCTCGAGATCTACGGCATCATCAAGGATCTCACGGGCATCGGGTATTTCCCCAATCTGATCGAACTGGATTTCTCCAACCAGGACGTCAAGACGCTGGACGTGAGCAAGAACACCAAGCTGCGCAGCCTGTTCGGCAGCTGGAACGAAGGCCTGAAGACCGTGAAGTTGGGCACGCAGAAGTATCTGAGCTACCTGGACCTGACGCACACGAAGCTGAAAAAGGTGGACATCGGCGGCTGCCCCAAGCTGCTCAAGCTGCTGAATCAGTACGACGGCGAAGGCGGCTTCGGCGAGATGAAGGGCGGCCCCGGCCTGGCCGTCTCGGGCAAGCTGTACAACGGCAAGAAGGTGGCGGCCAAGACGGCCAAGCCCACCGCCATCGCCTTCAAGAAGAGCAAGCTGACCGTGACCTCCAAGCAGCTGAACAAGTATTCCCCCTATGAGCTGGGCATCTACGTGACCCTGAAGCCCGCGGGCACCATGTACCCGATCCGCTATTCCAGCAACAACTCGGGTTTCATCACCTGCAACGACGACGGCACGTATTTCTGGATCAACCCCGAGGCGGACAGCGGCTCCACCGCCGTCCTCACCGCGAAGTGCGGCGGCAAGACGGCCAAGATCAAGATCACGATGAAGTGATCCCCCAGGGCGACCTCTTCCGGCCCGTGTCAATACATTTTACTTGACACGGGCCGTTCCTTTGCGTATAATGGTGAAGCTGTCAAGTTATTCTGCTTGCGGAGGGCGCGCGTCATGGCGGACATGGAGGAACGGGTGGAGCTGAACTACCTGCTGGACTTCTACGGCCCGCTGCTGACCGAGCACCGGCAGGAGGTGCTGCGCTTGTACTGCGAGGAGGACCTTTCCCAGCAGGAGATCGCCGATCAGCTTGCCATCACCCGCCAGGGCGTGTTCGACGCGCTGGCCAAGGCGAAGAAGCAGCTGACGGGCTACGAGGCGAAGCTGGGGCTGGTGCAGCGGCACCTGGCGCTGACCCAGGCCGCCGAGAAGTGCCTGGAGGCGCTCTCCCGCGTGCGGCCCTCCGCCGAAGACGAGGCCGCGCTTCGTGAGGCCAGGCAGGCGCTGGACGCCATCATCCGATAACACGCATTATGGAGGACATCCCATGGCATTTGAGGGATTGACCGATAAGCTGCAAGGCGCGTTCAAGAAGCTGAACAACAAGGGCAAGCTCAGCGAGGCCGACGTCAAGGCCGCGATGCGCGAGGTGCGCATGGCGCTGTTGGAGGCCGACGTGAACTTCCTGGTGGTGAAGGACTTCGTCAAAAAGGTCACCGAGCGGGCCGTCGGCGCGGACATCATGCAGAGCCTGACCCCCGGCCAGCAGGTCATCAAGATCGTCAACGAGGAATTGACGAACCTGATGGGCGGCACCAACGCCCGGCTGACCTATTCGCCCCAGGCGCCCACGATCTACATGATGGCGGGCCTGCAGGGCGCCGGCAAGACCACCATGTGCGCCAAGCTCGGCAACATGCTGAAGAAGGACAACAAGAAGCCCCTTCTGGTGGCCTGCGACGTGTACCGCCCCGCCGCCATCAAGCAGCTGCAGGTGGTCGGCGAGCAGGTGGGCGTGGAGGTGTTCGAGCGCGGCCAGGGCAACCCGGTGCAGATCGCCAAGGAGGCCGTGGAGTACGCCCGCTACTACGGGCGCGACCCGGTGATCATCGACACCGCCGGCCGGCTGCACATCGACGAGAACCTGATGCAGGAGCTGCGCGACGTGCGCGCGGCGGTGAACCCCAAGGAGATCCTGCTGGTGGTCGACGCCATGACCGGCCAGGACGCCGTGAACGTGGCCAAGACGTTCAACGAGCAGCTGGGCGTGGACGGCGTGATCCTGACCAAGCTGGACGGCGACACCCGCGGCGGCGCGGCGATCTCGGTGCGGGCCGTGACGGGCAAGCCCATCAAGTTCTCCGGCATCGGCGAGAAGCTGACGGACATCGAGCCCTTCCACCCGGACCGCATGGCCAGCCGCATACTGGGCATGGGCGACGTGCTCACGCTGATCGACAAGGCCCAGGAGAGCTTCGACGAGAAGCAGGCCATCGACCTGACCCGCAAGATGCGCACCAACAGCTTCACGCTGGAGGATTACCTGGAGCAGCTGAAGCAGATGAGCAAGATGGGTTCGATCACCGACCTTCTGAAGATGATCCCCGGCGTGGGCAGCAAGATCAAGGACGTGGACATCGACGAGGAACAGGTGTCCAAGGCCCAGAAGAAGAACGAGGCCATCATACTGTCGATGACCCGCATGGAGCGGCGCAACCCGGACATCCTCAACGCCAGCCGCAAGCGCCGCGTGGCTGCGGGCAGCGGCACCACCGTGCAGGACGTGAACCTGCTGCTCAAGCAGTTCGACCAGGCCCGCAGCATGATGAAGACCATGATGGGCTCGGGCAAGCGCGGCAGGATGCGCATACCGTTCGGGAAGATGCCAAAATTCTGATATACCTGGCTGATAAAGCCGTATATATACAATTACCTGATATCAATAAGGAGGAATTTCCAATGGTCAAGATTCGTC
This sequence comes from uncultured Eubacteriales bacterium, assembly GCA_902777335.1. GTDB lineage: Bacteria > Bacillota > Clostridia > Christensenellales > Aristaeellaceae > UBA2862. The sequence goes on from CACYTF010000006.1 coordinate 27,287, forward strand.
TGAAGAGAATGGGCATGAAGAAGAAGCCCTTCTATCGCCTGGTTGTCACCGACAGCCGCAACCCCCGCGACGGCCGCTTCATCGAGGAGATCGGCTACTACAACCCCGTGTCCGAGCCCGTTGAGATGAAGATCAACGACGAGCGCGCCAAGTACTGGCTGGGCGTGGGCGCGCAGCCCACCGACACCGTCCGCGCGCTGCTGAAGAAGGGCGGAGTCCTGTAACATGGTTGAATTGGTCAATTTCATCGCCCGCGCGCTGGTTGAAAAACCGGACGCCGTGGATGTCCGCGAGGTCGAGAACGACGACAGCATCGTGATCGAGCTGCGCGTGGACCCCGACGACATGGGCAAGGTCATCGGCAAGCAGGGCCGCATCGCCAAGGCGATCCGCACGGTGGTCAAGGCCGCTTCCGTGAACAGCGCCAAGCCCGTGTTCGTGGAAATAGTCTAATTTCAATATTGCAATTTCCCCCTGCCGGGTGTATAATGGCAGTACCATTAAAACAGGAGGTACGAATCATGGCATATGTAATCAGCGACGAGTGCATCGCGTGCGGCGCGTGCGCGGAGGAGTGTCCCGTTTCCGCCATCTCCGAGGGTGACGGCAAGTACAACATCGATCCCGATACCTGCGTTTCCTGCGGCGCTTGCGCCGGCGTTTGCCCCGTGGGCGCGCCCTCCGAGGGCTGATCGGCTCCATCGGACATCGCGATACGCGAAATCCCGCTTCGGCGGGATTTTTCTTATGCTATTCTCTATTCAATCCCAAAATCACAGGGACGGTTCTCTGTGTCACGACACAGAGAACCGTCCCTGTGATTTTGGTTCAGGTTTTTCTTATTCCATATCTGACAGAACTTTATCGATATTCTCACAAAACTGTTTCACGGCAGGAAAACAGGCCTGGAAATCGAAAAAGAGAACAGGGTTATTTTTTGGAATAGCCTTTGTTGACGTATCGGCTACCAAAGACAGACGAGGCACTTCATGCGAACCATGAACCACTCAACGACGAAGAACGCCTGCGCGCGCGCGCTGATCGCGGCGCTGGCGCTGTTTGCGTTGTTTCTGTTGGGTGCGCGGGCCCGGGCGGAATCGGACGGCATGCTGCGGATCCTGCTGACCCGGCTGGGCGCGCCGGACGAGATCGAGATGCTGGCCGACTGCGACTACACGCTGGCGTCGGACCCCTCGGTGCGCGTGCCCGCCGGCGCCACCATGCGCGTGCGGGCCGCGGACGGCGCGCTGACGCTGCACGTGGGCGACGCGTCGATGCCCCTGGGCGCCACGGCCAAGCTGCTGCGCGCCGCCGGCGACGGCCACGGCATCGCGTTCCGCTCCCCCGCCCTATCCAACCGGTTCTGCGGCGATCTGACGCTGGCCGCCTCCGGCGACGTGATCGCCGCGGTGCTGGACATCTACATCGAAGACTATCTGCGCGGCGTGGTGGGCTGTGAGATGGCCCCCTCCAGCGGCATCGAGGCCCTGAAGGCCCAGGCCGTGGCGGCGCGCACCTACGCCCTGTGGCGCAAGGCGGCCCGCGGCGGCGCGGCCTACGACCTGTCCGACGCCGGCGACGGCCTCAGCTACCGCGGCCTCAACGATTCCCGCGAATACGCCGACGCGCTGCGCGCCGTGAAGGACACCCGGGGCCTGGTGCTGACCTATGGGGGCGAACTGGCCGCGGTCGGCTTCTGCGACTCCAACGGCGGACAGATCGAATCCAGCCAGAACGCGCTGGGCACGGCGCTGCCCTACAGTCAGGTGCGGGACGATCCCTACGACTACGAGGGCACCGGCGTCAGGAAGACGGCCACGCTGCGCCGCGACGCCGAGGAGCTGAAGCCGGAGCTCTACGAGGCGCTGGTCCGGGGCGTCGTCGACGCGCTGAAGGGCAGCACGGTCAGCGCCGACCCGGAGGACATCGCCATCACCGCCATTGAGGACACGGCGCTGGAGTCGCCCCGCTTTGACGCGCCCAGCCGCCTGTACACCGTGCTCGCCCTTCGCCTGGCCGTCGCCGGGCAGAGCGTGCTGGGCGACGCGCAGACCTTCGAGGTCACCGTGCGCGTGCCCACCTACGGCGGCCTGGAGCAGTGGTACGGCCTGAGCATCAACGACCAGGACAACGAGACCGTATGGCTGACCGACGACGAGCGCGCCTTTGAGATCACCTTCCGGCGCAGCGGCAGCGGCCTGGGCATGAGCCAGCGGGGCGCGCAGGTCATGGCGCGCAAGGGCCTGTCCTGCGAGGACATACTGGACTACTACTACCCCGGCGTCGAGCTGACCCGGTACGAGCTGTCGGACGCCGCCCGGGCGGACGCCGACAGCGCCGGCCGGCAGGCCGCGCCGGAACCCATCGCCACGGCGCGGCTGAGCCAGAAATCCCGGCTGTACACCAAGCCCGACGCCACCCAGAGCGCCCTGACCACGCTGCCCGCCGGCGCGACCGTGGAGGTCTACGCCGTGCAGGGCGAATGGGCCGCCGTGGGCAGCGGCGCGCTGCGCGGCTTCACCCACGCCGAGGCGCTCACCTCCTTCCAGCTGAACGGCGTGACCGTCGCCCAGGTGAAGAACGAGACGCTGGCCCGGGTCAACGCCGGGCCGGTGGACGTGCTGCAGCTGCCCGTCGCCACCGCCGCGGTGCTGGAGCGCCTGCAGGAGGGCAGCCTGGTGCTGCTGGACGCCTATACCGACGCCTGGGCCCTGATCACCACCGAGGCCGGCGTCGAGGGCTTCATCACCCGGGACGCGCTGACCCTGCAGTCCACCAAGCGCGCGGAGGGCGGCGAGACCGTCGCCGCGCCGGAGGACTTATCCGGCCTGGTCACGGAGGACACCGGGCTCTACGTGAACGCCGACGATTCCATCGAGCCCCGGCAGCAGCTCTCCGCCGGCGACTACGTGCGGATCACCGCCTACAACAACGCCTGGGCCCACGTGGTCACCGAGGACGGCCAGCCCGGCTACGTGAAGCTGGGCGCGCTGTCCGCGGTGCAGCGGGTGGAGCCCGAACAGACCGCCGCGCCGGGCATCGAGGGCGGCGAGATCACCTGGGTGGAGGGCGAGGAATACCGCACCGTCACCGTGGAGGCGCTGTCGCTGTTCGAGCGCTACGCCACCGATTCCAAGGTGCTGGCTACGCTGCGCCGGGGCGAGAAGGTGCAGGTGGGCGCCTACAACGAAATTTGGGCCGGCGTGCGCGTGGACGGCATCACCGGCTTCGTGCTGGTGAGCGGCCTGTCCGCGCCGGTCGCGGACGACGGCCGGGACGACGGCGACGCGCCGGAGGGCGGCGAATTCGTCCGCGTGAAGGGCGCGCTGTACGCCTACGCCGCCGCCGACGGCACGCCGATCTACCCCAGCTGGGACGCCGCGTCCCAACCGCTGGTGCTGCTGGGCAAGGGCGACCGGGTGCAGGTGGGCGCCTACAACCGCGCCTGGGCCTGCGTGCGCATCGACGGCGTGACCGGCTTTATGCGCCGGGAGGCATTGACAAAAGACCCGGAATGAAAGGATACTCATGAAGCATGCAATCATCGCCGCCGTGACCGCCGCGAGCCTTGCGCTGTGCGGCGCCATGGCGGAATCCATAAGCACCGCGCCGCCGGCGGCGCTGGAGCCGGAGGCGGTGTACCGGCTGGAAACCCGGCTGGCGGAGCTGGGCTACTTTGACGGGCAGCCGGACCAGACCGTCGACGCCGAGACGCGCTCGGCCCTGGAGAGCTTCCAGCAGGCCAACGGCCTGGAGGTCACCGGCCAGGCGGACGACACCGTGCTGGAGCGGCTGAACGGCGCGGACGCGGTGTCGCGCCAGGACTACCTGTCCCGCTTTTCCATCGCCTACGCCCAGATGGAGGCGCTGCGCAAGGGCAGCGTCAGCAACGACGTGCTGGTGATGCAGCGCAAGCTGCGGGAGCTGGGCTTCTTTTCCGGCGAGCCGGACGGCGAATTCAGCGAGACCACCCAGCGGGCGGTGGAGAGCTTTCAGATGGTCAACGGGCTGCCCATCACCGGCGTGGCCGACGGCGCGACGCTGATGCGGCTGATGGCCGACTCCCCCATCACCTGGACGGCCTTCCTGACGGAGATGAGCGCCGGCGAGGGCGACACCGGGCTGAACGTGTATGTGCTGCAGAAGCGGCTGGGGCAGATGGGCTACTTCACCGGCAGCTGCACCGCCGCCTACGGCGAGCTCACCGCGCAGGCCGTGCGCGCCTTCCAGACCGACAACGCGCTGGAGGTCACCGGCATCGCCGATCCCGCCACCTGGGCCGCCATCTATTCCAAGTCGGTGGCGGCCGCCAACCGCGCCGCGGTGCTGCAGATCGGCGACTTCGGCGACGACGTGGTCGCGGTACAGAACCGGCTGAACGCGCTGGGCTTCTTCGACAACGAGGTCACCGGCCAGTACGGCTACACCACCGAGAGCGCCGTGCGCCTGTTCCAGATGGCCAACGGCCTGACCGACACCGGCGTGCTGAGCGTGGAGGACCAGTCCCGCCTGATGGCCGACACCGCGGCCTCCATGCTGGACAGCCAGGTGCAGCAGCGCTTCACCACCATGCTGGACGCGGCCGGCGAGCAGGATCAGGCCCGCATCGCGGAGATCGCCCGGAGCCTGGTGGGCCTGTCCTTCGGCGACTCGGAGGACGAGCTGTACCCCGGCTTTGACTTCGTGCAGTACGTGTGCGTGTCGGCGGGCCTGCCCGTCACCTTCCCCGAGGACCTGATGCGCATGGCCGACCGCCAGGTGGAGACCATCGCCGGCGTGGAGGAAGGTGACATCGTCGCCTTCCAGAGCGCCTCCGCCGATGCCGTCAGCATGGTGCTGGCCATCGGCGCGGGCGACGGCATGGTCATCAGCACCACCGAGAGCGGCGGCTGGGTCGAGCTGGCGTATATGGACCGCATGCAGGGCGCGACGATCTATTGCTGGGATGCAAAATGAGCGTGAATGTGCCCCTCAAGCAAGGAGAAAGGCTGGACGATCTGCAGCTGGACGGGCTGAAGCTGATCCAGCGGCCGGATGCCTTTCGCTTCGGCACCGACAGCGTGCTGCTGGCGGACTTCGCCGCGCCCCGGCGGGGCGAGGCGGCGGCGGACCTGGGCTGTGGCACCGGGGCCATCGCGCTGCTGATGGCGGGGCACCAGCCGCGCTGTGAGATCGACGCGGTGGAGCTGCAGCCGGACATCGCCGACATGGCGGCGCGCAGCGTGGCGCTGAACGGCCTCGAGGCGCGGGTGCGGGTGCACTGCATGGACATGCGCGAGGCCTGGCGGACGCTGGGCGCGGGCCGCTGTTCGCTGGCAGTGTGCAACCCGCCCTACGGGCGCAGCGGCGCGGCGCTGGAGAGCGAGAGCGAGACCAAGCGCCTGGCCCGCCACGAGGGCGACCTGACGCCCGGCGACATCGCCCGCAGCGCCGCGAAGCTATTGAAGAACGGCGGCCGCTTCTGCGCGATCTACCCCGCGCCCCGGGCCTACGAATTGATGCGCGCCATGGACGAGGCCGGCATCGCGCCCAAGCGCCTGCGCACCGTGCACGGCGTGGCGGGCTGCGCGCCCAAGTTCGTGCTGCTGGAGGGCGTCCGCCAGGGCGGCGAGGGCCTGCACTGGCTGCCCCCGCTCATACTGCGCCACGAGGACGGCAGCTTCACCGGGGAGTGGCACAGGATATATGACGCAAGGTGAATGTGGAGAGTGGAGAGTGGAGACGGCGGATGCGCCGCCGATACGACAATGCATGTGAAACCGCGGGAGCGATGATCGCTCCCGCGGTTTTGTGGGGGTTGCGGCTTTCAGGGGATCATCCGAAGGAATAATCAGGCCAGATCCGCGCCGTGAATGTACTTTTTCAGCGGCACATAGATGATGTTTGCCACGATCTCGGTGATGACCAGCTCGGCGAGCATATACCAACCGTTGTAGAGGAAGGAATACAGCCAGGGGGAGGTCATGGACATGTTCATAAAGCTTTCGGGCATCCAGCCGCCCCAGATCCACACACCGGTGATGTAGTGGCACAGGAATCGGAGGAAGAAAGTGACGGCAATCCCGACGCAGACGGAGGCGCGGGTTTTGCCGCAGGGCCCGTCGAAAATGCCGGAGAGGCCGATGCAGGTATACGCGACGACATAGTCAAAGAGAATGACGCCTATGGCGGTCAGGAAGGTGGTGGCGTAGCCGACGTTGTCCAGGCCGAAGAGCATCTGGAGGATGCCGTAGACAAAAGCGGTAAATGTGCCCCACTTCCAGCCCCAGCGATGGCTGATGATGATCAGCGGAAGCATGCTGACAATGGTGACGCCGCCGCCGAACGGCAGGTCAATTTTCAGAAAGCTCAGGACGGTTGCGATGGCGATGAAAATCGCGCTCTCGGTCAGTTTTCGGACGGACTTGGACATAAGGTCATACCTCCTTTTTTTGCGCGCGGGGCAAAGAAAATCCCACATGCTCTCACATGCGGGAAACGGAGTGCCCCATTCGGTGGCGTTCCGCTTCCCTACGGTGGGATTATCCACTTCAGGTTCCAAGGGACCGGGCGGTCTACGCCCATCTCAGCCTTTCGGCGCCCCCAGCGGTTGTGAAAACAGTATAGGCCTGTGTGGCCAAATTGTCAAGCGCAATGTGTTAAGCGGCGATCATTTTCTCCCGCGGCGCTTCCCGCGTTGTCTCCTGTGTGCCGGATGGGATCACCGGCACAGCTCGGCCACGATGGCGTTGATCGCCTTGCCGTCCGCCTTGCCCTTCAGCGCGGGCATCACGGCCTTCATGATCTGGCCCTTGTTCTTCGTGGCCAGCACGTCCGCGAAGCGCTCCGCCAGGAACGCCCGGATCTCGTCCTCGGACATCAGCTTCGGCGCGTACTCACAGATCACGTCGTAGTTGTACTGGTACTCCGCCTTCAATTCAGCGCGGTCGTCCGGGCAGCTGTCCAGCTGCTCCCGGGCCGTCTTCAGGGACTTCTGGATCACCTGGTCCACCAGCGCCTCGCCGATGTCCTCCCGGGTGCCCGCGTCGATGGCGGCCTTCTTCACGTCGGCGATCAGCGTGGAGAGCACGCCCTTGCGCGCCTTGTCGCGGGCCTTCATGGCCGCGACCATGTCGTTGTGCAGCGTTTCAAATGTCATGGTTTATGCCTCCAATTTCAGTTTTGACGGCCTGGGCGGGGCGCCTCACAGCGCGCTCAGCGCGCCGCGGGCCAGGGACCTGCCGCTGTCCCTGTCGAACAGCACCGTCGCCTTGTTGAACGAGAATCTTACCTTTTTATCCACCGGGAAGTCCACGTCGCCGAACACCACCGAGGTCAGGGAGACGCCGTTCACGTTCAGCTTCACCGCGGTCTCCATGCCGGAGGGCAGCGTGGAATACACCGTGCCCTCCATGTCGCCGTCGCCGATGCGGATGTACTCGGGCCGTATGCCCACCACCACGTCCCGCTCGCCCAGCGTGACGGCGTTGAACGGCGTAAACCGCACGCCGATGCCGCCGAAGGTGAGCACGCCGTCCCCGGTGATGTGGCCGTCGACGAAGTTCATGGCCGGGTTGCCCAGGAAGTCCGCCACGAACACGCTGGCGGGGTTGTTGTACATCTGCAGCGGCGGCGCGTACTGCTGAAGCCGGCCCTTGTCGATCACGCACACCATCGTGGACAGCGTCATGGCCTCCTGCTGGTCGTGGGTGACGTACACGAAGGTGGAGTCCGTCTCCCGGTGCAGCCGCTTCAGCTCGGTGCGCATCTCCATGCGCAGCTTGGCGTCCAGGTTGCTCAGCGGCTCGTCCATGAACAGCACCTTGGGCCCGGGGGCCAGCGTGCGGGCGATGGCCACGCGCTGCTGCTGGCCGCCGGAGAGCTGGCTGGGGTAGCGCTGCTCCAGCTGCTCGATGCGCAGCATCTCCAGCAGCTCCTTCACCCGCGCGTGGATCTTGTCCTTCCCCCACTTCATGTTCTCCAGGCCGAAGGCGATGTTCTGGTACACCGTCATGTGGGGCCACAGCGCGTAGTTCTGGAACAGGAAGCCCACCTCCCGCTTGTTCGGGGGCAGGTTCACGCCCTGTTCCGAGTCGAACACCACCCGGTTGCCGATGCTGATCTGGCCCTGGGTGGGCGTCTCAAGGCCCGCGATCATGCGCAGTATGGTGGTCTTGCCGCAGCCGGAGGGGCCCAGCAGGGTGATGAAGGAATTGCTGAGGATCTGCAGGTTCAGCTGATCCACCGCCACCACCTTGCCAAAGCTCTTGGCTACGTTTTTCAAGAAGATTTCCGGCATATCAACCCCCCACTCCTTTGTCGATCGACGCGCCCGTCAGCTTGTTGACGATGAAGTTCACCAGCAGCACCACGATGATGATCAGCAGGTTGATGGCGTTGCCGAACTGCGCCCAGCCCTTCTCGGAGTACTGCATCAGCATTGTGGTCAGCAGGGTGTTGCTGGTGGGCACCAGCAGCACGAACAGCGACAGCTCCCGCATGCAGGACACCATGGGCACCAGGTATCCGGACAGTATGCTGGTCTTCTGGATCGGGCAGATCACCCGCAGCATGCGCTTCCACCAGGGCACGCCGTTGATGATCGCGGCCTCCTCGATCTCGCCGGACAGCTGCAGCATGGCGTTCAGCCCGGAGCGGGAGGCGAAGGGCAGGTACTTCACGGACCCCACCAGCGCCAGCAGCATAAAGCCCCTCAGCCATGGCAGCTTGGCGCTCATGGCCAGGTAGATCGCGCCGAAGGCCAGCGAGGGCATCAGGTACGGGAAGAACGACAGGGAATTGACCAGGTTGGCCAGCCGGCTGCCCCGGCGCTTGGCCACGCCGTAGCCAAGCAGTATGCCGCAGGTGCCCGCCACGAACGCGGATACGGCGGCCAGGCTCAGGCTGTAGCCCAGCGCGCTCCAGACCCTGGGGTTCAGAAGGATGCCGGTGGAATCGCCCTGGTCCAGCCGCGCTTCCAGATTGGTGCCGATCCAGAAGTCCAGCGTCATGTTGCCGGGGCTGTAGTCGCCGGCCTTGACGATGATCGACTCCATCGCGAAGGTCAGAAGCGGCGTCACGGCCACCAGCAGCAGCAGGACCACCAGCAGTATCGCCAGCGGGTAGTTGGCCCTGCCCAGGTTGATCTTGCTGATCCGGCTGCTCTTGCCCGTCACCGTGGTGTAATTCTTGCGGCTGTTGGTCACCCGCTGGTTGAGCAGCAGTATGACCACGCCCATGCAGATCATCACCGAGGCGATGATGTAGGCCTGGCCGGGGTAGCTGTCCATCAGCGACTTCATCTTCGTGGACAGCACGTAGTAGCGCACCGGCGAGCCCAGGAACACCGGCACCGAGTAGGCGCTCATGGAGCTGGCGAACACCAGCAGGAACGTGGACATCAGGGCGGGCCGCACCACCGGCAGCGTGATGCGGCGGATGATGCGCGCGCGCCGGGTCCGCAATATGGTGGCCGCCTCCTCCAAGTTGGCGTCCATGTTGCGCAGCATGGTGCCGATCAGTATATAGGCGTAGGGGGCGTAGTGCAGGCCCAGCACCAGCGCGATCGGAAACGCGCCGTACACGAACCACTCCGGCATGTACACGCCGAACACCGCGGCCATGATGCCGTTGGAGGTCTTCAGGCCGATGTTGACGTTCTTGAAGAAGTTCTCCCAGAACAGCGCCAGCGTCCACGAGGGCATGATGTAGGGAAACGTGAACACGGCGGACACGAATTTGACGTACTTCAAATTGGTGCGCGTCACCAGGAAGGCCACCGTGCCGCCGAACACGATGGCGATCAGCGACGCGGATACGGACACGAGCAGCGTGTTCAGGAGGGGCTCGTAGAACTGTATGCGGCTGTAGTCGTTCTCCCGGGTGGCGAACAGCCGCTGGAAGTGGTACAGCGACAGTTCCCCCGCGGTCTGCTGCGCCGCCCTGGCCTCGCGGCCGGGGTGGATGGTCAGCGTTTCGGCGCACAGCGAAAGCAGCGGGTACAGCGTCAGCACCGTCAGCGCCACGGCGAACACGAGCAGCACAATATTGGCCGGTTTGGTCAACCAGGCCAATGTGCGGCCCCTGATCCGCTTCATGGCACGCCTGCGGGCGCTCACCGCATCCATCCGTTTCCCTCCTCCGCGGGCCGTATTGAAAAAACGGCGGTTCGGGCATGCCCGCCCCGCCGAAAGGGTCTGCCGCCTGCAGGTCAGTTCTGGCAGTGCCGGAGTATGAAGTCCTCCACGTCGAAGCTCTCGAGGATGTAGTCCGCGTCCTCCATCACCAGGCACGCCTTCCAGGCGTCGATGGGCAGGTCGCCCTCGTTCACCGCGAGGGCGGGGTTCGGCGAATACGCGCCGATGTTCTTGCCCCAGGGCTTAAAGCCGTCCTCACTCATCAGGTATTCAATGAACAGCATGGCGGTGTAGGGGCGATTGGCGTTCACGTTCACCATCGTGTACATCGGGTACATGAACCCGGCGAAGGGCTCCACCGCGTAGCCGTTTGCCGCCGCGTCATAGGCGGCCACGGTCAGGTTGTCGGTGAGCACCGACGAGGAGCGCAGCTTGCTGAGCACGAACAGGCCGATCGTGCCCGCGGCGGTCTCCTGGCTCACCTCCTCCGCGATGGAGGTGTCGGACTTGCCGAAGGTGACGTTGGCCAGGAACTCGGCCACCCACTTGTAGCCGGCGTTCTGATAGCCGCCCAGGTCGATCTCCTCGCCCTTCCAGGCCCTGTAGGCCTCGGCCAGCCGGTCGGCCCACTCGGGCTTGGTGCACATGACCAGGAAGTTCATGTTCACCTTCTCGCTCTCCGGGTTCTTGAAGATCACCCTGCCCTTCATCTCCGACGCGGTCAGCTCCCACACGTTTTGAATCGCGGGCACGGCATCCCCCAGGTTGTTGTAGATGAACAGCTTGTTGATGTACTGGTGCACCAGCGCGGGCTGCTGCTCGGCCTCGCTCACCGCGTCCTTCACGCCGGCGGGCACGAAGTTGATCACCAGGCCCTCGTCGATGGCGTCGGTCAGCTGCGCCCCGTCCTGGATCATGACCATGTCCGCGGCGCCGCTGCCGGTCTCGCTGCGCAGCTTGGTGTAGATCTCCTGGTCCTTCAGGTTGTTCGATTCAAAGGGAATGTCGTACAGCGCGCCAAAGTCTTCCGCGGCGGTGGTGATGCGGCTGGTGTTGCCGTACACCACGAAGGTGCCGGTCTCGGCCTGGGCCCGGGCCACCAGTTCGTCGTGCGTCATCGACTGGCCCGCCTCCACGTCGGCGGCCACGTCTGCAAAAGCGGGGGCGGCGCACAGCAGCAGCGCCAGCGCCAGCACTAAAGACAGGGTTTTCTTCATCGCGAATGACCTCCCGTAATCAAGTCGTTCCCTTAACCCGATAATACCATTATTTTCCGACAAACGCAACACCCGCCAAACGCGTTCAACCCTCGCCCCCGGCGGTGGCCTCGTAGATCAGTTCGCCCAGCGTGCGCATCAGGTGCTCCGGCTCCACGGGCTTGTTCAGGTGGGCGTTCATGCCGGCCTGCATGCTCTGCTGCACGTCCTCGTCGAAGGCGTTGGCGGTCAGCGCGATGATCGGTATGCGCTTTGCGTCCGCCCGGTCCAGCGCGCGGATGGCGGCGGCGGCCTCCAGGCCGTCCATCTCCGGCATGCGCACGTCCATCAGTATCGCGTCGTAGTAGCCGGGCTCGTGCTGCGCGAACATGTCCACGGCGATGCGGCCGTTCTCGGCGTGCTCGCTGGTGATCTCCTCCATCTCCAGCAGGTCCATCATGATCTCGGCGTTGATCTCCATGTCCTCGGCCAGCAGTATGCGCCGGCCCGCAAGCTCCGCCCGCGCCTTCTCCTTGAACATGCCCAGGTTGTTGCGGCGGGCGACCCGCTCGAACTCCTCGATCACGTTCGACGCGAACAGCGGCTTTGAGAGGAAGCTGTCCACGCCCACGCTGTGGGCCTCCTCCTGGATGTCGTCCCAGTTGTAGGCCGTCAGCACCACCACGGTGGTCTCGCTGTCGTGCTGCTCGCGTATGGCCCGGGTGGCCTCCATGCCGTTCATCTCCGGCATGCTCCAGTCCATCAGCACCAGGTTGTAGGGCTGCTGCTTGGTGCGCTGCACCTCCATCATGCGCAGCGCCTCCGCGGCGCTGGTGGAGATGTCCGCCCGGATGCCCACCTCGCCCAGCACCATGCGGGCGTGCTCGGCGGCCACGATGTCGTCGTCCACCACCAGCACGTGCATGCTGGCCGGGTCGATGGCGCTCTGCTCGCCGGCGTCCTTCTTGTCGCAGTTCCGAAGCGTCACCGTCACGGCGAACTCGGTGCCCACGCCCTTTTCGGACTCCACCGCGATGGAGCCGTTCATCATCTCCACGATGCTCTTGGTGATGGCCATGCCCAGGCCGGTGCTGCCGAACTTGTTCTTCCGGCCGCTGTTCTCCTGGGAGAAGGCCTCGAAGATCTTCGGTATGAACTCCTTGTCCATGCCGATGCCGGTGTCCTTGATGCAGAAGCACAGCGTGGACTGGTCCTCGAACACCGCCGTCCGCTCCACCGTCATCGTGACGCTGCCGGGGGCCTCGGTGAACTTGATGGCGTTGGAGAGTATGTTGATCAGCACTTCCTTCAGCTTCATGTCGTCGCCGATGTAGTAGTCGTCCACGTGGCTTTTCATGCGGCACTCGTAGGTCAGGCCCTTGTCGCGGCACTGGGACATGACCATCGTGTTGATCTGCTCCAGCATGGCGCTGAAGGAGAACTCCTCGCGCCGCAGCACCAGCCGGCCGGACTCGATGCGGCTCATGTCGAGGATGTCGTTGATCAGCCCCAGCAGGTGCCGGGCGCTGCCGCCGATCTTCTCCAGGTACTCCCGGGTCTCCGCGTCCAGGTTGCTCCGCTTCAATGCCAGCGTGTCCAGGCCGATGATGGCGTTCATCGGCGTGCGGATCTCGTGGCTCATGTTGGACAGGAACGTGGTCTTGGCCTTGTTGGCCTCCTCGGCCATGGTCAGCGCCTCGGCCAGGGCCTCGTTCTTGGCCATCGACTCGCGGACCTCGGCGTCGATCTCGGTCAGGCCCAGGCCGATGGAGTGCACGATGTGGTCGTCCCGGTCCTCCACCCGGCGCACGCCGGCCATGCGGATCATCTCGTAGTACTCGCGGCCGTCGCGCCGGGCCAGGTAGCGGTAGGCGATCAGCGGCTGCTTTGACAGCGCGTCGCGGATGTTGTCCGGGTCGATGAAGCTCAGAAAGCCCGCCCGGTAGCTCTCGGTGACCGAGGTGTTCGCGTACCAGGTCAGCCGCTCCAGGTACGGGAACTGTATGCCCTCCGGCGTCTGCTCCACGTCGTCGGGGTCGCCCCGGTAGCAGATGCCCACGTCCTCGTCCAGGTCCACGTAGTACACGCAGCGGTAGTCCGACGCCATGGCCGTGATCATGCTGTTCGCCTGGGTGTTCATGTGGCTGACGTGCTGGCGCAGGTCGTTGCGCAGGCCGGCGATGGTGTCCTGCATCTTCAGCATGCTGTCGTTGCGCAGGTCGGACTCGGTGGCGACCCGGGCGCTCCTGCCGCCGGTGAGCTCGTCCATGTCGTTGGCCAGGTCGTTCAGGTTGCCGTTGATCTGCTCGATGCGCATGCCGAAATGGCGGGTCATGAACAGCGCCAGCGCGATGCCGACGGCCAGCGACAGCGCGCTGGCGACGATGATGGTGCGGGTGTTCTGGTTCAGCTGGCTCTCGTACCAGGCGGCCTCAAAGTCGACGGCGACCATGCCGCCCACCTTGCCCTGGGAATCGAACACCGGGCTGTAGGCGCTGTAGAAGCGGCCCCACTTGTCCTCGTAGGGCACGCCGTCCACGGCGGCCACGCCCTGGCTGGCGCTGTACAGCGCGTCCGTGCGGGCGATGGGCGCGCCGAACTCCGCCGGGTCCACGGCGTCGGAGTCGATGGTGAACGCGAAGTTCCCGTCCCCCAGATCCTGTATGCAGTAGATGTAGGCCAGGTTGATGTTGTCCCGGAAGGTGTTCAGCATGTCCACGACCGCCTGGTATTGGGGCGTGCCCTTGTCCTCGGCGGTCAGGCGCTCCAGCACGTCGCCGTCCAGTATGTCCGCCGCCGTGTTGACGACGTCCAGCATGCGCTCATCGATCTGCGTCTTCATGGCGCCGCGCGACTGCCGCATCAGCGCGATGCCAAGCGTCAGGTTCGTCAATAGCAGGAACGCTGACGCGATCAGTATTATTCTCGTGCGCAGTCCAATGCGTTTCATGGCCACACCTCGCTGTGTATCGTCGTCGTCAGCTGTCGTTCGCCGCCTCGTAGATCAGCTCGCCCAGCACCTGGTACAGGTTGTTGGGCTCCACGGGCTTGGTGAGGTGGGCGTTCATGCCCGCCTGCAGCGAGCGCTGGGCGTCCTCGTCGAAGGCGTTGGCGGTCAGCGCGATGATCGGTATGCGCTTCGCGTCCTCCCGCTTCATGCCGCGGATGGCCGCCGTGGCCTCCAGGCCGTCCATCTCCGGCATGCGCACGTCCATCAGTATGGCCGCGTAGGTGCCCGGGGCGCTGGCGGCGAACATCTGCACGGCCTCCCGGCCGTTCTCGGCGTGGTCGGCCCGCAGGCCCTCCATCTCCAGCACGTCCATCATGATCTCGGCGTTGATCTCCATGTCCTCGGCCAGCAGCACGCGCCGGCCCGACAGGTCCGCCCGCTGCTTCTTCTGGAACAGGGCCATGTTGTTGCGGCGGGCGATGCGCTCGAACTCCTCGATCACCGTCGACGCGAACAGCGGCTTGGTGAGGAAGCTGTCCACGCCCACCCGGTGCGCCTCCTCCTGGATGTCGTCCCAGTTGTAGGCCGTCAGCACCACCACGGTGGTCTCGCTGGAGAACTGCTTGCGGATCTCGGCGGAGGCCTCCAGGCCGTTCATGCCCGGCATGTTCCAGTCCATCAGCACCAGGTTGTAGGGGCGGTGCTTGGTGTGCTGCACCTCCATCATGCGCAGGGCTTCCTCGCCGCTTACGCACACGTCCGCCCGTATGCCCACCTCGTCCAGCACCATCTGGGCGTGCTCGGCGGCGATCCGGTCGTCGTCCACCACCAGCACGTGGAAGGCGTGGGGGTCGATGGCGCGCTCCGCTTCCTTGCTGTCCTGGTCGCAGTTCCTAAGGGTCACCGTCACGGCGAACTCGGTGCCCACGCCCTTCTCGGACTCCACGGCGATGGAGCCGTTCATCATCTCCACGATCCGCTTGGTGATGGCCATGCCCAGGCCGGTGCTGCCGTACTTGCTCTTGTAGCTGCCGTCCTCCTGGGTGAAGGCGTCGAATATCTTCGGTATGAACTCCTTGTCCATGCCGATGCCGGTGTCTTTGATGCAGAAGCGCAGCGTGGTCTGGTCCTCGAACGCCACCGTCTTCTCCACCGTCAGCGTGACGCTGCCGGGGGCCTCGGTGAACTTGATGGCGTTGGAGAGTATGTTGATCAGCACTTCCTTCAGCTTCATGTCGTCGCCGATGTAGGTCGCGTCCACCTGGTTGAGCACATGGCACTCGTAGGTCAGGCCCTTGTCATGGCACTGGGACATCACCATCGTGTTGATCTGCTCCAGCATGCCGCTGAAGGAGAACACCTCGCGGCGCAGTGTCACGCGGCCCGACTCGATGCGGCTCATGTCGAGTATGTCGTTGATCAGCTCCAGCAGATGCCGGGCGCTGCCGTTGATCTTCTCCAGGTAGTCGCGGGTCTGTGCGCTGAGGGTCTCGTCCCGCAGGGCCAGGTTGTCCAGGCCGATGATGGCGTTCATCGGCGTGCGGATCTCGTGGCTCATGCTGGAAAGGAACGTGGTCTTGGCGTTGTTGGCGGCCTCCGCCGAGGTCAGCGCCTCGGCCAGGGCCTCGCTCTTGGCCATGGCGTCGCGCATCTCGGCGTCCACGTCGGTGATGCCCACGATGATGAAGCGCTCGTCGTCCTCCATGCGCGAGACCTTCATGCTCACGTAGGTGGGGCTGTCCTCACTGCCGAGCCGGTAGGTCAGCACAAAGGTGTCCTTGCGGTCCAGCGCCGCCATCAGCGTGCGGCGCTCCATGGCCTTCAGGAACAGCTCGCGGTCGTCGGGGAACACCCGCTCGCACAGCGCCTCCTTGCAGTCGCTGAAGAAGTGCCAGCCGCGCTGGGTCTCGGACAGCGCCCTGCCCTTGCTGCCCCGGCGGTACTCGACGAACTCCTCGGTGTCCAGGTTCACGTAGAACATGTCCGTGTAGTCGCGGGCCAGCGTCTGGGCGATGTGGTTGTACATCATGCCGCTGTTGCGGGCGTTCTCGTAGGCTTCCTTGGTCATGGCGTGCTCGTGCTGTATGCGCACCATGTCGGTCACGTCCTGGCACATGCCCAGCAGGCACACGCGCCCCGTGGAGTCGATGAACTTCAGCTTGGTGGTCTGCAGCTGGCGCTGGTTGCCGGCGGCGTCCGGCACGTCCTCAAAGAATATGTAGGGCGTGTCCATGGACAGGGCGATCCTGTCGTCCGCCACGAAGTGGGCCGCCGTCTTCACGTCGAAGATCTGCGCGTCGGTCAGCCCGGCTACGCCGGCCGGGGTCTCCTTGTGGGCGTAGTTCGCGAAGGCCTGGTTGCAGGCCAGGTAGATGCCGGTGGCGGCGTCCTTGGTGAAGGTCATGCCGGGCATGTTGTCCAGCAGCGCGCTGATGGACTCCTTCAGCTCGGCGATCTTCTTCGCGGCGGTGGCCTCGTGCTCCGCCTGGGTCAGGCGCTCGCCCAGCTCCTGGGTCTCCCGGTAGTTGTTCAGCATCATGAACACAATCAGCAGGAACAGGCCCAGCGACACGGCGGTGTAGAGCGTGTTGGTGCTGCTGATGGCCTTGGCCTGCTCCCGCAGGTAGGCCACGCGCTCCTCCCGGACGGTCCCGACGGTGTCGTCCGTCGGGTGGCTCTCGTGGTACTCAAATATGCGCTCCACCGCCTCGTTGGCGGCGTTCTCGGTGGCCCGGGACACCCACATCATCGACGCGAACAGCACCAGCACCAGCAGTATGATCCACACGATGATCCGCTGGCCGTACTCCCGCTCCCGGTCCCGGCGGATCAGCAGCCGGAAATAGACCAGCCCCAGCACCGCCCACACGATGAACAGTATGTAGGACTCGGTCTCCATCGCGTGGAAGGGCAGCAGGCCCGGGATCAGCAGCAGCAGCGCGAAGCACACCATCAGCGCGATGCCGGCCACGCCCGTGGCCTGCTCGATGTGCGCTTTCGCCTTCTGCGCGTGGCGGAACACCGCGAAGGAGATCAGGCCGTAGATTAGCGTGGCGCCCAGGGTGGTGACGTCCACGATCCAGCCGATGGCCGTGCGGCCCAGGAAGGGGATGAAGAACGATATCACGACGACGGCGATGACGGCGACCCCCGGTATGCCGCGCCGGTTCAGCTTCGCCAGCGCCCGCGGGGCCTCGCCCTCGCGGCCCGCCGCGAACAGCAGCCGGCTGAGGGCCAGCATGTTGCCGATCAGGCTGGTCAGTATCACGCCGAACAGCGCCAGCATCAGCACCGTGACGCCGGTCTGGCCCATGTAGTGGTGGGCGGCGTAGAACGCCGGGACCGCCTCGATGCCCTCCAGGTTCCCCATGTCGCGGATGTAGGCGAGCCAGCTGTCGTACTCCGGCGGATAGGCGGACACGGACAGCACCGACACGAACAGGTAGAGCAGCGTGGTGATGAGCACCGAGGCGATCAGTATGCCGCGCACCTTTTTCACCGGGAACGCGTATTCCTCCGAGAAGTGGGAGACGTTCTCAAAGCCGATGAAGGCCCAGGGCGATATGGCCGCGATGCGCACGATCTGCGAAAAGGCGCCGGAGCCCTCGGTGTACATCGGGGCGTAGCTGAACGCGCCGTCGTGCCGGAATATGGCGATCACGGCGCACACCGTAAAGCCCGCCGCGAAGGTCAGCGCCGCCACGATCATGATGCGGTTCGGCAGGCGCGCGCTGTTCAGGCAGAGCGCCCCGATCAGCACCAGCACGCCCATGGACAGCAGCGCCTCGCCCAGCCACACCTCGTAGCCGAATATCCGGTATCGGAAGCCGAACCGGAACGTGCCGCCCAGGAAGAACCGGGCGAACAGCGGCAGCGAGGTCATGTTGGCCCACAGTATGGCCAGATAGGTCAGCAGCACGAACCAGAAGGCCAAGAAGCCCAGGTCCTTGCCGCACACCGACTTTTCAAAGGTGTACACACCGCCCGCGCCGGGGGCTTTTCGGATCATGTACTGCAGGTTCCAGGTGATCACGAATATGACCGCCATGCCCAGCAGCAGGCCGAACACCGTGCCCAGCAGGCCGGATTTTTGCAGGTAGGTGTTGCAGGTGACGATAAACGACCCCCAGCCGATGCTGGTGCCGATGGAAAACGCCCAGACGCCCAGCGGCGTGAAGCCGGGGCGCAGCCCGCCGTTTTTCGCCTCGTGTGATCGGTCAAGCCTGTTGTTGTCCATGTCCGTCGCCTTTCCTTCATACTGTCCGGGATGACGCCAGCAGCCGCGCCGCCCCATCAGGATTTCAGATCGCTCTTGTTCTGATACATGTTCTGGTCGGCCCGCTCGAACACCGGGGCCACGCTGTCGTCGTCCGCGCGCCGGGCCATGCCGCAGGCGATGGTGACGCCGCCCGCGCGCCGGGCTTCGGCGTTGTGGGCGTTCACCCGACCGACCAGCTCGTCGATGCGGGCGTAGTCGCCGCCCTGGGAGATCACCGCGAACTCGTCGCCGCCGATGCGGAACACCGGGCTGTGGTTGAAGATCTCGCAGATGATCTTGCAGGCGTCCCGAATGTACTGGTCCCCCGCGTTGTGCCCGGCGGTATCGTTGACCTTCTTCAGGTCGTTGACGTCCAGTATCGAGATGGCGAACTCCGGCGCGCGGCCCTCCGCGATCTGCACATTCAGCCGCTCCTCGGCCATCAGGTAGGCGTGCCGGTTCTTCACGCCGGTCAGCGCGTCCACGTTGGCCTCGATGCGCGCCTGGGCGATGTGCTTCAGGTTGGCCTCCTCCTGGCGGACCTGCGCGTCGATGTCGTTGATGCCCACGATCAGCCGCCGCCCCTCCTTCTCCTCCACCAGGGCCGCCTTCAGCTGCACGTAGAAGGGCCTGCCGTTCATCATCATCCGGTAGCTCAGCGTGAACAGACCGTGGCGCTCGATCTCCGAGAGTATGTTCTCCTTGGTGAACGCCGACAGGAAGCGGTTCAGGTCTTCCGGGTGATTGTACACCTTCGCCGCCTCGCGGGTGGCGGTGTAGAAGTCCATGCCCTCCTTCGCCCGGGCGAAGGCCTCGTAGCCGGCGGTGGCGCTGAATTCCCGGTAGCGGCCCGTCTCCGGCACCACCACGTACACGCACAGGAAGTCGCCGCTGAGGGCGTTGAGGCGGGTGTAGGCGATGTGCTCCTCCATCAGGCGCTCCGCCGCGCGGCGCTGCTTCATCTCCCGGTCGATGTCCGTCACGCCCAGTATCAGCGTGCGCTCGTCGTCCTCCAGGCGGCAGACGCGCAGGCTCACGTAGGCGGGCCCATTCTCCGTAATCAGTCGGCAGGTGATGACGAAGGTCCGGTTCCGGTCCAGCGCCGCCACCAGATTCTTGCGGTCCAAGGCCCGGAGCACGGCGGCCCGGTCGTCCGGGTACACCATGCGCTCCGCGTCCAGCCAGCACTGCTCGAAGAAGTGCCAGCCGCGCCGCACCTCGGTGAGGCCGCCGTTCTCGCCGCCCACGCGGTATTCGACGAAGCCCTCGGTGTCGATGTCGATGTAGAACAGGTTCGTGTAGCCCCGCGCCAGCGCCTGGGCGATGTGGGTGTAGATGATGCCGGTGCTGCGCTCCTTCTCGTAATCCTCCTTGGTGGCGGCGCGCTCGGGCTGTATGCGGAACATGTCCGTCACGTCCTGGCACATGCCCAGCACGCACAGCTTGCCGGACAGGTTGTGGTACTTCAGCTTGGTGGTCTGCAGCTGGCGCCGGTTGCCCGCGGCGTCGGGCACGTCCTCGAAGAAGACGTAGGGCGCGTCCATCGACAGGGCCATCTTGTCGTCGTCGGCGAAGTGCTTCGCCGTCTCGGCGTCAAAGATCTCGGCGTCGGTCAGCCCGACCACGCCGGCGGAATTGGTCTTGTGGGCGTACTTCGCGAAGGCCTGGTTGCAGGCCAGGTACACGCCGGTCTCGGCGTCCTTGGTGAAGGTCATGCCGGGCATGTTGTCCAGCAGCGACACGATGGTGTCCTTCAGCTCCGAGATCCGCGCGGCCTCCTCCATGTTGCGCCGGTAGTTCTCCTTTTCGTCGTTGATGACCAGCGTGTGGAGCATGCAGGTGCCCAGCAGGTAAGCGATGGTGTACAGCGGCAGGTACGGGAACCACAGCTGTATGAACAGGAACACGGCCATGATCAGCCCGAACAGCCCCAGCGCCCGGTACTTCATCGCCTTGCCCTCTCCGCCGCTCTCCCGCAGCATCGAAGACAGCGCGAAGGCCGTGATCAGAAGCAGCAGCAGTATCTGGCTCACCAGTATCACGTAGCGTATCGGTAAGACGTGGTAGACGCTCTGCGCGTCCACCGTGAACAGGACCGGTTTAAAGATATTGACCACGGCAAGGGTCGTGATCAATCCCGCGAGGACGCGCCCGGCGGTCACCAGGAAGCGTCCGAACGCGCTCTCTTCATTCAGATAGGAGACGGTGTACTCCGTCCACAGCAGCACCCCCGCCGCCATCGCGACGAAATAGACGGTGGTGTCGGCAAACAGCAGGCCGGCCAGCTTTCGGCTCTCGAGGAATCCCCACAGTATGTCCGTGACGTAATAGGCCAGCACCGCGTACAGAAACCGCCTGTACACCTTCCAGGCCGGCTTGTCGAAGGCGCCCCCGAGGTTCAGGAGGATGTCCTGGTTTTCAATCAGCAGTATCGATACGGCGAGCAGCCCGATTGCGGCGTAATACATTCCCGGATCCTCCCTTCATCGAAATGGGCGGTTCGGCCTTCGGCCCGAAGGGTATAATATGCCTTATACATTATAATAACACAATATGGCGCCGATTGCTACCCCATTGACATAAAAATAGGCATGGGCGCGGCCCGATAAAAAACGGCCCGGCGTTTCCGCCGGCCGTCTTTTCTGTCCGCGCCCATCGGGCGCGGGCCGCTCACCTGGCCCCGCCGTTGCCGAAGGGCTTGATCATCACGGCGTTCCTGCCGCGCCTGGCCTCGTTCAGAAGCATGTCCGCGCCGGGAATCATGTCCCGGATCAGCCCGTCGCCGTACAGCGCGCCGAAGCTCATGGTCAGGTGGACCTGGGGATAATCGCTCAGCCTTACGGCCTCCACCGCCCGGCGCATCGCCTCCAGCCGCATGCGCAGCGCGTCCCGGGTGATCGTCTTGAAGGCGATCAGGAACGCGTCGCCGTCATAGCGGATCACGCAGTCCTCCCCCCGCACCGAGGCCTGCAGCCTGTCCGCGACCCCGGACAGCGCCTGGTCGCCGCACAGAGGACCGTAGGTGTCGTTGATGCGCGCGAAGGCGTCCACATCCGACATCACCAGCGCCTGGCAGGGCTGGTTGGCCAGGTGTTCGTCGCAGTACCTCCGGTTCTTCACGCCGGTCAGGGAATCGGTGTAGATCTGATCGTCGCCCCCGGCGATCTCCCGGTCCTTCTCCGAGAAGCCCAGCAGCGCGAAATCGCCGTCGACGCGCACGACCCTGACCTCCCCGTACCCGCCCCGGGCGCTCCGGTACCCGTGGGTGACGCCGCTGGCATGCTTCAGCTGCTCGGCGAGGTTGTGCCGGCTCAGAAGCGTCCGGACGGCCGGCTGGTCCGCCTCGGACACGCCGTGCCGGATCAACAGCGCCAGCAGGTCGTCGTAGGACGGCAAAGCGCCCGCCGCGCCCAGGCGATCGGACAGCGATGCGTCTGTCCGGATGAAGCCGGTCTCCCCGGTTCGGATGTTCACCTCGGCGATCGTACTGCAGCCGTCCATCAGAGCGACGACGATGCGCTTCAGCCGCTGGACCTCTGCCCGCAGCAGCTCCAGTTCAGAGCCGGCCTGGCAGGGCGTTTCGTTGATGCTGCTCATGGTGTGCCATCCTCCTTTGTCGCCGCCATCATCCGACGGTTCACCCGCGTTTCCTCCCCGCCGAATCCCGCCGACGGAGTCATGGCGATATTATACCACACCGGCCCCGCCAGGGCAACCAAAATATGGAACTTCCCGCCGTCATCAAAGTTTACATACAAACCGCCTTGACAGGTGCTCGGTCGGTCGCTATAATATGGGGCGAACGATCGGTCACTTCCAGAATCGGGACACACGGAGCGTGAGCATATGTTGAAAATTGAGCATCTGACCAAGACCTACGGCGACAAGAAGGCCGTGGACGACCTGTCGCTGCACATCCGGCCCGGCGAGATCTTCGGGTTCATCGGCCACAACGGCGCGGGCAAGAGCACCACGCTGAAGAGCGCGGTAGGCATACTGAGGTTCGACGCGGGCAGGATCACCATCAACGGCGATTCCATCACCGAAGCGCCGGTGAAGTGCAAGCGGGAGCTGGCCTACATTCCGGACAATCCGGACCTGTACGACTTCATGAGCGGCATCAAATACCTGAACTTCATCGCGGACGTGTTCGCCATTGCCCCCGCCGATCGGCAAGCGCGCATCCGCAAATACGCCGACCTGCTCGAGCTGACCGGCGACCTGGCCCAGCCCGTCTCCGCCTATTCCCACGGCATGAAGCAGAAGCTGGCCGTGATCGCCGCCTGGCTCCACGCCCCTCGGCTGATCGTGATGGACGAGCCCTTCGTGGGCCTGGACCCGAAGGCCTCGCACCTGCTGAAGCAGATGATGCGGGAGCACTGCGACGCGGGCGGCGCGATATTCTTCTCCACCCATGTGCTGGAGGTGGCCGAGAAGCTGTGCGACAAGGTCGCCATCATCAAGCAGGGCAGGCTGGTGAAGGTGGGCACGATGGATGAGGTCAAGGGCGACGACAGCCTGGAAGAGGTCTTCCTGGAACTGGAGGCGGAGTAAATGCTGAAGGTCCTGGTAAAAAAGCAGCTCTCGGAGGTGTTCAAGGGCTACTTCTACGACGCGAAGAAGAACCGGATGCGCTCGAAGGGCGCCATCGCCTGCTGGTTCGTGTTCTTCGCGCTGATCATGGTGGGCATGCTGGGCGGCATATTCACGGCCCTCTCCCTGTCCATGTGCGGCGGGCTCACCCAGGCGGGCATGGGCTGGCTGTACTTTCTGCTGATGGGCGGCGTGTCGATATTCCTGGGGGCGTTCGGCAGCGTGTTCAACACCTATTCCGGGCTGTACCTGGCCAAGGACAACGACCTTCTGCTGTCGCTGCCCATACCGGTGCGCACCATCATGGCCGCCCGGCTGATCAACGTGTACCTGCTGGGCGCGATGTACGCGGCGACGGTGCTGATACCGGCGCTGATCGTCTACTGGGTCGTGGCCGGCGCGACGGTGGCGCGGGTGGTCTGCGGCGTCGTACTGCTGGCGACCGTCACGTTCATCGTGCTGCTGCTCTCCTGCGCGCTGGGCTGGGTGGTGGCCAAGATCAGCCTGCGCCTGAAGAACAAGAGCTTCGTGACGGTGCTGGTCTCGCTGCTGTTCATCGGCGGCTACTACTTCTTCTACTTCAAGGCCAACGACCTGATCCGCGACATCATCGCCAACGCCCAGACCTACGGCGCGCGCATCCGGGGCGCGGCCTATGGGCTGTACCTGTTCGGCCGGATCGGCGAGGGCGACCGGGCCGCGGCCGCGATCTACGCCGCCGCTGTCGCGGCGCTGTGCGCGGGGGTCTGGGCCGTGATGTCCCGCAGCTTCCTGAGCATCGCCACGGCCACCGGCGGCGTCAGCCGGGTCCGCTACGTGGAAAAGCCGGTCCGGCAGAAGACGGTCTTCGGCGCGCTGCTGGGCAAGGAGCTGGCCCGGTTCGCCTCCAGCCCGAACTACATGCTGAACTGCGGCCTGGGCGTGCTGCTCATCCCCGCCTGCGGCGTGCTGCTGCTGATCAAGGGCGCGGAAATCTGCCAGGCCCTGGACAAGGCGCTGGCCGGCCGCCCGGGCAGCGCCGCCGTGCTGGTCTGCACGGCGCTCTGCCTGGCCTCGTCGATGAACGACATGGCCGCCCCGGCGGTGTCGCTGGAGGGCAGGAGCCTGTGGATCCCCCAGTCCCTGCCGGTGACGCCCCGGCTGGCGCTGCGGGCGAAGCTGGCGCTCCAGCTGCTGCTGACCGGCCTGCCGATGGCCTTCGCCGCCGTCTGCGCCGCCATCGCCGTGCCCGCCGCGCCCGCGGCGAAGGCCCTGCTCTGCGCAACGCCCCTGATCTACGCCGCGTTTTCCGCCGCGTTCAACACGACCATCGGCGTCCGGATGCCGCTTCTGCGCTGGACCAGCGAGCTCGCCCCGATCAAGCAGAGCGGCGCGGTCAGCATCGCGATGTTCGGCAGCTGGGGCTTCTGCGTGGTGTTGGCGGGTCTGTACCTGCTGATCGGCTACCGGCTCGGCCCCGCCCTCTACCTGGCGCTCGCCGCCGCCCTGTTCGCCGCCACCGCCCTGCTGCTGCTGCGCTGGCTGGACACGAAGGGCAGCCGCGTCTTCGCGGAGCTGACATGACAAAAGATGACAGCGGGGACGGTTCTCGCTGTCATCTTTTCATCCGATGACAGCGGGGACGGTTCTCATTGTCATCTTTCTACATGTCCGGCGCGTATTCCGTCACGGTGATCGCGTCGTTGCCGGCCAGCGCCGGGCGATCCTTCGTCCGCTTCAGGCAGGCGTCGAACAGCTCCAGGTGGCATTTGCACAGGTTTTCATGCATGGCGTCCGCGTCCAGCCTGCCGACCATCCAGCCGACGCGGATGCGGTGCTTCATGTCCGAAAAGCCCACGTGCTGCATGTCCCGGAACAGCACCCTGTAGACGGGCTTCGTGTGCCTCAGGAACACCCGGGTCACGATGGTCGCGTTGCCCCTGCAGCTGACCTGCATGAACGGCTTCTCCAGCACGTCGCTCCGGTAGTCGCCGAACAGCGCGCCGTCGATGTTCACGCCGCAGACGAATTCCGGCTCCCGCAGGCACAGCGCGTAGGCCGTGTCGCCGCCGAAGGAGTGGCCGGCGGCGCCGATGCCCCGGTCAAAGTCGATCCGGTCGGTCAGATGCCGCCTGGCGTACCCTACCGCGGCCTTCGTGTCCTTCACCCATTCCTCCACCCGACCCATCAGGAACCGGCAGTATTTGTTCTGAAAGGCGTCGAACCGCCGGGCCAGCTCCGCGTCGCCGCCCTTCGCCCGGGTCAGCTTCAGCGCGGCAAGCGCGCCGCCGAGGAACGGCTGGTAGGTCTTTTTGGTGAGACTTTTCTCGTAATACAGGCACGTGCCGTCGTCAAACTCGGTGCACAGGCCCTCCAGCGAATGGGCCACCGACAGCACCACGTAGCCGTGGGACGCCAGCTCGATGCACAGGAAGGAGTTGCCCTCCCGGTAGGAGTTGTAGCCGTGGTGAAACACGATCAGCGGGAACCGCCGGCCCGGGACCGGCGGCGCGTCCACGAAGCATTCCGACCGGTTCTCCCCCGCCGCCTCCATCTGATCGTAGTTCAGCGGAACCATGAAGGCCTTGCGGATCGCCCCGGCCATGTTTCTCGACATCTGCGCCGCCGGCCTGCAGCCCGCCTCCGCGCCCTTTGTCACCGGGTAGTACGCCCGGCACGCCACGCTGCGCATCGTGCCGGGCCGCAAGAGCTCCTCCCGGTCGTCCGCGACGGTATAGGTCAGCGTCCCGACCGCGTATTCGCCGGTCGGCTTCGGAAAAGCGCGCTTCATGGCCGGTCCCCCTTTGTCGGTATCAGCAGGTGAAAAGGCAGGTCACCTGAACCAGCCCTTGGGCAGGTATTGGCGCTGGTTTTCCAGCATGTCGTCGAACAGCCTTTGGCCGTCGCGCAGGGTCACCCCGGCCAGCTGCGGGTCGTTCATGAAGGTGGTGAAGCCCAGCGCGCGGTCGCAGGTCAGCGCGGCGGTCAGGGTGTTCTCCTGGTTGTAGACGTGCCGCGCCACCAGCGGCAGCAGGTTGTTCGGCAGGGCCCCGGCGAACACGGGCTCCACGCGGTCCGCGCCGAACAGGGCGTTGGTCTCCACCACCGCACCCAGCGGCAGGTTCGGGATCTGCCCCCGGTTGGGAATGTTCACGTTGCTCACCCGGTCCCCCAGGCCCAGCACGGCCTTCAAGAGCAGGTGGCCTTCCTCGCCGGAGGGCGTCAGCTTCAGCGCCTGCGCGCCGGAAATCAGATCGTCGGAGCGCTTCAGCCGATCGGCCAGGTCCTTTTCGCGCCAGGCCACGGGGGTCAGCTGGAACATCCATTCCCGCACGGTCTGCGGGTCGCGGGTGTACCACGGCGCGGTGAACTCGGCCAGGTGGCGGTCGCCCGCGGCGGCGATCGCGCCGTAGCGGCGGAACAGGTCGAACTTCACGCGGTGGGCGCACTTGAAGTGGTTGTTCATCCAGTTGTCGTCGCCGCCCGCCTCGTAGCCGGTCTCGGCGTACTTCTCGGCGAACCGCGCGTACAGCGGCATCAGGTCCAGGCCCCTGTAGCTGGCCCGGGTCAGCCAGGTGAAGTGGTTGATGCCCGTGACCGTGGTGTACAGTTCCTGCCGGGTGACGCCGGGGATGCCGCACTCGCCCTCCAGCATCTCGCACAGCAGCTTCTGCGTGCCGAACACCTCGTGGCAGCAGCCGAAGGCCTTGATCTGCGGGAACACGTGGTACAGGGTGCGCACGCACAGGCTCATGGGGTTGGTGTAGTTGATCACCCAGGCCCCCGGCGCGCAGGAACGTATCGCCTCGCCGATCTCCACGAACATGGGAACGGTGCGCATGGCGCGCATGAAGCCGCCCGCGCCCACGGTGTCGCCCACGGGCTGGTACACGCCCACGCGCTCCGGCAGGTGCACGTCCGAGCGCATCTCGGCAAACGTGCCCGGCAATATCGATATGACCACGAAGTCCGCGCCGGTCAGCGCTTCCCGCAAACTGCCGGAGACCTCGTACTTCCACCGGGAGGCGGCGTCGGGATGGGCGCTGATCTGATTGCCGATGATCTCGTTGCGCCGCGCGGCGGAGGCGTCGATGTCGTACAGCTTCACCACGCCGCACATCGATGCGTCCATCGCCAGATCCGTCATAAAGCCCCACGCCCACCCGCGCGAGCCGCCGCCGATGTAGGCCACGTTCAGCGCCCGGGCGCGTTTTTCCATGTCGTTCACATCTCATTCCTCCTGTAAAGATGACAGCGGGGACGGTTCTCGCTGTCATCTTTTTGCCCTTTGGATGACAGTGGGGACGGTTCTCGCTGTCATCTTTTTGCCTTCTGAATGATCCCCCGGCTGATGCCGGTCAGTCTCTCGATCTGTCGGATGGACAGCCCTTCCTCCAACAGTTGCTGCAGCGCGGCGTCCCGACCCTTCCTGTCCAGCGATTGCAGCGACGACCCGCTTTCCGCGTTCAAGCACTCCGCGATCATCTCCCGGGCCCAGGCATCGCCCCGCTTCGGCGTTTCGTACTCCAGGCACACGTCCTCATTGGCCGCGTTGACAAATCGCCTGTACTGTTCTTCATCGCCTATCAGCGCCCGCACCAGAGCGAGCTCCATCATTTTCGTCGGATGCGCATACAGGCCATAGCTGCTCCACGCATAGTCCGCCGCCGGGCAGATCCCCGCGTTCCGCGGATTGTTGAGGATATAGCGAAACACCGTCAGCAGGTAGGACTCATCCTCCACCGCCTCGCTCAGATAGCGGTCCTGAAACAGATGTCCCTGGCGCTTGTACCGACGGTTGTAGTACTGGGAATAGCTGACGCCCAGCTTCTTCATCAGCAGGCTGACGTGATCTTTCCCGTCATGGACCAGCAGGTGAACGTGGTTCTCCATCAGGCAATAGGCACACACGCCCACATCCTGTTCCAGGCAATAGCGCTCCAGCCTGTTCAGAAAAAACAGGTAATCCTCCCTCGCCTCAAACAGGATCTGCTTCCCGATGCCCCGGACGATCAAATGAAAATACCCCGATTCGCTCTTGGTTCTCGCTTGTCTTGGCATGTACATCTTCTCTTTCATCTGTATTCTGGAATGAGAATAACATACAACCCGTGTTGTGTCAACAAAAAGATGACAGCGAGAACCGTCCCCACTGTCATCTGCTGTCAAAAAGATGACAGTGAGAACCGTCCCCGGTGTCATCTAATTGTTTACTCCTTTCCTGATTTGTGCTATAATGCCCTTAGTGGGCACAGATCGCCCAATGGAACCACCTCCTTTCGAGGTCGAATACTCTCCAGCTTGGTGCTATTCATATACAGCCGGAGGGCAAATGGTTCGTATACATACAGAAAACAATTCACATATAGGACTTAAGGTGTAATTAATTATGAAGTTGAAACTGAGTGCTACTCTGTTGTTTATATGGTTTGTCAGTATGCTTCTGCTTAATGCTCTTGCCCTGTCCGTCACGCAGGAAGATGTTCAGCAAATCATATTATCTTCTGGCCTCATCACCCTGCGAACACCCGTTTCCCACGTCATATTTCAAGATGACAGTGTATGGTTCTCCGATGCGGACGGAAACGATCGGATACGTCTGTCACAGATGCCATCCTTGGCATCTGTTAGAGATGTGATTTTGCGTGCCATACAATCCGATGAGCCGTCAGTTTCAGAGCATTGGAAAATGCACACCTTTTGGGATAAAGATGGTATCTGGGTATTTTGCACAGATGGATTCAGAAAAGAAACAGTTACATTTAAAGGACGGTTTTGGTATATTTGTAATGACCGTGTCATAGCCTTAGGCCGCTACTCCGACAATATTTCTGACTTCGGTCTGACCGAATCGATACCCCGTCTGTTTTACTGCGAAACATATTCCAATGACATGATTGATCTGCATGTTGCAATATTGGAAGAGAATGTTCCGGTTGTCTCCACATATGAAGGAATGAGTGTATCTGAACAATTTGGTGTTCTTACTGTGCATTCTCAAAATCATTCAGAAGATTCAGAGCCTGTTATTATATCAGTGAATCACGGAAAACTATATGAGGTTGCCGGCTCATTTATTGACAAAGACACTGTTGACAGTCTGCCCGGTCTAGATCATGTTTTTGACATGATGTTTGATGATCCAATAACAGAGTTTGATAGTACCCCATTAGAGAAAGATATTAAATTTATATCGTTTATTTACTATCCTGTAGTTCCAAAGAGCGAAAGTATGGATCTACGCACTCTACATGGAGCAGTTGCAGTCAATTTCAGCTATCAATATGCTGGTTTTCCGGCTCAAAATTGTCATTTCTACATATGGATTGATTCTAATGGCACCGCCCATCCTGATATGGGATTGGATTCCGTAGCAGCAATCTATGAGGGAATTGCTTCTCCTATCAAGAGTATAGGTTTACCAATCATTTATCCAGGATAGGATGACACTGGGGACGGTTCTCATTGTCATCTTTATACACAGCCTTTCTGCGAAAGGCACCGTGTGACACCGGGGACGGTTCTCGCTGTCATCTTTCTTGTTCTTGACCTCGACACATCCTCTGATATATAATCTGTATACAAGGCAGGCGCGGGTTCGCGCCTTTACGGAGGTTTCTTATGAACAGGAAGTGCATTTTTCTCGATATCGACGGCACGCTGACCCCGGCGGGCAGCAACCGTCCCCCGGAGAGCGCCCTCAAGGCCATTCGGGCCGCGCAGGCGAAGGGCCACAGGATATTTCTGTGCACAGGCCGCAACCCGGACATGCTGGCCCCGGTGCTGGCCTACGGCTTCGACGGCGCGGTGGCCTGCGCCGGCGGCCGCGTGTTCGCGGGCGACCGGGTGCTGTACGACCACCCGATGCCCGCCGCGGACCGGGACGTCGCCCTCCGGCTTTTGAAGGAGAACGGCGTGTTCCGCACCATCGAGGCGGTGGACGCCACCTACGGCGACGAGGATCTGGGCGATTTCCTGGCCCAAGCCGGGGAGGGCAACAGCGAGCTGGTGCGCTGGCGCAAGGCGCTGGCGGAGCAGCTGAACATCCGCCCGATGGCCCAGTACGACGGCCGCCCCATCTACAAGGTGGTGTTCATGTGCACCGAGGCCGGGCAGCTGGAGCCCGCCCGGGCGGCGCTGGAAAAGGACTATCACTTCGTGGTGCAGGACGTGGCCGCCCACCACTGCCTCAACGGCGAAATCATCCACCGCGCCTTCGACAAGGGCAAGGGCGTGCGCATCGTGGCGGAGGCCTTCGGCTTCGACATCGCCGATACCCTGGGCTTCGGCGACAGCATGAACGACCTGGAGATGATCCAGACCGTGGGCACCTCCGTCTGCATGGACAACGGCAGCCCCGCCCTGAAGCAGATCAGCACCCTCGTCTGCCCCGCCGTGGAGAACGACGGCCTGACCTGGGCCTTCGAGAAGCTGGGGCTTGTCTGAGTACGGATGACACCGGGGACGGTTTGCGTGGAAACAAACCATTTCGCACACCTGAGAGGGCTGTCTCAAAACGGACAAGCGTTCAAGCGTGTACATTTTGTAGGGGCGGCCATTGGCCGCCCCTACACATACTTCACGGACAAGCGTTCAAGCATGTACATCTTGGATGACAACGGGGACGGTTCTCGCTGTCATCCGGTATCAACAAAAAGATGACAATGAGAACCGTCCCCAGTGTCATCTAAATTGGGTATTGACAAAGCGCGGCATATGGTGTATTATAATTCTCGTTGTATAACGCAAATTACAATACAAGGAGAGCATGCGCATGCCGCCCAAGACAAGGGTCACAGAGGACATGATCATCGGCGCGGCCATTGAAGTCGCCCGTCAAAGCGGGTTTGAGAGCATCAACGCCCGGACGGTTTCCGAGCGCCTGCACTGCTCCACGCAGCCGGTGATGTATCATTTTTCGACCATCGACAATCTGAAGCGGGCCGCCTACGCGCGGGTCGACCGGCTGCACTCGGAGTACATGATGAATATACTGCCCGGGCAGGACCCGACCCTGGCCATCGGGCTGAACTACATCCGCTTCGCCGTGGATGAGCCGCAGCTCTTCCGCTTTCTGTTTCAGTCCGGATACGCGAAGGAAAACAGCCTGCTGGAGATGGTGGATTCCGAGGAGCTGCTCCCGGTCCTTGCGGTGATGCGGGAAGGCGCGGGGCTGAGCCTGGAGAAGACCAAGGCCGTATTCATCACCGTGGCGATGTTCGCCCACGGGTACGCCAGCATCATCGCCAACAACCATCTGGAATACGACGAAAAGCTGATCGCGGAGCACCTTGAGCGCACATGGCGCGGCGCGGTGCTCGCGGCTGCTAAGGAGGAGATCGCGTGAAAGTGATTTTGCATGATTTGCAAGGCCCCTATGCCGCCCTGATCCAGGCCAAATGTGACCGCGTCATCGAGGCCGACGGCAAATACGCCCCGTGCCAGGGGTGCTTCGGCTGCTGGACCAAGCACCCCGCCGAGTGCTTCATGAAGGACGCGCTGCAGCAGGTCTGCCGCATCATCGGGCAGGCGGACGAGCTGGTCGTCGTCACGAAAAACCTGTACGGCGGCTACAGCGCCGACGTCAAAAACGTGCTGGACCGCTCCATCGGCACGTCCACGCCCTTCAGCACCTACCGGGGGCGGCAGATGCACCACACGCTGCGCTACGGAAAGCACGCCCTGTGGAAGGTGATCGTCTACGGGGAGATCACCGAGGCCGAAAAGGCCACCTTCCGCTATCTGGCGGAGCGCAACGCGATCAACGACGGCTTTGAGCGCTCCGAGGTCACGTTCCTTGAAAGCCTCTCTGAATTGGAGGGATCGCTGTGAAGACGGTATTCATCAATTGCAGCCCGAAGAAGCGGTTCTGCGCCTCCGCCTATTTCTTGTTCCTGCAGCGGCTGTTTACCGGCGGAAAAAAGGTCACCGAAAAGCTGCGCACCCAGGCGGATCACGACCGCGTGCTTGCGCAGCTCCGGGACGCCCAGGCGGTGGTGTTCGGCGTGCCGCTGTACGTGGACGGCATCCCCTCCCACGTGCTCCGCTTCCTGGAGAAGATGGAGATATTCTGCCGGGAGAACGGCCTGCGCCTGAGCGTCTACTGCGTCGCCAACAACGGCTTCATCGAGGGCAGGCAGAACGAGCCGCTGATGCAGTGCTTCGAGCACTTCTGCCGCCGGGCCGATCTGACCTGGGGCGGCGGCGTGGGGATCGGCGGCGGCGTGATGCTGAACGTATCCCGCATACTGTTCTTCGTGGATGTCGCGCTGCTGGCGGTGAACACCGTGCTCAGCGTCGCAAACACCGGCAATTTCTTCCCGAAGGACGCCTGGATCAGCTTCGGGCAAAGCGCGGCGCTGCTGCTGTACTTCAACCTGGGCGTGCTGTTCTTCATCGCCCGCATGGGCCATCACATCCGCAAGGGGACCGACGCCGGAAAGCGCTACACGCGCATACTGATCCCCTCCTTCGTGTTCATACTGTTCGCGGACATCTTCTTCATCATCATATCGCTGTTTGAGGGCGGCATCTTCCGCGGGTGGCTGGCGAAGAAGGAATACGGGAAAAGCTGACGGGCAAACGCAACGGCGGGGACAGCCGCGCAAGCTGTCCCCGCTGTGATCTGTTATGCCTCTTTTCTTCGCCGCAGATAGACCTGCCACGCCAGTGACAGCAGCGCGTAGAGCGCGGCCGCGATCAACAGTATGCTGAGGAAATCGCGCTCCATGAAATCGCTGACGGTGCGGCTGCCCTTGATCAGAAGGTGCGCGCCGAGGTAGGCCATGGGCGCGAAGAATACCTGCCTGGCCATCCAGCTCTTATCGCGCCCGCGCAGCAAGAACCATGCGGTTCCGGAAACGGCCCCGGCCGCCACCGCGATCAGCACATAATAGCCCAAAGCCAAACGCGGCAATGTCTCGACGCCTCCGCTGAGAGGTTCCCCCCACAGGAGCTGCTGCCGGTCGCTCCCCTCGTAGATCAGGCGATCCGGTACCGGACAGATGGCCATCTCGTTATAATCCCTGACAAACTGGCCTCTGTTGTTGGTAGACCACCCCCGCAGCAGAACGGTTACCGCGCCGTCATCATCCTTGAACCGGCTCTCCCGGACCCCGTTGATCCGACTGTCCACCCGAAGGATGAGCGCTTCAACCGTCGCGCCGGCATCTGCCTCCTGGCCGTATACGTCCGCGAAGGGGCGCTCCTCAACCCCGGCGACTTCGATCAGCCCCTCCTCCCACGGAACCATTTTCCATGCGTTCGCGTGATAAAACCAGGTGTACACCGCGACAAAGACGCAGAGCGCCGCGATGACGGCGGCATACCGACGGCGCCGAATAATCTCCCGCTTCAGCGTCTGAAGCGGCTTTGACGCGTCGACGGTCGGGGCTTCGGCGCCCGCTTCCATCTCAGACAGCTTCTGCCGGCATGCCGCGCATTCATCAAGATGCGCCACGATCAGCGCTTCCGTCTCGGGCGCCACCATTTTTTCCGCGTACAGCGGCAACAGATCCCGTATCATCGCACAGGGAATTCGCATCTTCATTCCTCCATTCCCGCCTTGATTTTGGCGCGGGCCCGATGGTAGACCACACAGGCCCAGTTCCCGGATTTGCCGAAGAGCTCCCCGATATCCCGGAAGCTGAGCTGTCCCAGGGCCCGCAATGTGAACACCTCGCGGTAGGGCTCGTCCAGCCGATGGAGCAGCCTGTGAACGCGCAGGCCCTCCTCCCGGCGCACGATCGCTTCCTCCGGCCCGATGGACGGATCGGCCAGCGGGATCGCGTCGTCCATTGGCTGCGCCTTCTTCTTTCTCAGCTCCGACAGCCACAGGTTTTTCGCTATGGCGCAGAGCCAGCTCTTCAGGCTGCTCCTGCCCTGAAACTGATCCAGCGATCGCATCGCCCTGAAAAAGGTCTCCTGGGTGATCTCCTCGGCGTTCTGTGGATTCCCGGAGAGGGAGAGCGCAAAACGGTATACCGGGTCGAAGTAGGTCTGATAGATCTGATCGAATGAATCAACCTGCATTGAGCTCCCGCCCTCCTTTCACTCCATTGGACGCATGACTGGACGAAATCTTACAGTTTTTTTGCCTCCTGCCAAATCACGCCGTTAAAAACGCCGCCCGGATGGGCGGTGTCATTGTCCAAACACATGGGGACGGTCCTTTTGTGTTGCGAAGAGGCCTATCCCGGCAGCAGGAATCGCAGTATCGGCAGCATCACATACAGCATCACGGCCGGCCTGGGGAAGAACCAGCCCAGCAGCATCAGGGCCACATTCATGGCCAGAATGAGCCCCATTTTTGAGAGTATCAGCTTGGCCAGCAATCCCCCATGGCCCTCAAACCGCTTCCGGATGATCACCATATACAGGACCTCGCCCAGAAGCAGCGCCGCCATGTGTACGATGCCGTAGTTCAGAACAGAAAAGGCGACCGTCTCCCGCATGATCCACTTTGTCATCACGGGGATGAGCGAAACGATCGCCAAAAACAGGAAGTTGACGATCATGACGGGGTGATCGACTTCCCGGATCAATTCAAAGGCGCGCTTGTTATCGTACCAGAAGCCGGCGACGACAAAGAAGCTCACCAGGAAGATCAGTATCGCCCAAAGGAACGACCCATAGCCCTCCGACGCGGTCGGAAACGGTATCTCCAGCAGCATGACGGTGATGATGATCGCCATGACGCCGTCGTTCAGCGTGGAGAGGTGCCCCTTCAGGCTGGCCCGGAGGGACTGTTCGTTCTCCTTGCGCCTTTGGCGCATGTGTTCATATTTAACCCGTTCCGATACCGTCAGGAGCCGGTTGAACAGCTTTTCCTTCCGCTTCATCGCGCTTCACCCATTCCCCGTTCAGGATCACATGGGGCCGGTCCTTTGTGTTCGTCTCCCCGGGGTCCAGCGCATTGCAGAAGTTTTCATAGATCACGCATCCCCCCTGCGCAATGGATTCCAACAGCTCCCGCCGCACCGAACCATCGAGGTTCACCACATCAAAGGGCAGCAGCGTATGCGTTTCCGCTTCGACGTCCAGTGCGAAGGCATTGACGTCGCCGTCTGAAACCGCAAGGTCGATGTCGCTCTTGTCCCGATAATCCCCTCGCGCGCGCGACCCAAACAAAACGACCCTGTCAAGGTCATGCGTCCTTGCAAGCTCTGTTATCTCCGAGAGCAGACGATCCGTCAGTCCAAAGCGCATGTTTTCCCCCACTGTCAAATAAGAAGATATTAGGGCGCCCCATCGATGTGAACGATGTGCCCTGCCATACACCCCAGTTTTGCATGAACGAGCGCAAATTACCCCTGTTCAATCCACATCAAAAACCAAATCCGCCGACTAAACGCCTTACGACGGTTATACCACGCCGCCCCGGCCCGATGCAACAGGGAAGTCCCGGCCCACGCCACCGCCATGCACATGGGGGATTCCTCTTTTATCTTGTTCTGTAGTAGCAGGTACTTTTTCCGCTTCCTTCTCGCTTCAGTTCACCAGCTTCAACCAGCTTCCTGATCGCTCCTTCAACGGAGCTCAGGCTCAATGACGGACAGAGCTCCCGAATATCTTGTTTGGTAAAACGACCGATTTTGTTCTGCGTGGCAAGCCGAACGGTTTCCAGCGCCGTTCGCTTTGTTTCCACCAGGGCGAAGCGTTCCCCGAAATCCCTATAGGCCGCAAGAATGGTCCCCAGCAGGTATTTGATAAACGGAACCGGATCATCCTGCCCTTCGTGCCAGCCATCCTGCGAGGCGGAAAGCGCTTCATAGTACAGGTCTTTATTTCTGGCGATTTTCGCTTCCAATGAGATATATTTGCCTACAAAGAAGCCGTTTCTGTATAGCAGCAGGGTTGTGAGCAACCGACTCATGCGCCCATTCCCGTCATTAAACGGATGGATGCACAGGAAATCATGGATAAGCACCGGAATCGCAATGAGGGGTTCCAGTTCCATATTCCCTATAACGCGGTTGTATTCCTCGCAAATCCTGTCAATGGCCTCCGGCGTCTCGAGGGGCGCGAGCGGGGTGAACAGCGTCACGAAATGTCCATCCGGGTATGTCGCGCTGATATAATTCTGCACGGTTTTTGTGCGTCCCGCAACCGGATTGCTCATGTGGCTATAGAGCACCTTATGCAGTTGAAGAATATAATTCCGCGTGATCGGGATTGCGTCAAAGCTTTCATGGATGATGGCAAGCACATCCCGGTATCCGGCAATTTCCTGCTCGTTGCGATTCCTGGGCATAGTCTTTTCCTGGACGAGCTGTCGAATTCGAGTATTTGTCGCCACAATCCCCTCAATGGCATTGGACGCCTCCGTGCTCTGAATCATGGCGATTTCGACCAGCTTATCCAGTTCTTCCGGGCGTTGCTTCAGGTACATCTCCTGCTTTCCCGCCTCTTTATAGATTGCCGCGATGAGGCCAAGCAGTTCAGAATCCCACTTGTTATCCCTTATTTTCGTGTAGTTGAAATCACGCATTCCCTTAACCTCCAAACGATTCCCTTAAATCATAGCACATTTTAAGGGGAAGATCAAGAGGGAACACATGGGGGGCGAACACATGGGGACGGTCCTTTTGTGTTCAATCAACCGGCTGTTTTCAACACAAAAGGACCGTCCCCGTGTGTTACTCTCATTCGCCGCGCGACACGCGGATGTTCGTGATGGCACACTGATCGCCGGTGAGCGCGACATACACATCCTTCACATCGTCGAGGATCGTCGTGACGCTGTTTATGGCGATGCCAAGATTCTCCGTTTGCATGGTGATCACGTTCTCATTCCTCTTGATCTTTATGATACAATCCAGGCCTTTTTTGTTTTCATCCTTCCAGACATTCCAGCCCTCAAAGCTGGCCTGCTGCCTGACTTGAACCTTGTTTTCGACGTGTGCATCCGACTCCCAGTTCTCACCGTCCAGCCGCAAAAGGATGTATTCCCGGAAATCTGCGCCGCTTATCTTGCCGTCGTTTGATGAGAATACGCTGATGAACGGGCAATGCCACACCAGACGCGCTGTCGGCAGGCTCATCGTATGGAAGGAGAGCGTCATGCCGTCGCCGATCAATATACCTTCAGAGGCGTCCGTGCGCCAGCTGTCCACCTGGACGTTCGGCACATCCCCCTCCGGGCAGTCCTTGATGAAGCTGATCTCCTCGGAGATGCGCGGGATGTCGTCCGGCCCGATTTCCACAGCGTCGTTTTCAATCCGGATGTTGTGAAGCTCGCAATGCTCTCCGCTGAGCGCGATATAGACAAACCGCGAAGTGTCGGGCAGCGCCAGGATGACCTGCAACGTCCGCTTTTCATCCGAAATCCTGACGACGGCGTGGTCCTTGTAGCGGGCGGCCTCGACCTTGTAGCGCTGTCCGTGCTCGGGCTCGCCAAAGCCGGCTGGCTCCAGGTCACTCTCCTGATCGAGAACGCGAACCTCGGTATTGCGCGTATTGCGCGCCGTGACGTGTCCGTCCAATCGAATCTGAGCGTACTCAAAGTAGAGCAGATTCCGATTGTCTTCCTCTCCCGGGTGCACCTGGCCGTCCAGCGCGTCAAACAAGATCAATGAGGGCAGGCATAATTCCGCAGAGAAGCCGTCGTCCGGCTGGCTGCAAAGGCTGATTCGGGTCGGTTTTTTCGTAACAACGATGCCCTCTGTGCAATCGTGATAGATGGAATCGCAGCGCACGCTGGTCGTTGGCGTCAGGTTTGAACCGGAAATCATCTCCTGCATCCTGTATTCGGTATCTATGTCGATCATATGGAGCATGGCTTTGGCGAACTCGGGATCAAACTGCGTTCCGCTGCCCTTCACAAGCTCTTCCCGGACGATGTGCTGGGGGATGGCGTTGCGGTAGCTTCGGTTGGAAGTCATGGCGTCGTATGCGTCCGCGACGGCGATGATGCGAGCGATTTCCGGAATTTCCTCACCCTTGAGGCCCTCTGGATAACCTTTGCCCCCATAGCGCTCGTGATGATAGCGCGCGCCGATGCTCAGCCACGGGGATTGCCTTATTGTGGACAGAATCTGGCCGCCCAGAACGGGGTGCCGCTTGATCTGTTCAAATTCCTCGTCCGAGAGGCGGCCTTTCTTATTGATGATGGCACTCGGCACACCGATCTTGCCCACGTCGTGCAGAAGCGCCGCAAAATACACCCTTTCGCACTCCTCTTCGGGTTTTCCGACAGACTCGGCAATCTTCAGCGAATACTCCGCTACGCGACGGGAATGGCCGTTCGTGTAGGGATCCTTCGCGTCGATGGCGCTTGCCAGGGCCTCCGCCGTCTGTTCGAACATATCGTGTTCCTGTTCGCGTTCCTTCTTGTAAAATTCGATTTCCTGGTTTTTCGCCCGTTCAACGGTTTCATTCAGGTCGATCAACGCAAACAGATACAGCAGTATAGCCATTCCCACAAGCGACATATTCGTCAGGGACAGTCCGTAGGCAAATAATTGGATTATCGAAGCAATCACAGGAATCACACTGTTCAGGATCAGAGAAAAAGCAATGACACGTCCCAGGGATTTGCGATATTGCAATTCGAGGGTAACATGCACGAGCGTGATTGCTATCGGCACAATATAGCATACGATGTTCCAACGCGCTCTTTGATAGGTGTTTTGCGCGTCGAAGGTATAATACAGTCCGGTAAACTGTGAAATGACGAGAAGCACTACGCCCACGGCGAACAGTATTTCGCATAGATACAGCCGCTTTGGTATGGTTCTCAGCCTGCCCTCGTTCCTGAACAGGTCAAACAGGTAAAGTGTGATCGAATGCGTGATGTAAAGGGTCAGGAAGTACACAAGAAAGTTGCTGATCCGAACCATCCAAAAGCCCAGCGTACTTGGGTCGCCCCGATAGATATAGGCATAGCGGTCGGCAATCAGCAGGAGCATGGCGGCCGCTTCCAGCAGCGCGAGGATGCGCCTGCGTCTGCTCGAAAGGGTCTTGGTCATCAAGGTCAACACCACGAGTATGCCGCAAATACCGCTCATGAACAGCATGATATTCAGCTGATGGGTTTTCAGAAAATCCAACAACGTTTCTCTCTCCTTCCGCCGGGCAGGTTCAGTGTGTTTGTCGCGGGGGCGGTTTTCCTGACACATTATTCCAACTGAAAGAATAAGCAACGAGCCGAACCTTGCGGTTCGGCTCTGCTCTGGTGGTCGCAACAGGACTCGAACCTGTGGTCTCGCTGCGCTTCGCTTGCTCGGTCAACTTCGCAATGGTCGCTCCGGCTCGGCTTTTGAATCTTCGATTCAGGCAGCCTCGGTCTGGCTTTCGCCAGACTTGGAAACCATAAAGGTTTCCAACCGCGCCGCGCTGCCGCTTGCGACACTCCCTTGCTCAGTACGCCTCCGTTTCGCTGCTTCGCCCACTGAGCGCGCTCAACTCGGCGCCCCATCAATGTGAACGATGTGCTCTACCATACTGGCCTTTTTACATAGACAGATTGGCGGATCATCGTCCCAGTACGAACACCAGCGAACCTCAATTCCAATTATACCACATCGGCCTGCCGCTTTGCAATATCGTTTCTGGCCCGGTTCGCGGCTCCTGTGAAATGTGTCAGGAGAACCGTCCCCGTGGCATCCAGGATTAGTATTGATCCTTCCATAGAACCTATTTCCATCAATGGAGCATACATGAACATGTGTAAATTGAGAATCTCTAAAAAAGATTTTCGGTCCTCTCAGATCAATATGGATCTCTCTATAGTTTTCCATTTTTCTTCTTCTCGTTTGGCATAAGCTTGTCTTTCTGCATCAAGTATCGAACCAGATTTAAAACCCGGTTCCCCGCAATGAGGGCACTTTCTGGCTGCTGTAGATACCTTACCACCACATGTCTTACATTGGATTCATTCTGACATCTTCATACCCTCCATCTACATTGTATGATCGTTCAAAGCCATGACATCGGGGGACAGTTTCGTTGTCATCTGTTACGCCGCATCCCCGTACTCAATCACGCGAATCTCCTGCATCAGCTGCTTCGCCTCGGCAATAAAGGATTCGATTCTTTGAACAACATCGCCGATATAGAAGATTTCGGAACACACGGGGGACGGTCCTTTTGTGTTCATTCAACCGGCTGTTATCAACACAAAAGGACCGTCCCCATGTGTTCTCCCCATGTGTTCTTAAGCCACCGCCCCGGGGTATTTCACCACAGCAACCTCGGTCAACGTCTCCTTTGCGGCATTGACGATCTTCTCCAAATTCTCGGCCACATCGCCGGTATAGGCGACCTCTCCGCAGTCATCGCATTGCAAACAAGGCACACGGCGCACCACGATACAGCAATCATCCGTGTCGGTCACAAACGTCGTGAAACCTTCGCGCATTTCGCCCTTGCACTTAAAGCACTTCATTCGCTCACCCTCCTTGTCCTCAAATCTGCCTCCCACTGGCCGGGTTCGGGGCGATAAGCGGTGATCAACCACAACCGGCCATCGCCGACGCCCGCGACAACATGCAGCCCGTTTCCAAGTATCAATGCGCTGGGATAGGGAAAATCGTCGGGATAATCCTCTATGATTTCCCCTTCCATTATCGCCAGTCTGACCTCGGATAATCCTATGCCGCGCCGACTCATTCGTCCCATACATTGCGCCGTGACGACCAGTGTTTCCTGACGACAAAGCCGACGCAAGCTATCGAGATTCATCACAGAATTCCCCATTCATATCCTTTCAGAATATCCTCAATTCGTATATATGAAATGAGCCGAACCTTGCGGTTCGGCTCTCTGGTGGTCGCAACAGGACTCGAACCTGTGGTCTCGCTGCGCTCGGTCAACTTCGCAATGGTCGCCTCGCCGCGCTGCCGCTTGCGACGCTCCCTTGCTCAGTACGCCTCCGCCTCGCTTCATCCCGCACTGCGGGCGCTTCGGCTCCGGCGCCCCATCGATGTGAACGATGTTGCTCTACCCAGGCGTCCAATGTACATGACGATTTTAGGGTAGATTTCGCCCACATGATCGGCACCCCGTTGGCCGATCCAGCGCGAGCCATCCCTTGTTTCGGCATCATTATACCACAGCTGCCCGGTCTGATGCAATAAGAATTCAACCCATAAACATGAAAGCCCAGTAATTCAAGGCTGAAAAGGATGGCCCATTTCAGCCTTGAATCTTAGTATTGATTAGCAAAAAGCCTGTATTTAGATAGCCAATTTCCTCATGCTCCTTGCCTTGTATTACTGCGTACTGATATGTTTATTTCTTCTGCCTTAGCCTATCGAAAAATTGTCTGATCTCCTGACGTTTGTTTTCTACCATGGCGTTCCATTCCGCCTTTTTTTCCGCCCGGAGCTTTGCCCGCGCTTCCTTTGCCATTTTGCGCTCAAGGGCCTGCGCTTTTTCAACTTCCTCAGCGACCTCCGCAGCGTCATGCCGGATAATTTCTACCTTAAATGGATCAAACGCGCGCTCAACCCGCATGTCATCGTCTTCCTGAACCAACGCAATCAGGGCTGTGCCGCCATCGCGTATATCCGTGCATACCTGCTCGATCAGCGAAGCGCTCTGCATCGCGTCATCA
>CACYTF010000007.1 GCA_902777335.1 uncultured Eubacteriales bacterium
GACCCTGAACCTGGCCAAGCGCCTGAAGGTCACGCCCAGCGACACCAAGACCACCTACACCTGGAAGAGCAGCGACAAAACGGTGGCGAAGGTCAACGCAAAGGGCGTCGTGAAGGCGCTGAGTAAGGGGACAGTCACCATTACGGTGAAGGCCGAGAACGGAAGGAAGGCCAAGGTGAAGATGAAGGTCAAGTAGACTTTCGCTTGTGCCATACCCCGATTTGTGATAGAATACTCCCAGCGAAATGCCGGGAGTATTCTTTTGAAGCGAAGGAACCTTCCCGGAGAAGAGGGTGGCGAACCATGGCCAAGGGGCTTTCCTGGGCGGTGTTCAAGGTGGTCTGCGGCCTGGCGCGGCTGCACATGCCGAGGCCGGAATTCATGGGGGTGGAAAACCTGCCGGAGGGACCCTGCGTGATCGTTGGAAATCACGCGCAGATGAACGGGCCCGTATACGCCGAGCTGTACCTGCCCGGCAAGCCCGATATCTGGTGCAACGCCCAGATGATGCACCTGCGCGAGGTGCCGGACTACGCCTTTCAGGATTTCTGGTCGCAAAAGCCCGCGCGGGTGCGCTGGCTGTACCGCATCGCGTCGTACCTGATCGCGCCGGTGTCGGTGTGTGTGTTCAACAACGCCCGCTGCATCCCCGTGTACCACGACATGCGCCTGCTCACCACCCTGCGCCAGACGCTGAAGCGGCTGGGCGAGGGGAAGCGCGTGGTGATCTTCCCGGAGAAGAACGAACCCTTCAACCACATACTCTACGCGTTCCAGGACCGCTTCATCGACCTGGGGAAGATGTACCGCACCCGCGCGGGCGAGGCGCTGCGCTTCGTGCCCATGTACGTCGCGCCGAACCTGCGGCGGGTGATCTTCGGAAAACCGGTGCCCTACGAGGCCGGAAATGACCCGGAGGCGGAGCGGGCGCGGGTGTGCCGGGCGCTGACGGACGCCATCACGCAGCTGGCGGACGCGCAGCCCCTGCACCGGGTGGTGCCCTACCGCAACATGCCCAAGAAGCTGTACCCCTACAATCGCCCCGACGAGAGGAACAGAGCATGAGAAAGCCCGAAGTCGACTACCGCCAATTCAGGCTGTCCCGATTGAACGAAAAGCGCTACGCCCATCTGAAGCTGCTGGGCGGGTGGATCGTTTACTTCATGCTGTACTTCCTGACGGAGAACTTCATCCCCGAGACGCGCTGGCACGTGATCCACTGCGCCCTGGACGACGTGATACCGTTCCGGGAGGGCTTCGCGCTGCTGTACTGCTGCTGGTACGTGCTGATCGTGATCTCGCTGGGGGCGTTTCTGCTGTACGACGTGACCAGCTTCAAGCGCCTGCAGGTCTACATCATGATCACCCAGGCGGTGGCGATGCTGGTCTACATCGTCTATCCCAGCGTCCAAAACCTGCGGCCCGCGTCCTTTGAGCGCGACAACGCGCTGACCCGGCTGATGGCCTTCATCTATTCCTTCGACACGCCCACCGGCGTGTGCCCGTCGCTGCACGTGGCCTATTCGATGGGCATCGCCTCGGTGTGGTGCCGGTCCAGGCTCGCCGGCAGGCCCTGGAAGCTGCTGATGATACTCTCCGCGGCGCTGATCTCGATATCGACGGCCTTCGTCAAGCAGCACTCGGTGGTGGACATATTCGCCGCGATCCCGCTGGGGCTGCTGGCGGAATGCCTGGTGTTCGGAAACACCGGGCTGCGCAAATGGATTGAAAGGACGTGACGCGCGTGAAGGAGTTTGTCCGCGTAGTGAAGTTCACCTTTTTCTCGATCAGCGCCGGGGTCATAGAGATCGGCGCGTTTACACTGCTCAACGAGCTGCTGCACCTGCCGTACTGGGTCAGCTACCTGGTGGCGCTGGTGCTGTCGGTGCTGTGGAACTTCACGCTGAACAGGCGCTACACCTTCAAGTCCGCCAGCAACGTGCCGGTGGCCATGCTGAAGGTGGCGGCCTTCTATGTGGTGTTCACGCCGCTGTCCACCGCCCTGGAGCACTGGATGACCGGAAGCCTGGGCTGGAACGAATACCTGGCCACTGGCGCGAACATGGCGCTGAACTTCGTCACCGAGTTCCTGTACCAGCGCTTCTTCGTGTTCGGCAAGTCCATCGACAGCCGGAAATGACCCGCAAACCCGGCCCTGGAGGGAGCAAATGAACTGGCGCTGCGCAAAAACCGAACAGTGGTTCCGGGAATGCCTGGGCGCGCCCACCACCGTCCAAGAGATGGCATGGCCGGCCATCGCGTCCGGCGAACACGTATTGGTCAGCGCGCCCACCGGCGCGGGCAAGACGCTGGCCGCCTTTTTGGCGCTGCTGGACGGCATGAAGGCCCAAGACGAGGCGGGCGCGCTTCAGGACGGCCTGCAGGTGATCTACATATCGCCGCTGCGGGCGCTGGCCGCCGACATCCGCGAGAACCTGACCCGGCCCCTGGAGGGCATCGGCGCGAACGCTGTCCGGGTGGGCATGCGCACCGGCGACACCCCCGCCGCCGAGCGCCAGAAGATGCTGCGCAGGCCGCCGCACATACTGATCACCACGCCCGAGTCCCTCTACCTGCTGCTGTGCACCCAGAGGGGCCGGGACATGCTCTCGACGGCGAAGACCGTCATACTCGACGAGCTGCACGCCCTGATCTCCACCAAGCGCGGCGCGCACCTGATGCTGTCGCTGGCGCGGCTGGACGCGCTTACCGAAAAGCCGGTGCAGCGCGTCGGCCTTTCGGCGACGATAAGGCCGCTGGAACTGGCCGCGGAATACCTGGGAAGCGGCGCGCCCGTCCGCGTGATCGCCCCCGCCGCCCGGAAGCGGGCGGAGATCGCCGTGACCGGCGTGCTGCCCGACATGCGCGTGCTGCCCGAGGGCACCATATGGCCGGAACTGGCCCGACAGGTGGCCCGGGCCTGCCAGGGGCAGCGCACCGTGATCGCCTTTATGGAGGGCCGGGCCCAGGCCGAGCGCCTCGCCGCGGCGGTGAACGAGATCGAGGGCGAGGGCTTCGCGCTGGCCCATCACGGCAGCGTGTCCCGGGAAAAGCGCCAGCAGGCCGAGGAGGCGCTGAGAAGCGGCCGGCTGCGGCTGCTGTGCGCCACGTCGTCGATGGAGCTGGGCATCGACGTGGGCGAGGTGGACCTGGTGCTGCAGGTGGGCTGCCCGCTGACGGTGTCCTCGGCACTGCAGCGCATGGGCCGCGCCGGGCACAGCCCCGGGCGGGTCAGCGTGATGCGGGTGTACCCGAAGACGGCCTCCGACGGGCTGTGGTGCGCGCTGACCGCCGACGCGG
This sequence comes from uncultured Eubacteriales bacterium, assembly GCA_902777335.1. Taxonomy (GTDB): domain Bacteria; phylum Bacillota; class Clostridia; order Christensenellales; family Aristaeellaceae; genus UBA2862. Next base: position 3,301 of record CACYTF010000007.1, read on the forward strand.
CACTGTCCGGCGCCATCGAGCCCGCCAGGCCGCCCCGGATGTGCCTGGACGTGCTGGCCCAGCACCTGGTGTCGATGGCCGCGGACGGCGGCTATACGGTGGACGAGGCCATGAACATCATCGGCGGGGCCTGGCCGACCCGGGAGGTCACCCGCGAACAGCTGACCGCGGTGCTGCGCATGCTCTCCGGCGACTGGGAGCACGACCAGGACAAGCCGGCGCGGCCCCGGCTGCTCTACGACCGCATCCACGGCACGGTGACCGGCGACAGTTACACGCGCCTGCTGGCGCTGTCGGCGGGCGGCACCATCCCGGACCGCGGCCTGTACCCCGCCGTGCTGCCGGACGGCACGCGGGTGGGGGAGCTGGACGAGGAATTCGTGTTCGAGGCCCGCATCGGCGACCGGTTCCTGCTGGGCGCGTTCGCCTGGCAGATCGAGCAGATCACGCGGGACCGGGTGGTCGTCCACGCCTCAAGCGGCGCCGGCGCGCAGGCCCCGTTTTGGCGCGGGGACGGCACGGGCCGCGACTACGGCGTGTCCGAGCGCTTCGGCGCGGCCCTTCGGAGCATGCAGGACGGCAGAGACCTGCAAGGGAAGCTGGCCGCGCTGCACATGGACGAATGGGCGGCCCAGAACGCGGCCCGGCACCTTAGTGACCAGCTGGCCGCCACCGGCTGCCTGCCGGACGATGAGACCATCGTGGTCGAGCACTTCTCCGACGACGCCGGCGAGCACCAGATGATGGTCCACTCCATATTCGGCCGCCGGGTCAACGAGGGCCTGGCGCTGCTCTTGCGCCAGAAGGCCGCGGAGGCCCTGAACTGCGACGTGCGGTACTACGACGACGACAACGGCGCGCTGCTGTACGCCATCGGCACGCGGGACATCCCCGAGGGCCTGCTGCAGGCCCTGGACCCGTCGCGCACGCGATCGCTTCTGACGGCGCTGATGCCGGCCACGCCGCTGTTCTCGATGGCGTTTCGCTACAACGCGGGCCGGGCGCTGATGTTCGGTGCGCGCTCCGGAAAGCGCCAGGCCCTGTGGGTGCAGCGGCTGCGCGGGGCCGAGGCGCTGGCGGCCGTGGTGGGGGACGCGGGCCACCCGCTGATACGGGAGACGCTGCGGGAGTGCCTGGAGGACTACCTGGACATCGACGCGCTGAACGCCGTGATCGAGGGCGTGCGCGCCGGGAAGATCGCCGTCCGGGAGCTGCATTTGGAGTCGCCCTCGCCGATGGCGCTGCCGATGCGCCGCCAGGTGGAGGCGGAGATGATGTACAACTACGCGCCCATCCCCAGGGCGGCCAACGCCGCGGCGGAAGACGCGCTGAAGCGGGCCGTGGAAATGGGCAGCGCCATCGCGCCGGACCCGAATCTGCTGAACGCCCGGTACATGGACCGACCCGCGCCGGAGAATATCGACCGGCTGCACAGTCTGATGATGACCGAGGGCGACTTTGTGGCCGGCGAGGTGGATGCGCCCATCGAATGGCTGGAGGCGCTGAGCCGCGCCGGGCGCTGCCGGTACATCGAGCCCGGGCTGTGGATCCCCGCCGAGATGACCGAATTGTACCTTATGGCCTCGGAAAAGCGCGACGCCGAAAAGCAGGCACGCATCGCGCGGCGCTGCCTGCGGTACCGGGGGGCCCAGAGCGCCCGAAGCCTGCGGGAGCGCTACGGCTGGCCTGCGGACGACTGCGCCGCGGCCCTCGACGCGCTTGTAAAGAGCGGCGACGCCGTTGAAGAAAATGAATTGTACTTCCACGCCCAGGTGTACGAGATGGCGCGCCGCCAGACGGTGCGCGCCCGGCGCGACGCCATTGTGACCCTTCCGCCATCCCGCTACGCGGCGCTGCTGGCCCGCGGCCTGCGCGCGCCGGGGCGTCCGGCGGACCAGCTGCGCGGGGCGGTGGAGGCGCTCGTCGACTGGCCTTTCCCGATCCGGCAGTGGGAGGAGGCGCTGCTGCCCGCCCGGGTGCGGGACTACCGCCCGGCGCTGCTGGACGAGCTGCTCTCCCGGGGGGAATACCTGTGGCGGCTGGAGGACGGCCGGCTGTCGCTGCACCGCTCGGAGCGCGTCGACTGGGACGCGCCGCCCCTTTGGCGCGCGCGTTCGGAGGCGGTTGAGGACGATGACGAGGCGGCGGTGCTCTCGGCGCTGGAGAAGCGCGGGGCCAGCTTCGCGGCGGCGCTGGCGGGACTTACGCGCACACAACCCGTGGGCCGGGTGCTGCTGCGGCTGGCGTCAAAGGGGCTCGTGCGCGCGGACAGCCTTGCGCCCATGCGCGTCATGCTCGAAGCGGAGGCGGGCGCGGCGCAATCGCCCAGACAGCAGTCGCGCCTGTGGGCCGCCGCCTGTCAGTCGGGCCGGTGGGAGCTCACGCGGCCCCTGATGCCCGAGGACGACGAGGCGCGCCTCCTGCGGGACTTTGCCGCCCGAAGGCTCGTGTGCCGGGAGACGGTCCGGCGGCTGCCCTGGGCGCGGGCCTGGGAGCGGCTGCGCGTCTGGGAGTATACGGGCCGCGCGCGGCGGGGCTACTTCGTCGCCGGGCTGTCGGGCATACAGTTCGCGCTGGATACGGACTTCGCCGCGGTGACGTCGGGGCTCAATGCCCACGACAGCGAGCCCCTCTGGCTGCAGGCCAACGACCCGGCCCAGGCCTGGGGGAACGTCCTCAGTCACGCGGCGGGGCGGAGCTTTCTCTGCGTGCCGGGCACGGCCGTCTGCCTGCTGGACGGCGCGCCGGTGGCGGTGCTGGAGCAGGGCGGCAGGAAGCTGCGGGTGTTTGAACAGGAGCACGCCGCGCGGGCGCTGGCGGCGCTGACGCGAGACTACCGGGCCGGCTTTGTGTTCGGCGGCAGGGAGCGGCTGACCATCAGGGAGGGCGCCCGCGGCTTCGAGGACGCGCTGCGGGAGGCCGGCTGGCTGCCGGAGGCGCTGGACTGGACGCTGTGGAAGCGAGAATAGTACAACACACAAGCGGCGCGCCTTCCGTTTCGGAAGGCGCGCCGCTTGTGTGTTGTATGTAGGTCAGTCGTTAGGGGATTGCGCGATCTCGCGCAGTATGGCGTTCACCAGCGATACCGTGACGCCCACGCCGCCCTTCTTGCCGCGGACCACGATGGCGTTCAGGTCGCTGTCCATCAGGCGCTCCTTCATCTGCACCACGCTGGCAAAGCCGGTGGGGGCGGCCAGCACGCAGACGTCGCTCATCGGCTCGTGCTGCCGGCGGACGAGCATGCGGTTGATCGCCGCGGGGGCGCTGCCGACGACCATCAGCTTGGGCCCCGGGATCGCCAGCCCGCGGTCCACGGCCACCTCGGCCCGGGTCACGTGGCGCTGCTCCGCCAGGAGCACCACCTGGGGATCGTCGATGAAACAGATGATCTTGGCGCCTTTGTCTCCAAGCAGGCTGCCGTCGATGTCGTTGGCGACCAGCAACGTGTCGGTGATGATCGACCCGCCCGTTTCGATCAGTCGTTTGATGTGGGTCAGTGCGGTGGGACCGAAGTATACGCTCTTGGATAACGCGGGATCACTCGTCGCCGCGGATACTGCTTTCAGAATATTCTCGACACCCTGACTGACGTACTCGGTACCGATCTGATACTTTCCGTCCTGGCCATGCTGCCTTTTATACAAGATTTCCACTCCATTCTGCTATTGTACGAATACGGTCTCGGTCATATCCGTACACAACAATATAACTATACATCGTTCCGCCTATTTAGTCAAGGAACCGGAATAATTTATTTCGTTAACATTTGAGCACCGTCGATTAACATAAAATGAGTATTGACATTCGGACCGCCATCGGTTATAATAACTCTGTTCGCGAGAACAAAGGGGCATGGTGTAATGGTAACACGTGGGTCTCCAAAACCTTTGTTGTGAGTTCGAATCTTACTGCCCCTGCCAAGAAAGAAACCTGATTTGAGCGCAAATCAGGTTTCTTTCAGTTATATTCGCCTTCGGCGAGTGATATGCTTCGCAGTGATATTCGGCTGACGCCGAGTGATATTCGCCTGCGGCGAGTCATATTGCGCGTTTCGGAATTGAAATTGCCTCCCAAATGTGTTACAATACAAAATGGCATTGTATGTATGACTCCCAACGCAACGGAGGTGAGCGCCGATGTCGGCATACGGAGCCTTCGCCGCGCTGTACGACAGGCTGATGGATGATGTGGATTACGACGGCTGGGCAGACTGGTATCTGCAGCTGCTCAACGCCGCGGGCGTCGCGCCCAAAAAGCTGTGCGACTGCGCCTGCGGCACCGGGTCCATGTCGGTGCGGTTCGCGCGGCGGGGCATACAGGTCACCGGCGCGGACCTCTCCGGCGAAATGCTGGCCCGGGCCCAGGAGAAGGCCCGCGGCTTCGGCGTGCAGGTCATGTTCGTGGCGCAGGACATGTGCGCGCTGACCCTGCCGAGGCCTGTGGACGCGCTGGTGTGCGCCTGCGACGGCGTGAACTACCTGCTCACGGACGAGCGGGTGGCGCGGTTTTTTGAGCGGGCCCACGCGGCGCTGAGGCCGGGCGGCGCGCTGGCGTTTGACATCTCCACCGAAAAGAAGCTGCGGGAGACCCTCGGAGACGGCCTGTTCGGCGAGGACCGGGACGACGTGACCTATCTGTGGGCCAACCGCTACGACAACAAAAAGCGCACCGCGACCATGGACCTGACCTTCTTCGTGCGCGAGCGCGACGGCAGGTATCGCCGCTTCGACGAGACGCACGTGCAGAAGGCCCACGACCCGCAGCGGCTGGAAGCGCTGCTTTTGCGGTGCGGCTTTACCCAGGTGCGCATCTATGGCGACCGGACGTTCGACGCGCCGGACGCAGATGCGCAGCGGATCCACATGACCGCGGTCAGACCATAGGAGGCTTATATCATATGGATTGCATGAGACAGGACGGCATACTGCACATATCGCTGCTCAACGGGCAGGCCCGCGCCATACTGATCGAGAGCACGGGGCTGGTCCAGCGGGCCCGGGACATTCACGGCCTTTCCAAGATCGCCACGGCGGCGCTGGGGCGCACGCTGACGGCCACGGCCATGATGGGCAGCATGCTGAAGGGAAAAGACGAGAGCGTGACGGCGTCCATTCGCGGCGGCGGCCCCATCGGCACGGTGCTGGCGGTTTCGGACGCAAACTGCGCCGTGAAGGGCTACGTGGACAACCCCGCCGTGGACCTGCCGCGCACGGGGCCCAAGCTGCCCGTGGGCGCGGCCGTGGGGCGCGAGGGCAGGCTGACGGTCATCAAGGACCTGAAGCTGCGGGAGCCCTACGTGGGCCAGGTGAACCTGGTGTCCGGCGAGATCGCGGAGGACTTCGCCATGTACTTCACCGCCTCGGAGCAGACGCCCTCGCTGGTGTCCCTGGGCGTGCTGGTCAGTAAGGAGAGGGTGGAGTCCGCCGGCGGGCTGATCGTGCAGATGCTGCCCGATGCCAGCGAGGCGGCGATACAGTCCGTCGAGGCCAGCGCGGGCATGTTTATGGATATATCGGGCACAATGAAGGAATATCATTTGGAGGGCGCGGTGGATCAGCTGCTGATGCACCTGCAGCCCCAAATTCTGGAGCGCAGGGACGCGCGCTACGCCTGCGACTGCAGCCGTCAGCGCGTGGAGAAGGCGCTGATCACGCTGGGCCGGGACGAGCTTAACGACATGATCGCTACCCAGCACGGCGCGAAGGTGGACTGCCACTTCTGCAACAAGCGCTATGTGTTCAGCGAGGACGACCTGAAGCGGCTGCTGGCCTCCGCCACCGCGCCCGCGAAATAAAACCCATCCCAAAGAGGAAGAGCAATGGCCAAGAATCCGAAAGTGGTTTCATTCAAGCGGTCCCCGGCCTACGCGCATCACCGCGCGATGCTGAACCGACAGGACAACAACATCATGGACGCGCTCGAACTGATGCGCAGCGCGGTGGAGCAGTCTCCGGACAACCCGGAATACCGGCTCGACCTGGCGGAGCTTTACTGCGAAATGGGCTGCCACGAGCAGTCGGCGCGGCTGCTGCTGGACATGCTGGCCGAGGACAACGGGCCCGCGGAGTGCTACTACGGGCTGGCGCTGAACCAGCTGTACATGAACGACATCACCGGCGCGCGCGAATCGCTGAGGCTGTACCGCCATCGGGACCCCGACGGGGCCCGGGTGGAGGAGGTGCGCCAGCTGGTCGCGGAGCTGGAGTATTTTAGCGAGATCAGCCGCCCGGCGAGCCGCAGGCTCCACCGCGCGGCCGGCATCGCCTCCCGCGCCTGCGAGGCCATGAAGGCGGGCCAGTACGACAAGGCGTGCCGCCTGTTCGAGCGCTCGCTGGCGCTGGCTTCTGAGCAGTACGACATGCGGGCGCTGTACGCCATGGCGCTGTTCATCGCCGGCGACCGCGAAGAGGCGCTCCGGCAGGCCGAGCGGGCGGCCGGCGGCTATCCGCCCTCCGTCCGCGCCCTGAGCGTCAGCGCCCAGGTGTACGCGCTGGCGGGCGACCGCGACACCGCCCGGGCCCTGATCGACCGGGCAGCGGGGGAGAAGCCGGAGGGGCAGGACCTGCGGCTGATGATCTACGCCATGGGCGAGATGCGCATGGACGACCGGGTGGCCGAGTACGCGCGCCTGGCGCTCAGTCAGACGCCCTTTGACCGGGAGCTTCTGCACATGCGGGCGGTGGCCCTCAAGCGCACCGGCACCCCGGACGCCCGCGTGGCCCGCTGCTGGGCGCGCATACTCAGGATCGACCCGAACGACAGCATCGCGGATTTCTATCAGCGGGCGGCGCTGAAGCACAGGCTGGATCAGTACGCGCTGCCCTACGACTACCAGGTGCCCGCGGAGGAGTTCTCCAGGCGGATCAAGGCGCTGCTGAACCAGCTCTCCCAGGGCTACGAGAAGTTAGAGGAGCGCTGGCGCGACGATCCGGGCTTTCGGCAGCTGGTGGGCTGGGCGGTCAACTCGGACAACAGCCGCCTGAGCCGCGTGGCGATGACGGCGCTGACCACCATAGAGCACAGGGAATCGCGGAGCCTGCTGCGCAGCCTGATGTTCGACGGCAACGTGCCGGGCGAGCTGAAGCTGCACGCGGCGCTGTCGCTGCGGCTGCAGGGCGCCGGGGAGGACGAGATCATGCCCGCCGGCTCCGGCCTCGGCCGGTCGCTGCTGCCGGACCCCAAATTGATGATGGCGCGGCTCGGCGTCGGGGAGCGGCAGCTGGTGCGTTACGCGGACGAGGTGCTGCGCTGCGACTACGACATATCGGCGCTGCCGCAGCTGCTCTTGATGTGGTCGGCCTACCGGCAGCTGCGCGGCACCGTCGCGGATCCACTGCGCTGCGTCGGCGGCGGCGCCGCGGCGCTGGCCTACAACTATATGCTGATCTACGGCCCGAAGCCGCAGATCGACAAATTGGCCGGGCAGTTCGGCTGCGACGCGCGCCAGCTGGTCTACTACGCCAGGCGCATCGCGGGCTGCCTTGAGCGCATCACCGAGGACAAATAGCGGCGCGTGCCGTTCAGAGTGAGGGACAGCGACATGAAGATTTATGATTTTGACGAAAAGTTTTACGATTACGTGCGCACGTGGATGGCCATGCACCCCAACATGACCGAAAAGCAGGTCGAGGAGCGCTACAACGAGATCATGCTGAACTGGCTGAACGCCCCGGCACGCTGGCTGGACGGCGAAAAGCCGGGGGAATACTTCCTGCGCTACAGCGAACCGAAGGACCTTCTGAAGCTGCTGGAGGAGTACGACAAGCGGAGCATCGGCCTGCCGGAGCCGCTCTACAGCCGGGTGGTGAGCGTCGGCGAGCCCTGCGTCGAGGGGCTGATGCGCATCGTAGCCAACAGGGATCGTCCGGAATCGCTGCGGGCGACGGCGCTGGCCATACTCCGCGACATCGGCAGCGACGCGGCGCGCCCGCTGTACGTGGACCTGGTCTGCGGCGGCCCGGAGGGCGACGAGGTGAGCGAGATGGCGGCGGACATACTCTCCGACGGCGACGGCGCTGAAATCGGCGACCTGCTGGCCCGCTACGACGACGCCCCGGAGCACGGCCAGATGCGGATACTGGGCGTGTGCACCAACTTCCCGGGCGACGGCCGCACCTACGACTACCTGCTGGACAAGCTGCGCAACCGGCCGGAGCAGCGGGCGCTGTACGCGTCCTTCCTGGGCAAGCTGGGCGACCCCAGGGCCATTGAAGCCATCAGACCCTTCCTGACCATGGCCGACATCAGCTATCTGGACTACATCGAGCTGCGCAACGCGGTGGAGGAGCTGGGCGGCGACCCGGGCGAGGAGCGCACGTTCTACGGCGACCCGGATTACGAAGCCATGCGGAACATGTGAGCGCGGCAGGCGAACGCGGGAGGAGGGGATACATTGTACTGTTCACATTGCGGAAAAAAGGTCGGCGAGGCCATGCTCTTCTGCCCTTTCTGCGGTGAAGCCATCGTCATACCGGAACAGGACGGGGACGCGCGACAGGCCGATCCCTCCGACAGCGCCGATTTCGTGCCGCTGAACATGGAGGGCGTCGGCAAAGCGCCGGTTGACGATACCGAAGTGGAAGAAAACGAAGCGCCGGACGCCGCCGCGGAGCTGGAGGACTGGAACCGCGCGCGGGAGGACCGGGAGGACATCTGGGCCAGGCGGGACGAACCGGAAGCGCCGCCGGAGCCCTTCACGCCGCTGCAGCTGGACCAGGGCGAAGAGATAGAGGTGGACTGGCGCGAGCAGATCAGTCAGAAGAAGCAGTCGGTGGTGCTCGAAAAAAAGCCCCCAGAGATGCGCCGCGTAGAGGATAACCCGGTGCGGCTGGAGGGCAGCGCCCCGGAATTGAAGCTGGACGTGGCCTCCGCCCAGAGCGCCGGAAGGGGCAAGCCCGCCAAGAAGCACGCCAACACGCTGGTTCCGCCGAAGACCATGAACCCGAACGACATATTCATGGACGACAGGGACCCGGCCTTCGACACGGTCGACCCCTATGACGACGAGGCGGCCGACGAATACGCCGGGGCGTTCGCCTGCGACGACGATGAGGACAACAGCTTCTTCATGCGGCATTTGCGCGGGATCATCGGCTTCGCGCTGTTCGTCATACTGATACTGATGTTCGTGATCTACTCGTTCTTCCCGTCCGGCCAGCTGAGCCTGGCCAGGATCAACATGGCCTGGAGCACCGACGCCTACAGCCAGCTGGGGTACCAGAGCTATCAGGACGGGCGATACGCCGAGGCCGGACAGTTCTACGAGCGGGCGCTGCAGCGGGACCCGGACAACTACAGCTTCGCGTCCTCCGCCGCGATGGCCTATCTCCAGGCGGAGCAGACCGAAAAATCCGCCGAGCTGCTGAAGAAGTGCATCGAGATCAACCCGACGCTGCTGGAGCCCTATATCTACCTGCTGAAGCTCTATCCCGAAGCGGCGCAGCGCCCGTGGGACGTGACGCAGCTGTTGCAGCAGGGCTACCGGGAGACCGGCGACGCGCGGCTGAACGTCACCGGCTGATTCGCCCCGGAGCCGATCTCGGACGAAGGGGGTGAACGCGCCATGGAACGACCTGTGTTCCTGCTCGCGCCGATGGACGGCATGACGCGGGCGTCCTTTCGGAGCGTCTGCTTTGACTACGGCGCGGACGGCGCCACCACGGAGATGATACAGTCGCTGGCCTACGGGCGGGCGAAGAAGCGCATGAGCGCCACCTTTGAGGAGGTGCTCGTGCGCTATGACAATGAGCGCAACCTGGCGGCGCAGCTGATCGGCAGCGTGCCGGAGATGATGGCCGAATCGGCCCGGCGGCTGGAGGCGCTGGAGCGCTTCGACGCCATCGACATCAACATGGGCTGCCCGGCGCGCAAGGTGGTGGGCAGCGGCAACGGCGCGGCGCTGCTGTGCGAACCGGAGAAGGCCATCCGCGTGATGGAAGCGGTGAAGTCCGCCACGGCGCTGCCGGTGCGCCTGAAGCTGCGGCTGGGCTGGGACGGCGCGCACATCACCGCGCCCGAGCTGATTTTGGCGGCCCAGGAACTGGGCTTTCAGAGCGTGACGCTGCACGGCCGCACCCGGGCGCAGCGCTACAGCGGCGAAGTGGACCTTCAAACCATGCGCCGCATCATCGCTCAGGCGCGCATTCCCGTCTATGCCAACGGCGGCGTTACCAATGCAAAGGACGCGATCGCGTTTTTGAACGCCACCGGCGCGGCCGGGGTGGCCATCGGCCGGGCGGCGCTGAAGCAGCCCTGGATATTCGACGACATCGCCAGGCTGCGCCGCGGCGAACCGGCCCCCCAGCGGCAGGCGCCGGAGCGCGTGACGTTGCTTCTGCGGCTGGGAAAGCTGGCCTGCGGCCACAGGCCGGAGCGCGTGGCCATGTTTGAAATGCGGAAGTTCTGCGGCTGGCTGCTGCCGGGGCTCACTGGCGCCCAGGAGGTGCTGAGGCGGCTGAACCAGGTGGTCACGCTGGAGGCCTACAGGGCGCTGCTGGAGGGCTATCTGGACGGCCTTATAAAAGCCGGCGACCTGAGCCTGCACGCGAGCCTCATGCCGGAACAGACGCTGGACACGGTATGATAATCGGCATAATATGGGGGGCTGTTGCGATTGCAACAGCCCCCGTCTTTTCTCAGTCTTCCGTCTGGGGCTTTTGGTAGGTATCGTCGGGCGTGTTCATCAGCAGGTCCAGCGTGTCCACGTCGATCACCGGCATTTCCGGATCGATGGGGACAAGCTCGATGCCGAAATCCGAGTACAGATAGGCCTGGAAGTCGATCACGGCGTTGACGGTCAGTTCATCCAGCACGCCGGGCTCAACCTCGTCCTTCTTCCGCAGCCAGCGCAGCTCGCGCAGCCGGTCCTGGATCGCCATGATCTCGTCCGCGCCGGAGTAGCTGTCCACGGGCACATCCCACACATATTCCGCAGGCTCGGGCTCGGGTTCAGGCTCAGGCTCGGGCTCAGGCTCAGGCTCAGGTTCGGGCTCGGGTTCAGGCTCGGGCTCGGGCGTGGGCTCCTCGGTGGGCTCGGGCGTGGGCTCCTCGGTGGGCTCGGGCGTGGGCTCCTCGGTGGGCTCGGGCGTGGGCTCCTCGGTGGGCTCGGGCGTGGGCTCCTCAGTGGGCTCAGGCGTGGGCTCCAGGCGTGGGCTCCTCGGTGGGCTCAGGCGTGGGCTCCTCGGTGGGCTCAGGCGTGGGCTCCTCGGTGGGCTCGGGCTCAGGTTCGACCATGGGTTCTTCGGTGGGCTCGGGCTCCATCGCGGGTTCGGGTTCGACCACGGGCTCCTCGATGGGCGCCTCTGTGGGTTCGGGCTCGACCACGGGCGATTCTGTGGGCTCGGGTTCGGGCTCGACCGCGGGTTCTTCAGTGGGCTCGGGTTCGGGCTCAACCGCGGGTACCTCGGTGGGCTCGGGTTCGGGCTCGACCATGGGTGTTTGCGTGGGCTCAGGCTCGGGTTCGACCGCGGGTTCCTCGGTGGGCACAGGCTCGGGTTCGACCGCGGGTTCCTCGGTGGGCACGGGCTCGGGCTCGACCGCGGGTTCCTCGGTGGGCTCCGCGATTTCCGGGAGCGCCGCGAAGCGGATGGAGGCGAGGGCGCCGGTTCCCTTCGTGCCGCCGGTGGGAATGGCGGTGACGTACAGCGTATAAACCTCGTTGGGGTTCATCAGGGCGGCGTTCAGGCCGATGGAGGTATCGGTGGTGCTGTTTCCGCCGACCACCGTGTTGGACGCGTCCACGAGCTCCAGATAGTAGCTCTCCACGTCGCCCTCGGCGGACCAGCTGATCGTCACCACATCTCCGGCCACGTAGCTGACGCCCTCCTCGGTGCGCACCACGTTGTCCAGTGCGATCACGGGCTCGGAGACCTCCGGCAGCGACTCCGGCGTCGGAACGGCCGTGGGCTCCGGGATCAGGTCGTCGGGGATGTCCGCGGTGGGAATCGGCACCGGGGTCTCCTCCGGCACTTCCGTCGGCGCGACGGGCGCTTCGGTGGGCTCCAGGGTCGGCTCGGGCGTCGGCACCGGCGTGGGCACCGGCGTGGGGTCGGGCTCGGGCAGTTCGACCTCCGGCAGGCAGAAGCGCAGCGACTTCGCGCGGGCGTCGTTCAGCGTGCCGCCCTTGGGTATGGCGTACACGTTCAGCGTGTAGATCTCGCCGTCGTTCATCGCGCCGGTGCGCACGCTGGCCTGCAGGTCGGTGAATTCGTCGGCGATGACCTGGCGGTCGCTCTCGTCGCAGATCTCGACGTAGTACCGGTCCACCTCGCCCTCGGCGTGCCAGTGGAAGGTGACGATGCCGGGCTGCAGGTAGTTGACGCCGCCCTCCATGCGGGCCACGTTGTCGATGGACAGCACCGGGGTGCCCACGCCGGGGATCTCACGGCGGACCCGGATGCGGCTGAAGCGGACCTCGCTGCGGGTGATGTGATCGCTGTTGCCGTCCTCGGGATAGGCCTTGACCCGCAGCGTGTAGGTCTTGCCGACGCGCAGCGTGTAGGGCGATACGCCGGTGTGGGTCATCAGCGTGTCCTCATCCAGCCAGACGTTTCCGTCCTCGTCGGTGATGCGCACGTTGTAGGACTTGACGTCGCCCTCGGTCTCCCAGGAGAAGGTGACGTATCCGTCGAAGGCGTTCTGACCGGAGATATAGTACACGCCGCGGTCCATCCAGTCGTACATGTCCACGGTGATGACCGGCTCGCCGATGACCGTCGGCGGCACGTATTCGGGCGCGTCCCGGTCAAACAGCAGCTGCTGGGTGCGCACGGTGGCGATGCCGCTCGTGCTCAGGCCGACCTGCTTCTGGAACAGCGCCACGGCGTCCTTCGTGGACTTTCCGAAGTAACCGGTGATCTTGCCGTCGTAGTAGTTCAATTGCTTCAGGCGGCGCTGCAGCTTTTCCACGCGGTCGTTGTCGTCGCCGCGGCGCAGCACGATGTAACCGGGCGCCTCCGGGGCGTTCTCGGCAAACAGCGCGCGCTGCACGGCCTGGGTGGCCTCGCCGGTCTCCCGAAGCCCGGCGGTGCGCTGGAACACGCGAACGGCGGAGGAGGTCTGGGCGGTGTAGGCGCTGCCGGGGCTGTCCTCCAGGTAGTACAGCGCCTTCAGCCGGTTGTTCAGCTCGCGCACGCGATAGCCGGTGTCGCCGGGGAACAGGTCGATGTAGCTGGAGCAGCGGCTGGCGGTGTCGGAGTACAGCCGGCGCAGCGTTTCGCTGGTGGCGGCTTCGCTGAAGGTGACGCCGTTCTCGGTCTGGAACAGCTGCACGGCCTTCTGCGTGCGCGGGCCGAATATGCCGTCGGCGGCGTCCGCCAGATAGCCCAGCTCCCGCAGGCGCTCCTGCATGATCTGCACGCGCATGCCGCGCCGGCCGCGGCTCAGCGGCAGATAGGGGTCGAAGGGGCTGAGCTTGCCGGACAGTATGATCTGCTGGAGCTCGGCGTCCGCGATGCCGGTGACGGGGCGGCCCAGGTCCGACTGCAGCATCTTCACGCCGTACTGGGTGCGCGGACCGAATATGCCGTCCACATAGTAATCGTAATAGCCCAGGTCGTAGAGCGGCTGCTGTATGGCGCGAACCGCGTCGCCGCGGCTGCCCCGGGCCAGCGGCGCGTACTGGGGAACGGGCTTCAGCAGGTCCCAGGCCGTCTCCTCGCCGTAGAGCGCGTGCGTTTCGATCAGCCTGAGCTTCGGCTCCACGGCCTCGGGCGCGGTGCCGAACTCGATGAAGGAGAAGTCCGGCTTGACCGCCGCCTCCTCCAGCTCGGCATAGACGTTCAGCTGGCCGCTCATCGCTTCGATCCGAAGGCCGCTGACGGTGTAATCCTCCGGTAGGTCAAAGGCGTCGTAGCCGTCGTATTTCCTGAACAGCGTGATCGTGCCGGCCTTGGGGTCCACCTTGCAGACCTCGCCCTCCGAGGACAGCATGAACAGCGCATGATCGCTGGCGGTCAGCTGGTTCTCCATGTCGATGGCCGGTATCAATACGATCTTGCGGCTCATCGTCAGCGGGTCGCAGGACATCAGGCGCAGCGCGCTGCCGGTGCGGGTCAGGTAGTAGATCGTGCCGTCCATGCGGGCAAAGGCGGTCACGTCCGAATCGATCAGCGCCGAGGTGAAGTTGAAGTCGTTCTTCAGATACAGATCGCTTCCCTCGGTCAGACAGATCTCGTAGCTGTCGCCCATCAGATTGTCGCGCGGCAGGAGGCCGCTGTAGATCTCAAACCGGTCCGTCTCCGGCACGTACAGCACGGCCCCGGCCTGGTCCACCATCTGAAGGATGAGCCCCTCCAGGGACACATACAGCCGCTCGATGGGCTCGCCGGCGGTGTAGGCCGTCTGGGCGGTGAAGTCCTTCAGCGAGACGCGCATCAGCTGGTCGCGCACATCCTGGGTCACGTACCAGGCGGTGTCCTCGCCCGACAGGCAGGCGGTGTAGACGCCCTCGGCGACCAGGGTCTCCTCAAAGGATTCCAGATCGATCATGTAAAGGTCGCTTCCCCGGGGCGCGTCGCTTCCCTCCGGGGCGGTCTCCTCTGCCTCCGGGGCGCTCGTGAAGAGCACGCGGTAGGCGTCGATGGCCACGATGTCCTCCGCGGCCTTTGTGTTGATGGGGTCCTCCCTGCCCGGCAGGAAGAGGCGCCCCTCGCCGTCGGAATAGACGGCCAGCTTGCCGCTGCGCGCCACCGGGCCGGTCTGGGCCAGCGCGACGGACGCGGCGGCCAGACACAGGGCGATCAGCAGTATCAGTAAACCCGTTTTCTTCATATGTCTTGCCCTCCTGACAATGGTTGACATTTAGACGCATTTGAGACGGCTCAGGTTCCTGATTGAGCCCTCAAAAAATTGCCAATTATTGGGAATGGGCGGACGCGCCGCGCCATAGGATTATGTCACGCGAAGGGAGGGGCCGGACCATGGCGATTGCCGACAGGCTTCAAAAGCTGCTGCCCGGGGACGCCGCCCGGCTCCTGGAGGCGCACGCGGGGCGTCTGACGCAGATTCGGCTGCGGGCCGAGCGCCCGGTTCAGGTGGCGGGGTGCGGGTTTGAGGCGGTGGGCGAGACGCCGCTGGCCGCAGGCGCGCTGCGGCGCGCACTGGCCGCGCTGATGGAGTACAGCCTGTACGCCCGCCAGCAGGACCTGGACGAGGGCTTCTTCACGCTGGATGATGGCAGCCGCGTGGGCGTGTGCGGAAGGATGCACGCCGAGGGCGGCAGGCTTCGCATGGAGGAGGTCGGCTCGGCCTGCATACGCGTCGCACGGCCGGTGCCGGGCTGCGCCCGGGAGATCGCCGCCCTGATGGACGGCGGCGACGGCCTTCGCTCCACGCTGCTGGCTTCGCTGCCCGGCATGGGCAAGACCACGCTGCTTCGGGACCTGGCGCGCAGCCTCTCCGCGCGGGGCTACTGCGTGGCCGTCGCCGACGAGCGGCATGAGATCGCCGCCTGCCGCCAGGGCGTGCCGACGCTGGACGTGGGCCTGCGCACCGACGTGATGGACGGCTGCCCGCGGGGGGAGGCCATCGGCCGGATGATACGGGCGATGGCGCCGCAGGTCATCGTGGCGGACGAGATCGGCGGGGCGGCTGACGCCGCCGCCCTGGCGGACGCCGCGCGCTGCGGGGTGGCCGTCGCCGCTTCGGCCCACGCGGGGAGCTTCGGCGAACTGATGGGCCGGGTCTGCATGCGTTCGATCCTGAGATCGGGCGCGCTGCAGCGGGTCGTGCTGCTGGGGGAGCGGCCCGGGCATGTCATCGAGGTCTGGCGGCTGAAGGACGGGGAGGGGGGATCGGCGTGGGAACGCGCGTAGCGCTGTCGGTGTGCGTCGTGCTGGGATGCGCGCTGTGCGGAAGGGCGCTTGCCGACGCGGCGCGCCGCCGCGCCGCAGCCCTGAAGGGCATCGCCGAGGGCCTTCGGGTGCTGAAGATTCACATGACGGGCATGCTGGAGCCCGTGCAGTGCGCGCTGCTAAGCGCGAAGTGCCCGCTCTTTGCCGTCGTGGCCGACGGCATGGGCGAGGGACGCAGCGCCGCCGAGGCCTGGCAGGCGGCGCGGGCCCCGGCCATGCGCAGGGGCGGACCGGCGGAGGCGCTGACGGAATCGGACGCGCGGGTGCTGGACGCGCTGTTTGACCGGCTGGGCCAGAGCGGCAGGGCGGAACAGGGGGCGCTGCTCGCCGGGACGCTCCGGGACGTGGAAGCGCTGTGGGACGAGGCGGCCAAGCGCTCGGCGGAGACCGGCAGGCTGTATACGTCGCTGGGCTTTCTGATCGGCATGATGATCGCGCTGATCGTGGTGTGAGGTGACGGGATTGAACCTGGATTTCGTGTTCAGAATCGCGGGAATCGGCATCATCGTGACGGTCATCTCCCAGCTGCTCTCCCGCGCCGGGCGCGACGACATGGCCATGCTGGCCACGCTCTCGGGCCTGGTGATCGTGCTGATGATGGTCGTCAACATGATCTCGGATTTCTTCAATACGATCCGGACGATATTCGCGCTGTGAGGGAACGATGAATGATAGTCAGGATCACGGCACTGTGCGTGGCGGTCGCGATGATCTGCGCCGCCCTGAGGCTCCAGCGCCCGGAGCTGGCCACGGCCCTGTCGCTGGCGGGCGGGCTCGCGGCGGTCCTGCTGCTGCTGACCGAAGCCGGTGGACTTACCGAGTGGGTCGCGGCGTTTCAGGCGCTGATGCCCCGGGATCGGGACATCGCCGCCATTGTGCTGAAGGGCGCGGGCATCGCGGTACTCTCGGAGATGGGGGAACAGCTTTGCGCGGACGCTGGGGAGCGCGCCCTGGCGGGCAGGATCGCGCTGGCGGCGCGGGTCGCGATGCTGGGCCTGTGCGCGCCGCTCATCGGAGAACTGACCGGCCTGATCGGCGGCGCGCTGGGCTGAGAGCTGCGGCGCTTCTGCTCTGGGCGCTGCTGCTTGCGACGAACTGCGCCCGCGCCGAGTCGGATGTCCTGGAGCAGATGAACCGCGCCGGGTACGCGCGCCTGGAGGCGCTGGCCCGGGACATGGACGTCACCTGGATGGCGGAAGCGGCGGAGCGGGCGCTCTCGGGCGAAATGCTGGTGGACGCGCACACCGTTCAAAACGCGCTGGGTCGCGCGGCGCGCTCGGTCAGGGACAACCTCATGAAAGCGCTGAAGCTGATCGCGGCCCCGGCGCTGGTGACCGCGCTGCTTGGCATGCTGCCCGGCAGGCGAAACGAGGCCCTGGCGCTTCTGTGCAGGCTGGCCTGCGCCGCCGCGCTGGCCGCACCCTGCGCCGGCGCCATGGGGGCGGCCCGCGACATGCTGCTGCGGTCCGCGCGCGTGGCGGACGCCCTCGCGCCGGTGCTGGCCGCGGCCATGGCGCTCACCGGCGAAGCCGCGGCCTCGGCCATGCTGACGCCGGCCTCGGCGCTGCTGACGGACATCGCCCAGGGCCTGCTGTTCGGGCTCGGGCTTCCGCTCTGCGCCGTGGCGGCCACGGTCAACGTCGCCGGCGGCCTGTCGGAGCGCTACCCCGTGGACCGGCTCTTCGCGCTCATCAAGCGGACGGCGGTGTGGGGAACGGGGGTTCTGGTGGGGCTGGTCACCGCGCTGTTGATGGCGGAGGGGCGCGTTGCCGCCGCCCAGGACGCCGCCTCCGTTCGGGCCGTGCGCTTCACGCTGCGCAGCCTGATCCCGTTCGTGGGCTCCGGCATCGCCGACTCGGCCGGCGCGCTGATCCAGAGCGCGGCGGTCGCGAAGTGCGCAATCGGCACCGCCGGCATGGCGCTGGCGCTGTCCGCCTGCGCGGGGCCGCTGTTGCGCCTGGCCGTGTACATGCTCTCCCTGAAGCTGGCGGCGGCGGCCGTGGAGCCGGTGGCGGACGCGGGCATCGTGCGCATCACCTGCGGCTACGGCGATGTGGCGGGCATGCTGTTTGCCGTATGCGCCGCCGGCGCGATGCTGAACGTATTGCTGTGCGGGCTGTGCCTGGGCGTGTTTTAGGTGTGTGAGACAATAAACGGGCGAAGGGCGGTGAGTGGATGCTGCCGGAAGCGCTGAGGATGCCGGCGCAGGCGCTGTTTTCGATCTGCGTCGCCGCCGTCGCGATGGACGCGCTGGTCAAGAGCGGGAAGGACGCGCTGCCCTTTCGCGCCCTTTGCGCGCTCTGCTGCGCGGTGTGCGCCGTGCGGCTGGTGCTGAGGCTTTTTGCGTAGAGGGCGGCGCGGATGCTGAACGACCTTTTGCAGAGGCTGCGCGGCGCGCGGCGCGTCGAGGTCCTCATCGCGCTGGTGCTGGCGGCGGTCATGGGCCTGATGCTGATCAACGGGCGCGGCGCGGACCGTGAGAGCGGGCGGACAGACCTTGAAGCGCGCCTTGAGCGCATGCTGGAGCGCATCGACGGGGTGGGCGACGTCAGCGCGATGATCGCCCAGAGCGACGACGGCGCGGTGACCGGCGTGCTCATCGTCGCCGACCGGATCGACGACGTGGGCACCTATCTGCGCCTGCAGCGGGCGGTGCTCTCGGTCGTGGACACGCCGGCGGAGCGGGTGGAAATCATCGGCAGGCATGGATGCTTTGGAGGTGGCCAATGAATAAATGGACAAAGCGCGCGATCTGCGCGGCGCTTTTCGCGCTGGCACTGGCGGCGGACACGTTCATCACCATGCGCTTGACCGGCGCGGGCGCGACGCGGGCCGTCAGCGCCACGCTTGTGGAGCAGACGCCCCAGGACCCGCTGGCGGCCTTTGTGCTGGAGCGCGAGCAGCTGCGCGCCCGGTCCGAGGCCCAGCTGAACGAGATCATCCATTCCGCCGGCGACGGGGAAGCCTCTTCCCAGGCCCGACGGCGGCTGACGGACATGCTCGCGCGCGCGGCGGCGGAGACGACCATCGAGGGCGTGCTGCGCGCCCGGGGCTTTGACGGCGCGGTGGCCACCGTGAGCGCCAATTCCGCCAACGTGCTGGTGCGGGGCGAGGCGCTGACCCAGCGCGAATCGGCGGTGATATTGGAGCTTGTGATGCGGGAAACGGGGCTCACCGGGGGCTGCGTAAAAATCATTCCGGTAAAATAACGGAAAGTATTTGCGCATTTGCCTGTTTTCTGCTATAATAGATTCCGTATAAGGAGGTATGCGACATGAGCGAAAAATATCCTTCCGATGTCAAGCTGAACGAGAACCCCAACGGTACGGTCTCCTTTGCCACTGAAGTCGTTGCCACCATCGCAGGCCTCGCGGCCACGGAAGTGGATGGCGTCGCCAGCATGATCTCTCCCGCCGCCGGCCTTGCGGACGTTTTTTCCCGCAAAAGCAATCGCAACCTCACGAAGGGCGTTCGCATAGACCTGGAGGACAACCGGGTTTCCGTGGACATCACCATCACGGTGGACTACGGCTCTCCGGTGCCCGACGTGGCCAGGAACATTCAGGAGAATGTGAAGAAGGCCATCGAGACCATGAGCGGCCTGGACGTGAAGAACGTGGACGTGCATGTGACGGGCATCAGCTTTGAGCGCGAGCAGCGCGCCAACGCGGAGCTGGACGAGCAGCACCGCAAGATGCTGGAGAAGAACGCGGAGGCCGAGGCGGGCGACGCCCCCGCCGCCGCGGATGCTCCGGCCGCGGCCCCGGCCGAAGCGCCCGTTGAGGAAGAGGCGCCCGAAGCCGATGCGGCGGACGCCCTCGACGACGCGGATGAGGACGACATGGACCTCGACGACGATCCGGACGAGGACTTCGACGAGGACTTCGACGAGGACTTCGATGAGGACGAGCCGTCCGACGAAGCCGACGAGGCCGAAGAAGCGCCGGAGGAGATAGAGCCCGAAGGCGACGCAGCGGACGAAGATGACGCCGCGGAGGAAGACGCCGAATCAGACGAGGACGAGGAAGACGAAGAGGAAAAGAAAGCCTGATCGTCTTCTCCGGGCGCATCCATGATTCCGCACAGGAGATGAAACAACTATGAAATTGAGTGTTGGCAAGAGAATACTGATGTTTATCCACTGGCTGGTGTCGTTGCTGATCGTCGCGGCCTTCGCCATCTACCTGATCGTGCCGGACTTCATCATGAAGTACTACAACATGGTCGAGACGGCCATCGGCATCCGCTACGTCAGGATCATCGGCATCGCGCTGCTCGTGATCTACGCGGTGCTGGCCATCGTGCAGGTCTACCTGATCTTCAAGCGCAAAAAGCGCTCCGAGCGGGGCTTCATCACGATGGATTCCAGCGACAGCGGCAAGGTGCGCATCGCCATCTCCGCCATTGAGCAGATGGTGCGCCAGTCCGTGACCAACATCGACGGCATCACGGACATGAAGATCAGCATCGACAACCAGGACGACGCCATCGTCATCGCCGTCAGGGCCTCCATACTGAACGGCTGCCACGTGCCCACGATCACGATGAACATGCAGCGCGCCATCCGCCAGTTCGTGGAGATGAACTGCGGCGTTGCCGTCCGGGCGGTCACGATCAGCATCAACGCCGTGACGAACGGCGGCGAAGCGCCCAGGAAGCTCAAGCTGGGAAGGGACAAGTCCAGGGGCGAGGCCGCGGCGCCGGCGTTCCCCGAGGTCACAGCGCCCCAGCCGGTGGCGAATACTGAGCCCCAGACAGCCCCGGAGCCCGCGCGTTTCGCAGCGCCCGCGCAATATGAAGCGCCGGAGGAGCCGTCTGAAGCGCAGGCGCCCGTGCCGGAGCCCGCGCCGGCGGAGGAGGCCCCCGCGTATGACTTCGACAAGCCCTATGAATCCGAGTTCGCCAAGGACCTGGCGGCCATGAAGGCGGCGGAAGCCGCCGAGGCCGAGGCGCAGGAGGACGGCGAGAACCTGCGTCAAGAGGACACCCTTTAACTCAGCAAAACCCAGAACGGAGGACAGTTGCGGCGGCGCGTGCGTGCCACCGCAACTGTTGTGATAATTGGCAGATCGGGCCGGGGGCGCAAAGCGCCCGCGCATACCGACGTGAAACGGCGAGAAAGCTGGTATTGATTTATGGAGAGAACCGTGGCGCGCGCGCAAGCGATGAAACTGATCTACGAATGGGAAATGGGCGGCGACGGCGGCGAAGAGACGCGGCTGAACCTGTTGGAGGTGAAGCCGAACGAGCACGAGGCGGACTACATGAACCGCATGTTCGAGGGCGTGACGGCCAATGTCCAGGCCATCGACGCCAGGATCGCCAAGTACCTGAAGGGCTGGACCATCGACCGCCTGACGCGGGTCGATCTGGCGATACTGCGCCTGGCGGTCTATGAGCTGACGCTGAAGGAGGACCCGCGCGGCGCGGTCATCAACGAGGCCGTGGAGCTCGCCAACCAGTATTCCACCGACAAGGCGGGCGGCTTCATCAACGGCGTGCTCGGCAACCTGGCCCGCGACCTTGAAGACGAGGCGGAAACCGCCGGCGAGCAGGAATGAACGCCTTTTCCGAGGGCGCTCAGGCGCTCAGCGTATCGGAGCTGAATGAATACGCCCGCAAGCTCATGGCCGGGGACCCGCTGCTCAGAAATGTCGAAGTGACCGGCGAGATCTCCGGCTACAAGCACCACTACAGCGGCCACCGCTATTTTGCGCTGAAGGATGAAAGCGCCCGGGTGCAGTGCGTGATGTTCCGCCAGCAGGCGGTGGGCCTGGACTTTCAGCCCGCAGACGGCATGCGCGTGACGGTGCGGGCCTCGGCCTCCGTGTTTGTGAGGGACGGCAGCTTTCAGCTCTACGTGGCCTCCATGCGGCAGGCGGGGCAGGGCGATCTGTACGTCCGCTTTGAAAAGCTGAAGCGCAAGCTGATGGCCGAGGGCCTGTTCGACCCGGCGCGCAAGCGGGAGATCCCCGCGTTCCCGCGGGTCATCGGCGTGGCGACCTCCCAGACGGGCGCGGCGCTGCGCGACATCATCCACGTGGCCAGGCGGCGCAACCCGAACGTCGGCATCGTGGTGTCGCCCTGCGCGGTGCAGGGCGTTGGCGCGGCCCAGGAGATCGTGCGGGCCATCGAGCGCCTGAACCGCCAGGGACAGTGCGACGTGTTGCTGGTGGGCCGCGGCGGCGGCTCCATTGAGGACCTCTGGGCCTTCAACGAGGAGGCCGTGGCCCGGGCCATCGCCGCCTCGAGCATACCGGTGATCAGCTGCGTCGGTCACGAGATCGACTTCACCATCGCCGATTTCGTGGCGGACCTGCGCGCGCCCACGCCCTCCGCGGCGGCGGAGCTTGCCGTGCCCAGGCTGGACGAGATGCGCGCGTCCCTGAGCGGCCTCATACAGCGCCTCTCCGGCGCGCTGGCCTCGGCCCAGCAGATCCGGCGGCTCAGGCTGGAGCGCGCGCTGGCCGCGCCGCATTTGACTGCCCCGGCGCGGGCGATGATCGAGCCCAGGCGGCAGGCGCTCAAGGCGCTTCAGGAGCGGGCCGGGGCCGCCATGCCCGTGCTGCTGGAGCGCGGCAGGCATCGGCTGAACGCCCTCGACGCCGCGCTCCGGGCGCTCAACCCTGCCTCGGTGCTGGACAGGGGCTATGCGCTGGTCATGCAGGAGGGACATGTCGTGACCAGCGTCGGCGGCGTCGATACAAAAGCCCCCATCGGCGTGCGCCTCGCGGACGGCGAACTGGCGGCGGTGGTTTTGAGTATCTCACCGAAGGATGAAGCAACATGAAAAAGAAGATCACCTTTGAAGAGGGCATGCGCGAGCTGGAGGAGCTGACCCAGGCGCTGGAGTCCGGTCAGATGCCCCTGGAGGAATCCTTCAAGGCCTACGAGCGGGCGATCGCCCTGCGGGACAGCCTGAACGCGCTGCTGGACGAGGGCGACAAGCGCATACGCCTGCTGACGGAGTCGGGCGAAAGCGCGCTGCCGGAGGAAGAGAACGCATGAATACGCTGAAGCGATACGCGGACCGGGTCAACCGGCGCCTGGAGGAGATTCCCGCCGTCATCGAAGACGGCCGCTGTGAGATCGGCAGCATGCCCTGGCTGCTCAGCCAGTCCATGCGCTACAGCCTCTGCGCCGGCGGCAAGCGCCTGCGCCCGTGCATGCTGCTGGCCGCGGTGGACATGCTGGGCGGCGACGCCGACGACGCGCTGGACTTTGCCTGCGCGGTGGAGATGATCCACACCTACTCGCTGATCCACGACGACCTGCCGGGCATGGACGACGACACGCTGCGCCGCGGGCGGCCGACCAACCACGTGGTGTTCGGCCAGGGTCAGGCCATACTGGCCGGCGACGGGCTGCTCAACAGCGCCTTTGAAACCATGCTGAATCACGCCTGCCGGCATCCGGAGGGCGCGGCGCGCTACCTGGCGGCCATAAGCGAGATCGCCGCCGGCGCGGGCGTCGGCGGCATGATCGGCGGCCAGGTGATGGACCTGTACTGCGAGCGCAGCCGTGAGGGCGGCGAGCAGGCACTGGAATACATACAGTATGGCAAGACCGCCTGCATGTTCATCTACCCGCTGCGGGCGGCGGCCCGGCTGTGCGCGGCCTCCGACGCGGCGCTGCAGGCGCTCACCGACTACGGCCGCGCCTTCGGACTGCTGTTTCAGGCCACGGACGACCTGTTGGACGTCACCGGCACGCAGCAGGACATGGGCAAGACCCTGGGCAAGGACGCCCAGAGCGGCAAGCTGACCTGCGTATCCGTATACGGCCTGGAGGGCGCGCGCGCCCGCGTCGACGACCTGCACAGGCAGGCGACGGAAGCCCTTGAATGCTTCGCCGCCCGCGGCGAATTCTTCAGGCGGCTGGCGGATGACATGGTGACGCGCACCAAATAAGCACACTGGAGCAAATCTGATGATACTCGAGCAAATACATGAGCCCGCGGACCTCAAAAAGCTGAGCATCAAACAGCTGAAGCTGCTGGCCCAGGAGCTGCGCACCGAGATCGTAAACGTGGTCTCGGAGCACGGCGGGCACCTGTCCTCCAACCTTGGAGCCGTGGAGCTGACCATCGCCATACACTACGTCTTTGACGCGCCGGCGGACAAGCTGGTCATGGATGTGGGGCACCAGTCCTATGCCCACAAGCTCCTGACCGGCCGCTACGACCGGTTCCCGACGCTGCGCCAGAAGGGCGGCATCAGCGGCTTTCCCAACATCGACGAGAGCGAATACGACGCCTTCACGGCGGGGCACGCCTCCACGGCAATTTCCGCCGCCCTCGGCATGGCCCGGACCCGGGACATCATGCGTGGCGACAACAACGTGATCGCGCTGCTGGGCGACGGCGCGCTGACGGGCGGCATGTGCTTCGAGGCGCTGAACGACGCCGGGCAGAGCAACACCCGCATGATCGTCGTGCTGAACGACAACGACATGTCCATCGCCCCGAACGTGGGCGCGGTCAACCGCTATCTGACGCGCCTGCGCCAGAGCAAGGGCTATATCGCCGTGAAGCACGGCGTGCGCAGCCGCCTGGAGAAGCTGCCGGTGGTCGGCGCGCGGCTGTATCGCTTCCTGGAAAAGCTGCGGAACCTGGTCCGCTCCATATTCGTGGACGACAAGTTCTTCGAGGCGCTGGGCTTCAAGTACATGGGCCCGGTGGACGGCCACGACCTGAAGCAGCTGATCCGCGTGCTGAAGCGGGCGAAGAACTACGACGAGCCGCAGCTGATCCACGTGGTGACCCACAAGGGCAGGGGCTATCGGCCCGCGGAGGATCACCCGACGCGCTTCCACGGCATCGCGCCGTTCTACATCGAGTCCGGCGACAGGAAGGACGCGTCGGGCACCACCTCCGGCAGCATCGTCGCCCGGCAGCTGATCGACATGGCGGACAGCGACATCCGCGTGTGCGCCATCACGGCCGCCATGCCCTCGGGCACCGGCATGGACGCGTTCCAGAAGGCGCACCCGGACCGGTTCTTCGACGTGGGCATCGCCGAGGAGCACGCCGTCACGATGGCGGCGGGCATGGCCAGCCAGGGCATGAAGCCCTACGTGGCCATCTACTCCACCTTTTTGCAGCGCGCCTACGACCAGATCATGCTGGACGTGTGCCGCAACGGGCTGCCCGTCACGTTCCTGATCGACCGGGCGGGGCTCGTGGGCGAGGACGGCGCGACCCATCAGGGCGTGTTTGACCTGAGCTATCTGCGCAGCATACCGGGGCTGGTGATCGCCGCGCCCCGGGACGTGCGGGACCTCAAGCAGATGGTGGCCCTCAGCCGGGAACTGGACGGGCCTATGGCCATACGCTATCCCCGCGCGTGCGGCGATCTGGGGCCGGCCATACAGAGCCAGGGGGCCTTTGAGATCGGCCGTTGGGAGCTCATCAGCGCCGGAACCGACGTGATGATATTCGCCGTGGGCCAGATGGTGCAGCCGGCGCTGCAGGCCGCCGTGGAGCTGATGGGCAAGGGCATATCCGCCGGCGTAGTGGACGCCCGGTTTGTCGCGCCTATGGATACGGACATGCTGATTCAGCAGGCCTCGGCCGTAAGGCTGGTGGTCACCGCGGAGCAGAACGTGCTGGCCGGCGGCTTCGGCGAGGGCGTGCTGGACGCGCTGGCCCGTGTGGGCGTCGACAGGCCTGTGCTGACGCTGGGCGTGCCCAACCGCTTTATCGCCCACGCCACCATCGACCAGCAGGTCGAGGAATGCGGCCTGGGTGCGCTGGACATCGCGCGGCGCGTCCAGGAGAAGCTGAAGGCGATGGAGGCCAGCGCATGAAAAAGCGGCGCGCCGACGAGGCGCTGCTTGACGCTATGAACCTGGAATCCATAGAGCTGGCGCGGGCGCTGATCATGGAAGGCCGGGTCATGGCGGGGGACCGGAAGATACTGCGCGCCAGTGAAACGCTGCGGGACGGCGATGTGCTGCGCGTGAAGGGCGCGCTCGACGCCTACGTCAGCCGCGGCGCGCACAAGCTGAAGAAGGCCCTGCAGGTGTTTGACATCGACCTTGCGGGCCGCGTGTGCGTGGATGTGGGCGCGTCCACCGGCGGCTTTACCGACGTGATGCTGCGCGCCGGCGCGCGGCGCGTCTACGCGGTGGACGTGGGCTACAACCTGCTGGATTACCGGCTGCGCAGCGACGCGCGCGTGGTCTGCATGGAGCGCACCAACGCCCGCTTCCTGTCGCCGGACGTGTTCGACCCCTTGCCGTCCTTCGGCGCCACCGACGTGTCGTTCATCTCCCTGAAGGCCGTGCTTCCGGCGGCCCTGGGGGTGCTGGAGGGCGAGGAGGCCTGCTTTGTGGCGCTGGTCAAGCCGCAGTTCGAGGCGCGGCGCGAGGAGGTGGGCGAGAAGGGCGTTGTGCGCGACCGGCGCGTGCATGAGCGCGTTCTGCGCGATATCGCCGAATTCATACCCACGCTGGGCTGGCGCGTCGGCGGCCTGGACTATTCGCCCATACGGGGGCCGGAGGGCAACATCGAGTTCCTGATGCTGCTGAAACGAAGGGAAGCGCCGGCGGAAAATGAGGCCGATTGTGCGATAGATGTTACAATTGGCCGAGCGTATGACAATTTTTTTAAATCGTCGAAAGAGGGCTTGTAACTCGGGCCCTCTTTGGTATATTGTATAGGTGAGGAGTGGTTGCGGTGTCCGTTCGCTGCGTGGGAATCTGCTGGAATTCATCCAAGCCTTCGGGCCTGGACGTTGCCGAAAAGCTGATCGGCCTGCTGCGGCGAAGGCATGTGGAAATCTGTCTGGACGCGGACCTGAGCGCCGCGTTGCGCTTTTCCGACGGCCTTGTGGACCAGTTTCACCGCTGCCAGCTGTTGATCGTCCTCGGGGGCGATGGCACGATCCTCTCCGGCCTTGACCGCGCGATTCCAAACGACATACCGATTCTGGGCGTCAATCTGGGCAGACTCGGCTTTCTGACCGGAATCGAAACCGATGAATTGGACGAGCGGACCATTGACAGGCTGTTGACCGGGGATTTTGACATCGACACGCGCACGACCATGATGATTGTGGGCAGGGACCGGCTTGAATACTTTGCGCTCAATGAGATCATCGTCACCCGCGCGACCCCGACGGTACGGATTCTCTCTCTTGAATACGAAGCAAACGGCACACTGGTTGACTGTATTTACGGCGATGGGCTGATCGTCGCTACGGCGACGGGCTCTACCGCCTATTCATTGTCGGCCGGTGGACCGGTGATACTGCCGGGCCTCGATTGCTTTGTGCTCACGCCGATCTGCCCGCACACGCTGAACGCGCGGCCGGTGGTGGTGTCCGCCGACGAACACATCACCGTGCGCGTACTCGACGGGAGGGACGGCGTGCAGGCGGTCCTCGACGGCCGCAGGGTGATTCCCCTGTCGGGCACCAGGCCCGAGATCACCATATGCCGTTCAGACAGGCCGGCGCGGTTTGTGCGCCTTCATGAGAAGAATTACTACGGGCTGTTGCGCAGCAAGCTGTCCGAATGGACCCACTGATCAATCTGTTTGAATCCCCACAATCCTACGACTGGAGGCTTCTGGGAAATGAAGAGCGCACGCCATAATCTGATATTGGAGATCATAGAGAACAAGGACATCGAAACCCAGGAGGAGCTCGCGGAAGAACTGTTGAACAGGGGTGTGAAGGTGACGCAGGCCACCGTTTCCCGTGATATCAAGGAGTTGAGGCTTCTGAAGGTGCTGTCTGAGCACGGGGGGTACAAGTATGCCACCGTGGAACGGGCTGAGAAGGGCATGAACGACCGCTTTGCGCGCATACTGACCGATTCCATCGTCAGCGTGGAGTCGGTGAACAACCTGATCGTGGTCAATACGCTCACCGCCAGCGCCAACGCCGCGGGCGAGGCCATCGATTCCATGAAGTGGAGCGAGGTCATGGGCACCATCGCCGGTGACAACACGCTGCTGATCATCACGCGCTCCAACGAGGCCGCAGAAGCCCTGATGGTGAAGTTCAACAACATGCTGGGCGACTGATCGGAGCGGCCTATGCTTTTGGAACTGACAATCAAAAACATCGCGCTCATTGAATCGCTGCGCATGGAATTTGCGCAGGGGTTCAATGTGCTTACGGGCGAGACCGGCGCGGGCAAGTCCATCGTGGTGGACAGCATCAACCTGGCCCTGGGCGGCCGCGCGGACCGGGATATGATCCGCACCGGCACCGAGCGGGGCATGGTGCAGGCGCTGTTTGACGTGTCCGGCAATGCCCGGGCGCTTGAGATGCTCCGGGAGATGGACATCGAAGCGGAGGACGGCGTGATCGCCGTTCGCCGGGAGCTCAGCCGAAGCGGCAG
The DNA here is from genome assembly GCA_902777335.1 of uncultured Eubacteriales bacterium. Taxonomy (GTDB): domain Bacteria; phylum Bacillota; class Clostridia; order Christensenellales; family Aristaeellaceae; genus UBA2862. Next base: position 31,503 of record CACYTF010000007.1, read on the forward strand.
GAACATCTGCCGCGTGTCGGACGTGGTGGTGCCGCTGAACACGCTGAAGCGGCTCACGGAAACGCTGATGGACGTGCACGGTCAGCACGAGCACCAGGCGCTTTTGAACCCCGCCTGCCATCTGGATTTTTTGGATGACTTCGGCGGCGCGGCCCAGGCGCAGGCGCGGCGCGAGGTCGCCCAGCTGCACGCGGCCCGCGGGCGCGTGGCCTCGGAGTTCAAGCGGCTGATGAACGACGCCGCGGAGAAGGAGCGCCTTTCGGACGTATTGACCTTTCAGACCCAGGAGATCGGCGCGGCAAAGCTGAAGATGGGTGAGGAAGAGAAGATTGAAAAAAAGCTGGCGATGCTGGAGCACGCCGAAAAGATACGCCAGGGCGTGGAGACCGCCTATACGCTCATCTACCAGGGGGACGGCCGCGGGCCCAGCGCCCAGGAGGCGCTGCTGCGCTCGGCGGAGGCCATGGACGGCATATCCGGGCTCAGCGAGCGCTACGGGGCCCTGGCGTCGCGCCTGCGGGAGCTGTACTACGGCGCCCAGGACGTGGGCTACGAGCTGCAGGCCCTGATGGACGATATGGATTTTGACCCGGGGCAGATCGACAAGCTGGCCGGCAGGCTGGATCTGATCAAGCGCCTTGAGCGCAAGTACGGCGCCACCATTGAGGAAGTGATCGAATTCGGCGCGCAGGCCGCCCAGCGGCTCGAAGCGCTGAAGCGCAGCGACGAGTCCATCGGCGCGTACAAGAAGCGCTATCGGGAGGCGGACGCCCAGCTGCGCTCAGCCTGCGAAAAGCTGACCGCCCTGCGCCGCGACAGCGCCCGAAGGCTCGCGGAGCAGATCTGCGGCCAGCTGAAGGATTTGGGCATGGGCAAGACCCGCTTTGAGGTCCGCGTGGAGCCGGAGCCCAAGCCCACCGCCAACGGCATGGACAGGGTGGAGTTCATGATCTCCCCGAACCCCGGCGAGCCCCTTCGCCCGCTGGCGAGCATCGCCTCCGGCGGCGAGATCTCCCGGGTCATGCTGGCGATGAAGGCCATCGCCGTGGACCAGGAGGGCGTGGACGCCATGATCTTCGACGAGATCGACACCGGCGTCTCCGGCCGCATGGCCCAGGTGGTGGGCGAGAAGATGTGCCTGATCGCCCGGAACCGGCAGGTGCTCAGCGTCACCCATCTGCCGCAGATCGCCGCGCTGGGCGACGCCCACTTCCTGGTGGAGAAGGTGGCGGGGGAGGCGCGCACCGACACCTACGTGCGCCTGCTGGACGACGAGGGCCGCATAAAGGAGCTCTCCCGGCTGGTGGGCGGCGCCGGTGACAGCGAGAGCAGCCTTTCCCACGCGGCCCACATGCTGAAGGAGGCCGCGCAGCGCAAGCGGGAGCTCCGGTAAACTTTCCTTTCAGGGCCTGGTTTCGATCAGGCCCGAATTGATGTAGTGGGCGAGTATGTCCACGATGCGGGCGTTCTTGCCGCCCCGGGCGACGATCAGGTCCGCGTATTCCACATAGTTACGGATGTGCTTTTCGTACATCGGCTTGACCGTCTCCAGGTACTGCTTGTAGACGCTCTCGATGGTGCGCCCGCGGTCGCGCAGGTCGCGCTTCACCCGCCGCAGCAGGCAAACGTCCGGGTCCACCTGAATGTAGATCTTGAAGTCCAGCAGGTCGCGGACCAGCGGGTCGTAGAACACGTGGATGCCCTCCAGCAGCACCACGTCCGCCGGCTCGATCAGTCCGCCGGGATCGCAGCGGCGGTGCTGGGTGTAGTCGTACTCCTTGGAGGTGATGCTCTCGCCGCGCCGAAGCTTCATCAGATCCTCCCGCAGCACGTCGTGCTCGAAGATCTCCGGCTCGTCGTAGTTGATGTTGCAGCGCTCCTCATAGGTCATGTCCGGGTGATCCTTGTAGTAGGAATCCTGCTTGATGTAGACGCAGGGCTTCTCGATTCTCGAAGCCAGCGCTTTCGCCAGCGTGGATTTTCCGCTGCCGCTGGCGCCGCATATACCGATGATCAGCATGGCGCGTTCCCTCCCGGTTCGTATGTGGTCTGACTGTATTTTATCATATCTGAGGCAACATTACAATCCAAAAACGAAAACTGCGGCGCGCCCGATCGGTGGGCGCGCCAAAAATATTTGGATCTTCACGTTTTCTTGTGGGATTCCCCTCTCAGGCGCTGCGCGCCAGCTCTCCCCGTCACCGGGGCGAGCTAAGGCTACCGCGCGGGTGCGCTNAACTCTGCGCTATCCTCCTTGCCTCGCCCCCGTGAGGGGGAGAGGTGCCCGAAGGGCGGAGAGGGGGAACTCCAATCCCACAAGTTTCCGTGATGAGCCAAATATTTCAATTTATGTTCGATTGCATTTTTGGAGATCGCGTGTATAATACTATATAACGAACATGTGTTCTATTTATTATTTCGGGAGGCGATCCTGCATCACAGGCCGCGGGAATGCATATAAAAGGATAAACACATTTCATAACCGGAGGGATACGATGGAAAATCCAAATAACAGAATCATAGCCGTCGGCCGCCTGGACGGCGAACTGGAACTGAGCCATGAGGTCATGAACGAGCCCTTCTACACGGGCTTCCTGCTGGTCAGGCGGCTGTCCGGCACGGTGGACCGGCTTCCGCTGACCATACCCGGCAAGCTGATGGCGCTGTTGCCCCAGGAACCGGACTGCCAGCTGATGATGACGGGCCAGGTGCGCTCCTACAACAAGGTGATCGACGGCGCGGGCCGGCTGATGGTCACGCTGTTTGCCCAGAGCATCGCGCCCTCGCCGGACAACGACACGCTGAACAAGGTTTCGCTGACCGGGGCGCTGTGCAAGCCGCCGATCTACCGCTCCACGCCCTTTGGCCGGGAGATCTGCGACATGATGCTGGCGGTCAACCGGGCCTTCGGCAAGAGCGACTACATACCCTGCATCGCCTGGGGCCGCAACGCCCAGTACGCCTCCAGGTTTGAGGTGGGCGACCACGTCCGGCTGACGGGGCGGCTGCAGTCCAGGGAGTACCAGAAGCTGCTGGAGAACGGGGAATACCTGTCGAGAAACGCCTACGAGGTGTCCTGCTTCACGCTGGAGAGCGCCGAGGGGAGCCTGTCCGAGGCCTACGGATTTCCCGCCGGCCGCTACGCGCCGGAGCCCGCGGAGCACAGGCGACTGAACTGAACAGCGCGCATAAGGGGACCGCCAAACGGGCGGGCCCCTTCATTTTTGGTCGGCTTGGGCATTGCCATTTCCGGCGGAATGATGTACAATCAATGCAATACGAATCGAAGGGGGAAGAGAGATGTCCTGTACCACCGTATTGGTCGGCAAGAAGGCCAGCAACGACAATTCCACGATGATCGCGCGCACCGACGACGGCCACTTCGACGTGAAGAAGCTGATCGTCGTGGACCCGAAGAAGCAGCCCCGGAAGTACAAGAGCGTGATATCGCACCTTGAGGTCGAGCTGCCCGACGACCCCATGCGCTATACCGCCTGCCCCAGCGTGGACCGCAAGAACGGCATATGGGCGGCCACCGGCATCAACGCCGCGAACGTGGGCATGACGGCCACGGAGACCATCACCTCCAACCCGCGGGTGCTTGCCGCGGACCCGCTGGTGGAATACAAAAAGGCCACGGGCCGGCGGGAGAAGGACACGCCCGGCGGCATCGGCGAGGAGGACATCGTGGTGCTGGTGCTGCCCTACATACGCACCGCGCGCGAGGGCGTCATCCGGCTGGGCGAGCTGCTGGAGAAGTACGGCACCTATGAGTCCAACGGCATCGCCTTCAACGACGCGGACGAGGTCTGGTGGCTGGAGACCATCGGCGGCCACCACTGGATGGCCCGAAGGATCCCGGACGACGCCTGCGCCATCAACCCGAACCAGTTCGGCATGGACGCCTTCGACCTGGACGACGCCTTCGGCGCGCGGCGCGCGCACCTGTGCTCCGCCGACCTGAGGGAATTCATACGGGACAACCACCTGGACCTGAACCAGGGCGGCGCGTTCAACCCCAGGGACGTGTTCGGCTCCCGGACGGACATGGACCACATCTACAACACCCCCAGGGCCTGGTTCATGGGCCGATACCTGACGCCCCGCTCCCACCGCTGGGACGGCGAGAACGCGGAGTTCACGCCGGAGAGCGACGACATACCGTGGGCGCTGGTGCCGGACCGAAAGGTGACCGTGGAGGACGTGAAGTACATGCTGTCCTCCCACTACCAGGGCACGCCCTACAACCCTTACACCAGCCAGGACACCGGCAGGCGGGGCATGTACCGCTCCATCGGCATCAACCGCACGGGCGTGACCTCCGTCTGCCAGATTCGCGGCGACATGCCCGAGGCCATCCGCGGCATAGAGTGGATCTGCTTCTGCTCCACGGCCTTCGACGCGATACTGCCCGTGTACGCCAATGTGGCGGCCATGCCGAAGTACTTAAGCCGCGTGACGCTGGACGCCTCCACCGAGAACTTCTACTGGGCCAGCCGCCTGATCGGGGTGCTGGCGGATCACAACTACGCCGCCTGCGTGCAGCAGATCGAGCGCTACCAGAGCGCGGTGTTCACCAGGGGCCGCCAGCTGCTGCGGGAATACGATAGGCGCATGGCGGAAAGCGGAGACTTTTCACTGACCGCCGAGGCCAACGAAAAGCTGGCCGAAATGGCGAAGGAGCAGACCGTCGACACGCTGAACAAGGTGCTGCTGAGCGCCAGCGAGAACATGAAAAACGGGTATAACCGGGCGGACAACTGAAAATATGCGCCAAAGGACGGCTTTTCGCCGTCCTTTGGCGCATCACGCACTTGAAATTTGACAAAATTATGTTATACTATACAGACTGGAGTGTCGGCTTGATCTCAGAGCGCGGAGGGCAAGGGCTGTGACGATTGCGCAGAAGGTCATACTGGGCGTGCTGCTGGTGGCCGGCGCGCTGTGCCTGATCGTGGGCTTTACACTGATGCACCATATCGGCGGCTTTATCCAGACGGTGGAGGAGGAGGCGCGCGAGGAAGAGAAGAAGCGCGCCGAGGAGGAGCGCCAGCGCGCGGAAGCCTCCGCCGGCGAAAACCACAAACAGACAGGAGCAGAGCAATGATCACATCCGTTTCCCTGAATCCCAGCATCGACCGCGTACTGACGGTCGAGAGCTTCATGCCCGGCGGGCTGAACCGGGTCGTGGCAAAGAGCGACGTGGCCGCGGGCAAGGGCGTCAACGTGGCGCTGACGGTGTCCGGGCTCGGCCTGGATTCCGAGTGCATCGGCTTTATGTACCAGGACGGCGGGCCGCTCTTCGAGAAGCGCCTGATGATGAATTCCACGCCCTACGACTTTATCTGGTGCGGCGGCAGCGTCCGAATGAACATCAAGGTGTTCGACCGGTCCACCGGCGTCATCACGGAGCTGAACGAATCCGGTATGAACGTGGACGAGGCGTCCCTTTCCAAAATGGTCGACATGGTGGTGGGGCACGCCGAGAACAGCGACTACCTGATCCTGTCCGGGTCGGTGCCGCCGGGCTGCCCTCAGGACTTCTACAAGACGCTGATCAACGCGGTGGAGGGCCTGGGGTGCCGCTGCGTGCTGGACGCCGATGGCGAGCGCCTGAAGTACGGCCTGGAGGCCAGGCCCTTCATGATCAAGCCCAACCGCTACGAGCTGGAGACGATGATGGGCGCCCGCCTGGAGAGCATACCGGCGCTCAAGAAGGCGGCCCTGGGCTTCATCGACAAGGGCGTCGAGGTGGTGGCCGTGTCCCTGGGCGCCGGCGGGGCGCTGATCACCAACGGGGATGAGACCCTGTTCGCGCCGCGGATGAACATCGAAGTGAAGGGCACCGTGGGCGCCGGCGACGCGATGGTGGCCGGCCTGGCGGCGGGCTTCATGGCCGAGCACGACCTGGAGCAGGCCTTCCGAATGGGCGTGGCCTGCGCCAGCACCCGCTGCGTCACGGAGGGCTACAGGACCATCGACAAGACCGTCTACAAGGCCTTCATGGAAATGGTGAAGATCGAGAGGGTATAGGCCGTGCTTTCAGATTGGAAGGGCCCCTCTTCGATCCGGGAGAAGGGGCGAAACAAAAACCGACGTCGGTTTATTACACAGTTCATACAGAACCTGTACAGGCTTGCGGGCTTCAACGCGCTGCCGCTGATCGCCTTTGGCTTCATCGGCATCATACTGATCGGAAGCCTGCTGCTCACCCTTCCGGTGGCCTCCGCCTCTTCGCAAAGGATCCCCTGGTTCGACGCGCTGTTCACATCGACCTCCGCGGTCTGCGTGACGGGCCTTGTGGTGCGGGACACCGGCACCGCCTATTCCACCTTCGGCCACGTGGTGCTGCTCATACTGATACAGCTCGGCGGGCTCGGGTTCATGACCTTCGCCACGATGATCTTCCGGGCGATGGGCCGGGCCTTTTCCATGCGCGAGCGCATGATACTGCGCGAATCGATGAACGAGGACGACATCGGCGGCATGGTGCAGCTGGTGACGTGGGTGGCCCGCAGCGCCTTTACGGTGGAGCTCATCGGCGCGGCACTGTTTTCGATACGGCTGATACCGATCTACGGGCCGGCGCGGGGCGCGTTCTATTCGCTGTTTCACGCGGTGTCGGCCTTTTGCAACGCGGGCTTTGACCTGTTCGGCGGCGGCAGGAGCATGACGGGCTTCTCCGGGGACCTGCTGATCAATTTCACGGCCATCGCCATGGTGGTCACGGGCGGCCTGGGCTTCGGCGCGCTGTCGGACATACTGAAAAAGCGCCGCTTCCGGCGCCTGCGCCTGAACACGAAGCTGGTGCTGGTCACCTACGGCGCGCTGCTGGTGGGCGGCTTTTTCATGGTGCTGGCGCTGGAGTGGAACAACCCGGACACGCTGGGCGGCCTCAGCCTGCCGGACAAGCTGCTGGCCGCGCTGTTTCAGTCCGTGACGCTGCGCACCGCCGGCTTCAACACCATCGACCAGGCGGCCCTGCGGGATTCGACCAAGCTGATCGGCGGCATTCTGATGATGGTGGGCTGCGCACCGGCCTCCACGGGCGGCGGCATCAAGGTGACCACGCTGGCCATCATGGTGCTCACCGTGCGCATGATCGCCCGGGGCGAGAGCTGCATCGTGGTGTTTGAGCGGCGCATCGACCGCGCGCTGATCCAGCGGACGGTGGCCATCGTGTGCATCGCCGTGGCGGTGGCGGTGGTAGACGTGTGCGCGCTGTCGCTGCTTCAGCCGCAGTACGCCTTCCTGGACCTGTACTACGAGTGCGTTTCCGCGGTGGGCACCGTGGGCATATCCGCCGTGGGCACATCGAACCTGGGCACCGTGGCGCGGATGCTGATCATCATCACCATGTTCATCGGGCGCATCGGGCCCCTGTCCATGGCGCTGCTGTTCACCCGCCGGCAGAGCCACGCGAAGGAGCTGCTGCGCTACCCGGAGGAGCGCGTGATGATCGGCTGACGTACCGACAACACTTTGGAGGACGATTCAATGAGCAAGAGCAAGCGCGAAAAACAGTATATCGTGGTGGGGCTGGGCCGCTTCGGGCGCGCCATCGCAGAGACCCTGTGCAGCGACGGCGCGGAGGTGCTGGGCGTGGACCGGCGCATGGACCTGGTGGAGGAGATGCGCGACGTGCTGACCCACACCATACAGATGGACGCCATGGACCGCTCCGCCCTGGAGGCCCTCGGCATAGAGGACTTCGACGTGGCCTTTGTCACCATGGGCTCGGACATCCGCGCCAGCGGCACCATCGTGCTGTTGCTGAAGGAGCTGGGGGCCCGGCGCATCATCGCCAAGGCCCACGACGAGTTCCACGGAAGAATGCTGGAAAAGCTCGGCGCGGACCAGGTTTTGTTCCCGGAGCGGGACATGGGGCGGCGCGTGGCGCATAATCTTGTATCGGGCAACATCATAGACTATCTGGAGCTGTCCTCGAAGTACTCGATGGCGGAGATCCGGCCGAAGAAGGAATGGGTGGGGCACACGCTGAAGGAGCTGGCCATGCGCAGCCGTCTGGGCATCAACGTGGTGGCCATCCGCAATGGCGAGGCCCTGAACGGCATGCCGCAGCCGGACGACGTGATCCGGGAGGACGACGTGATACTGGTGGTCACCAGCGAGGAAACGCTGAGCAAGCTGAGCTGACGGGCGGCGCCTCTGCCGTCCGCGGGACGGGAGGGGTGCGGCGATATGCACGCGTTGGGGTGCCTTATAATCGAAGATTTCACGGCCGGAGCGGGTATGCCTTCCGGCCGCGACCTTTTGCGCCGGCTGCAATCTGACGGCACGGAGGCGCGCGCGTTTGCCCGGGGCGCGGGGGAGGCCATTTGGCCGGCGCTTCAGACGGCGCTTCAGCAGGTGCGCGCGGCGCATGGCGGCGCCGGCATCGCGGCCGTGGGCAGCGGCTGCGCCGCCGCGCTGGCGCTGGCCGAGCAGCTGCCGGTGGACCGGCTGGCGCTGCTCTTTCCCCGGCGGGCCGCGGGCCTGCGCGCTGCCGGCGGCGCGGAGCTTTGGCGCCAGGTGGGGCGGCTGGAGCGCTACGCGCTGATGAATTTGCCGCTGTGCGTGTCCGAGATCCTGATGGTCTGCCGCGCCAAAAGCGGGTATGCCCGCCGCCTTCGCGCCTGCGGCCTGCGGGCCAACAGCCGGCTCATCGAGCTGTGCATTCCCCCTGAGAAAGAGTTAAAATTCATTGAAGATTCTCAAAATGGCCTGAATTCGGCACTTTCGGGTTTTCTGAGAACCGGAGATTTGCCAAAATCGCTTGCGGAAAATCCTGAAATGTGTATAATATATGGGTAAGTTTATTTTAGGGTGGTATCGCCCCGGATTGAGAGGAAGAGAGTTATGAGAAACACGCTTGTGCGGCTGACCGGCCTGCTGATCGTCCTGACGCTGGTGATGACCGGATGCAATCTGATCGCCATCGATCCGATGATGCAGTTGGATGAGGACTTTGCCGCGCTGAAGAAACAGTATTCCGGCACCGTGGCCAGCTACGACGGCGGCCAGATAACCCAGGAAGACGTCATGGCCAGCTTTACCGGTCAGTATTCCTATATGAGCCAGCTGTACAGCATGTACGGCATGAGCATGAACGCCAGCACGGTCTCCGACATCCAGAAGGCCGTGGTGGAGGACGCTGTGAAGAACGTGGCCGTGGCCAAGCAGATCGAGTCCCGCGGCCTGAAGCTGAGCGACGAGAAGCTGGCCGAAGTGCAGTCCGAGGCGGACGAGCACTATCAAGAGGCCTACGACTCGGTGTATCCCAACACCAAGGGCGACACCGAGGCGGAGCGCGCCCGCAGGACCGAGTACCAGCTGGCGGTCAACGGCTACACGAAGGAAGCGCTGTACAACATGGAGCTGGCCGCGGCCAACAGCGAGCTGGTCGAGCAGGCCGTGCGCGATGAGATCACCGAGGTCGAGGACATACAGGCCGCCTACGACGCGAAGGTGGCGGAGGACGAGGAGGAATACGCCAGCGCGCTCGGCAGCTTCGAGTCCGCCATGACCTCCGACGACGAGGTCGTCGCCTGGATGCCCGAGGGCTATCGCACCGTGAAGCACATCCTGATCAAGCCCGAGAGCGACGTGCTGACGGCCGTCACCGACGCGCGCCTGGCCTACAGGAACGCCCAGGACAACCTGGATAAGCTGAAGCACGAGCTGGATACCCTGAACAACGCCGACACCGCGGCGGAGGGCACCGAGGAAGCGGAGGAAGCCGAAGCCGAGGCCACCGAAGCCCCGACCCGTACCGCCGAGCAGATCCAGGCGGACATCGACGCCGCCGAGAAGGAGATCGAGCCGCTGAAGGCCGCCATGGAGAAGGCCGAGGCCGATTGCCTGGCCTCCGTGCAGGACAAGCTGGATGAGATCTACGCCAAGATCGACGCGGGCGAGGATTTCGCGAGCCTGATCGAAGCCTACGGCGAGGACCCCGGCATGAAGAACGAGCCCACCAAGACCCGCGGCTACTACGTGAGCGCCAATTCCTCCAACTGGGACAGCATGTTCACCGACGGCGCCATGTCCCTGGCGAAGGTCGGCGACGTGACGCGCACGCCGGTCATCGGCAGCAGCGGCATTCACATCATCCGCTATGAGTCCGACGTGACGCCCGGCGCCGTGCCGCTGGACGAGATCCGCGACAAGCTGTATGAGGAGACCCTCGAGAAGCTGAAAACCGATCACTACAACAGCGAGCTCGAGTCCTGGATCTCGGCGCTGAACCCGAAGTACGACCTCAGCGCCTTCAAGCTCACCCAGGAATGATCCCAAATTCCACACAAACGGACAGCCGCCAAAGGGCGGCTGTCCGTTTGTGTGCGTGGGGGGGCTACTGGGAAGGCGGCGCTGTGTCGGCGGGAGAGGCCACGATGCCCGGGTTCGGCAGCAGCACGCTCTTCAGGTACACCGAGCCCGCCAGCGTGTCGGCGGGGCTGCCCTCCACGTAGAACCGGACCGCCCGTATGCCGCTTAACTGGCACAGCGTGTTGATCATCGAGTAGATCAGCGCGCGCTCGCCCGACTCGTCGAGCCCCTGGCAGCCGCGATAGAAGCTGCCGGAGAGATTGACGCGGGCGATGCCGCCGGAGGCCTGTACCCCCAGGAAGTCCTCGGGATAGACGCCGCCGGACAGCGGGAAGTGGAGGCCGTCCTGATTTCCGGCGTAGCGCAGAAGCTCCGTGAGCAGGCTGCGGGGCGACAGCGCGCTGCGCATCGAAACGGCGCGGCGCACCGGCTCCAGACGGTCGGCGTCGTTCACCAGATAGAGCGTGGTGGTGCTGCCGATCTTCACCGAAAAGTCCTCCCGATGGATAAGCCCTTCCGGGAAACGGACGATGCTGCCGTCCAGCTCGCACATGGTGATCGCCTCGCCGTTCACCATCACCCGGACCGCGTCCAGCTCCGGCAGGAAGGAGCACATCGTCAGCGCCAGGGAGCCCGCCAGCTCCCACACCTCAAGCCCGGAAAAGGCCATGTAGTTGGCCAGCGTGGGGGAGAAGTTCAGATCGAGCACCCGCTCGCCGCTGGACAGCGTCTGTATTTCCGGCGCTTCGTCCATCAGGTCGACGCCGTCGGGAAGGGCGGCGATGGCGCAGGCCTCGTCCATGGGCCCCTGCTTCAGCGCCTCGATCAGCGCGCGGATGAAGCCGCCGGATCGGGCGGAGATCGGGCGCAGCTCAGGGACCAGCCATTCGCCCCCGTCGGTGGGGAAGTAGAGCAGCGCGTAGCGCTCGATGGGGTCGCCCTCCGGCTGGGTGGAGCGCTCGCGCTCCGCCTGGATCTGGGCGTAGTCCGCCGTGGCGCTGGCTACGGGGGCCGTCATCACGCCCAGCGGCAGCTGCCAGAAGCCCTCGCTCAGCTGGCCGATCAGCACGTTGACGCCCCGCGTGCCCTCTATGCTCAGAAGCGTGTTGCCGATGGCCAGCTCCAGGGCCAGAAGCTCCTGGGGGTTCTGGACGTTGCGCGCGTCTATGGAGAGGTTGACCGTGGCGGTGCCGCAGGCGTATTCGCAGGACAGCGTCTTCACGTCGCCCGGGAAGCGGACGGACTGGCCGACGCTGCCGTCGAACAGGGCGTTCAGCGCCGCCTCGTGCAGGCTCTGCCCGGCCTCGGAGCGCACGCCCCGGCGGACGGTGGAGAAGCTGGTGCCGTCGGGGGCGGGGTAGTACAGCGTCACCTCGTTGAGGCCGTTCATCAGCATTTCCCCGAGGATCATGTTTTCGCTCTCTTGGGGCGCCTCGGGAAGGCGGATCTCGTTGACGGTCTCCGGCTCCCGCTCGCCGAGCACGCAGCCGCTCAGCACAAGGCACAGCGCGACGAGCAGCGCCGCGAGCCTGGCGGTTGTTCGCATGGGATTCGCCCTCCTTTCATGAAATAGATTGGTTCGCGGGCCGGTTTCTTCAGTCCTCCTGGCGCTTTCCGGACAGGGGCAGCTCTATGGTGAAGGTGGTGCCCTTTCCGAAGGTGCTGGCGGCGTCGATGGTGCCGCCGTGCAGCAGCACGAACTGCTTGACGATGCTCAGCCCCAGGCCGGTGCCGCCGGTCTCGCGGGAGCGGGCCTTGTCCACGCGATAGAAGCGGTCGAAGATGTGCGGCAGGTCCGATTCGGGGATGCCGACGCCGGTGTCCGAAACCTTGATGACGGCCTTTTTGCCCGTGCGGGAGAGCGTGCAGTGCACCTCGCCGCCGCGGGGCGTGTACTTGATGGCGTTGTCGATGATGTTGTAGATCACCTGCTGCAGCTTCAGGGTATCGCCGTCGACCTCCACCGATTCCTTCGCGGAGCAATCCAGCTCGATGCCGTTCTCCCGCGCCAGCGGGGTCAGGCGCTTGACCTGCTCCTGCAATAGCGCGCCGATGTCCAGCTCAGAAAGGTTCATCTTCATGCCGTTGTCGATGCTGACCAGGGTCAGAAGGTCGCTGACGATGCGGTTCAACCGGTCGATCTCCTGGTTGATGTCTCCCAGGAACTCCTTGGCCATGCCCGGGTCCAGGGGCTCCTGGTACATCAGCGTCTCGATCAGTATCTTCATGGTGCTCAGCGGCGTCTTCAGCTCGTGGGAGGCGTTGGAGACGAACTGGCTCCTGGACTTGTCCAGCTGCTCCAGGCGCTCGGACATGGAGTTGAAGGCCTTGGCCAGGCTGGCAAACTCGTTGTTGCCCCGGACCACCACGCGGGCGGACAGGTCGCCCTGGCTCATGCGGGAGATCCCGGTGTTCAGTTCGCCGATGGGCCGCGTGACCGTGCGCAGCACCATGGCGTTGACCACCATCACCGCCGCCGCCACGATGATCAGCCAGATCAGTATCTTCAGCTGTATGTCGCGCAGGCTCTCGTAGATCTCCTGCACGCCGGAGAGGTAGACCAGCACGCCCACGAGCTCATCGCCGGGGCCGCGTATGGCGCTGGCGTACAGGCCGGTCATGACGTTCACGCCGGAAAAGCCGTTGAAGGCCGCGCGGAACCAGGGCTTCACGGCGCTGCCGGTGTCGTAGAAGCCGTAATCGCTGTCCGCGCCGTTGATGACCCGCTCGACCTCGGCGGTGATGAAGCGCCGCCCGTTCAGGCGCGAGTCGGAATCCACCTGCACGGTGCACAGCTTGTCCAGCACCAGCACCCGCGTCTGCCCGGTGGTGGCGTTGTCCATGGCCGTGTCGTACAGGCTCCGGGCATCAAAAGCGACCAGATAATCGCCGCAGTTCTTTGCCAGATCGTTGGCGATTCTTTGGTCGTCGGCTGTGCGCTGGGTAAACAGATATTCGCCCACCAGCTGAATCAGCGAATACCCGATGACGCAGAACGCCACGACGATGATCAGCAGATAGGCGACAGTGATTTTCCAGCGTATGGAATGTATGAAGGCTTTAATCCTTGTCAGTGAAATAGTAGCCAACTCCCCACTTGGTGAAGATGTACTCCGGCTGGCTGGGGACTTTCTCGATCTTCTCGCGCAGGCGGCGGATGTGCACGTCTACCGTGCGCAGATCGCCCAGATAATCGTACTTCCAAATGGTTTCAAGCAGGTTTTCCCGGGAAAAGACCTTGCCGCGGTTCGTGACGAACAGGTGCAGCAGGTCGAATTCCTTCGCCGTCAGGTTCACCTCGCGCCCGGCCACGACCACCGAACGGTTGTTGACGTTCAACTGCATGTCGCGCACGGTGATCACCCGCTGGCCGCTCTCGCGTTGCATCATGGCGGTGCGGCGGAAGATGGTGCGGATCCTGGCCTTGACCTCGAGGATGTTGAAGGGCTTGGTCATGTAGTCGTCCGCGCCGTACTCCAGGCCCAGTATCTTGTCCATGTCGTCGCCCTTGGCGGTGAGCATGATGATGGACACGTTGCTGCGCTCGCGGATGCGCTGGCACACCTCGATGCCGTCGATCTTCGGCAGCATGACGTCCAGCAGCACCAGGTCGTACTGGCCGGAGAAAAATTTGTTGACCGCTTCCTCGCCGTCGGCGGCGGAATCCGTCTCGTATCCGTCCTGCTCGAGAGAGTATTTCAAACCTTTTACAATCAGGGGCTCGTCGTCTACGATCAGAATCCGCTTGGGCATGGGTATTTCCTCCTTAAATCGCCGATGTAACAAATAAAACAATCTCTATGACATTGCGTTTTCATTATTTTGTTATTATTATAGACGATTTCTGACATTATTTCAAGCCTGTTTTTTTAAATGTTAGGTTTTTTGAGCATTACTGTACAAATTTCGCATATGGTGATAATATAGTATGAAACAATTGGTTTGACACACACAGCATCCACCGGGGCGCTTCGCGCTTCCGGCGGCCGAAGGAGTACCTGCATGACCCGACTGGTGAGAATCCTGGCGGCGGTCTTCGCCCTGATCCTATCCCTTTCATACACCCCATCGCTCGCGGACGGGGTCGCCCCCTACGACAGGTCCACCCCCGAGCAGCTGACGCCCGAGCACCTGTACGCGAAGTCCGCGCTGCTGGTGGACGAGCGCACCGGCGAGGCGCTGCTTTCAAAGAACGCCCGCGTGCGCATGTTTCCGGCCAGCACCACCAAAATAATGACGCTGCTGCTGGCCCTTGAAAGCGACATTCCGCTTGACGCGCAGGTCACCATACCCGCCCAGGCCGCCGACATCCCCGAGGGCAGCTCGGTGATACCGGTGAAGCCCGGGGACGAGATGTCCTTTGAGGACCTGCTCTACGGCTTCATGCTGTCCTCGGGCAACGACGGCGCGAACGCCATCGCGGTGCTGACGGACGGCGGCATCGAAGCCTTCGTTTCGCGCATGAACGCCCGCGCCGCCCAGCTCGGCTGCGACGGCACCCATTTCGTCAACGCCCACGGCTACCACGACCCCGGCCACTACACCACCGCCCGGGACCTGGCGGTGATGGCCTGCGAGGCCATGAAGAACCCGGTGTTCAGGCAGATCGTGGCCGCGCCGGTCTATACGATGCACATCACCCGCGGCGGCGAAACGGTGGAGCAGCAGATCGTCTCCCGCAACAGTTTGCTCCAGAGCAGCGAGAAGTATTACTATGCCGACTGCACGGGCATCAAGACCGGCCACCACCACAAGGCCGGCTGGTGCTTCGTGGGCTCGGCCGAGCGCGACGGCAAGCGCGTCGTCTGCGTGGTGCTGGACTGCGACAAAGAGAACGACAAGTGGTACGACGCGGCGAAGCTGTTTGAGTACGGGTTCACGTGCTACGCGCCGGTGACGCTGGGCGAGCTGCTCATCAAGGCCCGGGACAGCTATGCCGTGGCCCCGATCGACGACGCGGACCCCGCCGACCCCGAGGGCGGCAGATTGCAGATGGACGTCACCGTCACGCAGGGCGGCGATCAGGCCCTGCAGCTGGTGGCCGGAAGCCAGGCCGCGCTGAGCGAGGCGCTGGAGCGCGTCTCACAGGGCCTGTCCGTGCGGTGGGACCGTGCGCTGACCGCGCCGGTGGCCAGGGGCGAGCACATGGGCAGCGTCGAGGTTCAGCTGGAGGACGGCATGCGCGTTGTCGCGGAGCTCACCGCCGCCCGCGACGTGGCGGCCAGGCCCATCTCCGAGCCCACGCAAACGCCCACGCCGGCCCCGGTGATCACGGAAGCCGCGACGGCGCAGCCCGAGTCGGGCCCCGGCGAAACCCGGAAGCGGGAGCAGCCGGGCGGCATGCTGCTGATCGCCGCCGTGGCGCTGCTTGCGCTGCTGGCGGCGGCCTGCGCGCTGCTCGCGATGAAGCTTCGGGGCGGCCGCCGCCGCAGGCGTTCCCGCAGGCGCTCCCGGCGGCGAAGCTGACAGGGGCGCGGGAAGACTTGGACTTATCTGTTACAATTCCGGACCGAACTGTACAAAAATCCGGGATCGTGCTATAATGTTGGAAAAGCACAGACCATGAGAGGTATGACAATGCTGCGACGCCTCAGGCGGACGGCGGGCGTGCTCGCCCTCATTCTCGCGCTGATGTGCTTCAGCGCCGCGCTGGCCGAATCGCCCTCCGACTACAACAAGAACGTCCCGCAGCTGCTGCGGACTGAACATATATACGCCAAATCTTCCGTGCTCGTCGACGCTGAGAACGGAAATGTTTTGTTTGCCAAGAGCCCCCGGGAGCGGATGTACCCGGCCAGCACCACCAAGGTCATGACCCTGCTGCTGGCGCTGGAGAGCGGCATCGCCATGGATACCACCGTGGTGATTCCCCAGCAGGCCATGGACATTCCGGCGGACAGCTCGCTGGTGCCGGTCTATCCCGGCGACGAGATGTCGTTCCGAGACCTGCTCTACGGCTTCATGCTCACCTCCGGCAACGACGGCGCGAACGCCGTGGCCATCATGGTCAGCGGCAATGTGCCAGCCTTCGTGGAGCGCATGAACAAGCGCGCCGAACAGCTGGGCTGCGAGGACACTCACTTCGCCAATCCCCACGGCTATCACGACCCGGACCACTATTCCACCGCGCTGGACCTGGCCAAGATCACCTGCGAGGCCATCAAGCACGAGTCGTTCCGGCGTATCGTTTCCGCGCCCAGCTACGTGATGAACATCAAGCGGAACAAGGCGGACATGGAAAAAAAGGTGGTCAACACCAATTCGCTGCTCAAGAGCGACAACACCTACTACTACGCCGACTGCATCGGCGTGAAGACCGGCTACCACAGCCACGCGGGGCACTGCTTTGTCGGCGCGGCGGAGCGCGACGGCGTGCGCCTGGTAACCGTGGATTTGAACAGCATCTCCAGCACCGACAAGTGGGTGGATACCATCCGCATGTTCAACTACGGCTTCACCCGCTACACCGCCTATTCGCTGGAGGAGATGTACAACTTCGCCGGCAGCCAGATCGCCACGCTGCGGGTCTCCAACGCCATCGAGTCCGACCCCTACGACGGCATGCTGAACCTGAAGATCGCCCAGATCAGCGACCCGAAGTACGTGCGCATGGTGGAGACCGACAACGATACCGCCATGGAGCAGGCCATTCGCGACTTCGTGTCCCGCTGCGAGCTTACGGTGACCTCGGACATGGTCGCGCCGATTTCCGAGGGCGAGATCATCGGCAGGGTGCGCTACCTGGACCAGTCCGGCAAGGCCATCACGGCGCTGCTGGTGGCGGACCGGGACATCGCCGAGCAGCCGCCGAGCACTTCGATATTGGACTACATCCCGGCGCTGGCCTACTTCCAGGACCCGCTGGTGATACTGCTCGCCGTGGTGCTGGTGATGCTGGTGGTGCTGCTGCTGGTGGCGAAGGCCGTTCGGAACGCCCGCAAGGAGCGCCAGCGCAAGCAGATCTACGAGGCGCGCCGGCTGGAGTA
Organism: uncultured Eubacteriales bacterium; assembly: GCA_902777335.1. Classification (GTDB taxonomy): domain Bacteria; phylum Bacillota; class Clostridia; order Christensenellales; family Aristaeellaceae; genus UBA2862. The sequence goes on from CACYTF010000007.1 coordinate 48,818, forward strand.
CATGCGCAGGATGAGCGCCCAGCGCCGAAGGGACGCCCGCAACCGGGGCCGGGATTGGTAAAAAAATACAGAAATTGATTAACGCCCCCTCTCGCGTTCAATAATAGAGCGTGAGAGGGGGCATTTCGATGCATGAAAAACTTCAAGAACGGCTGCGGAAGGGGAGTGCGTTGGCCGCGCGGCTCATAAAGCGGGCCGCTCGCGCGCTTCGGGGCAGGCTGGGCTGCTATGTGGCGCTGGCGGTGCTGCTGACGCTGCTGGGGCTGGCCTCCCATGCCTACCGGCAGCGGGCCGCCGGGCGCGCCCGCGACGACGATTCTGTCGTGCCGAAGCCCGTCGCGGCCATGCGGCAGCCCGAGGCCGCTTTCGAGCCGGAAGCGGACGAACAAAAATGGGTGTGGCCGCTTATGGGCGATGCCATAGGCGCGTACAGCCCGGACGAGCCCGTGTGGTCCGAGACGCTGGGCCAGTGGCAGAACCACCCGGGGCTGGACATCGCCGGAACGCCCGGGGAGGCGGTGTTCGCCTGCGCGGACGGCACCGTGTCGGACGCCTGGAACGACAGGCTGTGGGGGAACGTCATCGTGATCGCCCACGACGGGGGCTACGCGTCCACATATGCCGGGGTCAACACCCTGAAGCTGGTCAATCCGGGAGATGCGGTGGCGGCGGGGGACGTCATCAGCGCGGTGGGCGTCGGCGCGGGCTGCGAATCGGGCCTGACGCCGCACCTTCACTTTGAACTCAGTCGGGACGGCGAGAGCGTCGACCCCCGCGACATTCTCCCGTAGCGCGGACGCGCAAACCCCTTGCAAGGCCGCGGCACATGCGCTATAATCATGGTCAGATGCTACGAAAGCGAGGAGACACCGATGCCGAGACTTTGGGCCAGGATCATCAAAAAGCACCGCATCGACCGCCAGGCCACCGCCGAGTGCGCCTTTCAGGACGCGGAGGCGGCGCTGACCGAGCTGTGCCGGGGGTTTGACATTCCCAGGCCGATCTGGCTGAACAAGCACACCCGGGAGTTCGAGGAATTCCGCCGGACCCAGTTCCTGCCCGAGCACTTCATCGAGGAGGTGCCCTTCCAGAAGCTTGAGATTGAGTTCCTGGAGGACGACGACCACTCCCGCCGCAGCCGGGACCCGCGCAACCAGTTTGACGGCGATTGACCGCGCCGCGGTGTTAAATAACCGAAAACCGGCCAAATCAAATTGACGCGGATTGGGCCGCGTGCTATAATTTGCTTGTCGATGAAGAAGAGGAGTAGTTCCCGCACTTCCCAAGAGAGGGCGGCTCGCTGGCTGAAAGGCTGCCCGGAACCCTGGGGGACGAAGGTCGCTTTGGAGACGGCCGGGTGAAGCTGTCGTCAGCCCGGCGGGGTGCGCCCCTTAGCGCGCGAAGAGGCCCACGGCGAAGGCCGTCGGGTGAATAAGGTGGTACCGCGGAGCATTTCGCCCTTGTATGGCGATGCTCCGCGTTGTCATGTCATTGGGAAAACCTGCTGCCGCGGACAACGCGGATACGCAAAGAGGTGATCGTTATGTCGGGACGCAGCGAAGGGCGCGGCGCGGAAGGCGCGCGGGCATGGCTTCGGGGCGTGCTGATCATCGTCGCAATCGCGGCGCTGACGGGCGTCATAAATGGTAAGACCGGCCTGAACCGGCCGGCGCTGGGGCCCCTGAACATCGTGGGCATCGCCGTCATGTTCGCGGGGCTCGCCGTATCGCTGTTTGCGGCGGCGCTGTCGGCCAGGGCCGCGGAGGATAAGCGCGGCGCGGTGTCGCTGGCGCTTCGGCTCGGCGGCGTCGGCATCTGCGGCATCGGCGCGATCATGGTCTTTATCTGAATACAAACATACTGAGGGGAGAAAACCGAAATGGAAAACAAGCAGGAATTCACGATGGAAAAGGTGTTTCAGCCGAACCAGGTTGAGAGCCGCATCTACGATATGTGGGAGCACTCCGGCGCCTTCCAGCCGGTGAAGGATGAGAGCAGGCGGCCCTTCGTGATCGTGATGCCGCCGCCGAACATCACCGGCCAGCTGCACATCGGCCACGCGCTGGACGAAATGCCCCAGGACGTGCTGATCCGCTACCACCGCATGAAGGGCGATCCCACGCTGTGGGTGCCCGGCACCGACCACGCCGCCATCGCCACCGAGGTGAAGGTGGTGGACGCGCTGCGCAAGGAGGGCCTGAGCAAGGCGAAGATCGGCAGAGAGGCGTTCCTGGAGCGGACCTGGGCGTGGAAGAAGGAGTACGGCGGCAGGATCGTCCGCCAGCTGCGCAAGCTGGGCGTGTCCTGCGACTGGACCCGGGAGCGCTTCACGATGGACGAAGGCCTGTCCCGCGCCGTGCGCGAGACCTTTGTGCGCCTGTACGAGAAGAACCTGATCTATCGCGGCAGCCGCCTGATCAACTGGTGCCCCTGCTGCATGACCTCGCTGTCCGACGCCGAGGTGGAGTATGAGTCTCAGGACGGCCACTTCTGGCACATCCTCTATCCGGTGAAGGAGACCGGCGAGCTGCTGGAGCTGGCCACCACCCGCCCCGAGACCATGCTGGGCGATACCGCCGTGGCCATCAACCCGGAGGACCCCCGTTATGCCCACCTGCACGGCTGCCACGTGACGCTGCCGCTGGTGAACAAGGAGATCCCCATCGTCTGCGACGAGCACGCCGACATGGAAAAGGGCACCGGCGTGGTGAAGATCACCCCCGCCCACGACCCGAACGACTTTGAGGTGGGCAAGCGCCACAACCTGCCCATGGTGCGGGTGTTCACCTACGACGGCCACATGACCGGGGCGAAGGAGGCCGCCGAGAACGCCGAGCTGATCGCCAGCGGCCGCGCCACCGTGGACGAGCCCCAGGTGCTGGACTGCGGCAAGTACGCCGGCATGACCACCGCCGAGGCGCGCAAGGCCATCGTCGAAGACCTGAAGGCCCTGGGGCTTTTGAAGTCCGTGGAGCCGCTAAACCACGAGGTGGGCACCTGCTACCGCTGCCACACCACGGTGGAGCCCATGGTGTCCAAGCAGTGGTTCGTGAAGATGAAGCCCCTGGCCGAGCCCGCCTGCAAGGTGGTGTACGACGGACAGCTGCGCTTCATCCCCGACCGGTTTGAGAAGACCTATCTGCACTGGATGGAGAACACCCGCGACTGGTGCATCAGCCGCCAGCTGTGGTGGGGGCACCGCATTCCGGCGTTCTACTGCGACGACTGCGGCGAGACCTTCGTGACCCGCGAGGACATCACCGTCTGCCCGAAGTGCGGCAGGCCCGTGCACCAGGACGAGGACGTGCTGGACACCTGGTTCTCCTCGGCGCTGTGGCCCTTCTCCACGCTGGGCTGGCCCGATGACACCGACGACTTCAAATACTACTACCCGAACACGGTGCTCAGCTGCGGCTACGACATCATATTCTTCTGGCTGGCGCGCATGGTGTTCTCGGGCATCGAGCAGACCGGCAAGTGCCCCTTCGACGTGGCGCTGATGCACGGCCTGGTGCGCGACGCGCTGGGGCGCAAGATGTCCAAGTCGCTGGGCAACGGCATTGACCCCATCGAGGTCATCGACAAGTACGGCGCCGACGCGCTGCGCTTCTCGCTGGTGATGGGCGTGGCCCCGGGCAGCGACATCCGCATGTCGGAGGAGAAGATCGAGTCCTTCCGCAACTTCGCCAACAAGATCTGGAACGCCAGCCGCTTCGTGCTGATGAACCTGCAGGGCTTTGAGCCCAAGGGCCTGCCGCCGGTGGAGAAGCTGTCTCCGGCGGACAAGTGGATACTGACCCGCTACCAGGAGGCCGTGCGCGGCGTGACCGAGAACCTGGAGAACTACGACCTGGGCCTGGCGGCCACGAAGCTGTACGACTTCGTGTGGAGCACTTTCTGCGACTGGTACATCGAGATGGCCAAGCAGGGCCTCTACGCCGAGGAGGGCGACGTGAAGTCCACCACCCAGGAGGTGCTGCTGTATGTGCTGACCGGCACGCTGAAGCTGCTGCACCCGTACATGCCCTTCATCACCGAGGAAGTCTACGGCTATCTGCCCACGGCCGAGGGCATGCTGATCAGCGCCGAGTGGCCGGTGTGCAGGCCGGAATACGACTTCACCGAAGCGGCGGCCAAGATGGACGGCGTGATGGACGTCATCCGCGCGGTGCGCAACCTGCGCGCCGAGATGAACGTGCAGCCCGGCCGCAAGGCCACGCTGATCCTGAAGCCCCACGCGGGCTGGCGGGACGTGCTGATTGCCGCCGACGGCTACTTCAAGCGGCTGGCCAACGCCAGCGCGGTGGAGCTGATCGACGCCTCCAGCGCCAATCCGGAGAAGTCCGCATCCGCCGTGGCCGAGCCCTGCGAGCTGTTCATACCGCTGGGTGAGCTGGTGGACGTGGACAAGGAGCTGAAGCGCCTGGCCAAGGACCTGAAGGGCCTGGAGGGCGAGATCGCCCGGGCGACGAACATGCTGAACAACCCCGGCTTCGTCGGCAAGGCCCCGGCCCAGCTGGTGGCGGCCGAGCGGGAAAAGCTGGCCACGAACCAGGGCCTGCTCGAAAAGCTGAAGGCGCGCATCGCGGAGATGGAGAGCCTGAAGTAAAGGGCAGATGAAAGGCGCGGATGGACCGATGCGGTACATCCGCGCTATTTTTCATGCCGCCCGCTCAACGAGCGCCGCGTGCAATGCCCGCACGGCCTCTATGCGCCGCTCCTCCGGCAGCGTCAGCACGCAGGCCTCGTGCTCCCATTGGGCACTGAGCGGGTGAAGCCCTTCGGCGGCGCGTCCGACCCGCTTTACGTCCGCGCCGAACACGGTGACGCGGGCGGTGCCGTCCGGACAGCTTTTGCTGGCGACGCAGGGGACGGTCATGCGCGCCCCGTCTGAGATCAGCGTTCCGAACTGCTCCGGCGACATGGTGCAGCGCAGCCGGGTGGGTATGCCCAAGGCGGCCACCGGGTCCAGGCAGGCCGGGTGCAGCACCTGGGCGCCAGCGCGGGCGAGCAGGCGCATCTGCCGGTAGCTGACCTGGGCAATCAGTTTGGCCCGGGGGACGATGGCCGGGTCCGCCGTCATCAGCCCCGGAACGTCCGTCCAATTTTCATAGAGCCCCGCCGAAAGGCTTGCGGCGGCGACGGCGCCGGTGATGTCCGAGCCGTTCTTCGGGAAGGTGCGGATTTCGCCCTGGGGACCCGCGCCGTAGAAGCCGGGCAGTATCACGCGCCCGTGGCGGGCGGCGACGGCGCCGGTCAGGGCCGCGCGCGTGCGGTCCATGTCCACATCCGAGAAGGCGTCAAAGGCGATGGCGTCCGCGGCGTCGAGCATCGGTATGCCGCTGAACCTGGAGAACAGCAGCGCGCACAGGTATTCGCCCCGGCTGAGCGTACAGGCCTCTGAAACGCTCAGCGCCCGGGCGAGCTCATCCCGCACGCGGCGGCGCACGTCGGGCAGGCCCAGCCTGGCGGCGATGTCCGAGAAGCGGTCCGTCACCGCCGATACCAGGGGCTCGAGGCGGCCGGCATCGTCGCGCCAGCGCCAGCAATCGGCCAGAAGCGCCGTGATCTTTTTGTCGTTGCGCGCGTCCGTGCCCGGCGCGGACAGCACGATGCACCGGCGCGCCGGCGAAGCGCGGATGATGGCGAGTATCCTCAGAAACTGCGCCGCGTTGGCGGTGGAGCTGCCGCCGAATTTAGAGACAATGGTGCGCATATCAATAACCTCCGAGCCCATCGATTCATGAAAAATCAAGCAGTGCGCCCGCCGCTTCCGTGGTCCGGAAACGGGCCGCGAACATGAGCGGGCGCGTTCACTGCCATACTATGCCCGCTCCGGGCATCGGTGATGGGTGACGTGAGGAAATTGGACAGGTATATTAAAAATATATGAAAAAAAGGATTTAAAGGGCATATGTTGTATATATATAATGTTAAAGACGCCGGGTAAACGCCCCGCCATGACGCCGGCACAACCGGACGACGGCATGACACCGCCATGATTTTATCGCGTATTTTATCAAATGAATGCAGGAAAAACGGTAAATCTGGCGAATAATAAACTACCGCCGTCGCCGGAGCGGGGCTGACCGGTGCAGTTTTTCGATGAGGAGCGTGCAATGAACGGAAGGTTATCCGATGCCTGGCTGGAGGAACTGCGTTCCCGCGTCAGCCTGGAGGAAGTGGTCTCCGAGTACGTTCCCATGAAGCAGAAGGGCCGAAGGTTTTGGGGCTGTTGTCCTTTTCACAACGAAAAGACGCCCTCCTTCAGCGTGGACACGCAGGCGCAGCTGTATTACTGCTTCGGCTGTCACAAGGGCGGCACCGTCATCAACTTCATCATGGACATGGAGCGGATGGAGTTTATCGACGCGGTGAAGCTGCTCGCCGAGCGGGCGCACATGGAGCTGCCGGAGGGCAGTTCCCAGCCCGGCGAGACCCGGGCCGGTCGGGATGAGCGGGAGCGCATGTATGAGGCAAACCGACTGGCCGCCAGGTACTTCCACGATCTGCTGTGGACGGAAGAAGGAGCCCAGGCGCTCAACTACCTCTACGGACGCGGTCTGAACGATTCGGATATCCGCCGCTTCGGCCTCGGAGCTTCTCCCAAAGGCTGGGACGGCCTTTTGCATCATCTGGAGGAGCAGGGCTTTGAAGAGGCGCTGCTGGAAAAGGCGGGGCTGATCGTCAAGCGGGACAACGGGCGGTTCGACATGTTTCGGGGGCGCGTGATGTTCCCGATCATCAACGCCCAGGGCCGGGTGCTGGGCTTCGGCGGCCGCGCCATCGGCGATGCGCAGCCCAAGTACCTGAACACGGCGGAGACGCCCATATTCAACAAGCGGCTCGGGCTCTACGCGCTGAACTTTGTGCAGAAGGAGCGCTCCGTGGGCCATTTGGTGCTGGTCGAGGGCTACATGGACACGGTGTCGCTGCGCAAGCACGGCGTCAAGGGCGTGGTCGCCACGCTGGGGACGGCGCTGACCGAAGAGCAGGCGCGCCTGATGAAGCGGTACGCCCCGGAGGTGTGGATCAGCTACGACGGCGACGCCGCCGGGCAGAAGGCCGCGCTGCGGGCGCTGGACATATTCGACCGGCAGGGCATGCCGGCGAAGGTCATCGACTATCCCGCGGGCATGGACCCGGACGACTTCATCAAGGCGAAGGGGCTTGCCGGGTTTGAGAGCCTGGCGCGCCACGACTCCACGGACTACCGGATGCTCAGGGCCAGGGACGGGCTTGATCTTTCCACCCAGGACGGCATGACCCAGTACGCGCTGAGGTGCTGTTCGATACTCAGCCGGGTCAAGAGCCCGATCGAGATGGAGAACTACCTGCGGCGCCTGGTCAACGAGACCGGGTACGATCGGGAGATACTGCTTCGGCAGATCGGCGCCGCGCCCCGCGACGCCGCCCAGGCCCCGAAGCGCCCGAACAACAGGCCGAACCGGACGAAGGCGGAAGCGTCCGGCGCGCTGAAGGCCGAGCAGGAGCTGATCTCGATGCTCGTCGCGGGCCTGATACCGGCGCAGGCGCTCACAGGCGCGGATTTTTCAGATCCGGTCCATCGGGAACTGGCCCAATGGCTGATTTCCGGAAAATCCGCCAATGCTTATATCGACAATATCACCGATGACGCGGTGCGTGAACAGGTCATGTGCGCATTGAATTATTCGCCCCTTGTCACCGAGAAGGACAAGGCGCTGGAAGTGGCGCGGGACTGCCTGGACACGATACGCCGGCAACGCGAAAGCCAGAGGGACGACCAGTTCAAGCAGCAGGTCAACACGGCCTCGCCCGAAAAAAAAGCGGAGATCTACCGTCAACTCGAAGCTTCGTGGAAGGAATCACAGGATTGACCGGTCGAAAGGAGTGGCTCGGATTGAGCAAGACAACGGCGAATCAGGAAGTAATGGCCGCGCGCGTGCGGGAATTGATAGAGACCGGCAAGACCAAGGGCTTACTGACGTACAAGGAAATCGTGGAGACGCTGGGCGACGTGGAGCTCAGCCCCGAGCAGTTTGACCGCATACTGGACACGCTTTCCGGTCTGAATATAGAGGTGCTCAAGGAGGACGCCATCCCCGAGGCGGAGCTGATGGCCGAGGTCGAGGAGGAAGAGATCGACATCTCCGTGCCCGAGGGCATTTCCATCGACGACCCGGTGCGCATGTACCTGAAGGAGATCGGCAAGGTGCCGCTCTTGACCGCCGACGAAGAGATCGAGCTGGCCAAGCGCATGGAGGAGGGCGACGAGGACGCCAAGCACCGCCTGTGCGAGGCGAACCTGCGCCTGGTGGTTTCCATCGCCAAGCGCTACGTGGGCCGCGGCATGCTGTTTTTGGACCTGATCCAGGAGGGCAATCTGGGCCTGATCAAGGCCGTGGAGAAGTTCGACTACCGCAAGGGCTACAAGTTCTCCACCTACGCCACCTGGTGGATCCGCCAGGCCATCACCCGCGCCATCGCGGACCAGGCCCGCACCATCCGCATACCGGTGCACATGGTGGAGACCATCAACAAGCTGATCCGCGTGTCCCGCCAGCTGCTGCAGGAATACGGCAGGGAACCGCTGCCGGAGGAGATCGCCGAGGAGATGGGCATACCGGAGGACAAGGTCCGCGAGATCATCAAGATCGCGCAGGAGCCCGTATCGCTGGAGACGCCCATCGGCGAGGAGGAGGACAGCCACCTGGGCGACTTCATCCCCGACGACGACGCGCCCGCCCCGGCGGAGGCCGCCGCCTTCACGATGCTCAAGGAGCAGCTGATGAGCGTGCTTTCCACGCTGACGCCCCGGGAGGAAATGGTGCTGAAGCTGCGCTTCGGCCTGGAGGACGGCAGGGCGCGCACGCTGGAGGAGGTCGGCAAGGAGTTCAAGGTCACCCGCGAGCGCATCCGCCAGATCGAGGCCAAGGCGCTGCGCAAGCTGAGGCACCCCAGCCGGTCCAGAAAACTGAAGGATTCCATCGACTGATGCCGGGGAACGGAAGCCTATCGTTGGATCCGCGCCTGTCGATGATCGCGAGCCTCGTCGGACGCTGCGAAAGCTGCGCCGACATCGGCTGCGATCACGGCAGGCTCGGCGCGTTTTTAATACAGTCCGGCCAGTGCGAACGGGTGCTGCTGACGGACATATCCCAGCCCTCCCTTGAAAAGGCGCGGGCGCTGACCGAACGCCTGGGGTTGACTGACCGGGTCGGCTTCGCCGTGGCCAACGGCATACCGCGCTGGGAAAGCCCACCGAAGGCCGTGGTCATCGCCGGCATGGGCGGCGCGACCATCTGCGACATACTGCGCGAAGGGCGGGAGCGCCTGGGCGGCGCGCGGCTGATCCTGCAGCCCAATGTGGCCGCCCCGCAGCTGCGCGGGGAGCTGTCGCGGCTGGGCTACGCCATCACGGCGGAGCGCATCGTTCAGGACGGGCGCAGGTGCTACGTCATCATCGTGGCCGAGCCCGGGGCGTCCGAGTACAGCCCGCGGGAGTGTACTGTGGGGCCGGTGCTGCTGCGTGAAATGCCGGAGGCGCTCTTGCCCTACGCACGGTTTCGCCTGAGGGTGGCCGAGAAGGCGCTGAAGGGCGCCGAGCAGGGGTCGGACGCGGCCCAGCAGCGGGCGCTGACGGAGGAGCTTTCGATTTGGAGGGAGGTTTGCGCATGGCTGCAACGGTAGGCCAGATGCTGGCGATCGTGGACGGCATCGCGCCGTTTGAGACCGCGGAGCCCTGGGACAACGTGGGCCTTCTGGCCGGCGACCCGAACGCGCCGGTTGATACGGTGCTGTGCGCGCTGGACCTGCGCATGGATGTGCTGGAGGAGGCGGTCCAAAGCCGCGCCCAGCTGGTGGTCACCCATCATCCGATACTGTTCCGGGGCCGCAAGAACCTGTGCGAGACGGACGCGGAGGGGCGGCTGCTGTGCGCGCTGGTGCGCTCGGGCATTTCGATGATCGCCGCCCACACCAACTACGACAACGCCTCGCCGGGCGTGAACGACGCGCTGGCGAAGGCACTGGCGCTGAAGGACGTGGAGGTTCTGGACAGCGGCATGCGCGTAGGCACGATAGAAGAGACCGACTTCGGTATGTTTTGCGACTTTGCGTCCAAGGCGCTGGGCGGACCGGTGCGCGTCTACGGCGATAAAGGGCGCCGGGTGCGCCGCGTGGCCGTGCTGGGCGGCGCGGGCGAAGATTATGTCGGCATCGCCCGGCAGGGCGGCGCGGACGTGTACCTGACCGGCGAGATGGCCTACCACAAGGCCCTGACCGCCGCCGACGAGGGCGTCTGCGTGGTGGAGGCCGGCCACGCCGCCACCGAATATCCCGCAATATCTCAACTTGCCGATGCTTTACAAAACGCCGCGGATGCGCTACAATATGATATACGCGTCTTAAAGAGCAGAGCGGAACTCTTTTTCTGATATTTGGAGGGAATGGATATGCAGTTGGATACCCTGTGGCAATTCATGCAAGTGGACATGGAGGCCGACGGCTTTGAGCACACGATGCGCCAGTCGGCCAACCGCCAGAAGCTGATCAAGCAGCGCGATTTCCTGAAGGATCAGCAGGCGAACATGAAAAAGCTTGAGAACGACGTCGCCGTGATGCAGGACAGGCTGGAGGCCGTCCAGGACGAGGCGGACCGCCTGGAAAAGCTGCTGGCGTCCATGGCGGAGGAGATGGACAAGAACCCGCCGGCCAGCGCGGAGGACGCGCAGAAGCAGGCGGAATCCGTCCAGAAGCTGCTGGAGACGCTGCAGCGCTACGAGACGGAGCTGGTCAAGATGCGCAAGGACGCCGACACGAAGGACCGCCAGCAGAAGGAGATCCGTGTGCGCGCCGCCAAGACCAAGATGGAATTCGACCAGCTGAAGGTGGAATACGATCGGGAGTTCAAGGCCGACACCGAAAAGCTGCAGCAGATGCGCAACAGGACGGAGCAGGAGGCCAAGAACCTGGATCCGAAGCTGCTGGCGAAGTACAGGAGCATCAAGCAGCACTGCACGCCGCCGATGGCGAAGCTGGTCAACGGCCAGTGCAGCGGCTGCTTCATGTCGCTGCCCAGCGCCACGCTGCTGGACATCCGCAACGGCGACCGCATCGTGGAGTGCGACAACTGCGGCCGCATACTGTACGATCCCGGCGAATGATTACATGACGGTATGACCGTTGTGAGGGCGCCAGACGATCGCAGGCGCATCCGCGCTTGAGGAAAGTCCGAGCACCGCAGGGCAGGGTGCCGGTTAACTGCCGGTGGAGGCGACTTCAAGGAAAGTGCAACAGAGATATACCGCGTAAAACGGCGAACGCGCCTTTGGGCGCGTCCGTCGCCCCCTCGGGGGACGTAAGGCTGGAAAGGCGAGGTAAGAGCTCACCCGCGGCTTGGCGACTTGTCCGCGCTGTAAACCCCACCTGGTGCAAGATTGATAGGGAAGCATGGGCAGGCGCGCGAAGGCCTTCGGGCCGGAACGCCCTGCCCGGCGGCGGCCCGTCGCGCTTCCGGGTAATCGCTTGAGCCTGCTGGCAACCGCAGGCCCAGATAGATGATCGTCCAATACAGAACTCGGCTTACAGACGCCGCTCACAACGCTCATAAAACCGGGGACCGCGCACAGCGCGATCCCCGGCGTTCTTTTGGCGCTTACTCTTCGCCCTCGTCCGCCTCCGCGATCTCCAGGTATTTCTCGAACACGGCGTCCAGCTCGGCCTCGTCCTCCACGGTGGCGTAGATGTCGTTGCCCTCGTCGTCGGTCTCGATGCGCATGATGACCAGCTCGTCTTCGCCCACGTCCTCCATGGGCTCCATCGGAACCAGGCAGATGTAGGGCCTGCCCTCGTGCTCCAGCGTCATCAGGTGTTCAAAGCGGACGGTGTTGCCGTCCTCGTCCACCAGCTCCACCACGTCTTCCCGATCCATGTCCAGCTCGTGATTCATGTTCTCGCTCATATGCCATACTCCCTTTGATTCGATTTGTTTTATTTCCGATTCCCGCCAGCAGCCCGCGTCCATGAAGGCCTGCAGGATGTAGGTGGCGGCCAATTGGTCGATGTAGGCCTTGCGCCGCGCGCGCCGCATGTCCGCCTCGATCAACACGCTCCTGGCCTGGCGCGTGGACAGGCGCTCGTCCTGAAAGCGTATGCAAAGGCCTTTGCCCTCGAGGAATTGGGCGAACGCGCGGGACCGTTCGGCCTGAAAGCCCTCGCTGCCGTCCATGTTCAGGGGCAGACCGCACAGAACACGGTCGGTTTCATACATCTTGCACAGCTCGAGCACCCGGGCGGCGTCGCGCTCAAACCCCTTTGACACTATGGTTTCCACGGCCTGGGCCGTTATATTCAGCGGGTCGGTCACGGCCACGCCGATGCGCTTCTCGCCGATGTCCAGGCAGAGCACCCGCACGTCTCACACCACCTTTATGCAGAATTGGGGACACGCCCGGGCGCAGTACCCGCAGAAGACGCACCGACTCTGGTCTATTTTAGCGCGTCCGTCCACGATGTCGATGGCCTTCTGGGCGCAGCGCTCGCGGCAGCGGCCGCAGCCCTCGCACCAGTCGTGCACCATGATGCGGCGACGGCGGCCGCTCAGCGCCTCCAGTTGCTCCCGGGCGTCGGGCAGCCCCTCGAAGCAGGCCACGTCGGCGTCGATCTCTTTTTCGCTCTGCATGCCCACGGCCACGGCGTCCAGCAGCGGGCTGTCTATGGCGTAGCGCAGGGCGTCGCGGCTCGACGCGATCAGGTGCCCGCCGCCCAGCGGCTTCATCGCGAATATGCCGATCCCCGCGGCCCTGGCCGACGCGATGGCGTCCTCCATGTCCTGCCGGGCGCCGTCCTGTATGCCGATGCCCTCTAAGTTGATCAGCGGGTGGATTACGTCGATCATGCCAAAGCGCGGCGCCGCGCGCACGCAGGCGACGAAGTGGGTGCTGACGCCCACCGCGCCGATGTGCCCGAGGCTGCGCTGCTCTTCCAGGTATTTCAGCGCCTCCTCGTGGCCGCGCAGCGTGTACAGCGACTCCTGCTCGTGGAGCATGAACAGATCCACATAGTCCCGGCCAAGGCCCCTGTAGGCCCGCTCCAGCGCGGCCTGCGCGGTCTGCCGGTCGTAGCAGTAGGCCTTGGTGCTGACCACGTAGTCCGGCGCGTCCTTCAGGGCCAGGCGGATGTGGGGGTAGGTGCCGTAGAGGTCGGCGGTGTCCAGAAAGCGCACGCCCCGCTCATAGGCGTACACCAGCAGGCGCGCCCCCGCCTCGGGCGACATGTTCTGCTGCAGCGGCGACATGGTGAGCGTGCCGAAGCAGAGCTTGGAAACCTTCAGGCCGCTGCGGCCCAGCGTGTTGATCTGCATATTGACTCATTGTGGCGCGCCAGTGCGCCGGTGAATATCGCAGGGCTGGAAATGATCATTCCCAGCCCCGAAAGTGTGTGTTTCGACGTTTGAGCGCGGTGAAATTCAGTCCTTGTCGTGTTCGACGACGTAGAAGCGCACAAACTCCTCCAGCAGCTCATCGCGTTCAAGGCGGCGGATCAGCGACCTGGCATTGTTGTAGCTGGTTATGTAGGTGGGATCGCCGGAGATGATATAGCCGACCAGCTGCATGATGGGATCGTGTCCCTTGGCCTTTAGCGCCTGATAGACCAATTCGATGATTTCAGCGGCAGATTCCGGCGCATCCGCGGGGATGCGAAAATGCCTGGTTTCATCCATCCTGCTATTCATAGCGCACCGCCTTTCGCGCACAGCGTTTCCCTTAAAAACCATTATAACACATAATGCGGAAAAGATCAAATGTTTTCACATTTCTGAACAAAAACTCTAAACAACGTTCGCCCGACCATCATGACGGGCAGCGCGGACAGCATGCCGCCGATGCCGCCCAGACGCGCCCCGGCAAACACGCCCACCAGCACCAGCGCCGGCGAGAAGCCCGTCAGGCTTCCGATGATCCTGGGGGAGATCAGCGAACCGTCCAGCTGCTGCACCACCGCCAGCGCCGCCACCGTCATGAGCGCCTTCTGCCAGCCGTCGCCCAGGGCGATGAGCACCGCCGGTATGCCGCCGATGAACGGGCCGACATAGGGGATCATGTTCATAAGCCCGATGACCGGCCCCAGCGTCAGCGCGCTGCGAACGCCGATCAGCGCCAGCGCGGCGGTGGACAGCGCGCCCACCGCCAGGGCCACCGTCAACTGCGCCCCCAGGTACAGGCGCAGCTCGCGGCAGGCGGCCTTTCCCATCCGCACCGCGGCGGACCTGGCGAAGCGGGGGAGCAGCAGCTCCAGGCGCAGCAGCAGCCGGTCCCGGTCGCACAGCATGAAGTAGGCGAGCATCGCCACCAGCGACGCCCGGCCGATCACGTCCGCGATGTTGACGGCCAGGCCCACGGTGCCGCCGGCCACCTTTGCCAATACGGTTTGCAGCGCGGTAAGGTCCGGCTTGGGCAGCTGAACGCCGGGAAAGCGCGCCTGTATCCGCCCGCGCCAGCCGTCCGCGAGCGCCGACAGCCGCGAGAGCGTACCGGGCAGCGTTCCGGCCATGTCGATCAGCTCCCGAAGCATCGTCGGCAGCAGCAGCCACAATAGAAGCCCCAGGGCAAGCCCCAGCGTCAAAAGGCTCAGAAGCGCCGCGGCGGGCCGGGACAGCCGCTTCTCGTAGAGCCCAGCCAGTGGCGCGGCGGCAAAGCAGAGAAGCCCCGCGGCGAGCATCAGCGCGCCGACCTCAATCAGCGGCCCCCTGAGGGCCAGCGCCGCTGCGATCAGCGCAAGAAGCCCGGCGACGAGCCAGAGCCTTCGGCCCCGGGGCGGGGCGATGTTCAGCTGCAATGCGATCCCTCCTCTTTGTGTAAACGCGCGCCGGCGACGCGGACGGCGCGCGCGGCGCTACAGCTTTTTGGCGATCTCATCCGCGCGATCGGAGATCCAGCTGCCGGTCTGCTTGGCCTTCTGGTTCCACTTGCGCTCCGTCTGCCAGTTCATGACGCCGAAGATCGTCGCCGCCGAGCCGCCGATCAGCATGCCCGCGATCAGCCCCTTCATCAATCCGCCCTTCATACGCGTTCTCCTCCCTTTCGTCCGCGGCGGGGTCGATGATCACCTCGCCGCTTTCAGCATTCACCGAATAGCGCGTCACGCGGGCGCGCCCCATAAGCAGGTCCTCCCACAGTCCGGCGGACAGCTCCAGCGCGTTCACCGCGAAGCTGACCTCGTCGATCTCAGCGCCGGTGATGGCGCCGATGCGCCTGCCGTCGGTGGAGACGGCCCTCAACAGCAGCGGCCTGGCCTTCATGCGCCCGCGGTGGCCCCTGTCGTCGGTCAATACGGCCACCGTGCCGATCATCTCCAGCGCTTCGCAGGGCACAAAGCGCGTGCCGCCCAGCCCGGCGCTGATCCAGATCCCCTTCAGCTGCGTAAGGTCCTCCGTCAGCTGGGGCTGGATCACGCGGCCGATCCTGCGGCTGCCGCAGAGCACCGGCATGCCGATCAACGCGCGCAGCTTGCGCAAGGCCATCGCCCCCGATTCGTCACTATTCGGCGCGCCTATTATCTGCAGGCGGCGCGCCGCGCTTGCGCGGCAATTTTTGTCGCGGCGAAATGCATTGCCTGTTTGCGCGCGGCGTGCTATAATAGAATCGATACCATGGACACGAACCGCCAAAGGAGGTTGAAATAATGGAAGAAAACCGCAGCGGTTATCGTATTCTCGTCGCGGACGACGACCCAAACGTGCATCAGTCGCTCAACGCGTATTTTCGCCGCGAAGGCTATCAGATGATCTCCGCATACGACGGCAGCCAGGCCCTGGAGCAACTGAAGCGCCTGAGGCCGGACATCGCCATACTGGACATCATGATGCCCGGCATGGACGGCCTGATGGTCTGCCGGGAGATCCGCAAGGATTCCAGCATCCCCATCATCATGCTCACGGCCAAGGGCGAGGAGTTTGACAAGCTGCTGGGCCTGGAGATGGGCGCGGACGATTACATCACCAAGCCCTTCAGCCCCAGGGAGGTGCTGGCCAGGGTCAAGGCCGTGCTGCGCCGCATGCACGAGCTGAACACCGAGGACAAGTCCGCCCACCTGGTGATGGGCAACCTGGACATCGACATGAACGCCTTCACGGTGCGGCTGAACGGCCAGCCGGTGCCGTGCACGCCCAAGGAGACGGAGATATTGTGGACGCTGGCCAGCAACCCCGGCATGGTGTTCAGCCGCGAGCACCTGCTGCAGAGCATCTGGGGCTACGATTTCCTGGGGGATACCCGGGCCGTGGACAGCCACATCAAGCGCATCCGCGCCAAGCTCTGCAACGAGGAAAACAACTGGGACATCAAGACCGTGTGGGGCATCGGCTATCGCTTTGAAGTGGAGGACAAGCAGGGATAACGCATGATCAGAAGGCGCTTGAACCGCTCGCTCAGCATCGGCGCGAAGACGCTGATCAGCCATGTCACGCTGTGCGTGGTGCTCATCGCGCTGGTCAGCGCGCTGGGCTATGCCCTCTCCTCGCAGTACGTGCGGGAGACGCGCATGGAGGAGCTGCTGCGCAAGGCGGACCACATCGCCGAGAGCGCCGGCGCGGCCCCCGACGGGCCGATGATGCCCCGGCGGCAGACCCTGCGCATGTACGAGAACCTCACCGAATCCAAGGTGTTCTACCTGGACGCGGATTCGGAGACCATACGCATGAGCCGCTACTCGACCGACGTGGACGCGGCCGCCTCCGAGGAGTTTCAGTGGGTGGAGGTGCTGGATTCCATCGACCGGCAATTCGCCTGGCGGGTGCTGGCCGGCGAGCGGGTCTCGGCGATACAGCGCTTTGAGTTCGCCCAGGACGAAATCCTGTTCGCGGGCGTGCCCGTGACGGGCAGCGAGGGCGAGGTGCGCGGCGGCGTGATACTGGCCCAGCCGGTCTCCTCGCTGCGGGGCCTGTCGCGGATGATACGGTTCATACTGACCATCGTCATCAGCGTGTCGCTGCCGCTGGCGGTGGTGCTGGCCATGGAGCTGACGCACGTGCTGGTGCGCCCGATCCAGCGCATCACCCGGGCCGCCCAGCGCATGGAAAACGGCGTATACGCCGAGCGCATCACCCGGCTGCCCCGGGACGAGATCGGCGAGCTGGGCCACGCGCTGAACAGCATGTCCGGGCGGCTGATGGACGTCATACGCAATTTGCGCAAGGAGCGCGACAAGCTTGAGCTGGTCATCTCCGGCATCGGCGAGGGCCTGATCGCCGTGGACATCCAGTGGAACATCGTGCACGCCAATGCCGCGTTTTTGCAGCTGGCGGAGCTGGACAGCGCCGACACCATGCTCCGGGAGGGGGCGTACAACGGCCGCTACGAGCCGCTGCGGGCGCTGGTGGAGCGCTGCATGACCACAGGCTGCGCCCAGAGCCTGGAGTGGGAAAACGCCTCCCATCGCGCCATCCACGTGGACGCCAGCGCCCTGACGGACGAGACCGGCGTCATACTCGGCACGGTGTGCCTGCTGCGGGACGTGTCGGAGGAGCAGCGACTGGAGCAGCTGCGCAAGGACTACGTGGCCAACATCTCCCACGAGCTGAGGACGCCCTTGACCGGCATACGCGGCATGGTGGAGCCGCTGATCGACGGCTGCATGGAGTCCGAGGAGGAGCGGCTGGAGAGCTACAGGATCATACTGAAGCAGACCATACGGCTCGAGAAGCTGGTGGGCGAGATGCTGGACATGTCCCGCCTGCAAGACGGCCGGATCAAGCTGGAGCTGGAGCAGATGGAGCTTCCCGGCATACTGGAGGCCGCCGCGCGCAGCATGCGGAGCATCGCGGAAGAGGCGGGCGTTGCCCTGAGCGTGGAGACGGACGGCACGCGGCTTTCGTGCCTGGGCAACGAGGACCGCATCATGCAGGTGCTGGTGATACTGATCGACAACGCCCTGAGCTTCACGCCCCGGGGCGGCAGCGTGGTCGTTTCCGCCCGGGACGCGGCGGATCGCGTGGCCGTGTCCGTGAAGGACACCGGCTGCGGCATCGAGCCCAAGGACCTGCCCTACATCTGGGAGCGGTTTTACAAGGCCGACAAGTCCCGCATGCGCACCACCGGCACGGGCCTGGGCCTGGCCATCGCCAAGCTGGTCACCCAGCTGATGAACGGCGAAATCTTTGTGGAGAGCGAGCCCGGACAGGGCGCGACGTTCACGTTTACCCTGCAAAAAGCGCGTTGAAGAAAGGGCCAATCAACAGATATTGGAGGAGCGTTGAATCATGGAAAGCAAAATCAGGAAGGAAATGAACCCCGCGTTTATGTGGGACCTCACGCCGATCTTCGAGAGCGAAGCGGCCTGGGAGGCGGCCTACGCCCGGGCGGAGGCCGCCGTCAAGGCGCTGGAGGCGCTGCCGGGCACGCTGTCGAAATCCGAAAGCGCGCTGGCTGACGGCCTGAAGCGGATCTACGCCGCCGAGGAGCAGGTCGAGCGCGTCTACAGCTACGCCTTTTTGACGAAGGCGGGGGACAACGGCGAGCCCCGCAGCCAGGAGATGGAGGCCCGCGCCATCAGCCTGTTCGTGGCGCTGGAGACGGCCACGGCCTTCGTGAGCCCGGAGATCCTCTCCATTCCAGCGGAGCGGATGGACGCGTGGATGGAGCAGGATTGCCTGAAACCTTACCGGCACATGCTGGAGGACACGCTGCGCGCCCGCGCCCACACGCTGGATGAGCAGGGCGAGCGGCTTCTGGCGATGCTGGGCGACGTGGCTCAGGTGCCGGGCAACACCTTCGAGCTGTTCGAGAGCGTGGATTTGACCTTCCCGAGCATCAAAGACGAGGCGGGGGAGGAGGCGCCGCTGACCCACGGGAGCTTTACCGTGTTCCGGGAGAGCCGGGACGGCCGCGTGCGCAGGGAGGCCTTTGAACAATACTTCGGCGGCTACGCGAAGTTCATCAACACGCTGTCCGGCGTCTACGGCGGCGCGGTGAAGCTGGACTGCTTCAACGCCACGGCCCGCGACTTCCCGGGCGCGTGCGAGGCCGCGCTGTTTGCGAACAACGTGCCGGTGAGCCTGTACGACGGCCTCATCGAGACCGTCCACCGCGCGCTGCCGACCATGCGGGAATACCTGGCGCTGCGCAAGAAGGCCCTCGGGTTGGAGGAATTGCACCTATACGACCTGTACACCCCGATGGTGGACGAGGTCGAATTCGACATGCCCTACGAAAAGGCGCAGGCGCTGGTGCTGGAGGCCCTCGCGCCGCTGGGCGAGGAGTACGTTGGCCTTTTGAAGCGCGCCTTTGCCGAGCGCTGGATCGACGTGTACGAGAACAAGGGCAAGAGCACCGGGGCCTTCTCCAGCGGCGTGTACGGCGTGCATCCCTACGTGATGCTGAACTACGCGAACAAGCTGGACGACGCGTTCACGCTGGCCCACGAGCTGGGCCACAGCATGCATTCCTTCTTCTCCGACCGGGCCCAGGACTACCCGAACCACAGCTACCGCATATTCGTGGCGGAGGTGGCCTCCACCGTGAACGAGGTTCTGCTGACCCGCCACCTGCTGGCCACCGAGACCGACGCGAAGCGCCGGGCCTATATCCTGAACCACTTCCTGGAGGGCTTCCGCACCACCGTGTTCCGGCAGACGCTGTTCGCCGAATTCGAGCGCAAGAGCCACGCCCTGTACCAGGAGGGCACGCCGCTGACGGCGCAGACGCTGAACGGCGTGTTCCACGACCTGAACGCGCTGTACTACGACGGGGCCGTGATCGATGATTTCATGGATGTGGAGTGGGCGCGCATACCCCACTTCTACAACGCCTTCTACGTCTACCAGTACGCCACCGGCTTCTCCAGCGCCGTGGCCATCGCCGACAGCATACTGAATCACGGCGGCGCTGAGCAGTACCTGAAGTTCCTGTCCACCGGCGGCAGCGACTATCCCATCGAAGAGCTGAAGCTGGCGGGCGTCGACCTGACGAAGAACGACGCCCTCGAGGCGGCCATGCAGGCGTTCAGACAGGCGCTGGAGGAATTCAGGCAGGTGCTTTCCGTCTGACCGCAGGCCAGATGGGGGAGGGGACAGCGCGCCTGTCCTCTCCCTCTCCGAGATCTCCCCGCATCCGGGAAAATAATTGTAAAACAGTTGACAGGCCGGAGAGTTTCTGTTATAATAATCTTCGCTGGTTTGGTTCAGGAGAGATGGCCGAGTGGTTTAAGGCGCTGGTCTTGAAAACCAGTGATGCCGAAAGGCACCGGGGGTTCGAATCCCTCTCTCTGAGTAGGGTGGGATAACTGCCGCGAGGGTTCAAATCCCTCCTTCTCCGCCATGAAAGAAACCTGATTTGTCTGCTTGGCAAATCCGGTTTCTTTCAGTTATTCACCTTTCGACGTGTGCCGCAAGGCACAGTACCACTCGCGGGGGCTTTATTCCTCTGAAGGATCATGATCAACGATAGAATGATGATGAGAATGAAACGCTTATGCATATGTCATTCCTCCACATGTGTCCATGGCTGTCTGTGAACAGGAATCCCTGTTGTATGCAAAAAACACTTGGGTGAAAAGCCTTCTACGGCTTTTCACCCAAGTCGTTGATCCTTACTTCCCGAAATACCGCTTCAGCAGCCCCGCGAAGGCCTTGCCGTGCCTGGCTTCGTCGCGGGCCATCTCGTGGACGGTGTCGTGGATGGCGTCCAGGTTCAGGGCCTTGGCGCGCTTGGCCAGGTCGGTCTTGCCGGCGGTGGCGCCGTTCTCGGCCTCGACGCGCATCTTCAGGTTCTTCTCGGTGCTGTCGGTCAGCACCTCGCCCAGCAGCTCCGCGAACTTGGCGGCGTGCTCGGCTTCCTCAAACGCGGCGGTCTTCCAGTATTCGCCGATCTCGGGGTAGCCCTCGCGATAGGCGACGCGGCTCATGGCCAGGTACATGCCCACCTCCGAGCACTCGCCGTTGAAGTTGGCGCGCAGGTCGGCGATGATGTCCTCGGGCGCGCCCTGCGCCACGCCGACGACGTGCTCAGAGGCCCAGGTCATCTCCTCGGACTGTTCGATGAACTTGGCGGCGGGCGCCTTGCAGACGGGGCAGAACTCGGGAGCGGCGTCACCTTCGTACACATAGCCACAGACGGAACAGACAAACTTCTTCATGGGGGTATCCTCCTTTAAATGATTCTTAGGGTGGTGCCTTTCAGCTGATACCATTATACAACACAGAACGGGTTTTGTGAACTATAAATTTTTATGCAGGACGGTCAGAATCGGGCGCATAGAGCTTGGGCGCGAACCTGTCCATATTCATGCGCAGGTTCACGTAGCTTCGGCACAGGCGGGCGGCCTCCGGCCACTCGGGGCGGTCCGCCAGCAGCTGGAACTTGTCAAAGGGCGTGCGGGGCAGCTTCATCAGTATGCGCCGCGCGCCGTTGGAGATGACGGGCCCGTCGCAGCGGCAGTTCATGCACACCGCGCCGCCCAGCTCCGGGTCGAAGCGGGCGTCGCCGTCGATGGGCCTGCCGCAGCGCACGCAGGCGTCCATGCGGGGGGACAAACCGTTCAAGCGCATGAAGTGCATCTCAAAGGCGAAGGTGACCAGCTCCGGCCTCAGCTCGCCGTAATTCAGGTGGGCCAGCGCCCGAAGCGTCACGATGAACAGGTCCGGCGCGGGGGAATCCGGCAGAATGGACGTGCCCAGCAGCCGAAGCCAGTAGACGCCGTGGCACAGCCGGTCGTAGTCGGCGCGCAGCTCGTAGTAGCTGTCCGAGATCTGGCAGTGCTCTATGGAAAAGCGGTCCTTGTGGGCGTAGAGCTGGTATTCGCCGCTGGTGAAGGGCTCCACCGCGTTGACAAGCGGCGATTTGGGCCTTCTGCAGCCCCGGGCGATGGCGTCGACGCGGCCCATTTCCGGGGAGAACAGCGTGACCATGCGGTCGTAGTCGCCGTAGTCCGAGCGGCGCAGCACCAGCGCGGGGGTGGTGAGGGAGGCCATGTCACTCCTCGTAGCCCAGCGAACGCAGGTCGCTGGCCCGGTTGCGCCAGTCCTCGCGCACCTTGACCCACAGCTTCAGCATCACCTTCATGCCCAGCAGGCGCTCGATGTCGGCCCGGGCCTCGCTGCCGATCTTCTGCAGCATCGCGCCATTCTTTCCGATGATGATGGACTTGTGGCTGGCGCGCTCGCAGTAGATGTCGGCGTGGATTTCCGTCAGCGTGTCGGAGACCTTTTTGATCTGCATCATCTCCACGCCGATGCCGTGGGGCACCTCGTCCCGCAGGTTGCGAAGCGCCTTCTCGCGGATGATCTCCGCGCACATCACACGCTCGGGCTGGTCGGTGATCATGTCGTCCGGGAAGTACTTCGGTCCCTCGGGCATGGCCTCCACCAGCAATTTGAGCAGCAGGTCCACGTTCTCGCCGGTGCGGGCGGAGGTGGACACGATCTGGTCGAAGCCGCAGTCGTGCAGCTGGGCCAGCTGGGGAAACAGCTTCTCCTCCGGCACGATGTCGATCTTGTTGACGGCCAGGAACTTCGGGCAGTTCATGCGGCCGATGTCCTGCATGACGGCCATGTCGCCCGCGCCGATGTGCTGGCCATCCACCACGCACAGCACCGCGTCCACGCCCTCGCGGGCGTCGTTCGCGCTCTTCATCATGTATTCGCCCAGCTTGGTGCGGGGCTTGTGCAGGCCGGGGGTGTCCACGAACACGATCTGCCAGTCCTTGTCGGTGGCGACGCCCAGCAGCTTGTTGCGGGTGGTCTGGGGATGGTTGGAGATGATGGCGACCTTCTCGCCGACGAAGCGGTTCATCAGGCTGGACTTGCCCACGTTGGGGCGGCCCAGTATGGCGACGAAGCCGGAGCGGAATTTGGTGTCAGACAATGGTTTATCCTCCGTATGGTTTGTTGTGGATTATTGATCGACGTCGACGCCCAGGTCCTGCGGGCTCAGGCCCTCGGGCAGCAGCTCGCCCAGGGTCTTCACCGTGTAGCCCTTGCCGTACTGGCCCACGATGACCGGCATGCCCGTGTCCGAAAACTCGCGCAGCACCTGGCGGCAGATGCCGCAGGGCCAGGCCACGGCGGTGGAGCCGACCACCGCGATGGCGGCAAAGCGCCGCGCGCCGGCGGCGATGGCGCAGGCCGCGGCGCAGCGCTCCGCGCAGATCGTGGCGCCGTAGGAGGCGTTTTCAAAGTTGCAGCCCTTGAAGGTCCGCCCGTCGGCGGTCAGTATGCACGCGCCGACCTTGAAGTGGGAGTAGGGGCTGTAGCTGTTCTGCATGGCCTCGCAGGCCAGCTCAAAAAGCCGGTCGTGGGAGGGCGTTTCGGCCTCCCGGGCGATGCCGACGGCCTCCAGGGCGCGCTCTTCCATGTTGCGCATATTCGCTTTGTCCTCCTCGTTCATGTGGTCGTAGCCCATCAGATGAAAGGCGGAATGGGCGGTCAGATAGGCCAGCTCCCGGGTCAGGGAGTGCCCGTACTCCGCGGCCTGCCGCCGCGCCTGCTTCAGGTTGATCACGCAGTCGCCCAGGTTGGCACAGCCCATGGCCGGATCGTACTCCCGCGCCAGCCGCTTGGGGCAGCTGCGGGCCGTCCTGCCGTCGGGATAGGACACGGTGGGGAAGGACAGCACGTCCGTCGGGCGGTCGATGCCCCGCATGTCCCGGTTGAGGGCGCGGATCTCGTCCTCGTCCACGACGCGCACGCAGAACCCCGCGCCGCGAACCCCCTCCGCGTCAAAGCAGGCGAGCGCCACCCGCTCCAGCATCGGCTGAAGGTCCGTCAGATCGTCCGGGACGGGGCAGGCCCACTGCAGGTCAATCGTCATCGGCATTGCCCTCCCCGGTTCCCGCCTCTGTTTCCTGGGCGGGCACGGTCTGTGCGGCCTGCGCGGGCGGCTCCTGGCCGGCGGCGGCTTCCCCGGCGGGCTGCGGCGGCTCCGTGGCGGCGGGCTCCGGCGGCGTGGCGGCACTGGCGGCGGGCTCGTCCCGCGGCGGTATGGCCACGTCCGGATACTCGATGCGCTCGTGGAACACGCCGGTCAGCACCGTGGAGAAGGCGCTGCAGATCTTTTCCAGGTCGCTGAACGTCAGGTCCGACTCGTCCAGCTGGCCGTCGTTCAGCTTGTTGCGCACCAGCTTGTGGATCAGCGCGTCGATCTTCTCGGGCGAGGGGTCCGGCAAGCTGCGGGCGGCCGCCTCGATGGTGTCCGCCAGCATGACGCAGGCCGCCTCCTTGGTGCGGGGGCGGGGGCCTTCATACCGGAACGCGTTGATGTCGACGTTCTCGGCGCCGTACAGCTTGGCGGCCTTGTCGTAGAAGAACAGCGCCACGCTGTCGCCGTGATGCTGGCGAATGATGTTCAGCACCGGCTCCGGCACGCGGGCCTTCTGGGCCATGGCCGCGCCGTCCCGGGGATGGGCGGTCAGTATCGCCACGGACACCCGGGGATCGGTCCGGTCGTGGGGGTTGTCGCCCAGCTGATTCTCCTTGAAGTAGACCGGGCGCTTCAGCTTGCCGATGTCGTGGTAGTACGCGCCGACGCGGGCCAGCAGCGCGTTGCCGCCCACCGCGGCGGCGGCCGCCTCGGCAAGATTGGCCACGATGATGGAATGGTGATAGGTGCCCGGGGCCTCCAGCAGCAGCCTGCGCAGCAGGGGCTGGTTGGGGTTGGAGAGCTCGATCAGCTTGGTGTTGGTCGCCAGGTTGAACAGCGCCTCCAAGAGGGGCTGTATGCCGATGCACAGTATCGCGCTGATGATGCCGTTGCTCATGGCCCACAGGGCGTTGGTGGTGACGCTGGTGAGGTCGGCGCTGTTGATAAGGCCCACGGCGAAGGTGCAGACGAAGTTGGAAAGGCCCACCAGCACGCCGGCCAGCAGCGTCGTGATGCGCTGGGTGCGCCGGGAGAACACCGCCAGTATGATCGGGCCGGACACCATGCTCATCAGCAGCACCGAGAACATGGTCACCGAGAACAGGCCGGAGTTGGTGTCCGACAGCAGCGAGGCGATGAAGCCGATGGCGATGTTGAAGTACAGCGCCGCCCGCTGGTCAAACAGTATCGCCACCAGCATCAGCCCCAGCGACAGGGGCATCATGTAGGCGTTCCAGCGGCTCAGGCCGAAGCACAGGCCGGTGACCGTCAGCGAGATCAGCGACAGCAGCATCAGGTTCGCGGGGGTCATGCGGCTCTTCAGGTAGCGGTTCAGGTACAGCGCCATGCAGCCCATCAGCAGCGCCAGCACCAGCGCGATGCCCGCCAGCAGCGGTATGTCGATGGAATCCTCCTTCAACAGGCCCAGCGACGAGAGCATCGTGTACTGGGCCATGGTGACGATCTCGCCGCGGCGCACGATGACCTCGCCCTTGACGCAGGTGACCGTCTCCACGCCATCGCGCGCCTTCTGCCGGTTGGCCTCGGTGATCTCCTCGTCGATCAGCATGTTGGGGCGTATGCAGCTGCGGATCACGTCGGTGACCAGCGAGACCAGCGCCGTGGGGTTGCCCGACGCGGCCAGCGTGCGGGAGAGGCGGTTGACGGTGGAAACCTCCTGGCCCTCCGGAAGCGATGAATTCAGCGCGTCGCGCACGCTGATGATGGCGCTGTTGAACAGCTGCTTCAGGCTCTCCTCGTCAGCGGAGAGCAGCGCCGCGTACTGGTCGGCGCTCAGGGCGATGGGCAGCGCTTCGTTGATGGCCTGCAGCTGCGCCTCGGTGATGCTGTCCGCCCCCGGCGCGCCCTCTGACCGCAGGGCCAGCAGCTGGTTGAACAGCGCGTCCATGTCGGATGAGACGCTGCCGACGACGGTGGGGTCCACGTTCTTGTAGCTGGGCTCCACGGCCGCCGCCGCCGCGCTTCGAAGCTCGTCGGTGGTGACGGTGTCGATCACGTCCTTGGTGGCCAGTATGTCCAGCGGCGCGGGCGCGCCGATCTGTATGTCGTGCTGCTCCGGGGAGATCCCCAGTACCAGTATGAGGCCCAGCAGAAGATAGGTCGCCGAAAGTATCAGCACCTTCTTCAATAACGGGGCGATCTTGTTGCCACCCGCCTTGTTGTTGTTGTTGATCATGGCAGCCTCCTGCTACGGACGGAAGACGCGCCTCTGCCGTTCATTGCGTTCGCCCTTCTGGGCATGCTTCTCATAGGCCTTGACGATGGCCTGGACCAGCTCGTGGCGCACCACGTCGCGGTGGGTCAGCTGAACGATGCCGATGTCCGGCACGTCCTTCAGCACCTCCAGCGCCTCCACCAGGCCCGAGCGCTTGCCCGTGGGCAGGTCGATCTGGGTGACGTCGCCGGTGATGACCATCTTGGAGCCCATGCCCATGCGGGTCAGGAACATCTTCATCTGTTCGGAGGTGGTGTTCTGGGCCTCGTCCAGTATGATGAAGGCGTCGTTCAGCGTGCGGCCGCGCATGTAGGCCAGCGGCGCGACCTCCACCGCGCCGCGCTCCAGCAGCCGCTGATAGGCGTCCAGCCCCAGCATCTCGTGCAGCGCGTCGTACAGGGGCCTCAGGTAGGGGTCCACCTTCTGGGCCAGGTCGCCCGGCAGGAAGCCCAGCTTCTCTCCGGCCTCCACGGCGGGGCGGGTGAGTATGATGCGCTCGATCTCCTTGTTCTTCAGCGCCACCACCGCCATGGCGATGGCGAGGTAGGTCTTGCCGGTGCCGGCGGGGCCCACCGCGAAGGTGGCGGTGTTGCCCTTGATGGCCTCCACGTACTGCTTCTGCCCCAGCGTCTTGCACTTCACCTGGCGGCCCCGGTAGGTGATGGCGATCACGTCGCGCATGATCTCGGCGATGCGGTCCGCCTTGCCCTCCTCGGCCAGGCCGATGGCGTAGCGGATGCGCGTGCGGTCCACCGGTTCGCCCCGCAGCGCGATGTCGCTGAGCTTTTCAAGCGTCAGCCGGGCCTGCGCCACCTTTTCGGGGTCGCCGCTGATGGTGATGTCGCCGCCGTGGGCGAATATGTCGACGCCCAGCTCCTCGCGGAAGAGGGGAATGTTCTCCTCCCGTATGCCGAACATGCCGATGAACTGCTCCGGCGACTCCACGCGCATGTGCTCGTTGTAACCCTGTTCCCTGTTGTCCAAGTCGTCAGCCTCCCTGTAATACCTCCCGCGTCACCGCGGCGTCCGCTCGTATTTCAATGATCGCCGTGGCGCGCAGCTCATTTCCCTCATGCGCGTAGTTGACCCAGCGATCGGTCATTTCATAGTCCCGCGATTCCCGCAGGCACAGCTTCTGCGCCGCGTCCGCGCAGGCCAGCGCAGAAAGCCGCGCCTTCAGCGCCGCCCGGTCGATCTCCTCCGGGACCGCCCGCGTCTCCCGCCGCACCGTTCGGACGATCTCCAGCGGCAGAAACAGCCCGCCGATGGGCAGATGAGACGTCTCCACAATCTGGGAATCGAACGGCGCGCCCTCCGTGAGCGGCCAGTCGATGAACGGGCCGGACAGCCGCGCCTCGAAGGACGCGCGGCCCGTCTGCCGCTGTACGACGGCGGACAGGGGGAGGGTTGCCTCGCCGGTGCACCACGCGCGCACCACGACCTCGCCGAGGGCCGCGATGGGGCGGGTTTCCTCCTTCGTGCGCTTCTCCTCGCCGCGGATCAGCAGCTGCCCCCGGCGCACGGCGTCCCCGGGCTTCACGCAGAGCTCCCCGGACCGGGCCACCGCGCGGACCACGATGCCGTCGCGGTCGGACACCAGGTCCCGGGCGGCGTCCACGTCGTAGACGGGCGGCGCCGGCACCTCCGGCACGGCCTCCACGTACAGGCAGACGCCCTGAACGCGCACGCCGACGTAGCTGCAGTTTCCCAGCTCGCCCTGCAGGTACTGGGTCAGCTGCCCCGGATCAAAGCCGTCCCGGGGCATGCCCGGCGCGATGCCCGCGCGGCGCAGCGCCTTTTCCAGCGCGGCGGCGTCCCCGTATTCGGCGGCCTCTCCGGAAAAGCCCGCCTCGATGCGCCACACGCGGGAGAGAAAGGCCGCGGAGAGCGCCAGGCACACCGCAAGCCCGACGAGCAGCGTGCGCCGCCTGCGAACGAAAGCGCGCAGCGCGCTGCTGCCGCCGAGGCGGAGCACGCGCACCGGTATCGAGAAGCGCTCGCACAGCCCGAGCACGACCTTCGCGCTGGCCGGGTCGCAGCGTATCACCATGGAACGCGGGCCGCTCAGGTGAATTGAGTTCAGCCGCGCGCCCCGGGCCAGGGCCCGGTCGATCAGCCGCTGGGGCATGGGGCAGTCCACCCGCAACGCGCAATCACGGTTCATCCGGCGCTTCACCCCCTTCGCAGGGCAGCTCGATGAGCCGGATGCCGCCGCGGATGATCAGCGCGCCGGGGCGCACGTCGCGCAGCGACAGCGCCGTGCCGGTGACGCAGAGCGGGCCGGAGCGGGTGTTCAGCCGTATGCGGCAGTCGGATATGTCGGCGATGCCGGTGTGGTTCTCCACCAGCACGCTGCCCATGCCCATGGCGGTGACCCGGGCGCACCGGCCCGTGGCGTCCCGCACCCACTCCAGCGCGGGCAGCCCGGAGCGCACGCGCCTGTGCTTTGACGGCGTATTCGTCTTCATGTCTATCCCTCCGCTCAGGAAATGGCCGCTGCCACTACCATATGCGGGCGGGTCGGATTTCATCCGAATGACGCTGTATAAAAAACACCTATCATATTATACACGAAATGACGCTGGAAATGCAAGCCAATTCGGAAAGTTTCGGCCCCGCGCGTGAAATACGCCGGTATCGGTCAATTGGATTTGACAACGCGCCGCGCGGGTTGCTATACTATGTAGCGTGAAATACGGCGGCGGAGGTACTTTCTCGTGAGCAATGCCACAAAACTGCCCCTCTTGACCGGCGCGGGGCTCGCGCCCATGGCCGGGGTGACGGACGCGGCCATGCGCCTGCTCTGCCGCGAGCAGGGCGCGGCCTGGTCGGTCAGCGAAATGCTGTCGGCCAAGGGCTGGGTCCTCTCCGGGGGCCGGAACCCGAATGCCCAGGACATACTGAAGCGCCTGCCGGGGGAGGGCGTCGTGGGTCTGCAGCTGTTCGGCAGCGAGCCGGAGTACGTGGCCGAGGCCGCCCGCCAGCTGCGGGATCGGGGCTTTCAGTTCTTCGATCTGAACTTTGGTTGTCCCGCGCCGAAGATCACCGGCAACGGGGAGGGCAGCGGCATGATGCGCACGCCCGAAAAGATCGGCAAAGTGGTGCGGGCGCTTTCGGACGCCACGCCGCTGCCGGTCACGGCCAAGATCCGCTCCGGCTGGGACGCGGCCTCCGTGAACGCCGTGGAGGTCGCCCGAATCTGCGAGGACAGCGGCGCGCAGGCCATCGCCGTGCACGCGCGGACGCGGGATCAACAGTATTCCGGCCATGCCGACTGGCGGGTCATCGAGAAGGTCAAACGGGCGGTCAAGGTGCCGGTGTTTGGCAACGGCGACATCCGCTGCGGCGCGGACGCCGTGCGCATGATGGATGAGACCGGCTGCGACGCGGTGATCGTCGGGCGGGCGGCCCAGGGCAATCCGTGGATATTCAGGGAGATCGCCGCGGCGCTTCAGGGAAGGGATGCGCCGCCCGTCACGCCCCGGGAGCGCGTGGACATGGCCGCGCGCCACTTTGAACTGGAGGTTGCGCTGTACGGCGAGAAGCTGGCGGTGTTGCAGATGCGCAAGCACATCGCCTGGTACGTGCACGGCATGAAGGACGCCTCCCGGTTCCGGGTGCGCGTCAATCAAATGAACAGCGCCGCCCAGGTCCTGGCGGCGCTGAGGGAATTCGCAGCGGACAGCCCGTGACGCCTGCCGTCATCCTTCGCCCGGCGTTTCGAGCGTCTGCTTGGGGATGAAGCCCGAGAAGGCGGTCTCGCCCTCGCCGGATTCCAACTGTATCCTGCCGCCGTAGCGCTTTAAAATCTCCTCGACGATGGCAAGCCCGGAGCCGTGGCCGTCGCTCTTGGTGGTAAAGCCCATCTGGAATATGCTGCGCTGCAGCTGCTGGGGTATGGCCGGCCCGTTGTTGGCCACGCGGAAGCTGTAGGCCCCCGCGCTCTCGTCGATGGACAGCACGATGCGCCTGTCGGCCTTCGAGGCATCCTCCTCCAGGGCGTCCCGGGCGTTGTCGATCAGGTTGCCCAGCACCCGGCACATCTCCCAGCCGGGCACCGGCAGCGACTGCCAGCCCGAGGCGATTCTAAGCTCCAGCGTTATGCCGCGCTCCTCGCAGTCCTGCCGCTTGGCGGCGATCAGCGCGTTCACCGACGGCAGCGCGGTCTTGAGCACGCTGCCGGTCTTCTTGATGTCGCCGTAGACGCTCTCCACGTACTTCATGGCCTCGGCCGAATCGTTCAGCTCCAGCAGCGAGAACACCACCTGCAAATGGTTCATGAAGTCGTGCCGCTGGCGGCGCAGCGTGCCGTTCAGGGCCTCCAGCTGGCCGTAGGCCTCCTCCAGCATCTGCGCCTGATCGGCGATCTTCCCGGCGTTCAGCGCCTCGCGGATGTCCAGTATCGCGCCCCAGGAGACGATCAGCGTCGCCGCGGCGATGGCGCTGATCTCCACCAGCCTGCCCTGCACGGGGCCGCGCAGGAGGGCATACAGAAACACCGTCACCATGGCGGCGATCTGCATCGCATTGATGATCACGGCAAAGCGCGCGGCTTTTCGGACGTTCAGTCTTTTTCGGGGCGATTGATTCATGGGCTATAGAATATGGAATATCGGCGTCAATACGCGATCGACGCCGATATCTGAATGCTCGTGGCGCTCTGGCGAATTACTTCAGCTGAGAGGTGCAGTGCGGGCAGCGGGTCGCGTCATCGGCGATCTCGCTCTTGCAGAAGGGGCACAGGCGCGGCTTCTTGGCGGGCGCTTCGGGCTTCTTCATCTTGTTGATGGCCTTCACGACCGCGAACAGGCACACCGCGATGATCAGGAAGTTGACGACCGCGTTGATGAAATTGCCGAGCTGGATGGGGCCCAGCGTGATGGCGGAGAAATCGGGCTGTCCGAAGATGGCGCCGATGATCGGCGTGATCAGATCCTCCACGACGCTGGTGACGATCGCGCCGAACGCGCCGCCGATGACGACGCCGATGGCCAGATCGACGACATTGCCCTTCATCGCGAATTCCTTGAATTCCTTGATCAGCTTACCCATGGTTGATGCCTCCCTTTTTATATCCCCGGGTATGAATGCAAATGCATTATATCACATCGCTGCGCCAAAATAAAGGGGTTTCTCAAATTCGCAACGGATGCATACAAATTGTAAAACATGGCTGACCGGCCCGGAGCCGGCGCGACGGCGAACCGCCGCGTCAGCGCGAGCCCTTGTCGTAGGGTATGCCCTCGGCCTTGGGGGCGGCGGAGCTCTTGGACAGGAACGCCAGCACCACCAGCGAGATGATGTAGGGCAGCATGTTGTACACCGTGCTGGGCAGGTTCAGGTTCTTCAGGAAATTGAAGCCCGTGTACACGTTGCTCAGCGAACGGAACAGCCCGAACAGCAGCGCCGCCAGCGCGATGCGCTGGGGCTTCCAGCCGCCGAAGATCATGACGGCCAGCGCCAGGAAGCCGAAGCCGGCCACGCCGTTTTCAAACTTCCAGGCGGAGACGCCCGCGGTGATGTACACCAGGCCGCCCAGGCCGCCCAGAAGGCCGGAGATCATCACGCCCGCGTAGCGCATGCGGTACACGTTGATGCCCACCGAATCCGCCGCCTGGGGGTGCTCGCCGCAGGCCATCAGCCTGAGGCCGAACTTGGTCTTGTACAGGATCACATAGGAGGCGATCAGCAGGATCAGCGCCAGTATCATGAACCAGCTGAATTCGGTGCCCTCCGCAATGATGAAGCTCTTCTTGGCCTCGATGTACATGATCTCGGAGGAGGGGTTGGAGGCGTCCGCGGCGGTGTTGATGGCCTTCACGATGACCGTGGCGGCCGCGGTGCCCAGCAGGTTCATGGCCGTGCCGACCAGGGTCTGGTCCGCCTTGAAGTTGATGGCGGCCACCGCCAGCAGCAGCGAATACAGTATGCCCACGCCCATGGCCGCGATGATGGACGCCACCACCATCACAAAGGACGAGGTGCCGGCGGGCAGATAGCGCATGACCAGCGCGCCGCCCAGCGCGCCGAACACCATGATGCCCTCCAGGCCGATATTGATGACGCCCGAGTGCTCCGAGAAGCAGCCGCCCAGGGCAACCAGCATCAATACGGAGGTGAAGATCAGCGTGTATTGGATCAGAAGCAGCATCAGCCTTTGCCTCCCTTCTGTTCGCGGTTGTCAAGCCAACGGTTCATCGCCTGCTTCATGAACAGCACGAAGCTGCACATGTAGATGATGACCGATGTGATCAGATCCGAGGTCTGCGAGCTGTAGACGCCCGTAGAGGTCAGGGCTGCGCCGCCGCGTGTGATGTGCTGGATGAAGTAGGAGGAGAATATGGCCCCGATGGGGTTCAGGCCGCCGAGGAACGCCGCCGCGATGCCGTTGAAGCCCATGGCGGGGACGGAGGCCTGGGTGACCGCCCATTGCTCAAAATCCGACAGGTACAGCATGGCCGCGCCGAAGCCGGCCAGGCCGCCGGCGATGGCCATGGTCAGTATGATGTTGTACCGATCGCGCATGCCGCAGTACTTGGCGGCGTTCTTGTTCAGACCCGTGGCGCGCAGCTCGTAGCCCAGGCGCGTCTTGGTGAGCAGCACCCAGATGAACACGCACACCAGTATGGAAAGCGGTATCGCGATGGTCACGTTCTTGTTGTTCAGAAGGTCGTTCAGCCCCAGCGCGGGCAGTATGGCGCCGGTGTTCTGGGAGGCCAGCGTGTAGGTATCCTTGCCGGTGGGGTTTTTCACGCCCGACAGCAGCGTGTTGACCAGATACAGCGATATCCAGTTCAGCATGATGCAGGAGATGACCTCGTTCACGTTCCGGTAGGCCTTCAGAAAGCCCGAGATCGCGCCGAGGATGGCGCCGGCGATCACCGCGGCCAGCAGGCAGACGAACCAGGGCAGGTGCAGCGCCAGCGCGCAGTACAGGCACGCGCCCGCGCCGGCCACATACTGGCCGGCGGCGCCGATGTTGAACAGGCCCACCTTGTAGGCGAACAGCACCGACAGCGCGCACATCAGAAGCGGCGCGGTGGTGATCAGCGTGGAGCCGAAGTGCTTGAGCTGCTTGTCGACCTTGGAGTAGGTCAGGAAGTTCTTCAGAACGTCCACTATGGCGTTGGTCGCGCCCTTGGGGTTGATGATGATCAGCGCGATGTAGCCCACCAGAAGGCCCAGCACCACGCAGAGCAGGCTGGCAAAGAGCGTCTGCACCGCGGGTTTTCTGAGCAGGGACTCGCGTGACTTACCTGTCTGCATAATTGGGCACCTCCTCGCGCTTCGCGCCGGCCATGAACAGACCGATCTCTTCCGGGTTGGTCTTCTTCGGGTCGAGTTCGCCGACCAGCTGGCCCTCGTACATCACAAGTATGCGGTCGGAGACATCCAGCACCTCGTCCATCTCGAGCGATACGAGCAGCACGGCCTTGCCCTGGTTGCGCTGTTCGACGATCTGCCGGTGGATGTACTCGATGGCGCCCACGTCCAGGCCGCGGGTGGGCTGCACGGCGATCAGCAGCGCGGGATCCTTGTCGATCTCACGGGCGATGATGGCCTTCTGCTGGTTGCCGCCGGACATGCTGCGCGCCGTGGTGATCGGCCCCTGTCCGGAGCGGATGTCGTATTGCTCGATCAGCTTATTGGCGTAGCTGCGGATGTTCTTGCGGCGCAAAAAGCCCTTGTTGTTGAACTCCGGCTCAAAATAGCGCTGGAGCACGATGTTGTCTTCGAGGGAGTAGTCGAGCACGAGGCCGTGCTTGTGGCGATCCTCGGGAATGTGGCTCATGCCCAGGATCGAGCGCTGGCGAATGACCGTCTTGCTGATGTCCTTGCCCAGAAGGGTGATCGTGCCGCTGGAGAGGGGCTCGAGCCCGGACAGGCCGTATACGAATTCCGTCTGGCCGTTGCCGTCGATGCCGGCAATGCAGACGATCTCGCCCTCGCGGACCTGCAGCGAAACGTTCTTCACGGCGTCGCCCGGATGGCTGTGGGACTTGACGGACATGCCTTTGATATCCAGGATCACCTTGCCGGGCGTCTTTTCGGGCTTTTCCACATGGAAATTCACGTTGCGGCCCACCATCATGGCGGAGAGCTGCTCCATGGTGACGTCCTTGGTCTCCACCGTGCCGATGTACTTGCCCTTGCGCAGCACGCTGCAGCGGTCCGCCACGGCCATGATCTCGGCCAGCTTGTGGCTGATGAACAGTATGCTCTTGCCCTCGGCGGCGAGGTTCTTCATGATCTGCATCAGCTCGTCGATCTCCTGGGGCGTCAGCACGGCCGTGGGCTCGTCGAAGATCAGTATCTCGTTGTCGCGGTACAGCATCTTCAGAATCTCCGTGCGCTGCTGCATGCCCACGGTGATGTCCGCGATCTTCGCGTCAGGGTCCACCTGCAGGCCGTAGCGCTCGGAAAGCTCTATGACGCGCTTGCGCGCCTCGGCCTTCTGCAAAAAGCCCATCTTGTCCGTCGGCTCCACACCCAGGATGATGTTGTCCAGCACCGTGAAGCATTCCACCAGCTTGAAGTGCTGATGCACCATGCCGATTCCCAGATCGTTGGCGTCGTTGGGATCGTTGATCTGAACGACCTTGCCGTCCTTTTTGATCGTGCCCTCCTCCGCCTGATACAGGCCGAACAGCACGCTCATCAGCGTGGATTTGCCCGCGCCGTTTTCGCCGAGCAGGGCGTGAATCTCGCCCTTCTTCAGCTGAAGCGTGATGTCGTCGTTGGCGATGATGCCCGGGAAACGCTTTGTGATGTGCAGCATTTCAATGGCATACTGGTTCTCCAATGATGATCGCCCCCCAAGAAGTCGTTGGTTTGACAGGGTTCTTTCACAAAAGCCTCCGCCGCCAGGACGGGGGCTTT
This sequence comes from uncultured Eubacteriales bacterium, assembly GCA_902777335.1. Taxonomy (GTDB): domain Bacteria; phylum Bacillota; class Clostridia; order Christensenellales; family Aristaeellaceae; genus UBA2862. Next base: position 83,768 of record CACYTF010000007.1, read on the forward strand.
TGTGAAAGAACCGGGGAAACGGCGTTCCCCGGTTCTTACGGACATTACTTGACGGTGCCCAGATCGTTCACCGTGATCGAAGTGGCAGGCATGGCGTCGATGGCGTCGGAGACGGTGATCTCGCCATTGAACATCTTGGCCACCAGGTCGGCGTAATCGGCCTCGGTGAAGCCTTCGCCGAACTGGGTGGAGCCGGCCAGCTGCACATAGTTGGCGGCGGGCTCGGTGCCCACCAGGCCCAGGGACTCCACCTTGCCGCCGTGCTCGCCGAACTTGCCGGCGACGGTCTCGCTCAGCAGGGTGTCCACGGTGGCGGCCAGGCCCTTCATGGCGCTGGTCACGGTCAGGCCTTCGCCGTACAGACCGTCGATGATGGCAGCCTGGTCCACGTCAACGCCGATGACCTTGCCGCCCTCGACCTTCGCGGCCGCCTCGCCGGCGGAGGTGAAGATGCCGCCGCCGCAGGCGAACACGATCTGCACGCCCAGGGTCTGATACCAGTTGTCCATATAGGCGGTGATGTCGGCGTCGCCATAGAACTGGTTGCCGTACACGTACTCCACGGTCACGTCGCCGGCGTTGCCCAGCTCTTCAGCCGCGGCGTTGGCGCCCTGCACGAAGCCGAAGCCGTAGCGCACGACGGCGGGAACGGCCATGCCGCCCAGGAAGCCAAGGTGGGTGTAGCCCAGCTTCACGGCCGCGTAGCCGGCCATGTAGCCGCACAGCTCTTCCTTGTACACCGCGCAGTACACGTTGGAGGCCACCTCAGCGCCGCCCAGGTCGCCCTCGGACACGTCCAGCGCGATGAAGCTGGTGTCGGGATACTCGCCCTGCACCTCGGCAATGGTCTCGCCGAAGGCGTAGCCGGGCATCACGATCACGTTGTAGCCGTCGTCGTCGGCCTTCTCGACCATGGCGACGCGCTCGGCGGTGGAATCACCGTTGGGCTTATAATAGGTGAAGTCGATGCCGTTGGCATCGCAGAAGGCCTTGCAGGCTTCATAGGTGGTCTGGTTGAAGGACTGGTCGGTGATGTCGCCGTAGTCGGTGATCATCGCCACGCGGTAATCGCCCTCGGCGAACGCCGCGACGGACAGCAGCATCAACGCTGCCAGCAGGATGGAGACGAGCTTTTTCATGTGACATTCCTCCTTGTTGATTAAGCATCGTAGAAAATGCTCCACGGCAATTATAACAGAAAACCAGCAATTTGAAAAGTACAAATCTCAAAAAACAATAAAAAAAGGCATTGACTTGTAGCACAATGCGGATATAATTATAAAATAAAGCAGTGTTTTTGAGGAGCGTAGGGCGGTGCGCCTGCCGCAGCTTCACCCGGACACAGCTGAATAATGAGGAGGTTTCAAGAACATGAAGAAGATCTTAGCGTTGGTTCTGGCGCTGACCATGCTGCTGAGCGTGGCCCTGACCGCATGTGCCGAGAACATCAAGATCGGCGTCTCCATCTGGAGCTCCACCGACACCCTGGGCAGCGAGTGCAAGCGCATCATCGACGCCGCGGCCGCGGCTCTGGGCGACGTTGACGTCCAGTATGTGGACCAGGCGCACATCTCCGAGCAGGTGACGAAGTCCGCCGACGACCTGGCGATCGCCGATTGCGACGGCATGATCATCTGCAACTCCGCTTCCGCCGAGATGGCTTCCGTCATCAAGACCTGCGACGAGAACGAGATGTATGTGGCTCAGTTCTTCCGCGTGATCGACCCCGAAGCCAACCCCGACGAGTACGCTCAGGCCTGCGCCTCCAAGTACTATGTAGGCGCGGTGCACGAGTCCGAGTTCGACAACGGCAAGACCCTCGTGACCATCCTGGGCGAGAAGGGCTGCCGCAAGATCGGCCTTGAGGGCTGGGAGCCCGGCGACGCCACCTTCCTGGGCCGCTGGGAAGGCTACAAGGCGGGCGTTGAAGAGTGGAACGCCGCTCACGCCGACGATCAGATGGAGATGCTCGAGCCCCAGTACGGCCGCACCACCACCGACACCGGCCGTCAGGCCGCCGAGGCCATCATCGACGCCAACCCCGACATCGACGCTCTGATCGTCGCCGGCGGCGGCGGTGACACCCTGCTGGGCGCCCTGGCCGGCATCGACGCCAAGGGCCTGACCGGCAAGATCGCCGTGGTCTCCACCGACTTCCTGCCCGACCTGGACGCCAAGCTGGAGTCCGGCGCGATGGCCGCGGAGTCCGGCGGACACTACGCCGACCCGTTCTTCGCCTTCCTGATGGTCTACAACGCCATCAAGGGCAACTACGAGACCAGCACCGACAGCTTCTATGACATGGTGTTCCCGTACATGTTCGTCGACTCTCCCGAGTCCTACGCGAACTACGCCGAGTACTTCACCGGCGAGGAGCTGCCGTACTACGCGGACGAGATCGTCGAGCTGGCCGGCCTGTCCTATGACGACCTGGCCGCGGCCTGCGCGAAGCTGTCCGTTGAGGATGTCGTGGCGCGTCACGCCAAGTAATCCGAAAAAACCCATATTGGAAAGCGGGCAGCCGTCAGGCGCGGCGGAGCCCGCTTTTCCAAGTCAAAGGGTCCATACCCAGAGACCATCAAGGCGCACCGCTGCGGCGGCGGCCGGAAAGAATAGGAAGCGAAGCTATGTCCAAACAACTGGAAAAGCTGAAGCGCAGTAGATACTACGGACACGTCCTCCTGCTGGCGATGCTCATTGTGGTCTACGGCTTTTTCAAGATACTGACGCCGCACAACTTCGGCAGTCTGAACAACCTCTCGTCCTATCTGCAATCCTCCATCATCTACTCCGTCGGCGGCTGCGGGCTGTACTTCATCGTCGTGATGGGCCTGTTCGACTTCGCCGTCGGCTCCAACGTGGTGCTCTCCAGCATCGTGGGCGTCATACTCTCCCAGAAATTCGGCTACATCGGGTTCATACTGGGAACGCTGGGCTGCGGCACGCTCCTGGGCCTTCTGATCGGAACCCTGTACAACCAGCTGAACGTGCCCTCGATGATCGTCACCGTGGGCGTGATGCTGGTGTTTGAGAGCGTGGCCGTGTTCGTGGCCGGCGGCGACAAGCAGACGCTGGACCCGGCCTACCGCTTCTTCAGCGGCGCCCCCGGCAACTTCATACTGGCAGGTCTGGCGTTTCTGCTGATGTACTTCATACTGAACTACACCAAGATCGGCACCTACTGCGCCGCCATCGGCAGCAACGAGTTCACCGCGAAGAACATGGGCATCAACGTGAAGAAGTACAAGCTGATCGGCTTCATGCTGCTGCACTTCTTCGTGGGCGTCATGGCGGTCCTCTCGGTGTCCTACGGCACCACGATGACCGCGCTGACCGGCATGAGCACCATGAGCCGCAACTTCCAGCCGCTGATGGGCACCTTCTTCGGCGTCGCCTTCCGCAAGTACGGCGTGCCGATCACCGCCATCGTGGTTGGCGAGTTCATCATCTCCATGATCTTCAGCGGCTTCGTGGCCCTGGGCGCGCCCACCACCATCCAGAACGTGGTCACCGGCGCGGCGCTTCTGATCATCGTGACGCTGACGGCCCGCGGCGGCAAGGGCAGCGTCGTTAAGTAAGGGGGCGGGCACATGGATAAAAAGACATTGCTCGTCGCAGAGCACATCGACAAGCGCTTCGGTTCGACCCACGCCGTCAACGACGTCTCCCTGAACATCGCCGCCGGCGAGGTCCGCGCCCTGATCGGCGAGAACGGCTCCGGCAAGAGCACCTTCTGCCAGATGCTGTGCGGCATCTACACCATCGGCGGCGGCAAGTTCACCCTCGACGGGCAGGAGCTGCACATCAAAAACCAGGTGGAGGCCAACGACGCCGGCATCTCCATCATCGTACAGGAGATGGGCACGCTCTCCGGCCTCACCGTGGCGGAGAACATCTACCTGGGCCACGAGGACCCCTTCGTGCACATGGGCGTCAAGGACACCCGCGCCATGAACCGCGAGGCCCAGAAGCTGCTGGACGACTACGGCTTCGGCCGCATCAAGGCCGGGGCCATGATCGACCGCTACAACTTCGAGGACCGCAAGCTGGTGGAGATCGTCAAGGCCACCTACATGAAGCCCAAGATACTGGTCATCGACGAGACGACCACGGCCCTTTCCCAGAACGGCCGTCTGGAGCTGTACAAGATCATGGACGCCGTCCGCGCGGACGGCCGCTCGGTGATCTTCATCAGCCACGACCTGGGCGAGGTCCTGACCCATTCGAACACCGTTTCGATACTGCGCGACGGCGAGTACATCGACACCGTGAACGCCGCTGACGTCACCGAGGACGACCTGAAGCGCCTGATGGTGGGCCGCGAGATCGGCTCCGCCTACTACCGCACCGACTACGGCACGCCCGTCTCGGGCGAGGTGGTGCTGTCCGTCAAGGGCGTGAGCGTTCCCGGCGAGATCACGGATGTGAGCTTTGATCTGCACCGCGGCGAGATACTGGGCTTCGGCGGCCTCTCGGAGTGCGGCATGCACGAGGTGGGGAAGGCCATATTCGGGGCCAGCTGGGACCGCACGGGCAGCGTGACGCTGGCCGACGGCACCGCCGTCAACGATATCCCCACGGCCATCAAGCACTCCATCGCCTACACCTCGAAGGACAGGGACAACGAGTCCATCATCATCAACGAGTCCATCCGCAACAACGTGGTGCTGCCGTCCATCGACGATCTGGCCAACCACGGCCTTCTGAGCGGGCGCAAGCTGACGCGCTTTGCCAAGGAACACGCCGATCAGATGCAGACGAAGATGCAGGGCGTCAGCCAGTTCGTCTCCGACCTGTCCGGCGGCAACAAGCAGAAGGTGGTGCTGGCCCGCTGGCTGGGCAAGGGCAGCGACATACTGGTGCTGGATTCGCCCACCCGCGGCATCGACGTGAAGGTCAAGCAGGCGATCTACGCGCTGATGGCCGACATGCAGAAGCAGGGCAGGAGCATCATCATGATCTCCGAGGAGATCCCGGAGCTGCTGGGCATGGCCGACCGCATACTGGTCATGAAGGACGGCCGCATCAACGGGGAGTTTTTGCGCGATCCCGCCCTCAGCGAAGAAGACCTGATCGCGAAAATGGTGTAAGGAGGCGCAGAACATGGAAAAGAACAACAGAGACAATCAACAGTCCAGGCTCCGCGCCTTTCTGGACGGAGACACCTTCAAGGCCCTGCTGCCGCTGATCGGCTTCGTCGTGATCATCGTGGTGCTGAACATCATGACCAACGGCAGGATACTGACCCCGAAGAAGCTGCGCCTGCTGCTTTCCTCGATCTACGCGCCCACCATCGTGGCCACCGGCGTGTTCTTCGTGATGACGCTGGGCTCCATCGACTTTACCGAGGGCTCCACGCTGGGCGTGGCGTCGCTGGTGGTCAGCGCGCTGTCGTTTACCAGCATACCGCTGGCCATACTCGGCGGCATACTCTGCGGCGCCGCCATCGGCGCCATCAACGGCTTCTTCCACGTGAAGTTCAAGCTGCAGAGCTTCATCGTCACCATCTGCACGATGTACCTGTTCCGCGGCGTGTGCGCCTACTTCACCACCGAGACCGCCGTGCCCGCCAGCGCCGCCATCAAGGCCCTGGACATCAACGGGCTGAAGATCGGCATCACCGTGGCGGTGCTGCTGGTCGCCTGGTTCCTGTTCCGGTTTACCCGCATCGGCAACGACGTGAAGGCCGTGGGCTCCGGCGAGACGGCGGCGCGCTTCTCGGGCGTGCACACCGACCGGGTGAAGTTCCTGGCGTTCGTATGCGCCGGGGCGCTGACGGGCCTTGCCGCGTTCGTCAACGTCATCAAGGTGGGCTCCATCACCGCCACCGCGGGCAACCAGCTGGAGACCCAGATCCTGATCTCCCTGGTGCTGGGCGGCCTGCCCATCACCGGCGGCGCGAAGGTGCGCTTCTCCAACATCGTGGTCGGCACGCTGATGTACGCGGTGCTCAACAGTGGCCTGGCGATACTGGGCTACGACCCGCAGACCCAGCAGCTGATCAAGGGCGTGATCTTCCTGATCTTCGTGGCCCTGACGATCGACCGCAAGGCGCTGAAGGTCATCAAGTAATACCGAACTCTACAATTCACCCCCGTCCGTTCACCTGTGAACGGAGGGGGTGAATTTCGTTACGCCAGCTTCTGCATCTCCTCGCGGAGCTTGCCGATGATGCGCTTTTCCAGACGCGATATGTAGCTCTGGGAGATGCCCATCATGTCGGCCACCTCCTTCTGGGTGTGCTCCTTGTCCGCGCCCAGGCCGTAGCGCAGGCCCACGATGTACTTCTCCCGGGCGTTCAGCTTGTCGATGGCGCTGTGCAGCATCTGCTTTTCGATGTCGGCGTCCAGGTCCTTGCTGACCAGGTCCGGCTCCGTGCCCAGTATGTCCGACAGCAGCAGCTCGTTGCCGTCCCAGTCGGTGTTCAGCGGCTCGTCGAAGGACACCTCCAGCTTCAGCCGGTTGCTCTTGCGCAGCACCATCAGTATCTCGTTTTCGATGCAGCGGGAGGCGTAGGTGGCCAGCTTGATGTTCTTGTCCGGGTCGAAGGAGTTGACGGCCTTGATCAGGCCGATGGCCCCGATGGAGATCAGGTCCTCGATGCTGATGCCGGTGTTTTCAAACTTCCTCGATATGTACACCACCAGGCGGAGGTTGCGCTCGATCAGCGTGGACCGGGCGGCGTTGTCCCCGGCGTTGGCGCGGCGCATCAGCGCCACCTCCTCCTCCCGGGACAGGGGCGGCGGAAGCAGGTCGCTGCCGCCGATGTAGCACACGGAGCCGCGCCGGATCTGTACGATGAGGCCGAATATGGATTGACGGATGGATTTCACAGCCATGAGTTTCCCTCCTGTTCGCAATGATGTTGCCCGGTGATCAAATGTAAAGCGCGTAGACCGACGGGGCCAGCGCCCTGAAAACGCCCGGAAGTGGGTCGGGCGACACGCCGACCCAGGCGTCCGGCGCCCGCTTCATGCGCGCGCCGCGCCCGATCCAAACCGACGTCGGTCTAAAGCAAGCCATCACGCCATCTCCGCCCACCGCGCCGTAGCGCAGCGTGCGAAAGCCCTGGGCGGGGAGCGCGCCCTTCAGAAGCCCGGCCTCCGCGATCAGCACCGGAAGCCCGGTGACGGGCTCGCGCAGCCGGTTGCCCGTATCCACCAGGGCGGTAAAGCACACCGCCCGGCGCTCCACGATGATGCGTACCAGTATCTGATAGCTCTTGACGCCCGGCGGGTGGGCGGCAAACAGCGCGCAGATGGCCGCGCCGCCGGCAATCGTTCCAAGAAGCGCCGCGGGTATGCCGGCAAGGCTCATCGAGGCGGCGACACCGCTTCCGATCAGCGCTCCGGCGCACAGCGACAGGATGACCTCCCCCCGCAGCCGAACGGCGGAGCGGCCCGCGATGATAAGGCCGGTCACAAGGAGCATGGCAAGCTGCAGGGGCGGCGCCGCCCAGGGGCGGGGCCTTGCCGCGCAGAGCACCGCGTACAGCGCGCACAGCCCGCCCGCGGCGAGCACGCGCCTGCCTCTGAACAGGCCGAGGGCGCGGCTGACGGCGCCGATCAGGATCAGATCCGCCAGAAGGTTGACCGCGAAATAGGTCTCCAGGCACACCGCTCATCACCTCGCCCTGACATCATAGCCAAAAGGGGGCGGCAATCTCAAGAATTTCCTGTCGATGCTCCTGGGTAATATATCGACCGGATGCACCGTGAAATCGCATGGAATGACGGGATATTCGACACGATGCGCCACGCAGAGCGCGGGGCAGGCGTCAAAACGGGGCGGGGCGGGCGCGACGGCGCATACCGAAAAGCGCTCTCGCGGAAGGCCTCCCGGCGCCGTTTCGACAGATTGTCGAAACAAACGGAAAGTGTCGATGAATTGTGACAGAATATGCCCCTGACGGCGGGAAAACGGGCGCGCTGACTTCACAATGTCGAACGCGGTCACGGCGCGTTTCATAGAATGCAAAGGGAGGCGGTAGCATGAGCTTTTCAGAAATCAGGCGCAAGGACGTTGTGAACATCTGCGACGGTCGAAAGCTGGGCAAGCCCATCGACCTGATCCTGAACGACTCGGCCTGCGTGCAGGCCCTCGTGGTGCCCAGCGGCGCGAACGGACTGTTCGGCTTCATCAAACAGGACCGGGAGGGCTGCGTCATCGACTGGAGCCGGGTGCGGCGCATCGGCGACGACGTGATACTGGTGGAGGTCAACGGCGACGGCGCCCGCGAGCTGGACTGACAAATGCCGGAAAAAACCCGAAACAGGGGCCCGCAGGCTCAATTTAATTGTAAAAGGGGCTGGACTTTGCTTAACTTTTTGTGTATAATGGATTTAACGAGGTGACCAGCATGAAGTGTGCCTATTGCGGGTGTACGCAAAGCCGCGTTGTGGACTCGCGCCAGAACGAGGACGGCACCTCCATACGCCGGCGTCGCGAATGCGAAAAGTGCGGCCGCCGCTTTACCACCTACGAGCGCATCGAACTGGTCCCGCTGATGATCATCAAGAAGGATCAGACCCGCGAGGCCTTCGACGTGGAGAAGCTGCGGTCGGGGATCGTCAAGTCCTGCGAGAAGCGGCCGGTGTCCCTCGGCGAGATCGACGAATTGGTGCGGGAGATCGAGCGCAGGCTCAACAACCAGCCCGACGCGGAGATCACCAGCAAGATGGTGGGGGAGCTGGTCATGGAGGGGCTCAAAAAGCTGGACGAGGTCGCCTATGTGCGCTTCGCCTCCGTCTACCGGCAGTTCCGCGACATACAGTCGTTCCGGGACGAACTGAACAAGCTGCTGACCGACATCAACACAGGCAATACTGACGGAGAATCCGCCAGATAACCCAATACCAAGAAAGAGAGAGGATACGCACATGGCAAATGAACTGATTCTGGCCGTTGACGACGAAGCCCATATTCTTGAATTGCTGTCATTTAACCTCGAGGCTTCCGGCTACCGGGTAGTCACTGCCGCCACAGGCGAGGATGCGCTGGTGGTTTGTGCGCATGAGCGCCCCGCGATGGTGCTCCTGGACATCATGCTCCCCGGCATAGACGGCATGGAGGTGTGCCGCCGGCTCAAGAGCGCGCCCACCACGGCGGATATCCCGATCATCATGCTGACCGCCAAGGGCGACGAGGTCGACAAGATCCTCGGCCTGGAGCTCGGGGCGGACGATTATATCACAAAGCCGTTCTCCGTTCGCGAGCTGATCGCCCGCGTGAAGGCGCTGCTGCGCCGCGCCGCGCCTCAGAACGAGGAGGAGGGCATACTGCATGTGGGCGGCCTGACCATCGACGTGGGCAACTACGAGGCCTTCCGCAACGGCGAAAAGCTGTCGCTGACGCTCAAGGAGTTCGAGCTTTTAAAGCTGCTGGTGCTCAGCCGCGGCAAGGTGCTGACCCGCGATTTCCTGCTGGACCGCATCTGGGGCTATGAGTTCTACGGCGAGACCCGCACGGTGGACGTGCACATCCGCCACATCCGCCAGAAGCTCGGCGACGACGCCCACTACATCGAAACCATTCGCGGCGTCGGCTACAAGTTCAATGACCGTCAGGAGAATCGCCTATGAAATCAAGGGTTACAATCGCTGTGACCCTGATATCGCTGGTCGTTCTCGCGCTGTTGTTCACCTATAACTGCTCAAGGATTGCCAATGAGGTCAACGAGGAGCTCATTGGCGATCTTTCCGTGCTCTGCAAGGTCACCGGCGATATCGGCCGCGAAGACACGCTGCAGGCCCGCGCCCGGATCGTCGAATCGGTGGACCTGAACGCGGAAACCGTCCGGGCGCTGTACGACGCCGGCGGCGCGGCCGTCTATACCTCCGACGAGGCCTATTCCCGCCTGTCCCGCGATGAGATCGGCGAAATGACGGCGGGGGAGGTCTTCGCCTGCAGCCGAAGCAATCCCGAGGGCAAGACTTCGATATACGCCATCTATCCATACGATGATGGCGCGCTTTTGTTGTTCGCCAGGCAGCGCGCGGGCGTGCTCAGCCTGCTCGGCAGCAACAAGGCGCTGATCGCGCAGGCCGTCCTCTACGCCCTGACCATCGCGGTGGCGCTGATCACGCTGCTGCGCGTGCTGCACAGGGAAAAGATGGTGGAGCAGGTGATGGCGGCCCTGGACCGCTTCTCCGACGGGAACTTCGACGCGCGCATCGAGCGCTTTCCGGAGACCGATCCCAAGGCCGCGGAATACAACGCCATCATCGCCAGGATACAGGATCGCATATTCAGGCAGAAGAGCAGGAACCACGTCCTCAGCACGGTGATGTCCCAGATGCAGAACGGCATCATCGCCGTGGACCAGAATCTGAACGTCATATTCATAAACTCCGTGGCGAAAAAGCTGCTGGGCATCGTCGGAAACCCGGCGTACAGGAACGTGAACGAGGTCTCCAAGGACGTGAAGCTGGACGACGTGTTCATAGAGGCCATGCGCCAGGGCGGCGTGTACACCAACGAGGTCGCGGCGCGGACCGCCGTGGGCCGCGGCCACCGGCCGCTGAGGCTGTACGTTTCGCCGATGCGCCGGGAGGACGGCGTGGTGGGCGCGCTGGCCATCGTCGAGGACATCACCGAGCTGCGCAGGCTGGAGCAGGTGCGCACCGACTTCGCCGCCAACGTGTCCCACGAGCTGAAGACGCCGCTGACCTCGATCCGCGGCTTTGTGGAGACGCTGCAGGCCGGCGCCATCGATCACCCGGAGATGGCCCACAAGTTCCTGAACATCATCATGATGGAGACGGAGCGCCTGACCCGGCTGATCAACGACATACTGTCCATCAGCAAGCTGGAATCCGGCAACGACGAGGTGGCCACCGAGCGCATCCGCCTGGACAAGAAGGCCTGCGACGTGTGCGAGATGCTCTCCATACACGCCAAGGAGAAGCAGGTGAGCATCAACTACCACCTGAACGGCGAGCCGGTGTACATCATCGGCAACCCCGACCGGGTGGAGCAGCTTTTGATCAACCTGACCGAGAACGCCATCAAGTACAACGTGCCCGGCGGCTCGGTGACGGTGCAGGTGTTCTCCAACGACAAGGAGGCCAACGTCACCATCTCCGATACCGGCATCGGCATCGCCGAGGAGAACCTGCCCCGGCTGTTCGAGCGCTTCTATCGCGTGGACAAGGGCCGCTCCCGCCAGATGGGCGGCACCGGCCTGGGCCTGGCCATCGTCAAGCACATCGTGCGCTCGATGAACGGCGAGATCGAGGTACACTCGAAGCTGGGGGAGGGTACGGAGTTCTTGATCACGCTGCCCCTGGCGCCCAAGGAGAACCCCGACAAGGAGACCATCTTCGACGAAATGTAGAGGACCCGCTCAATGGCATCCAAAAAATCATCAACGCTGTCGTGGCTGTTTGCGCCGAAGGACATCGGCCTGAACAAGGACACCAACCTTCTCAAGCTCGTGGCCATGGTCTCCATGCTCCTCGACCACACCGGCAAGATGTTCTTTCCCAAGTATCAGATCATGCGCATAATCGGGCGCCTGGCCTTCCCGATCTACGCCTATTGCATCGCCGTGGGCTGCGTCTATTCCAAGGACCGGTTCAAATACCTGACCCGCATACTGCTGGTGGGCCTGATCTCCCAGCCCTTCTACGCCGTGGCGCTGGCCCACACCAACCAGCGCATGTACGCCATACGCTTCGCGGACAACCCCATCGGCGCGGTGTTCAACTTCTACATACAGAGCTGGTCGGTGCCCAACATCATGTACACGCTGGCGCTGGGGCTGCTGGTGATCTGGTCCATCCGGGATCGCCAGTTCGTGTGCACCATTGCGCTGGCGCTTGTGATCTGGAAGGTTCAGAACAGCATCAACTACGGCTGGCAGGGCATCGTGCTGATCGCGCTGTTCTATCTGTTCATCGCCCGCTGGTGGCTGTCTCTGCCGGTGATGCTGGCATTCATGATCTGGTGGGGCATGGCCGGCAGCGGCTACCAGGTGTTCGGGATACGGTTCGGCATACAGATGTTCGCGCTGCTGGCCCTGCCGCTGATCTACATACCCACCTGGTCCAACGTGAAGATCAACAAGTGGGTGTACTACCTGTATTATCCCGCGCACCTGATCGGCATCATGCTGATCCAGTTCGCCCTGGCCATGGGGCGGTGACGTTTTTGTTAAACAGGTCGAAACGCCTTGACACAACCCTGATAAAGTGGTAAACTGTGTGCCGTCAAAGGAGAGGTGGTACCGCGGATCGTATCCGCCCTCTGCAGCGATGCGGAGGGCGGTTTTTTTGTCCCCGCGGCACGAATTACGAAGGGGGAAAACGACATGTTCATCAAGATCCTCATGCTGGTGGTGTTTTTCGGCATCATGATCGGCGTCGGCTTTTACAGCCGCAAGCACGCCACCGATGTCAACGGCTTTGTGCTGGGCGGCCGGTCTGTGGGCCCGTGGCTCACGGCCTTCGCCTACGGCACCTCCTACTTCTCCGCGGTCATATTCGTGGGCTACGCCGGTCAGTTCGGCTGGCGCTTCGGCCTGGCCTCCACCTGGATCGGCCTGGGCAACGCCTTCATCGGCTCGCTGATGGCCTGGGTGATCCTCGGACGCCGCACCCGCATCATGACCCAGCAGCTCAACAGCGCCACGATGCCCGAGTTCCTCGGAAAGCGCTATGACAGCAAGGCGCTGAAGATCGGCGCTTCGGCCATCATATTCATATTCCTGATTCCCTACACCGCGTCGCTGTACAACGGCCTGTCCCGCCTGTTCGGCATGGCCTTCAACATCGACTACACCGTGTGCATCATCATGATGGCCGTGCTGACGGGCGTATACGTGATCGCCGGCGGCTACATGGCCACGGCCATCAACGACTTCATACAGGGCTTCATCATGATCGTGGGCATCGTCGCCGTGATCGCCGCGGTGCTGAAGGTCAACGGCGGGTTCATGACGGCCTACAAGGGTCTGGCGGACATCCCCAGCGAGGGCATGAACGGCGCGTTCGCCTCGTTCCTGGGGCCCGACCCGTTCAACCTGTTCGCCGTGGTGATACTGACCTCCCTGGGCACCTGGGGCCTTCCGCAGATGGTTCAGAAATTCTACGCCATCAAGTCCGAGAACGCCATCTCCAAGGGCACGATCATCTCCACGCTGTTCGCGGTGATCGTGGCGGGCGGCTGCTACTTCCTGGGCGGCTTCGGACGCCTGTTCTCCTCCGTGATCGACCCCGCCGGCACAGGCGTTCCCGCGGGCGGCTACGATTCCGTGGTGCCCACGATGCTGGAGGGCCTGTCGCCGCTTCTGATCGGCGTGATCGTGATACTGGTGCTCTCCGCGTCGATGTCCACGCTGTCCTCGCTGGTGCTGGCCTCCAGCTCCACGCTGACGCTGGACTTTCTGAAGGGCAACGTCATCAAGAAGATGGACGACAAGAAGCAGGTGTTCACCATGCGCGTGCTGATCGTGGTGTTCATACTGATCTCCGTGGTCATCGCCATCATACAGTACAGCACCAAGGTGAACTTCATCGCGCAGCTGATGGGCATCTCCTGGGGCGCGCTGGCCGGCGCTTTCCTGGCCCCGTTCATGTACGGCCTGTACATGAAGAAGGCCACCTGCGCCTCCGCCTGGTGCAGCATGATCTTCGGCGCGGGCATCATGGTGGTGAACATGTTCTTCAAGAGCGCCTTCCCGGCCTGGCTGCAGTCCCCGATCAACTGCGGCGCCTTCGCGATGCTGGCGGGCCTTGTGATCGTGCCGGTGGTCAGCCTCGTCACGCCGAAGCCCGACAGGAAGCTGGTGGACTTCGCCTTCGCCGCCTACGAGCGCAAGGTGGTCGTGACGGTTCGCGACTCGCTGGGCGATTCGAACGAGAACTGATTGTAAATGTAAGGTTAAAACATAGCGGGCGGCGATTGTCATCGCCGCCCGTGTGATATAATGATATAGATTTATACTTGAATATAGGAGATTGTGTCATGAACAACAGCAGGGCAGTCATCGTCGTAGAAAACCGGGAGGCGCTGCGCGTGGCGGCGGCTTCCGCGCGCATTTCCACCCAGCAGGGCACGGCCCTCGAGATATATGACAGGAGCTTGGGGGATGAGAAGGACCTGAAGCTGCTCAACAAGGTGCTGTCCTCGGGCCACAAGTCCATCATAGAGCACCAGACCTTCTCCATCGCCTTCAACGACGTTTCCGTGCTGGTGGAGCAGTTCGTCATCGAGGCGAGGCTGGCCTCCTACACGGTCAAATCCCGCCGCTATGTGGACTTCAGCGGCGCGGGCTACGTGGTTCCGGAGGGCCTGGACGACGCACAGAGGCGCGTCTATGACGCGGCGATGGCCGCGCGGTTTGACGACTATCAGAAGCTGCTGGAGCTGGTTCCCAAGGAAGACGCCCGCTTTGTGCTGCCCTACTGCCTGAGGAGCAACTTCTTCATGACCGTGAACGCCCGGGAGCTGATAGCGCTGATCATCGCCATGTTGGTGGGCCGCGGCAGGGGCTATTTGGAGATCGAGCGCCTGGGCGCGCAGCTGAAGGCGCAGTTTGACGCCCTCTATCCCGGCGTGATCGACGCGGAGCTCTCCCGCGCCGCCGCCTGCGCGCCGTCGCCGCTGCCGACCAAGATCGCCGCGCCCGCGGAGGCGGCGGGCGGCGCGGAGCTGATTTCCGCCCCGGAGGACGCCATGGCCCTGCTGAAGTCGGCCCTGGCCTTCTCCGGCAGGTATCCAGACACCGCGGTCCGCGAGCTGCTGCTGGACGCGCGGCCCCGGGAGCTGGAGATGCTGCATTACGTGTTCCGCGTGAAGAACATATCGCTGGCGTGCCTGACCCACTTCGCCAGGCACCGCATACAGTCGTCGGTGATCCCGCCGGTGCTGACCGCGCTGTCGGGCGGCCATTACGTCGTGCCGCAGACGGTCCGCGATCACCCGGAGGCCCTGGCCATCTACCGGCATGCCTTTGAGGAACAAGCGCAGGCCGCGAAGCAGGCCGCCCAATGCGGCGTCAAGCCGGAGGATATGAGCTATTTCGCCTTGAGCGGGCACCAGCTGGACATACTGCTGGCCATGAACGCCCGGGAGCTGATGCACTTCATGAAGCTGCGCACCTGCGCCCGCGCCCAGTGGGAGATCCAGGGCGTCGCCGAAAGTATGCTTCAGCTGTTGGCGGAAAAGACGCCGGAGCTCTTTAAACTGTACGGCCCGAGCTGCCGCTTCAGCCCCTGCCCGGAGGGCCGCATGAGCTGCGGAAATCCAAGGGAGAGAATCTGATTAAACATCGAGGCCGCCGAAATCCTCCGGCGGCCTCGAATCATACTTTTCAGTCAAACAGCCCGTCCAGCGCGCTCTCGATGGCCTCCCAGCCGAACCCCCGGCGCGCCAGGGCCTGCGACAGCTTTGCCCGGGCCTCGCGCTCCGGCAGCGCCTCATACCGGCGCATCAGCTTCTGCGCGACCTGCGCCGCGGCCGAGCGCTGCTGATCGTCGTCGAAGGCGGACAGCGCCTCCTCGGCGTCGTCGTCGGAAATGCCCTTAGCCCGCAGCTTGCGCTTGAAGGCGTACAGCCCCACGGGCTTTGCGGACTGGGTCTCGGCCATGCGCCGGGCGTAGCGGACGTCGTCCAGCAGCCGGTTCTCCGTCAGCCGCGCGATCACCGCCTCCACGGCCGGTTCCACATAGCCCCTGCGGATGAGCGACGCGGACAGCTGGCGCGCGGAGCGGTCGCAGCGCTCGAGGCTGGTCAGCGCGGCCTCATAGGCGTCGTTCAGCTGCAGGGAAGCCACTTGGGCCGTGTACCTGTCGACGTCCATCTCGTCGCCCGGCTTCAGCGGGCATTTGTTGAAATGCTCACGGCGTACGCGGAGCAGCGCCGCCCCGTCCGCGACGATCTCCACCAGCGCCTGGCGGTGCCGTATTTCCGTTACGATGGGCATTGTGCCGTTCCCTCCTAACGTATCTTCTCAAAATATACAAGGTTTGTCTTGACGCGTCTATCCTGTTTGTGTTATGATATATCCATAAGTGTACCGGGAGGGATTGTCCATGTCAGGACACAATAAATGGTCTACCATCAAGAATAAAAAAGCCAAGACGGACGCCGCGAAGGGCAAGATATTCACCAAGATCGGCCGCGAGATCGTCATCGCCGTCAAAACCGGCGGCAGCGCCGACCCCAACCTGAACAGCAAGCTGAAGGACGTCATCGCCAAGGCGAAGGCGGCCAACATGCCCAACGACAACATCCAGCGCTCCATCAAGAAGGCTGCGGGCGAGGGCGAGTCCACCAACTACAAGGAGGTCACCTACGAGGGCTACGCGCCCTGCGGCGTGGCCGTCATCGTAGAGGTCGTCACCGACAACCTGAACCGCACCGCCAGCGAGATCCGCCACATATTCGACAAGTGCGGCGGCTCCCTGGGCGCTTCCGGCTGCGTCGCCTGGAAGTTCGAGCGCAAGGGCGTCATCGAAATCGACAACTCCAAGGGCATGGACGAGGACGAGCTGATGATGCTGGCGCTGGACGCCGGCGCGGCGGACGTGGAAATGGGCGAGGACGAGGCCATCATCTACACCGATCCGTCCGATTTCTCCACCGTTCGCGACAACTTAGAGGCGGCGGGCTGCACGTTCCTCTCCGCGGAGCGCGCCATGGTGCCCACCACCACCACCGAGCTTCCCGACGAGGAGTCGGTCCAGAAGGTCACGAAGCTCTTGGACTGGCTGGAGGACTACGACGACGTGCAGGATGTCTATCACGACGCCGAGCTTCCCGAGGACGACGAGGAAGACGAATAACCTCACGCAAGCCAAACAAAAACACCGCGGCAACGCGGTGTTTTTGATTCCCTTTGGTTCAGTCGGCGATGAGCGTGGGCGTGCCGCCGACGTATTCCACGTTCCACAGCACGCGGTCGCTGCGGGCATAGGCCGATTCGATCTGCGCCCAGGTGGCGTAGCGGTAGCCGTTGAAGCTGACGCCGTCTTCGCTGGAGAGCGCCAGCACCTCCACGTCGCCCGTCTCCGGCACCTGCATGGGCACGGCGATCACCCACATGGTGCCCGTCCAGAAGCCCACGGCATAGTCGCTCTGGATGTTATCCAGGTTCGAGTAGTTGGCCGAGAAGCTCTCCCATTCCTGCGCGCTCGGCGCCACGTCGGAAAAGGGCAGAACCGTCACGACGCGCTCGTATTCGCCTGAGGCGAGGTATACCACCGCCTGTTTCGCGCCGGCAAACAGATCGTCCGACAGGCGCGGCACCTCCGCCAGCGCCGCCGCGCCGATCAGCAGGCAGATCAGGGCTATGCACAGACTTCTCTTCATTCCGATCACCCCCAATGAGGCGTTGATTACACTTGCCCTCAGCTATTGGATGCGGCCGGGGCGAAAAAAGTTCCTTCGCACGGATATTATATCACTGATTCCTGTCTGTCGCAAGCCCTATCCGCAGCACCATGGCGTCCAGGGCCTCCCGGTCGCGCAGCCGGCCGCTCTTGACGGCATAGTCCGTCTCGACGCAGCCGTCGTACAGCCCGATCAGCCAGCTGGCCGACAGGCGCGCGCACTGCTTCGCGGTCTGCCGGGCGGCGTAGGGGTGCATTTTCAGCCGCTCCTGGACCTGGGCCGCCGTGTCGCCGGCGTCCAGCGCGCACTTCATGTGAACCAGCTGGCGCACCTGGCGGGTCATCATCGACAGTATGCCGATGGGCGTCTGGCCGCCCTGCAACAGGCTGTTGACCGTCTGTTGCCCCGCTTTCACGTCGCCTGAGAGCAGGCGGTTCAGCAGCTCGAACACATTGTATTCCAGCGAGGCGGAGACAATGGCCCCTACGTCGTCCTCGCCGATCTCCGCCCGCGCGTCGCCGACGTAGGCGCTCAGCTTGTCCAATTCGCCCGCAAGCCGCGTCAGCTCGCGCCCCGCCATGTAGGTCAGCGTGTTCAGCGCCTTGCCCGACAGGCGCTTGCCGTACGGCTTCAGGTACCGGCTGCACCATTTGGACAGCTCCGCGTCGCTCAGAAAGTCAAAGGTCACCGTCTGGGCCTTCTTTTTGAGCAGCGCGCACATCTTCTTGCGGCTGTCCGGCTCCTGGCGCATGTAGAACACCAGCGCGCAGCTGTCCGGGGGATTGTCCAGCCATGTGTCCATACAGAGGACCTCGTCCTCCTCGTTCTTTGACTTCGCGGACAGCAGCGGTGCCCAATCCCGCACGGTGACGACGCGGCGCTCACACATCATGGGCATGGTCTCGGCCGCGTCGGTGATCTGGCGCGCGGTCACGCCCTCCAGCGTGGTGTCGTTCAGCGTCTCAAGGCCGGGGGGCAGCAGCTTTGAGCGCAGCGCGTCCAGCGCCTCCCGCTTCACATATTCCTCCGGCCCGGTGAACAGGTACACGGGGGAAAAGCGCCCGGCGTTGATCTCCTGATAGAACTCATTCCAGTTCATTGCCGCTCTCCTTCACATAGGTCCGAACCCGCCATTGCCCGCCCCTCCAGGTCAGTGCCACCGAGCCGCAGTCCCGGGTGACGTAGACCCGGGCGTCGCAGCGCTTCAGCTTCTCAAGGGTCTCCTCCGACGGATGGCCGTAGTTGTTCTCGCCGACGCAGATCACCGCGATGTCGGGCGTGCAGGCCTCGAGAAAGCGTTCGCTGGTGGCCTTCGCAGAGCCGTGGTGCGCCACCTTCAGCACGTCCGTGTCGGGGATGACGTCCGGCTCCGCGTCCTCGCTGAGGTCGCCGGTGAACAGCACGCTCTGCCCGTCGCAGGTGACACGGGCGAGTATGGACATATCATTGACCGACTCCGGCAATCCGGAACCGGCGGGCGCGAACACCTCCAGCTTCGCCGTGGACGACAGCTGTAACTCGTCGCCAGCGCGCAGCTGGCGAATCTCGACGCCCATCGACTTGGCCCGCTCGATGCCCTCCGCCACCGCCGGGGAGACGTCCTCCACCTCAAACCAGCCCTCGGGCACGTAGATCACGTCCGGCTTGAAGCTGGTCAGCACGCTGTTCAGGCCGCCTGCGTGGTCCTGGTGCGGATGGCTGAGCACGATGCCGTCCAGGTGCAGGCAGCTGGCGTTCAGGTAATCGGCGGCGGGGGTGTAGGTGTCGCCGATGTCCATCATATACGTGTGGCCCCGCGTCGTCACCACCGCGCAGTCCGCTTGCCCGGCGTCCAGGAACACCACGCCGTAGGGCCAGGCCTTTGCAAAGATCAGCAGCGACGACATGGCCGCGACCGCGATCAGCGCGAAGGGCAGCGCGCGGCGCAGGCGCGCGTTCAGCCGGCTGAGCTCCGAGGCCGCCAGCACGATGCCCCAGTGCAGGAACACGAGCAGCAGGGGATAGCGGCCGATTCGAACGCTGTTCACCGGAAGCGCCGCGCCCATATGGGTGATGGCGATCAGCGTCGAAAACAGCGCGTCGGCCCCTGTCGCCACCAGCGCCGCCGCCGGAAGGCTTATGATCGAGATCAGAAGCGCCGCGAGGCCGACGATGTAGCCCAGCACGCACAGCGGCACGCAGACCAGGTTGAAGGGCAGCGAGATCACCGACTGAACGCCGAAGTAGGCGACCACGAACGGCAGCGTCGCCAGCTGCGCGGCGAGGGAAGCGCACAGCAGGGCCGGAAAGTAGACCTCGACGCTGCGCAACAGCCTGACCGCCCGATTGCGGCTGCGCTTGCGCTTCATCAGCGCCTCGACACCCGTCAGCTGCCTCAGCGGCGGCCCGATCAGTATGATGCCGGCCGACGCGGCGTAGGACAGCGCGAAGCCCACGTCCCCGACGGACAGCGGTTTGACGGCCAGCCAGATCAGCATGCTGGCGCAGAGGCGCGTCATGGGGTCGCTGGGCCTGCCCGCGATGGGCCCGCCGCACAGCAGCGCGAACATGATGAGCGCGCGGGTAAACGAGGCTCCGAAGCCGATGAACACGCCGTAGGGGATGAGCAGCGCCGCCGCCAGCAAATTGGCCCAGCGCCTGTCCATGACGCGGCGCAACAGCCAGGCCAGCATGGCGGCCAGCAGCGTCACGTGCAGGCCCGAGATGCAGATCAGATGCGCGGTGCCGGAGAGGCTCAGGGCCTCCCGGAACTCCTCGCTGAGCTGGGACCGGTCGCCCAGCACCAGCGCCCGCATGAGGCCCGCGTTGGCGGGAAACAGCGCGTCGATTCTCTTGCCGACAGACTGGCGAAGGTCGATGACGAAAGATTTGAAATCCCGGGTGATGCCGAGGATCTCCGCGTCCTCGCGCTTGACGGTGGCGTAGCCGTTGAAGCCCTGGCGCACCAGGTATTCGCCGAAGTCGAACTCGTGGGCGTTCGTGACCGGGTCCGGCGCCCAGATGTGGGCCTTTAGGCGCAGGCGCTGCCCATAGGCGATGTCGTGCAGGGGCGCCTCTTCCTCGCAGCGCATGTACATTCGCAGCGACAGGTCCGACGGGGCGCCGTCGTCGGTATCCAGGTCGAACCGGAATATCAACCGGCCCGTGTCCGCCTTGATGAAGGGCTCCGAGGCCACGCGGCCGGTCATCGGCACCGAATAGCGGGTCGGCTCCAGGTGGGCGGAGGAAATTGCCAGCTCCATGCGCAGCATGCCGGCCAGGAGGCCCGCCAGCAGCAGCATCGCGCCGGCGGCCGCTCGCCGCTTTCCCCGCGCGGCGGCGATGCCGGTACCCGCGGCGGCGACAAGGCAGGCCGCGCACGCCCAAAGCGGCAGGGGCCACTGCCGCGCGGCGATCAGGCCCAGCAGAAACGCCGCGGCGAAGCAGGCGAGGGGCCGCGCGTGCAGCTGGCGCGCCAGAAAACCGCGTCTTTCGCGCATGGCTTTTAGATGTAGTATACCCCGCCCAGCTCAGCAAGCTCTGCGGCGGGAAAGGCCGCCCGGGCCTCGTCGAGCAGAAGCATGGGATCGTATTTCGGGTTCAGGTGGGTCAGCAGCAGCCGCTTGGCGCCCGCTCTTTCGGCCAACCTGCCGCACAGCAGGGCCGAGAGGTGAGGCGCGGTAAAGCTGTGGTCCGCTTCGCTGAGCCCGCAGTCGGCCAGCAGCAGGCTCGCGCCGTCGCAGAACAGCTCCACGAGGGCGTCCTCGTTGGTGTCGCCGGTGAACACGAAGCACGCCCCGTCGCACTCGACGCGCACCGCGTTGGTGGGCACCGGGTGCCGCGCGGCGGTGAAGGAGACGCGCATTTCGCCGATGGTGACGTCCTCGGCGGGCCACAGGTCGAAGCAGGGCCGCCTCAAAAGGTCCGCCACGGCCTCCGGCTCCTCCGGCGCGTAGACCGGCAGCGCCTTCTTCCGGGGGTTGAACTGCAGGGCGTACTGCAAGGGCAGCATGTCCGACATGTGGTCGTAGTGCAGGTGGGTGAGTATCACCGCGTCGAGGGTCTCGAGGCAGTCTTCCGCCATCAGCCGGCTGAGCACGCCGGGGCCGCAGTCGATCAACACGCGCGTTTTGCCGCTGTCGCTGGACAGCAGGTAGCCGGAGCAGGCGCCGTTGGCCGCGGGAAAGGGACCGTTGTTGCCGAGGATCTTCAGTATCATGACATCCACAACCCTTCAATGCTGTATGCGCTTCGAATATTTGAGCGATTCTCTACAGATTATAGCAAAAAGCGCGGCGCAACACAAGTGAAACGCGCGAAAGTCGTCATGTTGCGGTGCGAATTTACATAGTATGCCACAGGTCGATTAAGGAGTGATGGCATGAATTACTTTGGCGTATACCATTCGGATTATACCCGATCCGGCAGCGGCATATTTGACGCGCCCTGCATCACCAAGGGGCGTATGATGCTCTGCGCCCACGACGCCCAGTCCAGCGGTGGCGTGCTGGCGGCGGCCTTCGGCCGCATCCGCAACCGCCGGGCGCTGGCCGGAAGCCTGGACTGCCCGGCCCCGACGCCGGACGCCAGGCTGGTCATGCTGGCCTATCGCAAATGGGGCGTGGACTATCCCGAATACATAGAGGGCCCAGTGGCCACCTGCCTGATGGACGCGGACGCGGACGCGCTGGTGCTCAGCCGCGACCGGATGGGGGAGCAGCCCGTGTTCTACGACATGCAGGGCGATTGCGTGGCCTTTTCGGATCACCCGGACACGCTGCTGAAGGCGGCGCGAACGGAGCCGGTGCTGGACGCCGACGGCGCGAGGGAGCTGTTCGGCCTCGGCCCCGCCCGGACGCCGGGCCGGACGTTCTACCGGAGCATGCGCGCGCTGGAAAGCGGCTGCGCCCTCGTCGTGCAATCGGGCCGCGCCGAGGTCAGAAGGTATTTTCAGATCGAGGACGCGCCTCACCAGGACGACGAGGCCGCGACGGTGGACCGGGTCCGGGGGCTTCTGGAGCAGTGTGTAGAGGACGTCGCGCCGCTGAAGCCCGCCGTCATGCTCTCCGGCGGCCTGGATTCCACGGCGCTGACCGCCCTGCTCCACGCGCGCAGCCCCGAGCTGCTCAGCTTTTCGGTGGACTACCAGGACAACGCCCGCGACTTCCGGGCAAACGCCTTCAGACCGGCCATGGACGCGCCCTATGTGCTCGAGGCCGTGCGCGCCTACAACACCCAGCACCGCACCGTCACGCTGGACCAGGCGGACCTGGCGCAGACGCTGGACCGGGCGGTGTCTCTGCGGGGCTTCCCGGGCATGGCGGACATCGACACGTCGCTATTGCTGTTCGCCAGGGAGATCGCGCGCTTCAACCGCTATGTGGTGTCGGGGGAGTGCGGCGACGAGGTTTTCGGCGGCTACCCCTGGTTCAAGGGCACAGCGCCGCTGGAGGGTTTTCCCTGGTCGGGCTCGCTCGAGCTTCGGGAAGGCCTTCTGAAGAAAGACATTCGCGACGCGCTGAAGCTGCGCGAATACGTGCGGGACACCTTTGAATCGCGCCGCGCGGCCGCCGATCCCGGCGCGGAGTACGGCCCGGACGAGCGTCGCCTGCGGACCATGCAGCGGCTGTGCTTCGAATATTTCATGGCGAATCTTCAGGAGCGCGCGGTGCGCATGTGCGAGGGCGCCGGCCTCAACGTGCTGACGCCGCTATGCGACGACCGGCTGGTGCAGTACGTGTACAACGTGCCCTGGGCGATGAAGTTCATGGGCGGGCAGGAGAAGGGTCTGTTCCGCGCCGCCGTGCGGGACCTGCTGCCCGACGCGCTGCTTCACCGCAAGAAGAGCCCCTATCCGAAGACCTGCAGCCCCATCTACACGCGCATCGTGCGCGACATGGCGCTGAGAATGGCCGCGGACAGCGAAGCACCGGTCTTTGAGCTTGTTGACCGCGACCGGTTCGTGGCATTGGCGGAATCCGAGCTGAACCCCGTCGACACCCCCTGGTACGGCCAATTGATGGCGGGCCCGCAGCTGCTGGGCTACCTGTGGCAGGTCAATCGCTGGCTCCGGGACAGGAACATCAGCATATGGCTGTGACGGCCGCATGACGCATAAAACGCCCCGATTCGCGCAAACTACGCACACGACTTGAAGTATGCGGTATCATTTGCGGCCATCAGCGCCCAAATGATGGCAGTTTGAGCACATGGAGGCGTTTTTGCTATGCGAGCAACGGGCATTGTCAGGAGAATAGATGAATTGGGCCGGGTGGTCATTCCAAAGGAAATCCGCAGGACCCTGAGGATCAGGGAAGGGGACCCGCTGGAGATATTCACCGACCACGACGGCGAGGTCGTGTTGAAGAAGTATTCGCCGATCGGGGAGATCGCGTCCATCGCCAAGGACTATACCGACTCCCTGTACCGGACCCTGGGCCACGTGGCGCTGATCAGCGACCGGGACGCGGTGGTGTCCAGTTCCGGCGCGGCCAAGCGGGATTATGTGGAGAAGCAGCTCAGCCAGGACGTGGACCAGATCCTGCAGAGCCGGCAGCTGACGCTTTTGAACCTGTCGATGGGGGCCAAGATGATCCCGATCACTGCCGACGACCGGCCCGAGACCTACTCCGCCCAGATCGTCGCGCCGATCCTGGCGGACGGGGAGATCGTCGGCGGGTTGATGCTGCTCAGCCGGGAATCCGGGCTGCAGATGACGGACATCGACCACAAGGTGGCCGAGACCACCGCCAACATCATCGGGCGGCAGATGGAACAGTAGCGGGCGTCCTTGCGCGCGCGCGCCGCGTGTGCTATAATGTCTCCCGTCATAGTTGATATGCGGGAGGCGGATGGCGCGTGGGCGGCACGATCACGATCATAGGTACGGGGTGGAACAGGGGAGAGTTGACGCTGAGGGCCGTCGATCTTATGACGGGCGGCGGGAAAATACTGCTGCACACCGATCACTGCGGCTGCGCCGAATGGCTCTTGGAGCGCGGCATTGCCTTTGCGTCGCTGGACGCGCTGTATGAGCGCTGCGAGGATTTCGACGCGCTTGCCCGCGCCGCGGCGGACGCGGTCAAAGAGGCCGCCCGGAGCGGCGACGTTCTCTACTGCGTTCCCGATGTCCGCGACCTCAGCGCCCGACTGCTGATGGCGTCCGGTGCACAGCCTCGCCCGCGCGTCGTGGCGGGGCCGCCGGTCGAGGGCGCGCTGCTGGCGCTCTGCCGGGGCGAGACGCGCATGGTCGAGGCGTCGGACTGGCAGGAATACCACCTGACGCCGCGGGAGAACTGCCTGATTCGCGAGCTGGCCTCCCGGGAGCTGGCGGCCGAGGTGAAGCTGGGCCTTCTGGCCGTGTATCCGGAGGAGACTGAAATCTGGATGATGAACGGCGAGGCCGAACCGGAGGCCATGCTCCTGTACGCGCTGGACAGGGGGGAAAAGTACGATCACAGGACCTGTGCGCTGATACCGGCCCAGCGCTCCGTGCTGGCGCTGGAGCGGTGGGATTTCGAGCACCTCAATGAGATCATGCGCATACTCTGCGGCCCGGGCGGCTGCCCCTGGGACAGGGTACAGACCCACCAGTCGCTGAGGACCTGCATGCTGGAGGAGGCCTACGAGGTGATCGACGCCATCGACGAAGGGGACATGGATCACCTCTGCGAGGAGCTGGGCGACGTGCTGCTGCAGGTGGCCATTCACGCGGAGATCGCCCGCCTGCACGGCGAATTCGACATCTCGGACGTCACGACGGCCATATGCGACAAGATGATCCGCCGGCACACCCACGTGTTCGGCGGCGACGACGCGCAGAGCGCCGATCAGGTGCTCGACCTGTGGAGCCGGAAC
Organism: uncultured Eubacteriales bacterium; assembly: GCA_902777335.1. Classification (GTDB taxonomy): domain Bacteria; phylum Bacillota; class Clostridia; order Christensenellales; family Aristaeellaceae; genus UBA2862. Next base: position 108,938 of record CACYTF010000007.1, read on the forward strand.
AAGATGGCGGAGCGCAGCCAGACGACGCGGACCGAATCGATGCGCGACATCACCCGCGCGCTTCCGGCGATGCTGAAGGCGGTGAAGGTGATGAAGCGCAGCGGTGAGGCCGGCCTGCGCGATGAAAGCGCCCGACAGGCCGCCGAACGCTGCGCGCGCCGACTGAACGATGTGACCTTGGACCAGGACGCGGAGGGTGCGCTGGGGGAGGCGCTTCTGGACCTGGCGGAGATGGCCTTTCTCATGAAGGTGGACCCGGAGATCGCGCTGAACGGCGCCATCAAGCGGTTTATCGCGCGATTTGACGAGATCGAGCGCACAATTACCGCTGAAGGCCGCGGCTTTGAAGCCATGGATGCCGAAACATTGAGAAAATATTGGGATTTAGTAAAATTGTGAATATATGGCTGAAACATGCAGGAAAAAGGCGGCCTGGCACGAATATGTAAAATATTGCGCTCAATGATGTCTATTTGTTGTGCTCAATTTGTCTATAATATCTGGAGGTGTTTTTATGAACAAGGCAACGCTGATTGCCAAGGTAGCAGAGAAGTCCGAACTGAGCAAGAAGCAGGCGGAGGCGGCTCTGAACGCTTTCACCGATACCATCGCCGAGGCGCTGAAGGCCGGCGATAAGGTTCAGCTGATGGGCTTTGGCACTTTTGAAGTGAAGGAGCGCGCCGCGCGCGTCGGCCGCAAGCCCTCCACTGGCGAGACCATCGAGATTCCCGCCAAGAAGACCCCGTCCTTCAAGGCCGGCAAGGGCTTCAAGGATCAGTTCTGATCGATCGGGCGAGCTGAGGGCGCTTCCTTTGTGGGGGGTGCCCTTTGTTGTGTCAAGATCGAAAACGGGCCCGGACCGCTCCGGGCTATAGAAGCGCAAGGGGATGAGAACATGAGCAGAAAAGCCATTGAGGCGAAGAAGCCGGTGGAGCACGACGCGCCCACCGCCATACGCCTCGACAAATTCCTGAAGATCTCCCGCATCATCAAGCGCCGCAGCGTCGCCAACGACGCCTGCTCCACCGGGCACGTGACGGTCAACGGCAAGGAAGCCAAGCCGGGCACCGACGTGCGCGTGGGCGATGTCCTGGGCATACGCTTCGGCGAGAGATACAGCGAATACGAAATACTCTCCATCGCGGAACACGCGGCCAAGCAGGACGCCGCCTCGATGTACCGCGCCAGGGCATGAGCTGCTGGGCCGTCGTCGTGGCCGCGGGGCGCGGCGAGCGGGCGGGGCTGGGCCACAACAAGGTGTTTGAACCCGTCCGGGGCCGCACGGTGCTGGCGCGGTGCCTGGATGCCTTTACGCGCTCCGGCCGGTTTGACGGCGTGGCGCTGGTGCTTTCAGAGCAGGAAATACCGGCGTTCGAGGCGCTGCGCGGGCGCGAGGGCCCGTTTCCTATCGTGCGCAAAATCGTTCCCGGCGGCGCGTCGCGGCGCGATTCGGTGTATCACGGCCTTCTGGCGCTGCCGGAGGACACGCAGCTGGTGGCGATCCACGACGCCGCGCGGCCCTTTTTGACGGACGATGTCATCGACGCCACGCTGAAGTCCGCGGCCCAGTTCGGCAGCGGCGTGATCTCGACGCCGGTCACCGACACCATCAAGCAGGTGCTGCCGGACGGGTCCGTCACGACGCCCGACCGGAGCGCGCTGCGCGCCGTGCAGACGCCTCAGGCCTTTCGCTACGACATGATCCTGAAGGCCCATCGGTCGGCCCAGGCGGACGCCTTTTCGGCCACCGACGACGCGATGCTCTTTGAACACTACTACGGCGGCGTGAAGCTGGTGACGGCTCCCGGCGCGCAGGAGAACATCAAATTGACGACAAGAGCGGATTTTGAAGCCCTCGCGGCCCGCGGCCCTGCGGACCTGCGGATCGGCCACGGATACGACGCCCACCGCCTGAAGGCAGGCCGGCGGCTTGTGCTGTGCGGGGTGGAGGTGCCCCACGACCGGGGCCTGGACGGGCATTCCGACGCCGACGTGGCCGTCCACGCGCTGATGGACGCGCTGCTGGGCGCGCTGGGCCTGGGGGACATCGGCGGCCACTTCCCGGACAGCGACCCCGCCTACGCGGGCATCGACTCGATGAAGCTGCTGCGCGCGGTCATGGACGAGGTCAACGCGGCGGGCTATCGCGTGGGCAACGCCGACATCACCATCGTCGCGCAGAAGCCGAAGCTGGCCCCGTTCATACCCCGGATGAAGCAAAACATCGCCGGGGCCCTCGGCGTTTCGCCGGACCGCGTGAACGTGAAGGCCACCACCACCGAGCGCATGGGCTTTGAGGGCGAAGAGACGGGCATATCCTCCCAGGCCGTCGCCCTGCTGACGCGCGGCCCGGCAAACTGAAATCAAAACATGCCTCCGGCGGCCCAAAGCTGTCCGGAGGCATTGACCATCCGGGGCGATTGCGAAAAAGGGCTTGCATTTCCGGACGAAATGATATATAATAGTCAAAGATGGTCAATAGAAGGTGATTGTCATGGCACAGCTCAGCGACAGCATTGAGCATTTTATCAAGGATCTGATGCACGAAGACGCCCATGTGGAGCTGCGTCGGAATGAACTGGCCCAGCACTTCGGCTGCGCGCCGTCGCAGATCAACTACGTGCTGGCCACGCGCTTCTCGGTGGATCACGGCTATATCATCGAATCCAGGCGCGGCGGCGGCGGCTACGTGCGCATCGTGCGGATGCAGAGCGGGGGACAGTCCAATCTGCTGGACATGCTGCTGAACCGGGTGGGCAACTCGGTGGACGAGGAGACGGCCAACGCGATCATCTCCAACCTGTTCGAGCGCAAGATGGTCAGCGGGCGCGAGGCCGCGCTGATGCGCGCCGCCGTATCCCGCAACGCTCTGGCGCTGCCGGTGAGCGCGAAGGACGTGCTCCGCGCGGCGGTGTTCCGGAATATGCTGGTTCAGGTGTTCAGAAACGTAGAGGAGGCAAATCATGATGATGTGTGAGGATTGCGGCATTCGCCCCGCGAAGTTCCACCTGATGACCATCATCAATGGCGATCGCGTGGAGCGCAACCTGTGTCCGGGCTGCATGGCCAGGCACCAGAAGCAGATTCCCGGATTTGACTTTTCAAACCTGGCGGGCATACTGAACAGCATCCTCGAGGACAGCAAGGCCGCCGAGCAGGAGGGCCAGGAGGCGGAGCTGGAGGGCTACGTGTGCGACCAGTGCGGCATGACCTATCTGGAGTTCCAGAAATGCGGCATGCTGGGCTGCGCCAACTGCTATCAGGCGTTCAAGACGCCGCTGACGGCGCTTTTGCAGCGGGTGCACGGCAACACCCAGCACGCGGGCAGGATCCCCGGCGGCGTGCACAACGGCACGTCGATCCGCATGAACATCGACCGGCTGAAGCAGAAGCTGCAAAAGGCCGTCGCCGATGAGGAATACGAACAGGCCGCCCGTCTGCGCGACGCCATACGGGCGCTGATTCTGCAGCTGGACCGCAAGGATACGGACATCAAGGTCAGGCCGCAGGAGCGGCTGAACGCCGAGGACGAAGGGGAGATGAACGAACATGTATGAATACGTGCTTGCGCCCGAGCAGGACGTGGTCATCTCCAGCCGCGTGCGCCTGTCCCGAAACTACGAGGATTTGCCCTTCTCGCCGAAGCTGACCCCGGAATACGCCGAGGAGGTCATCGAGCGCACGGCGGACGCCGTGTTCAAGACGGAGAACGGCGCGGCGTTCACGCTGCTGCGCATGGGCGAGCTGGAGGAGGACGCCCGCTCCCGGCTGGTGGAGCACCACCTGATCAGCTACGACCTGTTGAAGTTCGTCAACCGCTCCGCCGCGATGGTGTCGTCGGCGGGCACGGTCACGGTCATGCTGAACGAGGAGGACCACGTGCGCTTCCAGGGCCTGCTGCCGGGGCTTCAGCTGGAGCGCTCGGCGGAGATGGCGCTGAAGCTGGACGAGGCGCTCAGCGAGCGCTATCCCTTCGCCTTCGACCCGCAGTTGGGCTTTCTGACGGCCTGCCCCGCCAACACGGGCACGGGCCTGCGCGCCAGCGTGATACTGCACCTGCCGGCCATATCCGGCGGCGGCCAGATGGGCGCGGTGATGCAGACCATCGCCAAGCTGGGGCTCACGATCCGCGGGCTGTACGGCGAGGGCAGCGAGGCCCAGGGCAATCTTTACCAGCTCTCCAACCAGGCCACCCTGGGCCGCAGCGAGGAGGACGTGATCCGCGCGCTCTCCGCGGCCTCCAGCCAGATCGTCGAGCACGAGCGCGGCATGCGCGAGGAGATCGAGAAGCGCGACATGCTCCAGCTGCAGGATAGGCTGATGCGCTCCTGGGGAGAATTGATGTATGCGCGGCTGATGACCACCAAGGAGTTCATGCGCCGCTATTCGGACATACGGTACGCCGCCAGCATGGGCTATCTGCACGCGCCGCTGCCGGGCCTGGATTCGCTGATGATGGACGTGCAGCCGGGCTCGCTGGGGGTCCGCGCGGGCAAACTGATCAGCCCCAGGGAATCGGAGATCCTGCGCGCGAAGACGCTGCGGGAGGAGCTTCAGAAGCTGGTGGCCGAGTAAAACCGTTCCCACATCGCCAGATCGGAGGAAATCGATGGCATATTTCGCGAAATTCACTGAGCGCGGACAGCGCGCGCTGATCGCCGCGCAGCGTGAGGCGGCACAGCTGGGGCGCACCTACGTGGGCACCGAGCACCTGCTGCTGGGCGTGCTGACGGAGCCCGGCGGCGCGGTATCGGTGCTGCGGGGCATCACGCTGGACGCCGTTCGCGCCGAGGTCATACAGATATTGGGCCGCGGCGACGACAACGTGCAGGGCAAGCAGATGGTCCTGACGCCCAGAACCAAAAAGGTGATCGAGCAGAGCATGCGCGAGGCCCGGGACCTGAAGCAGAACTACGTGAGCACCGAGCATTTGCTGCTGGCGCTGATGCGCGAGCGCGAGGGCGTGGCCGCCCACGTGCTCATCAAGATGGGCATGGACCTGTCCAAGGCCCGGGACGAGCTGCTTCGGATACTCACCGGCGCGGAGGACGACGTCCCCGGCGCCCAGGAGAGCGCGGCCGCCGATACGCCCATACTCAACCAGTTTTCCCGGGACCTGACCGCGGGGGCGCGCCACGGCGAGCTGGACCCGGTGGTGGGCCGCGAAAGCGAGATCGAGCGCATCGTGCAGATACTCTCCCGCCGCCGGAAGAACAACCCGGTGCTGATCGGCGAGCCCGGCGTCGGCAAGTCCGCCATCGTGGAGGGGCTGTCCCAGCTGATCGTGGAGGGCAACATCCCCGAGGTGCTCCGGGGCAAGCGCGTGGTGTCGCTGGACCTGGCCAGCATGCTGGCGGGGGCCAAGTACCGCGGCGAGTTCGAGGAGCGCCTGAAGAGCGCCATGGCCGAGATCAAGAAGGCCGGCAACGTGGTCCTGTTCATCGACGAGCTGCACACCATATGCGGCGCGGGCGCGTCCGAGGGCGCGATCGACGCGGCCAACATACTCAAGCCCGCGCTGGCCCGGGGCGAGATGCAGTGCATCGGCGCGACCACGCTGAACGAGTACCACAAGCACATCGAGAAGGACGCCGCCCTGGAGCGCCGCTTCCAGCCCGTCACGGTGGGCGAGCCCACCCGGGAGGAGTCTGTGGAGATTCTGAAGGGCCTGCGGGACCGCTACGAGGCCCACCACCGCGTGCGCATCACCGACGAGGCCATCGTCGCGGCGGTGTACATGTCGGACAGGTACATCTCCGACCGGTCGCTGCCGGACAAGGCCATCGACCTGATCGACGAGGCGGCCTCCCGCGTGCGCATCAAGGCCTTCACCGCGCCGCCGGACATGAAGCAGCAGCAGGAGCGCCTGGAGGCGCTGAACAAGGAGACCGAGGAGGCCGTGGCCCACGAGGACTTCGAGAAGGCCGCCCACCTGCGCGACCGGAAGAAGGCGCTGCAGAACGAGATGGCCCGCCGCCGCACCGAGTGGGAGCACAGCCGCAACAGCCGGGTGGAGCTGGTGGGCGAGGAGGAGGTGGCGCAGATCGTCTGCGCGTGGACGGGCATCCCCGTGTCCCGCATCACCGAGGACGAGTCCAGCCGCCTGGTGAACCTGGAGGCGATACTGCACGAGCGCGTGATCGGCCAGGACGAGGCCGTCACCTCCGTCGCCCGGGCGATCCGCAGGGCGCGCGCCGGGCTGAAGGACCCGAACCGCCCCATCGGCTCCTTCGTGTTCCTGGGGCCCACCGGCGTGGGCAAGACCGAGCTGTGCAAGGCGCTGGCCCAGGCGCTGTTCGGCGACGAGGACAGCATGATCCGCATCGACATGTCCGAGTACATGGAGAAGCACTCCGTGTCGCGGATGATCGGCTCGCCCCCCGGCTACGTCGGCCACGAGGAGGGCGGACAGCTGACGGAAAAGGTGCGCCGCAAGCCCTACGCCGTCATCCTTCTGGACGAGGTGGAAAAAGCCCACCCCGACGTGTTCAACATACTGCTGCAGATCATGGAGGACGGGCGGCTGACCGACGGCCAGGGCCGCGTGGTGGACTTCAAGAACACCGTGATCGTCATGACCAGCAACGCCGGCGCCCACGCGCTGAAGAAGCAGCGCAGCCTGGGCTTCGGCGGCTCGGAGGACAAGGCCAAGTCCTACGAAACCATGAAGGAGAACATCATGGGCGAGGTCAAGAGCATCTTCCGGCCCGAGTTTTTAAACCGCGTGGACGAGATCATCGTGTTCCACGCGCTGGAGCAGCCGGAGATCGACGCCATCGCCCGGCTCCTGCTGAAGCAGGTCTGTTCTCGGCTGTCCGAGCGCGGCATAGAGCTGGAGGTCACGGAACCGGCGCTCAACCTGATCAGCCGCGCCGGCTACGACCTGCAGTACGGCGCGCGCCCGCTGCGCCGCGCCATACAGCGCATGGTGGAGGACGCCCTCAGCGAGGAGATACTGCTGGGCAAAATCCGCCTGGGCGACCGCGTGCGCGTGACGGCAGAGGACGACAGGCTGGCGTTCGTGCCCGAGCGGGAGCGCGAGCTGGTCGGCGCGGGTCAGTTGAACAGCGATTGATCCCATTGGGTCTCCACTTCCGTGGGCGTCGGTGTGGCTTCGGCCGCGCCGACGCCCATGATTGCGTTCAGGAGCCCGCCGGGGGCGTATCGGACCGCCTCGCTGAGGGGGCCCGCGATCAGTTCGCCGCTCTCCCGGGCGAGCCGGTTCCGGGGCAGCAGCCGGTACTCGGCGATCTGCGACAGGTCATGGCCGGTGTCGGCATAGCGCACCTCGCGCCCTTCTTCGCCCCAGAGCACGGCCAGCTCCGCGCTCTGGCCGTTCGCCGTTCGGGTGAGCACGTATTCGTCGCGGGCCGACTGAACGGTGAAGGCCACGACGGGCGTCTCGCCGGGGCCCGTGAGGAGCCGGAAATCCCGGGCCGGCGCCGGCGCGGTCCACAGCTCCGAAAAGCGCTGCGGCAGGTCGTAGGGGTGGAACAGCTCGGCGAGCGTGTACGCCCGGGGCGTCTTCTCCGTGCTCAGCAGCGCCTCGCCCTCCTCGGCCAGCGCGTAGCCGTCCAGCAGCGCCAGCCTTACGCCCGAGGGGCGTGCAAAGTCGCGCCTGCCGAGCTTTGACGAAACGGCCTTCAGAAAGCTTGCGCACATCCGCGCGGGGTACCCGCTGCCGCCCTCGGAGGCCGGCATGGCGTGGGCCGCGTCCGGGTTGTCAAAGCCCATCCACACACTGACGGCGGTCTCGGGCGTATAGGCGACGGTCCACACGTCCCGTGTGCCGCCTGTGCGCTCCGACACGGTGCCCGTCTTTCCGGCCACCGGGAAGCCGCAGGCCGAGAGCGCCTTCGCGCTGCCCTTGGTGGCGGCGGTCTTCAGCATATCGGTGATCATGTAGGCCGTCTCCGGGCTGACGGCCCGGGCGTCATCCGCCGCATAGCGGTACAGCACCCGCCCGTCGGCGTCCTCGATGCGGCGTATGGCATGGGGCGTCACGCGGCTCCCGCCGTTCGCCAGCGCGCAGTAGGCCGCGCCCAGCTGGCTGGGGGACACGCCGTAGGTCAGCGACCCCAGGGCCATGGACAGGTTCACGTCCTCGGCGGCCAGCGGTATCCCGAACCGCCGGGCGTAGTTTCTGAGGGCGGACGTGCCCATGCTGTCGGCCAGCGCCACCGTGGCGATGTTCAGCGAGCGGGACAGTGCCTCCCGAAGCGTCACCCGGCCGTAGCTGGCCCCGCCGGCGTTGCCCGGCGCGTAGCCGTCCGCGAATACCCGGGGCGTGTCGTCCACCGTGGAGGTGGGCACGTAGCCGTAGGCGTCGATGGCCGCGGCGTAGGTCGATACCGGCTTGAAGGCGGATCCGGGCTGACGCATGGCCTGGGTGGCCCGGTTCAGGCCCCGCATGACGTCGTACCGCCTGCCGCCGACCATGGCCGTAAGCTCGCCCGTTTCGCAGTTCAGCGCCACCAGCGCCGCCTGCACCGGCGTGCCGTCCTCCGCGTCCGCGGGGAAGGCGGCCTCCCGCTCGAACAGCGCCTCGGCCGCCGCCTGCATCGCGCCGTCAAAGCCGGTGTAGATGGCGTACCCGCCGGAGATGATCTCGTCGGCGGACAATCCGAGCCGCTGGGCCGCCTCGTCGAGCACGCCGTCCATGTACCAGGCGTATTTGCCGCTCTCATCCTCCGCCAGCGCCAGCCGGAGCGGCTCGGAGGCGGCGCTGTCGCGCTGGTTCTCTGTGATCATGCCGTTTTCCGCCATCGTGCGCAGGATCTGGTTGCGCCGGGAGACGGATCTTTCCGAGTTCAGGTGCGGCGCGTAGCCCGAGGGCGATTTGATGACCCCGGCCAGCAGCGCGCCTTCTGAAAGCGACAGCTGGGAGGCGTGCTTGCTGAAGTAGACGTTGGACGCGGCTTCGATGCCGTAGGCCCCGTGGCCGAAGTAGACGGTGTTCAGATAGGCCTCCAGGATCTGGTTTTTGTCCAGCGCCTTCTCTAACTTCAGGGCCAGCACGATCTCCTGGGCCTTTCGCGACAGCGTCTTCGTCTGGCTCAGGTGGGTCAGCTTGATCAGCTGCTGGGTGATCGTCGAACCGCCCTGGGCGTAGCTGAGCGTGCTTATATCCTTCCACAGCGCGCCCAGCAGCCGGTGCACGTCCACGCCGTGGTGGCGGTAGAACCGGAGGTCCTCTGCGGCGATGAACGCGTTTTGCACGTCCTGGGGCACTTCATTAAGGCCGATCCACACCCGGCGCTCCCCGCCCTGCAGCGCGCCCACCTGATTCCCGCCGGCGTCATAGACCATCGTGGTCACCGGCGGGTTGGTGACCTTCGACAGATCGAGCTTTTTCCAGTGGGGAATGTCGAGCCGCCACAGCGCGATCGCCGCGATGAGCAGCAGAGCGACGCCGGCCCCCGCCAGCCATTTCCTTCTCATGACGCAAATCCCATCCTTCGCCGGGCATAAGCCCGTTTGTACAAAGGTTTCCCATTTGCGCCGAAAATAGACATGGATGCCAGAAGTTGTTCATGGACATTTCGGCATACGGGCGTTACAATATCCATGGTTGTACGTTGCATGTACGATCACGGACGAGGTGATGCCCATTGAAGCGATTGTATCAGGCGTTGACGATGCTGACGGCGGCGGCCGCGCTGGCGGCGCTTGCGCTGTCCTTTACGCTGGGCAGCGGCCCGCGGGCGCAGAGCGCGGTGTCGCAGGCGCTGATCTTCACGGCCCTGGCCGGGTTCGTCGCCCTCGCGCTTCTGCGCGGGCCGCGGGAGCGGGCGGAGGCCGTCGGCGTGTCGCGCCGCGCGGGCAAATCCCAGCCGCCGCTGCCGAAGTGCGATTTCACCCGCGTCGCCGCCAACGACGAGGCGCTTCAAAGCCTGAAGGAGCTGCGCGACTACCTGCGGCACCCGGAGAAGTACAGGCGCTACGGCGCGCGGATGCCCGCGGGGGTTCTGCTGTACGGGCCGCCGGGCACCGGCAAGACGCTGATGGCCAAGGCGCTGGCCGGGGAGGCGGGCGTGCCCTTCTTCGCGCTGTCCGGCTCGGATTTTGTCGAGAAGTACGTGGGCGTCGGGGCCAGCCGCGTGCGCGAGCTGTTCAAAAAGGCGCGCAAGGCCGGCAAGTGCGTGATATTCATCGACGAGATCGACGCGCTGGGCAAGCGGCGGGACGACATGTCCTCCGACGAGCGCGACCAGACGCTGAACGCGCTGCTCAGCGAGATGTCCGGCTTCTACACCGGCGACGGGGTGATCGTCATCGCGGCGACCAACCGCATCGACGCGCTGGACCCGGCGCTGCTGCGCCCCGGGCGCTTCGACCGTCAGATCGAGGTGGGCCTGCCCGGGCGCGCCCAGCGGCTGAGCATACTGAAGCTGCACAGCCGGAACAAGCCGCTGGAGGCGGGGGTGGACCTGGAGGAGCTGGCCGCGCAGACCGTCAGCATGTCCGGCGCGTCGCTGGAAAACCTTCTGAACGAGGCGGCCCTGGCCGCCGCAGTCCGCGACGCCGGCGCCATCGGCCGAAGCGATCTGCAGGCCGCCTTCTACAAGACCGTGGCCGGCGCGGACCGGCCCATCACGGCCACCGACGGCGAGCGCCGCATCATCGCCACCCACGAGGCGGGGCACGCGCTGGCCAGCCGCCTGCTGATGCCGGAGAACCGCCTGGCCCGGGTGAGCATACTGCCCTCGGGGCGGGGCGCGGCGGGCTACAACCTGAGCATCCCCGCAGAGCGGGTCATGGTGGACAAAAACCAGCTGGAAAACCAGATCTGTGTGCTGCTGGCGGGCCGCGCCGCGGAGCAGATCACCTTCGGCGACGGCGCGCTGACCGCCGGGGCCTCCAGCGACCTGGCCCGCGCCGCGGAGCTTGCGTCGCTGATGGTCAACGAGCTGGGCATGGCGGGGGAGCCCGCGGTGTCGCTGAAGGCGCTCGCCCGCAGCTGCGGCGGCGTCAGCGGCGCGGCGGAGGCCTGCAAGGCGCTTCTGGCGCAGCAGTACGCCCGCGTCGCCGGGCTGCTCGGCGAACAGGCCGAGGCCCTGCGCGCGCTGGCCGGGGCGCTGACCCAGGCCGAATCGCTGGAGGGCGGCCGGGCCGTCGAAATCATCGACGCCCACCTGTCGAACGAAAGACAGAAACCGGCATAAGCAGACGCCAATCCCCAAAGGAAAAATGGACAACGGCATGGAATCATACCCCGGAAAGGGTGATTCCATGCTGTTTTATGAGAAGAAGCGGGACGCGCTGATCGTGAGGCTGACCGGCGAGCTGGACCACAGCTGCGCCGTCAAGCTGCGGGACCAGCTGGACGCACTGATCCGGGAGACGGGCACGCGCAGGCTCGTATTCGACCTGAGCGGCCTGGAGTTCATGGACAGCAGCGGCGTGGGGCTGATCATCGGCCGGTACAAGCTGATGCACCGAAGGGGCGGCAGCGTCGCCGTCTACGGCTACGACGCGCGCATGGACAAGGTCTTTCGCATGTCCGGGCTGTACCGGATCGTGGAGCGCCTCGCGTGACGGGAAAGGAGCGTAAAATGGAATTCATCAATGAAATGCGGCTGGATTTTGAGGCGCTTCCCGAAAACGAGGCCTTCGCGCGCCTGGCCGTCAGCGGCTTTTTGCTGCCCCTGGACCCGACGATGGAGGAGCTGGCCGACGTGAAGACCGCCGTCTCCGAGGCGGTGACCAACGCCATCGTCCACGGCTACGCCGGGGGCCGGGGCACGGTGCGCCTGTTCGCGGGCTACACCGGCGGCGGTCAACTGCGGGTGGACGTGATCGACCGGGGCTGCGGCATCGCAGACGTCCAGAAGGCCAGGCAGCCCTTCTTCACCACGTCCAAGGGCGATCAGGAGCGCTCCGGCATGGGCTTTACGGTGATGGAGAGCTTCATGGACGCCGTCGAGGTCGAGAGCGGCCCGGGGCAGGGGACCACGGTGCGGCTGACCAAGCAGCTCCACCCGCGGGACGAGGCCGTCCCGCGGCGCGCTTGAGCGGGGAGGACTACGAAAGCACGCTCGAAAAGCTCAAACGGGCCAGGGCCGGCGACGATCAGGCCCGGGAGGCGCTGGTCAAGGAGAACATCGCGCTGGTCAAGTACCTGGTGAAGCGCTTTGCCGGGCGGGGCGCGGAGATGGAGGACCTTTTCCAGTACGGCTGCATGGGCCTGGTCAAGGCCATCGACCGGTTTGACCCGGCCCGCCCCGTGCGGTTTTCCACCTACGCCGTGCCGGTGATCCTGGGCGAGATTCGCCGCTACCTGCGGGACGACGGCCCGATCCACATCTCCCGGACCATACACGAGCGGGCCCGCGACATACGGGCCTTCGCGGGCGATTTCTTCATGGCGCACGCCCGCCAGCCCACCGTGGAGGAGATCTCCGAGGCGCTGAACCTCTCCGGCGAGGACGTGCTGCTCGCCGTCAACAGCAAAAGCGAGGTGCGCTCTCTGGACGCGCCCACGGGAGACGACGGAAGCCCGCGCCTGATGGATACCCTCGGCGAGGACCCGATGGAGGCGGTAGACCGGCACCTGTCGGTCAAGGGGCTGCTGGACGCGCTGCCGGAGCAGGAGCGCGCGCTGATCGTCAGGCGCTACTTTCGCTTTCACACCCAGACGCAGATCGCCCGGGACATGGGCACCTCCCAGGTGCAGGTGTCGCGGATGGAAAAGCGCGTGCTCAATCGCATGCGGGAGCTCGCTACTGCGGGATATGCGCAAAACAGACCGGATTCCATGTAGAATCCGGTCTGTTTTGCATGAGTGAACGGCTATTGCACGCCGTCGAGTATGTCGCAGAAGTCGAAGGTGGCGAAGTAGTCCTTCACCGTTTCGGCGCGGCGGATCATCGAGAAGGTGCCGTCCGGGTGCAGCAGTATCTCCGCGCTCTTCAGCTTGCCGTTGTAGTTGTAGCCCATCGAAAAGCCGTGGGCGCCGGTGTCGTGGATCACCACCAGGTCGCCGTCGTTGATCTGGGGCAGCGCCCGGTCCACGGCGAACTTGTCGTTGTTCTCGCACAGCGAGCCCACCACGTCGTACACGTGGTCGCACAGCGCGTCTTCCTTGCCGGCCACGGTGATGTGGTGGTAGGCGTCGTAGATGGCGGGGCGCATCAGGTTCACGGCGCAGGCGTCCAGGCCGATGTACTCCTTGTATATGTGCTTCTTGTGGATGGCCGTGGCCACCAGGCACCCGTGCGGGCCGGTCATGAAGCGGCCCAACTCCGTGGTCAGGCGGATGCCGCCCAGGCCCTCGCCGACCATGGTCTTGGAGAAGGTCTCGCGGATGGAGGCGCCGATGCGGTGGATGTCCGGCATGGTCTGCTCCGGCAGATAGGGGATGCCGATGCCGCCCGACAGGTTGACCATGAAGATCTCCGCGCCCAGCTTTTTGTGCAGGTCCACGGCCAGCTCGAACAGTATCATGGCGTTGGCGGGGTAGTAGTTGTTGTCGGCGGCGTTGCTGGCCAGAAGCGCGTGCAGCCCGAAGCGCTTTACGCCCAGCTGCATCATGCGCTCGACAGCGGAGAAGATCTGCTGCTTGGTCATGCCGAACTTCGACGCGTCCGGCTGGCCCATGTACACCGACCCGATCAAAAGCTCTCCGCCGGGGTTGTAGCGCAGGCAGATGCGCTCCGGCAGGCCGCCGTGGGCGGCGAGGAAGTCGATGTGGGTGATGTCGTCCAGGTTGATGATGGCGTTCAGCTTGCGGGCGTATTCGTATTCCTCGGCGGGCGTCTCGTTGGACGAGAACATGATGCCGTCCCCGGAGAAGCCCAGGGCCTCTGCCAGCTTCAGCTCCGTCAGCGACGCGCAGTCCAGCCCGCAGCCCTCCTCCTTCAGAAGCCGGAGTATGAAGGGGTTCGGGCAGGCCTTGACGGCAAAGTACTCCCGGAAGCCCTCGTTCCACGAGAAAGCCTCCGAGACCTCGCGGGCGGTGCGTCGTATGCCCGCTTCGTCGTAAAGGTGAAACGGGGTGGGGTATTGCGCGGTGATTTCCTTCAGCTTTTCATAGCTGACGAAGGGCTTCTTTTGCATAAATATTCATCTCCCATCCTGTTTTTCCATCATAGGCGGTTTGGTCCGGCGCGTCAAGCGCCCTACAGTTAAAGATATATGCGCCGCGCGTCTGAATTCCCGTCATCCTTAACATTTCGCCGTTGAAGAAAACCGGTTTTCGTGGTAGAGTATGGAGTGGATTGACAGATATGGCAGGAGGTATCGCCGTTGTCCCTTTCCGACCGCATCGAAAACCTGTTGATGTCCGTGCAGAAGCCCGTCCGGTACATGGGCGGCGAGTTCAACGCCGTCATGAAGGACCCGGACGGTGTGGACGTGCGCTACGCCTTTTTGTTTCCGGATACCTATGAGGTCGGCATGTCCCACCTGGGCATGAAGATACTGTACCACGCCATCAACGCCCTGCCCTACGCCTGGTGCGAGCGGGTGTTTTCGCCGTGGGTGGACATGGCGGATCTGATGCGCCGGGACGGCATACCGCTGTTCTCGCTGGAATCCAGGACGCCGGTCGATCAATTCGACCTGCTGGGCATCACGCTGCAGTACGAGATGAGCTTCACCAACATACTGGAGGCGCTCGACCTGGCGGGAATACCGCTTCGCAGGGAGGACCGCGCCGACGGCCCCTTCGTGATCTGCGGCGGCCCCTGCGCGTTCAACCCGGAGCCGCTTGCGCCGTTTGTGGACCTGATCGCCCTGGGCGACGGCGAGGAGGAGACCATAAAAACCATCGAGGTGTACCGCCAGTGGAAGGCTGCCGGCCTGCCGCGGGAAGCATACCTGCGCATGGCCGCGCAGATCCCCGGCATCTACGTGCCGTCGCTGTACGACGTATCCTACAACGAAGACGGCACCGTGAGGGCCGTGACCCCAAAGCCCGGCAGCGGCGCGCCCCAGGTCGTTAAAAAGGCCATGGTGGCCGATCTGGACGGGGCGGTCTACCCCGAGAAGCTGATCGTGCCCTACGGCGAGATCGTGCACAACCGCATCATGCTGGAGATCTTCCGCGGCTGCACCCGCGGCTGCCGGTTCTGCCAGGCGGGCATGATCTACCGGCCCATCCGGGAGCGCAGCATACCCACGCTGATGCGCCTGGCGGACAGCCTGGTTTCCTCCACCGGCTATGACGAGATCTCGCTGATGAGCCTGTCCAGCGGCGACTACAGCTGCCTGCCGGAGCTGGCCCATCAGATGGTGGAGCGCTTCGCCGCCAGGCGGGTCAAGATATCGCTGCCGTCCCAGCGCATCGACACGGTGCTCACCGACACGCTGAAGGAGACCCAGAAGGTCCGCAAGACCGCGCTGACCCTGGCCCCGGAGGCCGGCACGCAGCGCCTCAGGGACGTGATCAACAAGGGCGTCACCGAGGCGGACCTGATGCGCTCGGTCACAGACGCCTTCGACCAGGGCTGGTCCGCGGTGAAGCTCTACTTCATGATCGGCCTGCCCACCGAGACCGACGAGGACGTGCTGGGCATCGCCGACCTGGCCGGGAAGGTGCGGCGCTGCTACTTCTCGATTCCCAAGGAGCGCCGGGCCCCGGGCCTTCGCATCACGGTGAGCGCCTCGGTGTTCGTGCCGAAGAACGACACGCCCTTCCAGTGGGCCCCCCAGCTGGACTTCGACACCGTCGTCCGCCGCCAGCAGCTGCTCCGCCGCGCGCTCAGCCAGCTGAAGGGCGTGGATTTCAAGTACCACGCGCCGGACGTGAGCTACATCGAGGCCGTGTTCGCCCGCGGCGACCGGCGGCTCGCGGACGCCATGGAGCGGGCCTGGCGCATGGGCTGCCGCTTCGACGGCTGGAGCGACCAGTTCCGCTACGACCTGTGGCTGAAGGCCTTTGAAGAGACCGGCGTCGACCCGGATTTCTACGCCACCCGGCCCCGGCCCGAGGACGAGGTCTTCCCCTGGGACCACCTGGACTGCGGCGTCACGAAGGCCTACCTGCTCCGGGAGTGGGAAAAGGCCAAGCGCGCGGAATGTACGCCGGACTGCCGGAAGGGCTGCACCGGCTGCGGCATGAAGCGCTATCCCGGCGCGTGCGAAGGCCGCTGATGAAGGAGATGAACGCATGAGGGCACTGATACGCTTTGGAAAGCAGCCCAGGCTGCGGTTCATATCCCACCTGGACCTGCAGCGATTTTTCCAGCGCGCCGTGAACCGGACCGGCCTGCCCATCGCCTATTCCCAGGGCTTCAACCCGCACCCGATCATGTCCTTCGGCTCGGCGCTGGCCCTGGGCTGGACCAGCGAATACGAGGTCATCGACATCAAGCTGAGCGCGCCGATGGGCCGCAAGCGCACCGAGGACGCGGTGCGCGCCGCGCTGCCGGAGGATCTGCCGGTGTACGAGGCGCGCATGGTGGACGACCGCCACGCCGCGCCGATGGCCCTGGTCCGCATGGCGGATTACAACGTGACGCTGACCGGCGCGGCCGCGCCCCGGGTGATCGAGCGCATCCCGGCGTTCATGGCGCTGGAGCGCTTTGAGGCCGTGAAGAAGACCAAGTCCGGCGAGAAGGCCATCGACGCCCGGGCCATGGTCGTGGAGCTTTCACCGCTGCCGGACGGCTTTTCGGCGCGGCTGATGCTCACCGAGCGGGAATCGATGAAGCCCGACCAGCTGATCGGCATACTCTCAGGGCTCGCGGGCGTCGAGCCGCCCGAGGCGCGCATTCACCGGGTGTCGCTCCTGGGCGAGGACGCGCAGGGCCGGCTCAGGCCCATCATGGAGCTGTGACGGCCATGGAGAAGACGCTTCTGATGGAGCGGGTGATGGACGGGGAGCGCCTGGCGCTGATCGAGGACGGCGCGCTGTGCGCGCTGTATCACCGCAGCCCCGATTCCGAGGACCTGACCGGCAACATCTACCTGGGCCGGGTGGAGAACCTGCTGCCCGGCATGAACGCCGCGTTCGTGGACATCGGCCTTGAAAAGAAGGGCTTTCTGTCCGCGGGCGACATCCGGCTGTACGCCCAGGGGGACGCGCAGCTCAGCAAAGCGCTGGCGGAGCGCAGGATCGGCGATCTGGTCCGCCCCGGTCAGGAGATCCCCGTACAGGTCGTCAAGTCCCAGACCGGCGGGAAGGGGCCGCGCCTCTCCTGCCACCTGACGCTTCCCGGGCGGCTGTTGGCGCTGCTGCCAGGGGTTCGGTACGTGGGCGTTTCCCGGAAGATCGGCGGCCAGGATGATCAGGCGCGGCTGCGGGCATGGGGCCAGCGGCTCCTGGACGCGTTCGGCGCGGGCCTGATCCTGCGCACCGCGTCGCTTGGCGCCGGGTTTGAAGCCATCGAGGCGGAATACCGGGACCTTCTCACAGGGTACGAGGCGCTCCTGCGGCAGGCGGCGCACACGGTGGCGCCGAAGCTGCTGCGCGACGAGAACGACCTCGCCCTCATGGCCGTGCGGGACCTGCTGGACGGCGATGTGCAGGCCGTCTGGGCCGAGGACGAGGACTGCTGCGAAAGGCTGCGCGCCTGCGCCCGTCGGCTGGCGCCAGGCCTGGCCGACCGCGTCCGCCTTCACGAGGGCCAGGTTCCGCTTTTTGACCTGTACCGGGTGGACGCCCAGGCCGACCAGGCGCTGGAGCGCCGCGTATGGCTGAAGCACGGCGGGTTTCTGGTGATCGACGAGACCGAGGCGCTGACCGCCGTGGACGTGAACACGGGCAAGAACACCGGCGGGCGCTGCGCGGAGGACACCATCATCCAGACCAACCGCGAGGCCGCTGAGGAGGTCATGCGCCAGCTGCGCCTCAGGGACATCGGCGGCATGATCGTGGTGGACTTCATCAACATGAAGCGCGAGGCGGACCGGCAGGCGCTGTTTGACCTATTGCGCGCGCTTGCCGCGCGGGACCGCAACCGCACCACCGTGGTGGACATCACGCCCCTGGGGCTGGTGGAGCTCACCCGCAAACGGGCGGGGGAGAGCCTGAGGGCCCGGCTGACCCACAGCTGCCCCCACTGCTCGGGCAGCGGCGCGGTGCCCGCCCACGAGGCCACCGCGCGGCGCGTCGTGCGCGACGTGTGGCGGCGCAGGCGCTCCGGCGACAGCACGCCGCTGATCGTCGAGGCCGCGCCCGGGGTGTGCGGCTGGGTTCGCAAGATCGGCACGCCGCCGGGCGGGCCGGTCCGGCTGATCGCAAGCGAGGGCCTGGAGGCGGGGGAATACCGCCTCGCGCCCGACGACGGCAAAACGCTTGAACAAGGAGAACGTCAATGAAGGAAAGGCCGATTGTCTCCGAGCAGGAGATGGAGCGCCAGCGGGCGTTCATGCAGAGCGTCCGTGAGCGGCCTGAGCGGCCGCGGAGCTATCACATCGTGTCGATGGGCTGCCAGATGAACGAGCGGGACTCCGAGTCCGTCGCCGGCATGCTGCAGGCCATGGGCATGCGCCCGGAGCCGGTGCGCGAGCGGGCGGACCTGATCCTCTACAACACCTGCTGCGTCCGCGAAAACGCCGAGAACAAGGCGCTGGGCAACGTCATATGGCTGAAGGAACTGAAGAAGGACAAACCGGAGCTGATGATCTGCGTGGGCGGCTGCATGACCCAGGAGCGGGGCATGGCCGCCGCGATGAAGGCGAAGTACCCGTTCATCGATCTGATCTACGGCACCCACAACCTGTACCGGCTGCCAGAGTACATCTACCGGGTGCTCACCGAGCGCCGGCCCGTCGTAGAGGTTCTGGACATCGACGGCGAGGTGGTCGAGGGCATGCCGGAGGCCCGGCGCAACCGGTTCAACGCCTTCGTGAACATCATGTACGGCTGCGACAACTTCTGCACCTACTGCATCGTGCCCTACGTGCGGGGCCGGGAGCGCTCCCGACAGCCCGAGGCCGTGCTGGAGGAGTGCCGCCGGCTGCGGGACGAGGGCGCGCAGGAGATCATGCTGCTGGGCCAGAACGTGAACTCCTACCGGGGCGGCGGCGCGGCCTTCGCGGAGCTTCTGTACCGCGTCGATGGGTTGGGGATTCCGCGCATACGCTTCATGACCTCGCACCCGAAGGACCTGTCGGACGAGCTGATCGCGGCCTACGGGGAGCTCAAGCACCTGATGCCCCAGCTGCACCTGCCGGTGCAGTCGGGAAGCGACGAGATCCTCGCGCGGATGAACCGCTGCTACACCCGGGAGCACTACCTGGACCTGGTGAAAAGGCTTCGGGCGGTCGTGCCCGAGATCGGGCTCACCAGCGACATCATCGTGGGCTTTCCCGGGGAAACCCTCGAGCAGTTCGAGGAGACGATGCGCCTCGTCCGCGAGGTGCGCTTTGACGCGGCCTATACGTTCATCTACTCGCCCCGGAAGGGGACCCGGGCCGCCGAATACCCGGACGACACGCCCTACGAGGTCAAGAGCGAGCGCATACAGCGCCTGATCGAACTGCAGCAGTCCATTTCCCTCGAGGTACTACAGGCCCAGGTGGGCCGCCGGGAGCGCGTGCTGGTGGAGGCCGTCTCCACCCGCGACGAAGGCTCCGTGGGCGGCAAGACGCCCCGGGGCCACATGGTCAACTTCCCGGGGGACGCGTCGCTGATCGGGCGGTTTATCGACCTTGAAATCACGTCCGCCGGGCGCAACACGCTGCGCGGCAGACAGATCAAAACGGAGGAATGACGACAGATGGACGCAGTGTTCCAGAAGACCCGCGAGCTCGGGCAGGCGCTCATGGAGAGCGAGACCTACCAGAAGATGAAGGCGGCCGAGGAAAAGGCCATGAAGAACGAAGAGGCGGCCCGCACCATGGGCGAATACCTGGAGAAGCGCCAGCAGCTGCAGGACCTGATGCAGTCCGAAAACCCCGACCCCGGCGCGCTGAAGCGGCTGTCGGATGAGATGGACGCGGCCCAGGAGCGGCTGCAGATGATGGACGACATCGCCGCGCTGACCGCCGCCCGCAACGACTTCAACGACCTGATCGGCCAGGTCAACCAGGTGCTGCAGTTCATCGTCACCGGGAACATGGAGCCGTCCTCCGGCTGCACCGGCAGCTGCGCCACCTGCCCGGGGTGCCATTGAGCGCCGCAGAGCGCCGATCTACGATACAGAGGTGAGTTGTCATGCCCGTGACGCCGATGATGCAGCAGTATCTGAACATCAAGGAGCAGTATCCCAACACAATACTGTTCTATCGCCTCGGCGACTTCTACGAGATGTTCTTCGACGACGCGAAGCTGGTGTCCCGGGAGCTGGAGCTCACGCTGACCGGCAAGGACTGCGGGCTCTCCGAGCGCGCGCCGATGTGCGGCGTGCCCTACCACGCGGTGGACACCTATCTGCAAAAGCTGATCGAGAAGGGCTACAAGGTGGCCATCTGCGAGCAGATGACCGACCCGGCCACCACCAAGGGCCTGGTGGAGCGCGAGGTCATCCGCGTGGTGACCCCGGGCACCGTGATCGAGAGCAGCATGCTGGAGGACCGGAAGCCCAACTACATCGCGTCGCTCTGCCTGCGGGGCAAGCAGGCCGGCTGCGCGTTCTGCGACGTGTCCACCGGCGAGTTCTGGCTGTATCAGATCCAGGACGCCCGGGCCAGCCTGACCGACGAGTTGGCGCGGCTCTCGCCCAGCGAGATCATCGTGAACGACGCGGAGGCCCTCGCGGCCATCGAGCCCGCGCTGGCCAATCGGGCGGAGTGCCTGGGCGAAGACCGCTTCGCCTATGTCGCCTGTTCAAAGGTCATGGCCGCCCATTTCGGGAAGAGCGTCGCCGATATGGGCTTTGACGGCCAGCGGCTGGCGGTCAGCGCCGCCGGCGCGCTGCTCGGCTACCTGACCCAGACCCAGAAGAACGCCCTGGGGCACATACTGACGGCCCGGCCCTACGACAGCCTGCGCTACATGGCGCTGGACCGGGTGGCGCTTAAAAACCTGGAGCTGGTGCAGACCGTGCGGGGCAAGGGCCGCACCGGGTCGTTGCTGTGGATACTGGACAAGACCAGCACGGCCATGGGCAGCCGCCTGATGCGCGCCTGGATCGAGCGGCCCCTGAAGCAGCGCGATCTGATCGAGCGTCGGCTGGACGCCGTGGAGGCGCTGGCCGAGAACCCGATGACCGCCGAGAGCCTGCGGCAGGTGTTCGACAGCATCTACGACGTGGAGCGCCTGATGAGCAAGATCGCCTACGACACCGTGAACGCCCGGGACTGCCTGGCGCTGGTGGCCACGCTGGAGTGCATACCGCTGATCAAAGAACAGGGCGCGGCGCTGGACGCGGCGCTTTTGAAGGAGACGCTGGACGCCCTGGACCCGCTCACCTCGATGACGGACCGCCTGCGCCGGGCCATATCGCCGGACGCCCCGATCTCCGTGCGCGACGGGGGCATGATCCGCGAGGGCTATAACGACGAGCTGGACGAGCTGCGCCGGGTGGGCAGCCACGGCAAGGAGTACCTGGCGGGGCTGGAGGCGCGGGAGCGGGAGCGCACCGGCATCAAGAACCTGAAGGTGGGCTACAACCGGGTGTTCGGCTACTACATAGAGGTCACCAAGTCCTTCTACGACCAGGTGCCCTACGACTACGTGCGCAAGCAGACCCTGGCCAACGCCGAGCGCTTCATCACCGAGGAGCTCAAGACGCTGGAGGGCAAGATCCTGGGCGCGGAGGAGAACGCCATACGCCTGGAGTACTCGCTGTTCTGCGAGCTGCGGGAGCTGCTCAAACAGAACCTGGCGCAGCTGCAGGAGACGGTGGCGGCGCTCAAGACGCTGGACGTGCTGCTCGCGCTTTCAAAGGTCGCCGCGGACTACGGCTATGTGCGCCCGTCCATCAACGAGGAGGGCCGCTACCACATCGAAAACGGCCGCCACCCGGTGGTGGAGGCCTCCATCGGCCGGGAGCGCTTCGTGCCCAACGACACCACGCTGACCCAGGACGAGCGCGTGATGATCATCACCGGGCCGAACATGGCCGGCAAGTCCACCTACATGCGCCAGGTGGCGCTGATCGTGCTGATGGCGCACATGGGCTCGTTTGTGCCCGCCACCGCGGCGGACATCGCCATCACCGACCGGATATTCACCCGCATCGGCGCGTCGGACGACCTGTACGGCGGCCAGTCCACCTTCATGGTGGAGATGAGCGAGATGGCCACCATACTGAAGTTCGCCACGCCCCAGAGCCTGCTGATCCTGGACGAGGTGGGGCGGGGGACCTCCACCTTCGACGGCCTGTCCATCGCCTGGGCGGCGGTGGAGTACATCGCCGGGGAGAAGTGCGGCGCGCGCACGCTGTTCGCCACCCACTACCACGAGCTTTCGGAGCTGGAGGGCCAGCTGCCCGGCGTGGTGAACTTCCGGATCACCGCCAAGGAGCAGGGCGAGGACGTGATCTTCCTCCGGAAGATCGTGCGCGGCGGCGCGGACCGCAGCTACGGCGTATCGGTGGCGCGGCTGGCAGGGCTGCCCAGGTCGCTGATCGCCCGGGCCAGGCAGATCATGGCGCGGCTGGAGGTCGAGGGGCAGACCCGTGGCACGATCGGTCAGAACATACTGGACGAGCGCAAAAAGCCCGCGGACCGGCAGCTGGGCATGCTGGACTTCCAGCCGATGGAGCTGGTGCAGGAGATCGCCGCGCTGGACGTGGTCAGCATGACGCCCATCGACGCGCTGAACAAGCTGTTTGAGATCAACGAGAAGGCCAAGCGCATTTAGACGGGAGGTGCGGCGCTGTGATGGATCGGAGCGTGCCCTGGATCGGCCTTGAGATGCGGCTGGATTCGCTGGAGGATCTGCCGCGCTTTGAGCTGCCCGGGGCCTACGGCTGGCGGTATTTCAGGCCCGGCGACGAGCGCGAAGCCTGGGCGCCCATCGAAATCTCCGCCGGCGAGTTTGAGGATATGGAAGGCGCCCTCCGGGGCTTTCGGAAGTACTATCCGACGGACGACGGGCTGGACGGGCGGATGATCTTCCTGACCGACGGGGATGTGCCCTTCGCCACCGCCACGGCCTGGTTCTCGGACGAGCCCGACGACGGGCTGGGCAGGCTCCACTGGGTCGGCATCGACGAGGCGCACCAGCGGCGGCGGCTCTCCTACCCGCTGATCAGCCTGGCCCTGCACCGCCTGCGCGCGCTGGGCTATACCCGCGCCCAGCTGACCACGCAGACCGCCAGCTGGCCCGCCATTAAGGCCTATCACCGCTTCGGCTTTCGGCCCTTTCTGCGCGCGCCCCAGGAGGCGGAGGGCTGGCGCATCGTATCCGAAAAGAGCGGTATCGACTTCACAGGCGCACTGAACGGGAGGTAGAACATGCCCATTCGCATACTGGACGCCGCCACCGTGGGGCGCATCGCCGCCGGCGAGGTGGTGGAGCGGCCAAGCTCCGTCGTCAAGGAGCTGATGGAGAACGCCATCGACGCGGGCTCCACCGCCGTCACCGTGGAGATCAAGGGCGGCGGCATCGACTATCTGCGCGTCACCGACAACGGCTGCGGCATCGAGCCCGGCCAGGTCCGGCTGGCCTTCGAGAACCACGCGACCTCGAAGCTTAAGAGCGCGGAGGAGCTGGACGACATCCGCACGCTGGGCTTTCGCGGCGAGGCGCTGCCCTCCATCGCGTCCGTCTCCCACGTGGAGATGACCACCCGCGCCCGGGGGCAGGACACCGGCATGAAGCTGAACATCGACGGCGGCGAGGCCCTGCGCCTGCGGGAGACCGGCTGCCCCGAGGGCACCACCTTCATCATGCGGGATTTGTTCTACAACCTGCCCGTGCGCCGCGCCTTTTTGAAAAAGCCCGGGTATGAGGGCGGGCTGGTGGGCGACGTGGTGGCCCGTATGATCTTGGGCAACCCCGGCGTCGCCGTGCGCTACATCAACAACGGCGTGAACGTCTACCACAGCTTCGGCGACGGCAAGCTGCGGCACGCGGTGTTCGCGGTCTACGGCAAGCAGACCGCCGAACAGATGGTGGAGGTGGACGCCTCCGAGGGCGGCGTGCGCGTCTGGGGCCTGATCGGCGTGGGGGAGCTGGCCAAGAACAGCCGCGCCCACCAGGCGTTCTTCATCAACGGCCGGGCCGTGCGCTGCGCGATGCTGTCCCGCGCGCTGGAGGAGGTCTGCCGCAGCCGCGTGACCATCGGCATGTACCCGATGTGCGCGCTGAACCTGGTCATACCGCCCACCAGCGTGAACGTGAACGTTCACCCGAACAAGTTAGAGGTGCGCTTCAAGGACGAGGCGATGATGCGCACCGCCGCCGAGCGGCTGCTGTCCACGGCCTTTGAGGGCGAACACGTGCTGACCATCGGCGGCGACCGGCCGGCCCCCGTCACCGTGGAGCGCGTGGCCACCGTCCGGGAGATCGTGCCCGCGCCGCCGGAGGCCAGCAACCCCGCCGCCGCGGCCGAAGCCGCAGCCCCGAAGCCGGAGAAAGCGCCCGCGGAGCATACCGTCCCGGAGAATCCCGCCCCGGAGAAAACCGCGCCCGCGGCACAGGAGGCGCGCCCGAAGAAGCCCGAAAAGCCCCTGCAGATGAGCGCCTTCCAGGACATCGTCCGCCGGGAAATGCATCGGCTGGGCGGGGAGGGCGCCGCCCTGCGGGAGGACAGGCTCACCGAGATCAGACCGGAGCCGGCCGCGCCCGTACAGCCGGTCAAATCGACCGAAGTCGCAAAACCATCGGACGTTCAGGAACCGACCCCGGTCGCATCCGATTCTGAGACCGTGCCCGCGCCGGCGTACCGCGTCATCGGCGTGGCGTTCAACACCTACATACTGGTCGAGGCGAACGATGAACTGCTGCTGATCGACCAGCACGCCGCCCACGAGCGCCTGCAGTACGAGAAGTTCATGGCGCAACTGGAGGCGGGCCGCGGCGCGCAGCAGCTGCTGACGCCGCTGGTGGTGCGCCTGTCCGCCCGGGAGATGGCGCTGATCCAGGAAAACATCGATGTGCTGCATGACGCCGGATACGATGTGGAACCCTTTGGCGAGGCGGACATACAGGTGCGCTCGGTGCCGTTCATACTGGGCAAGGCGGAGCTGCGACCCGCGTTCATGGACGCCGTCAACGCGCTGAACCGGCTGCGCAGCGCCACGGTGGACGCGCGCCGCGCCGAGGTCATGCAGATGGCCTGCAAGAGCGCGGTGAAGGGCGGCGACCCGCTGACCCAGGGCGAGATCGAGGCGCTGCTTCGCCAAATGATGCAGACCGGCGCGCCGCCGACCTGCCCCCACGGACGGCCCGTGATGAAGGCCATTTCCCGAAAAGACCTGGAGAAGATGTTCAAGCGGATACAATGAGCGGCTCTGAGACGAAAAAGCAGATATTGCCCGTGATCACGGGGCCCACCGCCTCCGGCAAGAGCGCCTGCGCCGTCGATCTGTGCCGTCTGATCGGCGGCGAGGTGATCTCCGCGGACTCGATGCAGATCTACCGCGGCATGAACATACTCTCCGCCGTGCCCACGCCCCAGGAAATGCGGGGCGTGCCGCACCACCTGATCAGCTGCGTCGACCCGGGAACCGGCTATTCCGCGGACGCCTACCGCGCGGACGCCCGGCGGTGCATCGGGGAAATCGCCCGGCGCGGGCGCATGCCGGTGCTCTGCGGCGGCACCGGGCTGTATGTGGACGCGGTGACGCGCCCGATGAGCTTCTCCAGCCAGCGCAGCGACGAGGCCATGCACCGGCAGCTTCTGGACCTGGCGGCCCAGCCGGGCGGCAGAGAGCAGCTGCACGCCATGCTAAAGGCGGTGGACCCGGATTCCGCGGCCCGCCTGCACATGAACGACGTGCGCCGCGTCAGCCGGGCCATCGAGGTCTACCGCCTGACCGGCGTCACCCTCACCGAGCACAACCGCCGGGACCTGGGCAGGGAAGGGGACTACCGGGAGATCATCTTCGCGCCGGATTGGCCCCGGGAGGAACTGTACAGGCGCATCGACGCGCGGGTAGACGCCATGCTGGCCGCGGGGCTTGTGGACGAGGTGCGCGCGCTGATGGCCGACGAGCGCAGCCATCCCACCGCCATGCAGGCCATCGGCTACAAGGAGATCGCCGCCGCGCTGCGGGGCGAGATCAGCATGCCGTCGGCGATCTACCTGACCAAGCGGGCCTCCCGCTATCTGGCCAAGCGCCAGCTGACCTGGTTCAGGCGCGACGCGCGGGTGATCTGGCTGAAGGCGGAGGGGGAGAGCGCCCTCAGCCTGGCCGAACAGATGCGCGACATACTGGTCGAGCGATTCGGGCCGCTCTGAAAAAACCGGGAGGAGGTGAAGCGCATTGCGTCGTCCGTTATCCGCGGTCCTCGCGCTGATACTCGCCGCCCTCGCGCTGACCGGCTGCCGGCCCATCGTGCGGGACGCGCCCCAGCGCCTGTCCGTCTACGCCACGTTCTACCCGATCTACGCGCTGACGGAGGCAGTGCTTCGCGACATCCCGGACGCGGAGCTTCACTGCCTGGTGCAGCCCCAGGACGGCTGCCTGCGCAATTATAATCTCTCGGACTGGGACGCGGCGCTGCTCGCCCGGGGCGCCGACGCGGTGATGATGGGCGGCCGCGGGCTGGAGCGCTTTGAGAGCGCGCTGTTCGGCTGGGGCGACGGCGGCCCCGCCATGTGCGCGCTGCTGTACAACCTGGAGCTGTACTCCGACGGCACAAAGGCTGCCGAAGAGGGGGAATCCCACCTGAAGGGGCCGAACCCGCACCTGTACATGTCCATGTCCGGCGCCCAGCAGATGTTGGACAGCGCCGCCGCCATGATGGTGTCGCTGGACCCGAGATACGCCGCCCAATATTCGGAAAACGCCCAGAGCGCGAAGGCCGGTCTTCAAGCGGCATACGACGCCGCCCGGGCGCTGCTGTCGGATTGCGAAGGCCGGCGGGTCATATTGATGAACGAGGCGCTCGTCTACTGCGCCCGGGACTACGGCCTGGTGATCGCCGATCAGGTGGAGCGGGAGAGCGGCGACGCGCTGACCGGCGAGGCCCTTGAGAAGCTCATCGAGCGGCTGAAGCATGACGAGGCGGATATTGTGCTGATCGAGCGCCAGGCTCCACAGGCCCTCGTCGAGGCCCTGGAGAGCGCCAACCTGACGGTGGCAAAGCTCGATGTGATGTCTACCCATACGGAAAACGAGGGTTTTGACGTCTACCTGCAAATACAGAGCGACAACGCGCGCGCGATGCGCGAGGCCTTCGACCGCGCGGTGGCCGGAAAGGACAAAGCTTGAAACAGGTCGTGATCTACACCGACGGCGCGTGCTCCGGCAACCCCGGGCCGGGCGGCTGGGGCGCCATATTGATGTACGGGGAAAAGAAGCTGGAAATCTCCGGCTACGAGGCCCACACCACCAACAACCGCATGGAGCTGATGGCCCCGATCCAGGCGCTTTCCCGGCTGAAGGAGCCCTGCATCGTCCGCCTGTATTCCGACAGCGCCTACCTGGTGAACGCCTTTGAGAAGCGCTGGCTGGACAGCTGGCAGCGGCACAGCTGGCTGAAGAGCGACAAAAAGCCCGTCGAGAATCAGGACCTCTGGCAGGAACTGCTGAAGCTCGCGGGCATTCACAGGATAAGCTGGATCAAGGTGAAGGGGCACGCGGACAACCCCTACAACAACCGGTGCGACGAACTGGCCACCGGCGAGATCAAGCAGCACCACATACGGCTGTAGGGCGCTATTTGCCGCCGCCCGTATCCGCGTCCGACGGCCCGTCCTCGCGCAGGTGCACCTTTTGAGCGGCCATGCGCCGGCGGTCGTCCGTCATGGCGGCGTAGTGCCTGCGCGTGGTGTTCACGTCGCTGTGGCCCAGCACGTCCGCCACCAGGTAGATGTCGCCGGTCTCGTGGTACAGGTTCGTGCCGAAGGTGCTGCGCAGCTTGTGCGGGCTCAGGTGCTTTTTCAGCGGCGCGGCCTGGGAGGCGTACTTCTTGACCATCATCTGCACGGCGCGCACCGATATGCGCTTATTCTGCAGCGACAGGAACAGCGCGTCCTCGTGGCCGGGCTCGGGCGTCAGCGTCTGCCGCAGCTTCAGATAGTCCTTCAGCACCTGGGCGACCTCGTCCGGGAAGTACAGTATGGCCTGATTGCCGCCCTTGCGGGTCACCAGAAAGCCGTTGATCGAAAAGTCGATGTCGTCGACGTTGATGCCCACCAGCTCGCTGACGCGGATGCCGGTGCCCAAAAACAGCGTCAGTATGGCCAGGTCGCGGACGCGGGTGTGGTCGTTGTATTTTTTTTGGCGCTCGGTCTGCATGCCGCCGGATTCCACCAGGTCCAGCATCCGCGCGACCTCGTCGATCTCCAGGCGGATGATGGGCTTCTGATGGCGCTTGGGCATGTCCACCAGCGCCGCGGGATCGGCCTCGATGTAGCCGTTCTTGTACAGAAATTTGTAAAAACTGCGTAAAGACGCGAGCTTGCGCATCTTGCCGAGGTCCTGGTTGGAAAACTCCACGTCGTCCTTGACGTAGTAGCCCAGGAACTCCATGTACATGTAGATGTCGCGGGAGGTGACCTTGTTCAAATCGGAAAGCTCCAGCGTGCCTGGCGTCTTGTCCGCGAACTTCACAAGCTCCGACGTCAGAAAGCCAAAGAACAGCTTTAAATCCGAAACGTAAGCGTACCGCGTCAGCGGCTGGGTGGTGGCGTCGATGGCGTTGATAAAATCAAAGCACACGTCCGGCAGCTCGCGCAGCGCTTCGCGCGTCAGCAAGCGCAGCTCCTTGGCGCGCTGTTCAGCGTATACCGACATTTTACCTCCAAACAAAAAACGTATCAGTTTGTGCGAACAAAGGTATAGAAGTACCACGACCCAGCTTTTGCGAAACAGATATGCCGCGCAGACACCGCCAACATTCCAATCAACCGCAAAACTCCAATCAACCGCAAAACCCCATGTTTCATACATCCCGCGGCATATCTTTTCGCAAAAGCTGCCTTTTGCGCATAGATTACTCCTAACCCTCCCCGAAGCAATCGAACGGCTTGTCGCCCTCATCCATCTCGGCCAACTCCGCGCGCAGCTGCTCGTATTCGGCCGTGTCGGTGCCGTCCTCGATGATCTCGTCGATCTCGATGGCGTTGTAATCCGCGCCGGTATTCAGGCATTTCATGCAGTTGTCGCAGATCTTGTTCGGGTCCAGATCGCAGACGTTGCATTCGCCGCAATCGTCGCAGATCTTGTTTTCGTCAAGCACGCAGTACTTGATCGGCATATTCAAAGCCTCCCCTGGCCGTCAGTCTTCCAATATCACCTGGTGGCCCAGCTTGTTCACGCACCGCTTCACGGCGTCGCGGCTGTTGCCCCAGGGCTTGTCCTGGTTCCTGTAGTCGAATTTGTTCGTGAACCACTCGATCTCGCCGGACAGGCGGTCAAAATTCTTCAGCTCGATGTCCGTCAGCGTGTCCACGAAGCGCCGCAGCTGCTCGCCGGACAGGTGCTTCTGGGCCATCTCCAGCGCCTGGGCGTAGTGCTCCAGGCACATGCCCTTGGACTGCTCAAACAGCTTCGGAAACTCCGGCTCGTGTTTGTACATGTACAGCAGCGTGTACACGTACCGCTCCATGTTTTCGCGGATTCTGTCGCACAAAAGACACGTATTTGCCAACTTTTTGACTTCATTGGCCGCGTCGGCGAGCCCGCCGCCCTTCTGGCCGCCAAACCGCTTGAACAGCGCCACGCCGGAATCCGACGCCGCGGCGCTCCTGGCCCTGTCGGCGTTGTCCTTCAGCGCCTTGATGGTCTCCTTCATGTAGGTGTGGGTCATCAGCGCGAGGCCCAGCCGGTTGCCGGCGTCGTACATCATCTTGAAGTGCCCCGGGCAGAAGCCCTTCTTGTTGACCTCGATCCGCTGGCTGGGCTCCATCACCGATTCGCCCAGAAAGTAATCCACATTGGAAGCCTCCACCTTGGCCTGCAGCAGGCAGAGCGGACATTCGCAGTCCTGGCGGTAGCTCTCCCAGACCGGCGCGGTATCGATGTGCTGCTTCATGGAAATCTCACTCCTTTGTCCCTATTGTAGCAGATTTCGGCAAAAAGCACAATCGCGTTCAGGCCTTTTGCTTGAAGGCGTGGCGGCACTTCCCGCAGGTCACGGTCACTTCCCCCACCTTCCGGGGCAGCCGCAGGCGGGCGTGGCACTCGGGGCACTTGAAATACTTGTACTTGTTGGCGTTCTTCAGGCGGATGAAGAACTGGCGGACGTTGGACGTGACCGTGTGCCACAGCCCCACGAACTTCGCGTTCTCCGCGTAGCGCTTTTCGACGTTGCGGGAAAGCATGCGGTACATCGAAAAGACATAGGCCGCCAGGCCCATCAGGTTCAGTATGCCGAACCGCAGGGCGGAGCCCAGCACGGACAGCACGAGGCCCGAGATCAGCAGCATCAGCGACAGCTCGTCCGCGCCGCGCCTGCCGGCCATCCATCTGGCCAGGGTCGATCTTATTTTCTGCATCATGTTCATGCCTCTCTTCCTTTCCTCAACCGGGTCTTGCGCGCGGCGCGTCAGCGGAAGCCGCCATAGTAGCCGCCGCCGCAGCCCCCGCCGCAGCAGTTGCACAGCAGGTTGCACAGCAGATTGATGGCGCAGCAGCTGAGCAGCGGGTTGCCGCACACCGCCGCCGGCATGCTGAAGCCCTGGCCCGCGCCGTTGCTCTGGTAGAAGCGCGCGCCGCCCTCCAGGCGGCTGAGCAGCGCCCGGTACTCAAAGCAGTTCGGGTCCATGCTGACGGCCTGCCGGGCGTAGTTCAGCGCGGCGATGCGGTTGCCAAGGCCCAGGCTGGCCTCCCCGCACAGGTAGTACCATTCGGCGTTGCGCTCCGAAATCGACTCCAGCAGGTGCATCGCCTCCTGGTAGCGGGCGGCGTGGATGTAGTTGCGCGCGGCCTGCAGGTGGGGGTTGGCCTGGCTGTAACCCCTGTAGCCGGTCTGGCTGTAGCCGCCGTATGCGCCGCCGTAGCCGCTCTGGTAGCCGCCATAGCCGCCGCCGTAGCCGCCGGAACCGGCGGACGCGCCCTCCCGCCGCAGCTTCATGATCATCGAGTAGGCCTCGTTGACCTCCTTCATGCGCGCCTCGGCCTGCGCCGAGCCGTTGTTGACGTCGGGATGGTACTTCTTGGCCAGCGCGCGATAGGCCTTCTTGACCTCCTCGTCGGAGGCCTGCGGCGATACGCCCAATACGCGATAGGGATCCTGCATTACTTATCTCCTTTATGGTTCGCGTTCCGCACCTTCTGCAGATACGCATACCGGCTCCATAGGCCGGAATACAGCACGTTGCGGAGGATGTCCGCGTCCAATACCACCGGAAGGCGTTCAAAGGCCTCGGTGGCGTCCGCCACCGGCATCATCATCGACATCCGGCAGATCTCCTCGTAGTCGGCCCGGTCCTTCAGCGGCTTCATCGGGTTGTAGCGCCGCTTCCGCACGTCGGCGGGCAGGTCGTCGTAGGCGTCCATCAGGTAGATGAACCGGCCCAGCCCGTCGCCGATCTTCATCAGCTCATCGGCCCAGTCGCTCCGCTCCGGCCAGACGAACAGCCGGCCCAGCATCTGCCCCGTGGCGTTCACCGGCGGGTCGATCTGCATCACGCCGCCGCGCTCCAGCCTTCGTATTTCATCCAGCCACGCCTCGATGCAGTCGCAGCGTTCCGGGTAGCGCGCCCTGACGGCCGAGTACGCCTTTTTGAGCAGCGCGCCCTCGCCCGCTGAAATCAGATTCCTGTCGTCGGCCCAGTCGTCGCGGCACTTGTGATAGGCCAGCGCCACGTTCATGTCCGCCACGTAATCCATCACCGGCGACAGCGCGTAGTCGTGCCGCTTGGCCGGGTGCGCCGGGCAGCGCTCCCGCCCGGCGGCCTCTCCCGGCTCGTACAGCGCGTTCAAAAGCAGCGCCAGAAAGGTGAGGTCGTAGCTCAGCGTCGCGCTGCCGGCGAGCCCGTGCCGCGTCCGAAGGGTTTTGCACAGCCCGCAATAGAGCGCCCTGAACCGGTCCTGCCTGTCCTTCGGCAGCGATTCGGGATTCGTTATCACGTAGCCGAACACTTCAATCTGCCTCCCGCGCCGGGTTTTGCGCCATTATACCCCGCGATTGTAAACGCATTATCAATTGGACCTCAGAAGCCCCAGCGCCGCCATGGCCTGGGCCACGGTCTCAACGCCGGTGACCTGCAGCCCCTCGGGAACGCGAAGGCCGCGCAGGTTGTACTTGGGCAGTATGACCCGGTCAAAGCCCATGCGCGCGCATTCGGCCACCCGCCGCTCGGCCTGGCCGATGGCGCGGACCTCGCCCGCGAGGCCCACCTCACCCATCACCGACCAGGACCCGTCGATGGGCCTATTCCGGTGGGAGGACGCCACGGCGGCGCACAGCGCCAAGTCCGCGGCAGGCTCGGTCAGCGACATGCCGCCCGCGATGTTGATGTACACGTCCTGGTCGTACAGGCGCAGCCCGGCCCGCTTCTCGAGCACCGCCAGCAGCAGCGCAAGCCTGCCCTGGTCCACGCCGCTGGCCATCCGCCGGGGATTGCCGAACACGGTAGTCGACACCAGCGCCTGCACGTCGGTCAGAAGAGGCCTGGAGCCCTCCATGGCGCACATCACCACGGAGCCGCTGGCGTCGTGGGCGCGCTCGGAGAGCAGCGCCTCGCTGGCGTTCTCCACCTCGCGCATGCCCTGCTCGGTCATCTCGAACATGCCCAGCTCGTTGACGGAGCCGAAGCGGTTCTTCACCGCGCGCAGCAGCCGGTACTGGTGCTGCCGGTCGCCCTCGAAGTACAGCACCGCGTCCACCATGTGCTCCAATACCCGCGGCCCCGCGATGGCCCCCTCCTTGGTGACGTGCCCCACCAGGAACACGCTGCAGCCGCTCTGCTTGGCAAGGCGCATCAGAAGCGACGCGCACTCGCGCACCTGGGACACGCTCCCCGGCGCGCCGGCCAGTTCCGGCAAGTACATCGTCTGTATGGAATCCACCACCGTCACCTGGGGCGACAGCTCCTCCATGCGCCGCTGGACGGTGTTCATGTCGTTCTCCGAGAGCACGTAGAACCCCGCGGAATCGCTGCCCAGCCGGCGCGCCCGCAGCTTGATCTGCCGCGTGGATTCCTCGCCGGACACGTACAGCACCCGGACGCCGTCGCCGGCCATGTGGGCGCACAGCTGGGTCAGCAGCGTGGACTTGCCGATGCCCGGGTCGCCGCCCACCAGTATGAGCGACCCGTCCACCACCCCGCCGCCGAGCACCCGGTCCAGCTCCTGGATGCCGCTGCTCCTTCGCTCCATGTGCTCATCGGGGATCTCGTCCACGCGCACCGCCCGGGCGTCGCTGCCCGGCGCGCGCTTCAGCTTCTTCTCCTCGGGCTTAATCGCCGGCGCGCTCTGGCGCTCCTCAAACGTATTCCAGCTGCCGCAGTCCGGGCACCTGCCCAGCCACTTCGCCGTCTCATAGCCGCACTCAAGACACACATAGATGGTCTTCGCCTTTGCCAATTTCCACAACCTCCACAGACACACAGGCCCGCGCTCCGCAGCGCCATATGGCTGTATTATACCACATTCCGCGCCCCGTGTGTGTCCTGTCGGCTTTTGTTTACCTGTTCTTATAATAATTCCCGAATATCGTGCCTTGCCAGAAGGCGAAAGAAAAACTATAATAGAATCAGGTGAATCATGGGGAGAACGCAATGCCTGACACTGAGAACAAAAAGGGAATCGGAAAGCACGGCATCCGTATACCGAAGCCAAACGCGGCGGCTTCGGACGATGCGCTGCGCGATGAATCCACCCAATACGGCGACGAGGTCGAAGCGCCGATACGGCTGAGGAAGCGCACGGACGCACGGGTGCCGATCATGCGAAGCCGGCAGTCCGCGCCCGGAGAGGAAAAGCCCGCCGCGACGCCGGAGCTGCCCAAGGTGGCCCCGAAGCGCAAGAAAAAGCCGCGCAAAAAGCGCCGAACCTATCGCTCGCTGTTTGACATGATGAGCGCCACCGGCAGCGACGGCCTGTTCCGGCCCATCCACGTGTTCGGCAGGGAGATCCGGTTCTGGCCCCTGATCGTGGCGGCCGCCATCGCGATACTGGCCGTCGGCGTCATGCTCAACAACAGCAACCTGAGCGTCACCGAGGACACCGTCACCGTCGTGGGCCTGCCCCGCGACATGGAGGGCTACCGCATCGTCGTGCTCACCGACATGAACGCCAAGCGCTTCGGCGACCAGCAGAGCCTTCTGCTTAGAACGCTGAGCGGCCTGAAGTACGACGCCATATTCTGCCTGGGCGATATGGTCGGCAAGTCCGGCAACGCCCAGCCCTTCTGGGAATTCCTGGAGGGCCTGAAAAACCCGGACAAGGTCTACTTCATCTGCGGCGATTCCGACCCGGGCCCCTATGTGAAGACCGCCCGGGCTACCGAGGGCGTGCTCTCCCAGCTGATCCTCGAGGACTGGATACTCGGCGCGATCGAGCGCGGCGCGCACTACGTGGACGCGCCGGTGCGCATCCCCGTCAAGGACTCGGTGCTGTGGCTCTCCCCCGCCACCATGCTGAACCTGGAGGCGAGCAGCACGCTGGAGGCCTGGCAGGAGCAGACCGAGCAGGAGGAGGACGGCGTCCGCTCCGGCATCAACGAGGACTACGTCAACCTGCCCGTCACCACCTACCGGAAGAAGCTGGCGCAGCAGATGTACGACTCCCAGCGCGCCATGAACGCCTCGGACATCCACATCTCCCTGGCCCACGAGCCGCCGACGGAGGACTACCTCTACACCTCCCAGGACCACGACGCCCAGGACGGGCGCTTCCTCGCCTCGCCGGAGCTGCTGCTGGCCGGGCACTACTGCGGCGGCGTATGGCGCATGCCGGCGCTCGGCGCCATCTACGTGCCGGATGAGACGCTGCCCCGGGGCGGCTGGTTCCCGGGAGACGATAAGGTGTCCGGCCTGTCCGCCGTGGGCGGGATGCAGGTCTACATCGCCCGCGGCCTGTCCACCAACGGCGCCGTGCCGCTGATGCCCTTCCGGCTGTTCAACCCGCCGGAGATCTGCGTGCTGACGCTCACGTCCACGCTGCCGGAGAACATGCTGGAGGCCGGCTGATTTATCTTCACCCCGCGCCGCGGATTCCGCCCGGAATCCGCGGTTTTTCGTTTGTCGGCACATGTTTTTCACACGAGCGGCAAAGAATAACCATCACTTTTCCCCGCGAGGTGATTGGATGGACCGGGAAACGGACGCGCTGACGGCCGGCACGCTGTCCACGGCGCTGGATGACAATGTAAAGCGCTTCCGGGCGATACTGCGCGGCGGCGTCAACTCGGACGCGCAGTTTCGGACCCTGGCGTGCGCGGGCACGGCGCTGTGCGCGGTGTACCTGGAGGGCATGGCCGACGATATGAAGCTCAGCGATTTCGCGCTGCGCGCCTGCGAGGAACACGATGCCCCGCCGGGCACTGTGATCGACGCCCAATACCTGATCGAAAGGGTACTTGAGATCGCCCAGTGCGAGACGGAGCAGCGCGTCCGGCAGATCGTCGAAGCCGTGGTCTCCGGGAGGACGGCGCTTCTGATCGACGGGTGCGACGAGGCCGTGCTGCTGGAGACCCGTGGCTATCCGGCCCGGCCGGTCGGCAGGACCAGCAACGAATCGGTGGTCATCGGCGCCCAGGAGGGCTTTGTCGAGAGCCTGCGCACCAACATGACGCTGCTGCGCCGCTATGTCAATTCCCACCGTCTGATCACAGAATGCTTTACGGTGGGCACCCGCGTACCCAGCCACGTGGCGATCGCGTATCTGGACGGCGTGGCGCGGAGCGAGGCGGTGAACGCGGTCCGCGCGCGGCTGAAGCGCATCGACGCGCCCTCGGTGCAGGGCCTCGGCGCGATACAGCAGCACATCGAGGACAACCCCTGGGCGCTGCTGCCCCAGATGCTTCAGACCGAGCGGCCCGACCGGGCGGCCTCCTGCCTGCTGGACGGCCAGGTGGTGATCCTGGCGGACAACTCCCCCTGCGCGCTGGTGACGCCCGTCACGCTGTTTCACCTGCTGCACGCGTCGGACGATTCCTTCGCCCGCTGGCAGTACGGCAGCTTTCTGCGGCTGATCCGCGCATCCGGCATGCTGATCTCGGTGTTCCTGCCGGGGCTGTACATCGCGCTGACCGACTACCACATGCACCTCTTGCCCATGAGCCTGCTGGGCTCCATCTCCGAGGCCAGGGCCAATGTGCCGTTCCCGATACTGATCGAAATACTGATCATGGAGTTCTCGTTCTATCTGATCAACGAGGCCGGAACCCGCATGCCCCAGCAGATCGGCTCGGCGCTGGGCATCGTCGGCGCGCTGATACTGGGCCAGGCCGCGGTCGCCGCGTCGATCATCAGCCCGATACTGATCATCATCGTGGCCATCACGGGCCTGGGCAACTACGCCATGCCGGACTTCGGTTTCGGCATCGGTCTTGTGATCTGCCGCCTGTTCGTCATATTCTGCGGCGCGGCGCTGGGCCTTTACGGCGTGTGTCTGGCCGCGTTCTGCCTGCTGGTCAGCCTGTGCGGCATGCGCTCGCTGGGCTGCCCCTATATGGCGCCGGTGGCTCCGGGCAGGCCCCACAGCCCGGACCTGCTGCTCCGGCTCCCGGTGTGGCTGCAGCGCCACCCGCTGTTCTTCGCCGCGCGAAACAGCTGGATGCGCACGAGGGAGGGCGACGGTCGTTGAAGTTGCGCATATCCCCCTCCGCCGCCCGCGCCGCGGGCTTCGTCGCGTTTGTGGCCAAGGCCTTTTTGGACAACGCCGTCACCGCGCCCTCGACCCACAACGGCGCGTGGCTCTGCCCGTTGCTGGCGCTTCTGCCGGTATTGCCCTGGGCGCTGTGCGCCGATCGGCTGCGCCGGTGTGGCCGGAGGCGCTGCGGGCCGCTGTACGCGGTCATGCTCGCCCTCATACTGCTGGACGGGGCTGAAAACCTGTCCGCCATCGCCCGGTCGGCAGGCTACCTGGCGCTGGACCGGGTGCCGGTCGCCCTGCTGGCGCTGCCGGTGTGCCTGGCGCTGTTCTGGTGCCTCACGAAAAACGGAGACGCCGTCGGCTATGCCGCCATGCTGTGGACTCGGCTGGCCCCGGTGCTGCTGATCCTGGTGACGGCGCTGCAGTTTCGGCACCTCCGCCCGGACTGGCTGCGCCCGCTGCTGGGCTCCGG
Source organism: uncultured Eubacteriales bacterium (assembly GCA_902777335.1). Lineage (GTDB taxonomy): Bacteria > Bacillota > Clostridia > Christensenellales > Aristaeellaceae > UBA2862. The sequence goes on from CACYTF010000007.1 coordinate 146,127, forward strand.
CTGGCGCGCGATCGTCTCCGGCGGCGTGCGGACCGCGGGCCGCGCGCTCCCGTGCCTGGCGCCGCTCCTGCTGGCGGACGACGAGGCGGAAAGGGACGGGCGCACGCTTGGCCTGACGGTTTTGCTCGTGCTCGCCGCGGCCCTCGGCGCGCTTCTTCTGACGCTGCACCTGATGATGACCCCCACGCCGCTGCGCCCGACCCAGTGGGTCAACCGGCTGGACGACCTGCTGGTCAACGGGCGCGCGCCGCTGTACACGCAGCTGCCGATGATCTCCGCCTGGTACGCGGGGCTTTTGCACCTGCTGCTGTGCGAGGGCTTCGGGGCGGCGGCCCTGCTCCAGCGCCTCTTCCCCGCCCTGGACGGCCGCCTGTGTTCGGCGCTCGCCGTCGCCTCTATCGGCGCGGCATATGCCCTTCAGGGCACGTTTGGCGCGTCGGACGCGCTGTCGCCGTGGCTGTACGTGGTGGCGGCGCTCATCACGGCGCTGACGGCGCTCATATCCCTCGGGAAGGGAGGGCGGCGGCAATGCGCGTGACGCGGCTTTTCGCGCTGGCGGTGGCGCTCTGCCTGATTCTGGGCGGCTGCCAGCGCACCGGGGAGCTGGAAAACCAGGCCTATGTGCTGATCCTGGGCGTCGACCTTTTGCCGGAGGGCGGCCTTCGCCTCACCGCGCGGGTGCCGAAGGTCGGCAACAGCGCCCCGGAGGGCGACAAGTCCGGCGGCGGGAGCAAGTACCTGACCTTTGCCGCGGAAGGCGACGGCTGGGCCGGGGCCCGCGAGGCGCTCGAGCGCGCCACCCCGAGGCCGCTGAACCTCAGCCACATCGTGCTGCTGGTGATCTCCCGGGCCGCGGCCTCGGAGGACGGCTGCTTCGACCTGCTCCGGCAGATCGCCGAGACGCCCCACCTGTACACCACCGCCCGGCTGGTGGTCTGCGCCGGGGACGCCGGGGAATTCATCGGGGGGCTTCAAACCGTGATCGGCACGCAGCTGTCGGCGGAGCTGAACGCCATGCTGAACCACTATGCCAATGAAGGCTTCATCCCCGAAAGCAGCCTGGCGGACTTCTACTATGCCGGCGGTTCCGTGTACTCCGATCCCGTGGCCGCCTATGCCACAATGAGTACCGCCCCGCGGAGCGAAGGCGCCGATAGCCCCGAGCCGGGCGGCAGCGCCGAAGCAGTGCCGATGCAGCAGCGCTACGAGGGGGCGGCGCTGTTCCGGGAGGGCCGCTTCATCGGCGCGCTGGGGCCGGAGGACACCCGACTGCTGGGCCTGATCCGCGGCGACATCGGCGCGCTGACCGTCGATGTGGACGGCAGCCCGGTGGAGCTTACGCTGCAGGGCGGCGCGAAACGGCGCGTGGACATGGGTGAAGGCGGCGCGCTGCTTCGCGTGGACATGGATTTTAAAACCCTCGATGCGGTTATGGAAAACAGACTTCAGTCTGTTTCTGACAGACTTCGGTCTTCCGTTATGGATCTGATTGCCCGCTGCCAGGCGCTGGGGTGCGAGCCCTTCGGCTTTTCGGAGCGCGCCGCCGCCCGATACGCCACGCTGAACGACTGGCTGTCCTGCGACTGGAGGCGCCTGTATGCCGAGGCCGGGGTTGACATTCGGGTGCGAATGCGCAAGCTATAGACAATTTTGACAAAGAACGGCCTTTTGACACTTGCAATTTGCCGATAAAAAACGTATAATAGACGCAAAGACATCGCCGGCAGCGCCGTTTCGCTGGAATGCACGCTGCCGCGGGGAGGAAGGAAAGCAAATTGTCTGCGCGTAATTCGGCAAAGGCCATCGTGCTTCACGACGGAAAGCTGCTGGTGAATCGCTGCATCTCCAGGTACGGCGAATACTATGCCCTGCCCGGCGGCGGCCAGCACACCGGCGAAATGCTGGGCGAGACCGTGCGCCGCGAGCTGTTGGAGGAGACCGGCTATTCGGTGGTGCCGATGCGCCTGTCCGGCATCTATGAGCGCATCAGCGAGGGCCGCCGGGACGGCAATAACCACAAGATCTACTTCATCTTCCTGTGCCGTCTGGAGAACGAGACCCGCCAGGCGCCCACCGAGACCGACCGCTTCCAGATCGGCTGCGAATGGATCGATCTGAAGGACGCGCACCGCAAAAACCTGTTCCCCCGCGCCATACGCGACAACCTCTCCGGCCTGATCGGCCACGGGGAGACGATCTTCATCGGCTCCGAGAAGGACCGGTAATCCCATTGAAAGCGCGACGCCATCCATTGCGGATGGCGTCGTGCTGCGTTTCGTTCCCGGATGTCTTCAATTCAGCAGCCGCTTCACGGCGGCGTCCAGTATCGCCGCCGGGCCGCCGCCCTGGGCAAAGTCGGGCCTTCCCCCGCCCTTGCCGCCCAGGGGCCTGGCGACGCCCGCGAACAGCTGGCCCATCGGTATGTCCACGTCCTGCGACCGGGCGAACACGAACACGGCGCCCTCCGGCCCCGCCTTCGCGCCCAGCAGCGCCACGCAGCGCTTCCGGCGGATCAGCTGGGACGCCACCTCCTTCAAAAGCGCCGCGTCGCCCTCCAGCATCCGCGCGACGACGCGGGTGCCGTCCGGCAGGGCGGGCTCCGCGTCAAACCCGGCGCACAGGTCATTGAGCGCCGCGTCCCTGCGCAGCCGGTTCAGCGCCGCCTGGGCGTCGCGAAGCTGCTCCTGCAGCGACGCCAGCTGAGACGGCAGGTTCTGCACCGAGGTGGACAGCAGGTTCGAGGCCTGTGTCGACAGGCTGTACTTCTCCCGGTAGTCGTTGAACGCGCGCGTGCCCGCCAGGAAGCTGACCCGCAGCTTGCCCCGGGCCGGGGCGACGCCGGTGATCTTCACCAGGCCCAGCTGGCCCGCCGTGGCGGGGTGCGTGCCGCCGCAGGCCACCATTTCGTCTTCTCCGATGGCCACGACGCGCACGTGCTCGGCCACCGTCGGCGGCTTTCTCAGCGGCAGCACCTTCAGCTCGTCCTCGGACGGGAACCAGCAGCGGATCGGCACGTCGCGCTGGATGCGTTCGTTCACGTCGTCCTCGATGCGCGCGATCTCCGCCTCCGTAAGGTGAGTCGCGCCGCCTGGCATGGCCACGTCGATGGTGGAGACCTCCCGGCTGACGTGCAGGCCGATGGTCACGCCCCCCATATGCCGCCACAGGGCGCTGGCGATCATGTGGTCCCCGGCGTGCTGCTGCATGTGGTCGAAGCGCCGGGGCCAGTCGATGACCCCGTGCACGGCCTCGCCTTCGTTCAGCGGCTGCGTGAGCACGTGCCACACGTCCCCGTCCTCGCCCACGTACACGTCGGTCACCGCCGCGCCGTTCAGCGTGCCGGTGTCGTAGGGCTGGCCGCCGGAGGTGGGATAGAAGGCGCTGCGGTCAAGGCGCGCGTGATACGCGCCGTCCCGCGGCACGCAGGCCTCCACCCGCGCGTCGAATTCGGTCAGATAAGCGTCGTCATAGTACAGGCGTTCCGTCATGATGATCACACTCCAATGACACTATCATAGCTCAGATGCGCACAGGTTGCAAGCGGAGACGGTTAAATCGCGCGAAACCAGCCGCGCCAACTTTAAGATTCCCGCATCAATATTGATTTTTGCCCTTTCCGGGGCTATAATTGTTGGCAAATGCCGTTGGTCGAAGGGAGAGGATCATATGCTGACACAGGCCCCGAAGGGCACCCAGGATCTGCTGCCCCAGGCGTCTCACAGGTGGCAGCGCATCGAAAAGAGCATGCGCGACGTCTGCGCCCTGGCCGGCTATCGGGAGATTCGCACCCCTGTCTTCGAACACACCGAGCTGTTTCAGCGCGGCGTGGGCGACACCACCGACGTGGTGCAGAAGGAGATGTACACCTTCAACGACAAGGGCAACCGCTCCATCACGCTGAAGCCGGAGGGCACCGCCGGCGCGGTCCGCGCCTTCATCGAGGCGCACCTGTACGCCGACACGCTGCCCTGCAAGCTGTACTACGTCTCCTGTCCGTGTTTTCGCTATGAAAAGCCCCAGTCCGGCCGTCTTCGCCAGTTCCACCAGAACGGCATCGAGGTGTTCGGCGCGAAGGACGCCAGTGTGGACGCGGAGATCATCGCGCTGGCGCTGAAGGTGCTGGCCGCAAACGGCATCGACGGGCTTCGGCTGAACATCAACTCCATCGGCTGTCCCACCTGTCGCAAGGCGTATCTGGAAAAGCTGAAAGACTATCTCGCGCCGAAGCTGCCGGGCCTTTGCAAGACCTGCCAGGAGCGCTTTGAGCGCAACCCGATGCGCATACTCGACTGCAAGGAGGACGCCGACAAGCTCGTCGACGCGCCGGCCATGCTGGACAACCTCTGCGAGGACTGCGCCGGCCACTTCGAAAAGCTCAAGACCTATCTTCAGGCGCTGGGCATCGAATACGCCGTCGACGCGCGCATCGTCCGCGGGCTGGACTACTACACCAAGACCGTGTTTGAGATCATCACCGACACCCCCGAGGGCGTGCCGCTGACCGTCTGCGGCGGCGGCCGTTACGACGGGCTGGTGGAGGAGCTCGGCGGCCCCGCCACCCCCGGCATCGGCTGGGGCATGGGCATCGAGCGGATGATCATGGTGCAGGACATGCGCGGCATCGGCGAGGAGGCCCCCGCGCCGCTGGACGCGCTGGTGGTCACCCTGGGCGACGAGGCCCGCGCAGAGGGCGTGAAGCTGGTGAACGCGCTGCGCGAGCGGGGCGTTCGGGCCGACCTGGACCACGCCGCCCGCAGCATGAAGGCGCAGTTCAAATACGCCAACAAGCTGGGGGTCAAAAAGGTCGTGGTGATCGCCGGCGACGAGCTCGAAAGGGGCGTCGTCAAGCTGCGCGACATGGAAAAGAGCGAGGAGACCGAGGTGCCGATGGATGAGATCGCGTCCCGGTTCTGATACAAGGAGGAGATTTTAATGCTTTCCCACAAGAGAGATCACTACTGCGGCCTGCTGACCGAAAAGAACGTGGGCGAAACCGTCCATCTGTCCGGCTGGGTGCAGCGCACCCGCGACCTGGGCGGAGTGGTATTCGTATGGCTTCGCGACCGCGAGGGCCTGGTGCAGCTGGTGTTTGACAGCGACGTGTGCGGCGCGGAGAACTTCGAGCTGGGCCGCAGCCTGCGCGGCGAATACGTGCTGACCGTCACCGGCGAGGTCCGCGCCCGGGACGAGAGCGCCATCAACCGCGACCTGGCCACCGGCACCATCGAGGTGTTCGTGAAGGAAGCGGCGCTTTTGAACAAATCCGAGACGCCGCCCATCTACATCGACGACAAGGTGGACGAGAACGAGCTGGTGCGCCTGAAGTACCGGTATCTGGACCTGCGCCGCCCGTCGATGCAGCAGAAGCTGCGCCTGCGCAGCAAGGTGGTCAACTGCATCCGCTACGCGCTGGACGAGAGCGGCTTTACCGAGGTGGAGACGCCGATCCTGTCCAAGTCCACCCCCGAGGGCGCGCGGGACTTCCTGGTGCCCAGCCGCCTGCACCCCGGCACGTTCTACGCGCTGCCCCAGAGCCCGCAGATCTACAAGCAGCTGTTGATGCTGGCCGGGTTTGACAAGTACTACCAGATCGCCCGGTGCTTCCGCGACGAGGACAACCGCGCGGACCGGCAGCCGGAGTTCACCCAGTGCGACATCGAGATGTCCTTCATCGACGAGGAAGACGTCTACGCCGCCGTGGAAAAGGTGTTCGCCCGCATCTTCAAGGAGATCAAGGGCATTGACCTGGCCCTTCCCCTGCCCCGCATGCCCTGGACCGAGGCCATGGAGCGCTACGGCAGCGACAAGCCGGACACCCGCTTCGGCATGGAGCTGGTGGACCTGACCGGGGTCCTCGGCGGCGGCACCGGGTTTGTGGTGTTCGATTCCGCCATAGAGGCCGGCGGGCGCGTGGAGGCCATCAACGCCAAGGGCCTGGGCGGCATGACCCGCAAGGAGATCGACAGCTGCGCAGAGTTCGTGAAGACCTACCGCGCCAAGGGCCTGCCCTACATGACCTTCACCGCCGACGGCGGCGTCAAGAGCAGCTTCAACAAGTTCCTGACGCCCGAACTGATCGAGAAGGTGCGCGCGGCCATGCAGGCCGAGCCCGGCGACATCGTATTCTTCGGCGCGGACAAAAAGGCCGTGGTCTGGCAGGCGCTGGGCGCGCTGCGCTGCGAGCTGGCCCGCCGCCATGACCTGATCGACCACAGCCTGTACAACCTGTTCTGGGTCACCGAGTTCCCGCTGTTCGAGTACAGCGAGGAGGAGGGGCGCTGGGTGGCCGCCCACCATCCCTTCACCAGCTGGTACGCCGAGGACAACGTGTACCTGGACACCGACAAGGAGAAGGTCCGCTCCCGCGCCTACGACCTGGTCATGAACGGCATCGAGCTGGCCAGCGGCTCCATCCGCATCCACCGCGCCGACATGCAGGCCCAGATGTTCGACATGATCGGCCTGTCCCACGAGGAGGCCCACCACCGCTTCGGCTTCCTGCTGGACGCCTTCAAGTACGGCGCGCCGCCGCACGGCGGCCTGGCCTTTGGCATTGACCGGCTGGTCATGCTGCTGACCGACAGCGACAGCCTGCGCGATGTCATCGCCTTCCCGAAGGCCAACAGCGCCAACTGTCTGATGATGGAGACCCCCGCCGACGTGCGGCCCGACCAGTTGGAGACGCTGAAGATCAAGCTGGACCTTCCCGAGGAGGAAAACCCATGAAGCAGATGATGATCTACAACACGCTGTCGCGGAAGAAGGAGCCGTTCGTGCCCGTTCACGAGGGCAAGTGCGGCATCTACGCCTGCGGCCCCACCGTGTACAACTACTTTCACATCGGCAACGCGCGCCCGTTCATCATATTCGACACGCTGCGCCGGTTCATGGAGCACCTGGGCTACGACGTGACCTTCGTGCAGAACTTCACCGACATCGACGACAAGATGATCCGCCGCGCCAACGAGGAGGGCACCACGGTGGAGGCCATCGCCGAGAAGTACATCGCGGAGTACTTCAAGGACGCCGAGGCCATCGGCGTGCGCAAGGCGGACGTGCATCCCCGCGCCACGAAGCACATCGGCGAGATCATCGGCCTGATCAAAAAGTTAGAGGCCAAGGGCCTGGCCTATCGCGCCGAGAACGGCGACGTGTACTTCGACACCCAGGCCTGGCGCAGCAATTACGGCAGGCTCATCGGCCAGGACCTGGACGATCTGGAATCCGGCGCGCGGGTCGAGGTGGGCGACGTGAAACAGCACCCGATGGACTTTGCGCTGTGGAAGGCGAAGAAGCCCGGCGAGCCCTTCTGGAAGAGCCCCTGGGGCGAGGGCCGGCCCGGCTGGCACATCGAGTGCAGCGCCATGAGCATGAAGTATTTGGGCGAGACCTTCGACATTCACTGCGGCGGCGTGGACCTGATCTTCCCCCACCACGAGAACGAGATCGCCCAGTCCGAGGGCGCCACGGGCAAGCCCTTCGCCCACTACTGGATGCACAACGGCCACATCAACGTGGACAACAAGAAGATGTCCAAGTCCGCGGGCAACTTCTTCACCGTGCGCGACATCAGCAAGGAATTTGACCCCGAGGTCGTGCGCATGTTCATGCTGTCGGCCCACTACAGAAGCCCCATCAACTTCTCCCGCGACCTGATGGAGCAGGCCCAGGCGGCGCTGGAGCGGCTGTACACCGCCCGAGACAACGCGCTGTTCGCGCTGGACCACGCGCCGGAGCGGGCCATGAGCGACGCCGAGGCGGCCTTCTCGGTGCGCGCGAAGGGCTTCATGGACCAGTTCGACGACGCCATGTGCGACGATCTGAACACCAGCGAGGCCATGGGCGTGCTGTTTGAGTACGTGCGCGACATGAACACCGCCCTGTCCGACGCCAACGCCCCCTCCAAAGCCGCCATCGAGGCGGGCCTTGCCGCCCTGAACACGATGGCCCACGACATACTGGGCCTTCTGATGAAGGAGGCGGACACCGTGCCCGAGGAGATCAAGGCGTTGGTGCAGGCCCGCACCGACGCCAAGAAGGCCAAGGACTTTACTGAGGCCGACCGCATCCGCGCCGAGGTTCTGGAAAAGGGCTACGTCATCGAGGACACCCCGAAGGGCCCGAAGGTGAAAAAAGCATAATCCCCACCGATACGCAAAAAGCAGACCGAGACTTCGGTCTGCTTTTTGCGTATCGGTGGGGATTGTCAACGCTCTGCGCCGCAGGCTTCGAGGAATCGTTGCTTCAGCAGCAGGTAGCGCTGATACTTTTCCTCCTTCGCGAAGTGGTCCTCGCGGCGCTGCTCCGGGCAGTGGTCGTAGCACAGCACTTCGTCGCCGAACTGCTCGCTGGTCAGGTCGAACACGCAGCCGCCCACATCGTTGAAGCAGTGGAAGTTGCCGTCGCCCAGCGGCACGCCGTACACGCTGCCGCCGAACAGGTCCTGAACCAGGAAGGCCGTGATCGAGCACTGCCCCAGCGTCGGGTTCTCCGGCGTCCACAGCCTGCGCATCCGCGGCGCGCAGGTCTCGGCGCACCAGACGCCCTTCAGAAGGTCGTACACGTCCCGTGGCGTAAGGCCGTTGGCGTTTTGCAGGGTCGCGCCCTCCCAACCATAGAAAACATACATACCCATTTCTCCATACATGCGATAAGTTAGGAGTTAGGAGTGAGGAGTGAGGAGTACAAGTCAGCTGCTCAATGCTCCTAACTCCCAACTCCTAACTCCTCACTCCATTACTGTTCTTTCCCCCACGCATGAAACGCCGTCTTGTTGATGTCCAGCAGATGCGCCTTGCGGCCGGAGAAGGTCTTCTCCATGATCTTGTAGATCATCTCCACCGGCACCACGGGCGCGACGCTCACCAGCGCGCCCAGCATCACGGTGTTGGCAGTGCGAGCGTTGCCCAACTTCATGGCGATGTCGTTGGCGGGCACGTAGTACACGTGGATGTCGTCCCGGGTCGCCTTCTGGTCGATCATCGAGGAATTGACGAACAGGTTGCCGCCGGGCTTCACCAGCGATTCGAACTTGATCAGGCTCGGCAGGTTCATGACCACCACGTTGTCCGCCTCGTAGATCAGCGGGCAGCTGACGGGCTTGTCGGTGCTGATCACCACGGTGCAGTTGGCCGTGCCGCCGCGCATCTCGGGCCCGTAGGAGGGCAGCCACGTGGCGTTCATGTCGGCGTACATGGCCGCGTAGGTCAGCATCTGGCCCATCGTCAGCACGCCCTGGCCGCCGGAACCGGCAAAAAACAGCTTGTTGACCGCCATGTTATTCCGCCTCCTTCCCGGTGTCCTTGTACACGCCCAGCGGGTAGTAGGCCGTTACCTCTTCCCGCATGCGCTTCATGGCCTCGGTCGGGGTCAGGCCCCAGTTGGTCGGGCAGGTGGAGAGCAGCTCCACGAAGGTGAAGCCCTTCCCTGCCACCTGGTACTCGAAGGCCTTGCGCACGGCCTTCTTGGCCGCGCGGATGTGGGCCGGGGAGTCCAGCGACACGCGCTCGATGTAGTCCGGGCCGTCCAGCGTGGCCAGCAGCTCGCAGATCTTCAGCGGCATGCCCGCCTGCTCCCGGGAGCGGCCGTCCACCGAAGTGGTGGAGCGCTGGCCGATCAGCGTGGTGGGGGCCATCTGGCCGCCGGTCATGCCGTAGATGCCGTTGTTGATGAAGAACGTGGTGAACTTCTCGCCCCTGGCCGCGGCGTGGACGATCTCGCCCATGCCGATGGAGGCCAGGTCGCCGTCGCCCTGGTAGGTGAACACGACCTTGTCCGGGTGGACGCGGCGAATGCCGGAGGCCACCGCGGGCGCGCGGCCGTGGGCGGCCTCGCACATGTCCACGTTCATGAACTGGTGCGCCACCACGGAGCAGCCGATGGGCGCGACGCCGATGGTCTTGCCCAGCAGGCCCATCTCGTCCAGCGTCTCCATGATGATGCGGTGTGCGACGCCGTGGGTGCAGCCGGGACAATAGCTGGTGCTGACGGGCAGCATGCCTTTTGTAACGGTAAATACAGGTTTCATCGCACTTCCTCCAGTATCTTCTTCGTCTTTTCCACGACCTCCAGCGAGGTGGGCAGCATGCCGCCCACGCGGTGGATCAGCCGCACGGGCACGCGGCCCTTGACGCCCAGGTTGATGTCCTGCAGCATCTGGCCCATGCTCAGCTCCACGGATATGACGGCCTTTGTCTTCTGGGAGATGCCGTCAAACGCCCTGTAGGGATAGGGCCACAGGCTGATCGGGCGGATCATGCCGGCCTTGATGCCCTGAGCTTCCAGCAGCTCCATGGCCTCGCGGGCCAGGCGCGCCATCGTGCCGAAGGCCACGAACACGACCTCGGCGTCCTCCAGGCCCTCGCACTCGACCTTTTCCAGCTCCTTTTCCATTTCGGCGTACTTCTCGTACAGGTGCTCCACGTGGGCCTCCAATACCTCCGGCTGCAGCCGCAGGCTCTTGACCACGCTGCGCTCGCCCTTCTCGCTGCCGGAGATCGCCCAGGGCTTGGCCGCGGGGATCTCCTCGCTGGTGAAGGCGTGCTTCGGCTCCGGCAGCATCACGGGCTCCATCATCTGGCCCATCAGGCCGTCGGCCAGCACCATCACCGGGTTGCGGTATTTATCGGCGATGGAAGGCGCCTCATACAGTATGTCCACGGCCTCCTGGATGCTCGCCGGCGCGAACACGGGAATGCGGTAGTCGCCGTTGCCGCCGCCGCGGGTCACCTGGTTGTAGTCGGCCTGGCCGGGCTGGATCGAGCCGATGCCCGGGCCGCCGCGGGACACGTTCAACAGCGTCACCGGCACCTCCGCGCCGCACAGAAAGCTCATGCCCTCCTGCATCAGCGCGATGCCCGGCGACGAAGATGAGATAAAGCCGTTGCCGCCGGCGGCGCCGCAGCCGTAGGCCATGTTGATGGCGCCCAGCTCGCTCTCCGCCTGCAGGAATTTGCCGCCCCGCTTGGGCAGCTCTCGGCTCATGAATTCGGGGATCTCGCTCTGGGGCGTGATCGGATAGCCGAAGTAGAAGCGCACGCCGCCGCGGATGACGGCCTCGGCGAAGGCCTCGTTGCCCTTCATCAATACCTTTTCGCTCATGCCTGCTCTCCCTCCTCCAGCTGGTAGATCTCGATGGCGCAGTCCGGACAGACCGTCGCGCAGCTCTGGCAGCCGATGCAGGCGGCCTGATCGGTGATCATCGCCGGGCAGTAGCCCTTCGCGTTCACCTGCGTGTCCATCGCGATGATCTGCTTCGGGCAGAAGCTGCGGCACAGCTCGCAGCCCTTGCAGCGCTCCCGGTCGAATACGACCATGAAACTCTTTGTCATATCTGAACCTCCTTGCTGTATACAGACTCACTTGTCGATCCACGTGGGCCGCATGTACAGGCCCAGCGGCATGGGGTACGGATAGGTCCTTTCCATCTGCTCCCCGGACACGATGCCCTCCGGGTAGCAGTCGCACCAGATGAACCTTCCGGTGCGCTCGCACAGCGCTTCGCACAGCCGGTGCCCCCGCGCCACGCATTCGGCGTCGGTTTCGCGCAGCAGGTGGCAGTTGTTGATGACGCCGTCGACGCGCCTTCCGGTCTTGCGCTCGATGGCCTCCAAGTGCGAAAGCGCGCCGGGCACATCCCGCGTCTCGGGCCGGTTGGCGTTGACGACGATCAGAAACAGCGCGTCCTCCTGCCCCAGGTACTTGCCGAACTGGTTCAGCACCAGCGCGCCGGTGTCGTTGCCGCCCACGTCCACGATCACCCGGCAGTCCCTGTCCTCCAGCGGCGCGCGTATGTTCGCGCCGAGGGCGGGCAGCTCCGCGGTGATCTCGTGCTCGTAGGCATTGCCGTACACAGAAACCCCCGCCCGCTCCAGCACGTCCTTGCGCTCGCGGGAGCGAAAGTAGGGGTTCGCGATGTCCAGGTCGATGAGCGCCAGGCGCCCGTAGGGCCCGTAGCCCGCCCGCGCCAGGCGCATGGCCAGGCTCACGCAGAACTCCGTCTTGCCGCTGCCGTAGTGGCCCGTGACCACCATGATCCGGCGGTCGGGCGGCCGCAGCCCGCTGAAATTGTGCATACGCCGCACCTCCGGACCGATTTTCATATTAGACAATCTATCAGTTCTATATAAACTTGTCAAGCGTGTTTTTCGATAGAAATACGAACATTCCGGGGAAACCTTCAGGAAAGATTCGCGTGCTCAACGGGGTATAATCGAAATTTAACGCGATATCCATTTGACAACCGGACACGGCGGTGATAGAATGACCTCAATCAAATATTCACCAAAGGCGATGACGAAGACGGCGGAATTCCCCCCGCGCCCAGAGAGTCGGCCAACCGCTGCAAGGCCGATCACGGAGGATTCACAAGCCCATCACTTCCGAGCCGGAAGTCCGAAACGGTTCGCGGGCGCGAATCGAAGTAGGCGCTTCCCGTGAAAGCTGCGTAAAGGCTTAGGGCTTGATGGAGCCTGAAGTGGCACAGCGATGTGCAAATTGAGTGGTACCGCGGGTTTATGAAAACTCGTCTCAATCGACGCGACAGCGCGTCGTTGAGGCGTTTTTTTGTGGACCGCGGCCGCGTTGCGACGCAGGCCTTGCTCCGAATTGGGAATATCTGATTGCCCGGTACCGCGAATGATTGAGGAGGTATACTGATGAACGCTACTGAAATGACCGGCATGCTCTACGAGGTCGGAACCCGCATCAAGGCGCTGCGCGAGATCGCGGGCTATTCCGTGGTCTACATGGCCGATCAGACCAACGTGGACGTGGAAACCTACATGCTCTACGAGGCGGGCCAGGCCGACCTGCCGTTCACCTTCATACACAACTGCGCCCGGATATTCGGCGTGGACATCACCGACCTGATCGAGGGCCGCAGCGCGAACCTGCGCTCCTACACCGTCACCCGCAAGGGCGAGGCCACGATCACCGCCCGCGAGGAGGGCATCGAGATCTCCAACCTCGCCCCGATGTTCTCCGGCAAGATCGCCGAGCCCTTCTGGGTGACCTACAGCTACTCCGAGGACCTGCAGGACAAGCCCATCCACACCCACTCCCACAACGGCCAGGAGTTCGACCTGATCCTCTCCGGCGAGCTGTTGGTGCGCGTGGGCGACCACGTGGAGCACCTGCGGGAGGGCGACTGCATCTACTACAACTCCGCCACCCCCCACGGCGAGATCGCCACCGGCGGCCGGGACTGCACGTTCGTGGCCGTGGTGCTGCCCGGCGAGCAGACCGAGGAGGACAAGCTGGTCGAGGCGGTCATGCCCGTGCGCCTGCCGAAGAAGCACATGATCTACGACCGGTTCGTGGAGCTGGACGAGGACGGCGAGGGCCACCTGCTGCACATCGATTTCCCGAACCGGGAGAACTTCAACTTCGCCTTCGACATCGTGGACCGGCTGGCCGAGCGCAGCCCGGACAAGCTGGCCATGCTGCACGTGGACCGGTACATGCAGGAGAAGCGCTTCACCTTCGAGGACATCAGCCGCCAGTCCAACCGCGCCGCCAACTACTTCAAGGCCCTGGGCATCAAGAAGGGCGACCGGGTAATGCTGGTGCTGCGCCGCAACTGGCAGTTCTGGGTGGCCATGATGGCGCTGCACAAGCTGGGGGCGGTGGCCATCCCCGCCACGGACCAGCTTTTGAAGAAGGACTACGAGTACCGCTTTGAGACCGCGGGCGTCAGCGCCATCTGCGTCACCGCCGACGGCGACGCCGCCAGCCACGTGGAGGAGGCCTTCGAGACCTGCCCCTATGTGACCACGCGCATACTCTGCGGCGGCAAGCGCGAGGGCTGGCACGACTTCGACGAGGAGTACCTGAGCTACCGCTCCACCTTCGCGCGCACCGACGACACGCCCAAGGGCACCGACCCCATGGTGATGTTCTTCTCCTCGGGCACCACCGGCTACCCGAAGCTGGCCGTGCACAACCACCAGTACCCGCTGGGCCACTTCATCACCGCCCACTACTGGCACTGCGTGGAGCCGGACGGCCTGCACTTCACGATCTCCGACACCGGCTGGGGCAAGGCGCTGTGGGGCAAGCTGTACGGGCAATGGATGAACGAGGGCGCGGTGTTCGTATACGACTTCGACCGCTTCAACGCCCACGACATACTGCCGATGTTCGCCAAGTACAACATCTCAACGTTCTGCGCGCCGCCGACCATGTACCGCTTCCTGATCCGCGAGGACATCTCCAAGTACGACCTGTCCAGCATCCACTGCGCCTGCACCGCGGGCGAGGCGCTGAACCCCGAGGTGTTCAACCTGTTCAAGAAGACCACGGGCCTGTCGATCATGGAGGCCTTCGGCCAGACCGAGACCACGCTGGTGCTGGGCAACTTCGCGGGCACCACGCCGAAGATCGGCTCCATGGGCAAGCCCAGCCCGCTGTTCGACGTGGACCTGGTGGACGCGGACGGCAACCCGGTGAAGGCCGGCGAGCCCGGTGAGATCGTCATCCGCACCGACCGGGAGATCCCCTGCGGCCTGTTCGCCGGCTACTACGGCAACGATGAGGCCACGAAGGCCGTTTGGCACGACGGCATGTACCACACCCGCGACATGGCCTGGCGCGACGAGGACGGCTACTACTGGTACGTCAGCCGCACCGACGACGTCATCAAGTCCAGCGGCTACCGCATCGGGCCGTTTGAGATCGAGAGCGTCATCATGGAGCTGCCCTACGTGCTGGAGTGCGGCGTGTCCGCCGCGCCGGACGAGATCCGCGGCCAGGTGGTCAAGGCGTCCATCGTGCTCACAAGGGGCATCGAGCCCACCGAGGAGCTGAAGAAGGACATCCAGAACTACGTGAAGAAGCGCACCGCGCCGTACAAGTACCCGCGCATCGTGGTGTTCCGGGACGAGCTGCCCAAGACCATCAGCGGTAAGATTCAGCGGAACAAGCTTTGATTGAGAGTGAAGAGTGGAGAGTGGAGAGTGGAGTTAAGGGATTTGATTGAGCGGTATGAGGCGTGCAACGCCCAGGAGGCGCGGGACCGGGAGGTCATGCTGTACGCCATCGACCGCATGGAAAATGTGCTGACGCGGGAAAACCCGATTGCGCACTTTACCGCTTCGGCGTGGATCGTGAATCCGGCGCGGGACAAGGTGTTGATGGCGTGGCACAACATCTATAAGACCTGGGCCTGGACCGGCGGACACGCTGACGGCGACGGCGATTTGCTGCGCGTGGCGCTGCGGGAGGCCGAGGAGGAGACCGGGATAAAGGCCATACGGCCCGTCAAAAGCGAGGTTTACTCGCTGGAGGTGCTGCCGGTGAACAGCCATGTGAAGCGCGGGCGGTTCGTGGCGGCGCACCTGCATCTGAACGTCACCTATTTGCTGGAGGCAGACGAAACACAGCCGCTGCGCCCCAAGCCGGATGAGAACAGCGCGGTCCAATGGCTGCCCCTTCAGCAAGCCGCGGACAACCGCGAGGAGCCGTTCATGGCCGTGATCTACCGAAAACTGAACGATAAATTGAAGGGATGAGGCCTTTGCCTCATCCCTTCAACCTGCTCCCTATTCCCCCGTCGCTTCCTTCGGCCTGGAGGACAGGTCGAAGAACCAGGTGTACTCGCCCTTCCAGCCCAGCTTCACCGTGCCGAGGGAGCCGTTTCTCTGCTTGGCGATGATGATCTCGGCGATATTCTTGTCCGGGGTGTCCGGGTCGTAGTAGTCCTCGCGGTGCAGGAACATGACCACGTCCGCGTCCTGCTCGATGGCGCCGGATTCGCGGATGTCCGACAGCAGCGGCCTGTGGTTGGAGCGGCCCGCGGGGGCGCGGGACAGCTGCTGCAGCGCGATGAGCGGCACGCCCAGCTCCATGGCCAGGCCCTTCAGCGTGCGCGAGATCTGGGAGACCTCCTCCTGGCGGCTGCCGTTCTTGCCGGTGGCCGTCATCAGCGACAGATAGTCCACCATGATCAGGTCCAGGCCCTTTTCCAGCTTCAGCCGCCGCGCCTTCGAGCGCATCTCGGGCACCGTGATGCCCGGCGTACAGTCGATGAAGATCTGAGCCGGGCCGATGCGGGTCAGCGCGTCGCTCAGCTTTTCCCACTCGTCGTCCGCGATCAGGCCCCGGCGCACCCGCTGCATGTCCACCCGCGCCTCGGTGCACATCATGCGCATGGCCAGCTGCTCGGCGGGCATCTCCAACGAAAACACCGCCACCTTTTTCTGGGTGCGGATGGCCGCGTTTTCGACGAAGTTCATGCCGATGCTGGTCTTGCCCATGGCCGGGCGGCCGGCCACCAGGATCAGCTCCCCCGGGTGCAGCCCGGTCAGCATTTCGTCCAGCTCGGTGTAGCCGGTCTCCACGCCGTCGACCTTGCCGTGGTTCTTGACCAGCTGCTCGATCTTCATGAAGGTGTTGATCAGCACCGGCTGTATGGGCTGCAGCTCCTCCCCGCCCTTGCGCATCGTGATGTCGTAGATGGCCTTCTCCGCGCCGTCCAGTATCTCCTGGTTCTCCTTCTGGCCGGTATAGCTGTCCTGGAGGATGCCGTCCGCGGCCGCGATCAGGCGGCGCAGCGTGGCCTTCTCGTCCACGATGCGCATGTAGGCCTGTATGTTGGCCGCCGAGGGCACGCCCTGGGTCAGCTCGATCAAATAGGCCGCGCCGCCGACGGCGTCCAGCCGCCCGCGCCGCGTGAGCTCCTCGTCCAGCGTCACCAGGTCCACCGGGCGCGACTGCTGGACCATGTCGTACATGGCCGCGTAGATCTCCCGGTTGGCGGGGTCGTAAAAGTCATCCGGCCTCAGCGATTCCACGGCCACCTGGGCGGCCTGCCTGGACCTGAGCATGGCGCCGAGCACGCTGCGCTCGGACTCCGGGTGGTTCGGCGGCGTCCGCACGGGGTCCGCCTGGGGTATGTACTGCTCCATACTTTCTCCTTGGTGTATCCGTGGCGGCAACGCGCGTTACTTGCCCTAAATCTTCACGTTGACGATCATTCGGGTGGAAATGCCGGGATACAGCTTCAGCGTGACGAAGGCCTGGCCCGCCGACTTGATGGGCTCGTCCTGCTCCAGCTTGCGCTTGTCGATCTCGATGCCGTGCTGCTGCTTCAGCGCGTTGGCGATCTGGTCGTTGGTCACCGAGCCGTACAGCTTGCCGTTCTCGCCGCCCTTGACCTCCAGCTGTATGACCTTGCCCTTCAGCTCGCGGGAGCGCTGCTCCGCCTCCTGCTTGCGGACCTCCTCGCGATGGCGGTCGGCGCTGCGGGACTTCTCTATGGCGTTCAGCGCCTCGGAGGTCGCCTCCTTCGCCAGCTTCCTGGGCAGCAGGTAGTTCCTGGCATAGCCGTCCGACGTCTCGACGATCTGGTCCTTCTTGCCCGTGCCCTTGATGTCCTGAAGCAGTATAACCTTCATGTGAAATTACCTCCCTATTCGTCCGGATTGTCCTGATCGGAATCGCCGTTCTCCCGCTTTTTCATCCACAGCCTGATGGCGCCGTGGGAGCCGAACAGCGCGGAAGCCACGCCGATGTAGCACAGCATGGTCCCCAGGCTTCTGAACAGCAGCGCCAGCACCGCCAGCAGCCCGATCAGCGCCCTGCGGCGGCCCAGGCTCCTGTCCGCGCGCAGCATGCGCCTGTTCAGCGCGCACAGCGCCTGCACCGCGAGCAGCGCGCCTGTGACCTGGCCGATGGTCAGGTACACCGTGGCGCCGGATTCGTAGCCGGCGTACATCAGTACCATGCCCGCCAGCCACAGCGTCAGCGCCCCGAAGGTGATCTGCTGCGGCAGGAACCAGCCGCTCATGCCCACGAAGCTCTCGTTGGTGGCGAGGCCCTGGCGCGCCATCGTCCAGTTGCACCACAGGGCCGTCAGCATGCCGGAGAGCACCGCGCCGGAGATCAGCGCGCCGGGCAGCGCCTGGGCGTAGGTTCTCTGCATGAGGTCCAGCACGCCGTTCAGCTGCTCCCTGAAGCCCTGCACGGTCATCGGCGAAAGGCCCGCGCCGCCGCGGACCGCCACCATCGCGTTGACCCACTCCACCAGCGGCTGAATGGTCGCGTCCGGCATGCGGTCGTACTCGGCGCGCAGCAGGTCCACAAAGCGCGCCACCATGCCGCTGCCAAAGCTGGCGTAGGCGATCAGCGTGGCCCCCACGAGCCCAGCGGCATAGGCGATGATCGCCGATTTCAGCTGCCTGAAAAACTTTTCCCGGCGCGCCGCCAGCGCCATGACAACAGCCGCCGGCAGGCAGGCCGCCAGCAGCACGATCAGCGTCACCTGCAGGCCCGTCATCCAGAAGGCGGAGGCCGCCGTCGCGGCGACCATCAGGCACGCCGGGATCACCCCGGCCCGCGCCCACAGCCGCGCCGTCAGTATCCCGCCCAGCATCAACACCGGCACTAAAAGCGAGATCTGCAGAAGGCCGATCAACGGTATCAGCGCGCCCACCGCCACCGCCAGAAAGGCCCAGCCGGTCTGTTCCCCGTGGAGCAGACCGATCCCGGCGGGCAGGAGCATCAGCGCCGCCTCGATCTCCAGAACGCAGCCGACAATGTAGGCAATCATGGAAAGATTCATCCCGTCACCTCACAATGTCGCCCAGGTCCCGGATCCCCTTGGCCGTGGTGACGATCACGACGATATCGCCGATCTCCAGGGTGTCCTGGCCGGTAGGCGTGATGATCTTTCCCTTGCGGTTGATGCAGCACACCAGAAGGTCCTTTTTCAGGCCGAGCTCCTGGAGCTTGATGCCGGTGACGGCGGCGGCGCTGGGCTGCACCACGAACTCCATGGCCTCCACCCTGCCGTCGAGAAGCTGGTATAGGGTCTCCACATTGTTGCCGCTGGCGTTTCCGAGGGCCCGCACAAACCGGACGATATTCTCCGCGGTGATGTTCTTCGGATATACCACGGAGCCCAGGTTCAGGTCCTCCACCACCTCCTCGAAGTCGATCCGGCTGATCTTGGTGATGACCTTGGCCCCGGACACCCGGGCGGCGTACAGGGCCAGCATGATATTCTCCTCGTCGATGCCGGTGGCGCACACAAAG
>CACYTF010000008.1 GCA_902777335.1 uncultured Eubacteriales bacterium
CCCCATCCAGCTGACTACCCTCTCAGATCTGCTGCTTCCTCCTGCTGGGGGTGGCTTGCTTTGCTATGTCTTTTTGTCATGTGGTGGTTTCAAACTTCATTTACCTCCCTTTTCCGCCAGCCACGCCTCGCGCAGCAGCAGCGCTTCAAATATATCCCGATCGTGGGCGGTGGTGATCTTCATCCGCCCGGGCGGATCGCCGGGCACGTACCAGGCCCGGCGGCCCTCCGCCAGCCACAGGCCCAGCGTGTAGTCCCGCGGCGTGATCTCCTTCCCCTCGGCCTCCAGGCGCAGGTACAGATCCCGCACGTCGCCGTAGCGGAAGGCCCAGGGCGTGTTCATTTCAACGAAGTTCTCCTTGGGGGCGTCCTTGTCCGCGAAGCCGTCGCCGCCGCTGCACGCCATGCAGATGAGCACCGGGTGCATCATGAAGCAGCAGCCCTTCTCCCGGCACACCCGCACCGCCTGGGAGATGTCATTGGCGCTGACCAGCGGGCTGACGCTCATGTGCATCAGCAGCACATCGTCGTCCGACAGCACGTCCCGCAGCGCCATCACACCGTTTCGGATGGAGGTGGGGCAGCTGTCCCCCGCCGGGGCCAGGTACAGCGGCTTGTCCACGCCGGCCTGCCGGGCGATGTCACGCACCTGCTGATCGTACTCGCCCTGGCACACGACCTGTATGGCGTCGATCTCCGGCGCGCGCTGGAACGCCTGCAGCGTGTAGCCCAGCACCGTCTGTCCCAGCACCACCGTGTACTGCTTGGGGATGTCCGCGCCGTAGCGAACGCCCCTGCCGCCCGCCAGTATGAGGACCATGTTCACGGTTCATCGCCTCCCGAACAATGCCGGATGTGGCACTGTTAGTGTTATTAAATATTTGCACGCATATCATTATACACACAATGCGCGGCCTTGTCAAATTAAGGATTTCATATGAGTCGCGGGGACAGATTCCAATGGCATTAAGTTAAGCGGCTGGGGTGCCCTATCCCCCGTATAGCAGTCACGCCACTGCGCCTTCGCGCAGGCGGTTGCTCCTACATCTCCGAAAGGAGGTGGGGACCATGCGAATTACATTCCACATCGGAAGGTATTCCGTCACGATCATCGTGTACGAACGCAAAAAAAGCAGCCGCCACTCGACAAGTGACGGCTGTTTTCGTGATTCGCAAGAATCACAATCAAGAAACAGTTAGACCTTGAGGAGCAACCGCGTGCGGGTCGCTCTTCGTCATTATTATAGCGCCATGCCGGAGAAATGTCAAGCAGAACGGTTTCCGCTGTCTACCGCTGTCTACCGGCTACTCCCTACTGCCTACTCCCTACTCCCCCGCTCAAACCGGATCACGTTCCAGCTGAGGGCGGGGAGCTTCACCTGGGCGCGGCCGGCGTCGACGGCGCCGCCGGGGCCGGCGGTGGGGGCCACGTTCATCGGGTTTTCCTCGGTGTTCACGGCCTTCACGTCGTCGTGGTGGAGCAGTATGTGCTCGACGAGCTTCACGTCGCCGAAGGCGCGCAGGTCGATGTCCAGGCAGAAGTCCTCGGACGGGTCGCGGTTCACGCAGAACACCGTCACGCCGCCCTCGTCGTCCATCGTGGCGGTGGCGTCGATCAGCGGCACGCCCTCGTAGTCGCTGCAGTCGTACACCGGCGTGTCCACCAGCGCCTTCAGCGCGGTGCCGCGGCCGTACTTCGAGGCGTGCAGGAAGGGCCAGTAGATGGTCTGCGCCCAGCAGCCGCCGCCGTTGCGGGTCATGATCGGGGCGATCACGTTCACCAGCTGCGCCAGGCACGCCACCTTCACACGGTCGGCGTTGCGCAGGAAGGTGATCAGCATGCTGCCCGCCAGCAGCGCGTCCTCGAAGTTGTAGATGTCCTCCAAGAGCGGCAGGGCCGGGCCCCACTTCTCCCGCTTCCAGATCTCCTTGTCCTGCTCGTTGGAGTGGTACCACACGTTCCACTCGTCGAAGGACAGGTTGACCGTCTTCTTGCTGTGCTTCTTGCCCTTCACCGCGTCGCAGATGGCCACCACGGTCTTGATGAAGTCGTCCAGGTCCATCGTGCGGGCCAGGAAGCCGGGGGTGTCATTGGTGGGGTTGCCGTAGTAGCGGTGCAGCGACACGTAGTCGATGTTGTCGTAGCACTCGTTCAGCATCGTCAGCTCCCAGTCGCCGAAGGTGGGCATGCCGGAGCCGGAGGAGCCGCAGGCCACCAGCTCGATGGTGGGATCGACCCACTTCATCATCTTGGCGGACTCGTTGGCGATGCGGCCGTACTCATAGGCCGTCTTGCTGCCCATCTGCCAGGGGCCGTCCATCTCGTTGCCCAGGCACCACAGCTTGATGCCCAGCGGGTCCTTTTTGCCGTTGGCGATGCGCATGTCGCTGTACTTGCTGCCGCCGGGATGGTTGGCGTACTCCACGATGTCCCGGGCGTTCTCCGGGCCGCGGGTGCCCAGGTTCACGGCGTACATCACCTGGGTGTCCGCCTTCTTCGCCCAGTCCGCGAACTCGTGCAGGCCCACGGCGTTGGTCTCGGTGGTGAACCAGGCCAGATCCAGCCGCTTCGGGCGGTCGGGGCCCACGGAATCCTCCCAGTGGAAGCCGGAGACGAAGTTGCCGCCGGGATAGCGCACCACCGGCACGCCGAGGTTGCGCACCATGTCCAGCACGTCCTTGCGGAAGCCCTGCTCGTCGGCCTGGGGATGGCCGGGCTCGTAGATGCCGCCGTAGACCGCCCGGCCCAGGTGCTCGATGAAGGAGCCGTAGATGCGGGGATCGATCTTGCCGATGACGTAGTCCCTGTCCAGTATCATGGATGCCTGCTTCATGGTATCTCTCCTTGCTCTTATTGGTCTTGTCCCGTGGCGCGCACGCCCCAGACGGTCTGCCCGTCCGCGGACATGGCGGAAAAGGTGGTGACAAACGCGTCCTGATCGGCATCGTAACCGATGTCGTAGAAGCCATGGTACTCCACGCCGTCCAGCGTCAGGCGGATGCGCCCTTCGCCGTCGTCCTCGAACGTGCCGGCATGCCCGCCGGCGACGGTGAGATCCTCGCGGAAGGTCAGCGGCTCGGAGGCGTGCTCCACGGCGTTCGTATCCTGCCCGTGAAAGAGCACCTTGAACACGCCGAAGGGCTCGTGCGCCGCGCCGTCGGGGATGTTCGCGGGCGCCACGTACCGCGTGGGCGCGATCACCGGCCAGCCGAAGTCGTTGAACCACATGCGGCGGGTCTGCACGATGTAGCGGGCGTCGTTGCCGATGAAGCGCGTGTGGTGGATCAGGAACCAGCCGTCCTGCGCCTCTATGGCGCTGTTGTGGCCCGGCGAGCGGATGACCTGGGCCTTGGCGCTGTTCTCGCCCTCCAGCGGCGCGAACGTGTAGCCGCCCATCAGCTTCACGCCGTATCCGGCCACGTCGCCGTCGTTCCAGAAGTTGCCGGGCTTGCACATACAGTTACGCATATCGTTGCCCCGGGCGTCCTCGTAGGGGCCCTCGACGCGTTTCGACCGGCACACGCGGATGTTGTAGCCGTCGTTCACGTTCAGCCCGCCGAAGGACAGGAACAGGTAGTAGTAGCCGTTGTCCGGGTTGTAGATGATGTAGGGGGCCTCGATGCGGGCGTGGTTGCCGCCCAGCAGCCGGACGCCGTAAGGCTCCTTGCCCTCCAGGATCAGCCCGGTTTCCGGGTCCAGCTCCAGCAGGAAGATGCCGCCGGAGTACGAGCCGTACACCATCCACAGCCGCCCCCCGGCGTCGAAGAACGCGCAGGGGTCGATGGCGTTGGGCAGCTTCGTGGCGTCGTAGCCGGGCGCGCCGCTCTTCAGCAGGATCTGAACGTTCTCAAAGGGCCCCTCCGGGCTGTCCGACACCGCCAGGCCCAGCGCCGACAGCGGCTTCGAGCCTTCACAGCAACAATAGTACATGTAATAGCGGCCGTTGTCAAGCCGGATCACGTCCGGCGCCCAGAAGGTGCCCGCCTCGGCAAAGGTCAGCGCCTCCTTGAACTGGACCGCGTAATCGCTCTGGAGGGTGCACTTGTCCAGCTTGGAAAACAGCTTCCAGTCCTGCAGGTCAGACGACTTCGCCGCCTGCATGTGGCTGCCGTAGATGTAGTACACCCCGCCGTCGTACAGCACCGACGGGTCGTGCACGCCGGCATTGCCGAACTTCACCTGCGCCGCTTGCCCGGGCAGCATCAGCATCCACAACAGCAAAGCAGTAAACAGTACGATTCTCTTCTTCATAACCATTACAATGCGCGAGCGTGTAGAGTTGAGCGTTGAGACGACAGCCGAAGCGGAAAAGACATCTCCCGGCGCTTCGCGCCACCCTCCCCATCGGGGGAGGGCTTTGGGCTGACTCCAACTCCACTCTCCACTCTCCACTCTCCACACTTCATTACCCCTTCACCGCGCCCGCGGTCATGCCCTCCACGATGAACTTCTGCGCGAACAGGTAGATCAGCAGCAGCGGCAGTATCGCGAAGCAGGAGCCGGTGATCATCAGGTCGTAGTTGTTGCCGTAGGGGGACCAGAGGGTGTTCAGGCCGATCGGTATCGTGTACTTCTTCATGTCGGAGAGCACCAGCATCGGCCACAGCAGCGCGTTCCACGCGCCCATGCCCGTCAGCACCGCCATGGAGGCGTAGGCCGGCTTCATCACCGGCATGATGATGCGGAAGAACACGCCGTACTCGGTACAGCCGTCGATGCGGCCCGCCTCGATCATCTCGTAGGGGATGCCCGTGAGGAACTGGCGGAAGAAGAACACCGCGCTCATGCTGACCAGGAACGGCAGCATCACGCCCGCGTAGGTGTTCCTGAGGCCCATGGCGTTGACCTGGGTGTACATGGGCAGCATCAAAATCTCCAGCGGCACCATCATCACCATCAGCACGCACATGAATATGAGGTTCTTGCCCTTGAAGTTGTACTTCGCCAGGCCGTAGGCCACCATGGAGGACAGCAGCAGCGTGAGGCTGCCCTGCACCAGCACCACCAGCAGGCTGTTCTTGTACCACAGGAAGTAATCGTGGGGGTTGTACTCGCCGTTGGACATCACGCCGGTGAACAGGTACTTCCAGGCCTTCGTGTGCAGCAGCGACGGCGTGGGGTTCAGGTTCAGGCCGCTGACGAACAGCTGCGCGCCGCCCTTGAACGTGCCCAGCAGCAGCGCGTACAGCGGGATCATGAACAGTATGCACAGGAGGATGAAGAAGATGCCCAGCAGCACCTTCGCCATGGGACTGGACGTTTGCTTGTTCATGGTCAGTCCTCCTTCCTGCCGATCACGCCGGTGATGCGCAGCTGGACCAGGGTGATGATCAGCGCGCCGACGAGCAGCACCAGGCCCACCGCCGAGGCGAAGCCGAACTTGTCGACCTTCTCAAAGCCGTAGCGGTACAGGTAGCCGACGATGGTCAGGCCGTAGTTCTTGGGGCTGTTGTTGCCGCCGAAGATCATGTAGCTCTCGGTGAACATCGCCAGGCCCGCGTAGATGGAGATGGTCAGCACGTAGATGGTGGTGGGCTTCAACAGCGGCAGGCAGATCTTCGTGAACTTCTGCACGCTGTTCGCGCCGTCGATGTCGGCGGCCTCGTACAGCTCCTTGGAGATGGACTTCAGCCCCGCCATGTAGTACAGCATGTTCATGCCCGTCCAGCGCCAGAAGCACAGCAGCACCATGGCGAACATCGAGCCGTTCTGGTCCTTGAGCCAGGTGATGGGCTTCATGCCGAACAGGCCGCGCACCTGGTTCATCATCGCGCCGTCCAGCTCGGAGAACATCATTCGGAAGATGATGCCCGCCACCACGACGGAGCACAGCACCGGCATGAAGGCCACGGTCTTGAACAGCTTCCCCGCCCGGGAGAGGCCCGTCTCGGCCATGTAGGCCAGCAGCATCGGCACCGGGATCAGTATGGCGCAGGTGAGCACCATGTACACCACCGAGTTGCGCACCGCCGTGTAGAAGTTCTTGTTGGCGAACAGGTCCTGGTAGTTCTTGAAGCCGATCCACCGCGTGCCCGCGCCGGTGATCTCCTGGAAGCTCATCATGACGGTGGAGATGAACGGATACAGGAAGAACACGAAGAAGGTGATGATGAACGGGGCGACGAACACGTAGGGCGCCACGTTCTGGGAGTACAGCAGGTCGCGGTTCATCATCACGTAGACGGCGATGAGCGCGATGCCCGCTAAGATCACCCACAGCCGGAAGCGGGCCACGCCGAACCACAGGTTCTGCAGGAAGCTGTAGCTCTGCCCCTCCTCCAGCGCGCCGAAGAAGTAGGGGCTGAGGTCGTCCTTGGTGTCGTAGGCCTTGTCGAAGCGAACGGCCTTGCCCTGCAGGGAGAACAGCCCCGTGACCCCCAGCACCAGCAACAGCGCGCCCAGCACCAGCAGGATCACGGCCCGCTTGCCGTTGCCCCGCGAAACCGGCACAACCGCTTGAGCTTGCATCGAATTACCCCTCTCTGTATCGGAATGAAAACCTGAAAACACACTTCTTTAGCGTCGAAGACCCTCGCGCGGGTCCCCGTCACATGAAACATGGGAGGGAGAAGTTTCCCCCTCCTCTCCCATGAATAGGATCGTAGTTCCTTCAGAGGTTAGAACAGGTCGCTGTCGATGGCGTCCTGGGCGGTCTCCAGCGCCTCGGCGGTGTCGACGCCGTCCACGTACACCTCGTTCCACAGGGTGGTGCCCAGGTAGTTGTTGATGGTGGGGCTGATGGAGGTGGACACGATGTAGCCGATGTTATCCTTGATGGGCAGCAGCGCGTCGATCGGGTAGCCGATGAAGTACTGGTTGAACTTGTTGTCGTCGGTCTTCATGATGGAAGCGTCGTCCCAGATGGCGGTGTTGCAGGGGTCGAAGCCCATGACGTCCCAGATCTGAGCCTCGCCCTCGGGAGAGACCTTCGCGAAGGCCACGAACTCGGCGCACAGCTCGGGGTTGGTGCCGTTGGCATAGATGACGGTGCCGGTGCCGCCCTGGCCGATGGACTGCAGCTGGCCTTCCTCAAACACGGGGCAGGGCGCCAGGACGTAGCGGTCCTTGCAGTTCTCGCCGATCTCGTCGGTGAAGCGGCTCATGAACCAGAAGGGCATGATGACGCAGGCGATCTTGTTGTTGGCGATGTAGGCCTTGCCTTCCTCGGTGTCGGGCTGGCCGCCGGGGCAGGTCTCGCAGATGCCGGCCTCGAGCCAGGACTTCTGGGTGTCGATGACCTTGGCCAGCTCGGGCGTGTTGATCAGCGCCTTGCCGTCGGCCTGCCAGTCGGTGCCCTGCTGCGCCAGCATCAGGGAAGCGACCCACTGGGTGCTGGTCTCAACGGTGCCCATCCAGGCTTCCGGATCGGCTTCCTTCAGCTTCAGGCCGGCCTGATACCAGTCGTCCCAGGTCTTGATGTCTTCGTAGTTGACGCCGGCAGCCTCCAGCATGGCCTTGTCATAGAAGCAGACCATCGCGCCGACGTGCAGCGGAGCGCCGTAGTACTTGCCGTCCTTGGCGTAGATCTCCAGGCGGGCCTGCACCAGGTCGGCCATGTAGGGGCTCATCGCCTCGGTGAGGTCGAGCAGCTTGTCGCTGTAAGCCAGCACGTTCGGGAACTGGCCCAGCTCGACGTCGCACATGTCGGGCGCGCCTTCGTCGGCCTGCAGGGCCACCTTGAACTTGTTGTGCATGTCGTCGTAGCCGATGGTGGTCACTTCAACGGCGATGGGACGGTCGGGATAGACGCTGTTCCAGCGCTCGGCGGCCTTCTCAAAGAATTCCTGATGCTGGGGGATGAACG
This sequence comes from uncultured Eubacteriales bacterium, assembly GCA_902777335.1. Lineage (GTDB taxonomy): Bacteria > Bacillota > Clostridia > Christensenellales > Aristaeellaceae > UBA2862. The sequence goes on from CACYTF010000008.1 coordinate 7,805, forward strand.
TCCACATCGTAAAGGTGGTGACGCCCTCGGCGGACGCGACGGAGAACGCGCCGAGGAGCATGCAGAGAACCAGAGCCATTGCAAAGAGCTTCTTCATGGGGATTGCCTCCTTCATTATTTGAATAGCGGTTGCCGCTAAACAATTCGTGTCGGTCAATAGCGCAATCTTATCGTCATGTTCCACAAATCCTGAACGATAACATTAACGTTAATGTTCTTGACTGTGACAATCATATCATGGTATGCTGTGTTTGTCAAGGGGCAAAACCACATTTTTCCTAAAAATGTATTATCGTACGTCCCAAGTTAATACTTTTCTTTTATACTGGACGAAGGAAGGGCCCCGCAGAGCCCTTCGGAAACGGAGAACACCATGGGCCAATCGAACGGCATCAGGCGCGTGACACTGCAGGACATCGCCCGCGAAACGGGCTATTCCATCAACACGGTGTCCCACGCGCTGCGCAACAAGGACGACATCGCCCGGGAAACCCGCGAGCGCATCCAGCGGGTGGCACAGGACATGGGCTACATGGGCAACCAGATCGCCAGCTCCCTGCGCTCCGGGCGCACCCGCACGCTGGCGGTGATACTGGGCAACATGTCCAACCCCTTCTACGGCATCATGGCCGACACCATACAGGACGTGGCCGCCGCCCGCGACTACAGCCTGCAGATCATGTGCTCCCGCGAGCGGGCGGAGCTGGAGCAGCGGCTGGTGGAATCCGCCGTCTCCCGCCGGGTGGACGGCATACTGCTCTTCCCCACCAACGACAGCCTGCCCACGGTGAAGCGCCTGCAGGCGCTGGGCATCCCCTTCGTGCTGATGTCGCGCACGCTGGGCGACGGCGTCGCCGACAGCGTCACCAGCGACGAGGTGCAGGGGGCTCACCTGGCCGCCGCCCACCTGATCGAACACGGCCGCCGCGCGCTGGGCTACCTGGCCCATCAGCGCATCGTGTACAGCTATGAAAAGCGCCTGGAGGGCTTCATGCGCGCCTGCGACGCGGCGCGGATCCCCGCGGAAGACCGCCACGTCTATTCCGGCGCCATGCCGGAGCGGGACTGGCACAGCTCCGTCACAGCCTGCCTTCTGGACTGGCACCGGGCGGGGGTGGACGGCCTGTTCGTGTTCTGCGACGAGGAGGCCTGGCACGTCCAGTCCGTCATCCAGCAGACCCCCGAGCTTCAGGGCTGGGACGTGGGCATCGTATCCTTCGACAACATCCAGGGCACCCAGTTCTTCCCCGCCGACCTGTGCAGCGTGGACTGCAACTTCACCGAGATGGCCCGCCGGGGCGTCGATCTGCTCCGCGACCGCATCCACGGCGACGACCGCCCGCCCCGCACCGTCACCTGCCCCGTGCGGCTGGTGTGCCGGGGCAGCTGCAGGCCGAAGGGATAAATATATCCCATCGCGGAGACTTGTGGCTTGGAGAGCCCCCTCTCCGCCCTTCGGGCACCTCTCCCCCTCACGGGGGCGAGGCAAGGGGGGGAAGCGCGGAATTCGAGGTTTGCGCATCGCGCGGCAGCCTCGGCTCGCCCCGGTGACAGTATGGTGCAGAGTTCGAGGTTAGCACACCCGCGCGGCAGCCTCGGCTCGCCCCGATGACAGTATGGTGCAGAGTTCGAGGTTTGCGCACCGCGCGGCAGCCTTGGCTCGCCCCGATGACAGTATGGTGCAGAGTTCGAGGTTAGCGCACCGCGCGGCAGCCTTGGCTCGCCCCGGTGACGGGATAGTGCAGTGTTCGAGGTTAGCACACCCGCGCGGCAGCCTTGGCTCGCCCCGGTGACGGGGAGAGCTGGCGCACAGCGCCTGAGAGGGGGCTCTTTTGACTTGACTAACGCGGCAGGCAGAGGAGCGCCCCCTCTCCGCCCTTCGGGCACCTCTCCCCCTCACGGGGGCGAGGCAAGGGGGATAGCGCGAAGTTTGAGGTCAGCGAACCCGCGCGGCAGCCTTGGCTCGCCCCGGTGACGGGAGAGCTGACGCGCAGCGCCTGAGAGGGGATTCCCACAAGAAAGCGTAAAGCGCCAAAAAAGTGGAGTCGCGCACAGCGGCTCCATTTTTATCATAAATTCCGTTCCACAAACGCCCGGTCCGCGCCGGCGAAGTCGTAGCCCCGTATATCCTCCGGCGTCGCCCAGGCGACGGCGTTGCAGTCCACGGTCCGGGGTTCGCCCTTCGCGATGCGGCAGTCGTAGAACAGCACCAGCACGTCCCGGTCGGCGTAGCGGTGGCACACCGCGTCCAGTATGCGGCCCACCTCCACGCGGATGTCCAGCTCCTCCATCAGCTCCCGGGCCAGGGCGGCCTCGGGGCTCTCCCCCGGTTCGATCTTGCCGCCGGGAAACTCCCACTTCAGGCCGTTGTGCGTGCCGGGCCTGCGCTGGCAGAGCATGATACGGCCCCCCCCCCGGCGGATCACCGCCGCGACCACCGCCATCATGCCGCGTTCACCTGCTTGATGTGCCTTCCGCTGCACAGCAGCGACACCCGCGCGCCGGGCCCGGGGAAGCCCTCGCGCTTGGAGGCGTTCAGGTACAGTATCCGCACGTCCTCGTCGCCGGCGTCGGCGGCCTCCGGCTGCTCCAGGCGCAGGCGCTCGGCCAGGGCCGACGTGTGCCGCACCTCGCCGTCGTGGTCCGCGTTTTCCGCCAGGCGAAGCCGCACCGGCAGCACCATCGCGCCGTCCCGGAGCTCGGGCGCTTCGGCGATGTCCAGCACCGTGCCCTCCAGCGCCCGCGTCAGGCCGTTGGCCATGTCGTCCAGAAAGCGCCTGTAGCGCAGATTGGGCCACAGCCAGGCCAGAAAGCCGTAGCACGCCGCCACGAACATCAGCGGCCCGATCACCATCGCCAGCCACTGCACGCCCGCCTTCAGCGCGTAGATGTACCCCGCCAGCAGCACCGCCAGCACCGGCCCCAGCACCAGCAGATTTTTGCGGATCCTGCCGTTGATCTGATCCATGTCCTTCTGTGAATACATACTCCCTACTCCCTGCCGGCGGGCGGCGCATCGCCGCCCCTACTGCCTGTTCCCTGTCCCCTGTACCCTGTTCCCTACTCCCCTACTTCTCCCTCGCCATCTCGATCACGTCCCAGATGCGCTGCAGGTCGTCGCTGTTGTAGTAGAACAGCGTGATGCGCCCGCTGTCGGGGGTGCCGTCCAGGCGCACGCGGGTGCCGAACAGCTCGCGGGCCATGCTCTCCAGCTCGCCGATCTGGGCGTCCTTCGGCACGCGGGGCTTGGGGACTTCCGGCTTCACCGGCTGGGCGCAGATGCGCTCCAGCTGGCGCACGGACCAGCCCTGCTGCACGGTCAAATTGGCCAGCTGCACCTGGCGGCGGGGGTCCACCGTCACCAGCGCCCGGGCGTGTCCGGCGGACAGCTTGCCCGACGCCAGCAGCTGCTTCACGCTGTCCGGCAGGGTCAGAAGGCGCAGCAGATTGGCCACCGCGGGGCGGCTCTTGCCCAGCCGCTCGGCCACCTTTTCCTGGGTCAGCCCGGCCTCGTCCATCAGCCGGCGCACGCCCATGGCTTCCTCCACGGGGTTCAGATCGTCGCGCTGCAAATTCTCCACCAGCGCGGCCTCCAGGCGCTTCTGGCTGTCCCAGTCCCGCACGATGGCGGGGATCTCGCTAAGCTCCGCCAGCCGGGACGCCCGGTAGCGCCGCTCGCCGGCGATGATGGTGTACCGCTCGCCCGCCGGGGCCACGATGATGGGCTGCAGCACGCCCACCGCGCGGATGGACGCCGCCAGCTCGTTCAGCGCTGCCTCGTCAAAGCTGCGCCGGGGCTGCTCCCGGTTCGGGTCGATCTGCCCGATGGGCAGAAGGCGCACCGCGTCCACGTCCTCCCGGGTTGCGGGCGCCTCCGCCGCCTTCACCGGCGCGGCGGCCTCGGCCACCACATCCTCGCCCAAAAGCGCCCCCAGGCCCCTGCCCAGGCCGCGCTGTAGCTTCTTTGCCATGGTTTTACACCCCGTTTCTGTCTATCAGTTCCTCCGCCAGCGCCTGATACGCCTTCGCGCCGCTGCAGCGGGCGTCGTACAGGTGGATCGGCAGCCCGTAGCTGGGGGCCTCGCTGAGGCGCACGTTGCGGGGGATCGCCGTCTCGAAGGCCTCCTCGCCGAAGTGGTTGCGCACCTCCTGGGCCACCTGGGCGCACAGATTGGTCCGCCCGTCGAACATCGTCAGGAGGATGCCCTCCACGGCCAGGTTCGGGTTCAGCCGCTTGCGCATCAGCTTCACCGTGTTCACCAGCTGGCCCACGCCCTCCAGCGCGTAGTATTCGCACTGTATCGGTATCAGCACGCTGTCCGCCGCCGTCAGCGCGTTCAGCGTCAGAAGGCTCAGCGAGGGCGGGCAGTCGATGAATATATAATCGTAGCCGCCTTGCACCGGAGCGAGCGCTTCCCTCAGCAGCTTTTCCCGGTTGTCGACGCCCACCAGCTCGATCTCCGCGCCGGCCAGCTCGATGGCGGTGGGAATCAGGCTCAGCGGCCCGAAGCCGGTGTCCAGCGTGGCCTCGGCCGCCGTAGCCTCGCCGATCAGCACGTCGTACACCGTGTGCTCCCCCGCGCCGGCCTTGCCCAGCCCGCTGGTGGCGTTGCCCTGGGGGTCGATGTCCACCAGCAGCACCTTTTTGCCCAGCGCCGCCACGCAGGCGCTGAGGTTCACGGCGGTGGTGGTCTTGCCCACGCCGCCCTTTTGATTGGTTATCGCAATGATCTTGCCCAAAATACCATCCCGTTTCAGGTTCCACACGGAAACCCATATGATTCATATATTCCATTATACGTCATTTCATGCCCGAGGGCAAGACACATCGCGCAAAACTAACCAAAATCGGGGGGACGGTTCTCTGTGTCAATGACACAGAGAACCGTCCCTATGATTTTGGTTTGAAATCTGAGCCAAAACGTGCTATAGTCATATCAGTACGATGAGAGGGGTGCATGACGATGAAGAAGCTGCTGGCGCTGTTGTTTGCGCTGTGCCTGGGCCTGACGGGCTTTGTCCTGGCGGAGGAGCCGCCGCTGGGCCCGGGCTGGAACCTGGGCAACACCTTCGACGCCTACCTGGACGGGCAGAATATCGACCCGATGGATCTGGAGACCCTGTGGGTGGGCGCGCGCACCACCGAGGAAGACGTGGCAGCGGTGGCCAACGCGGGCTTTGAGGTGTTCCGGCTGCCGGTGTCCTGGCATGACCACGTGTCCGGCGACGATTTCGCCATCGACCCGGCGTGGATGGACCGCGTGCAGGAGGTGGCCGACTGGGTGCTGGCGCGCGGCATGACGCTGATCCTGAACTCCCACCACGACATCGACAAGCGCTTCTTCTACCCGGATTCGGAGCACTACGACCAGTCCGAGCGCTACCTGACCGCCATCTGGACGCAGATCTGCGAGCGCTTCGGCGGCTACGACGATAAGGTGATCTTTGAGTTCATGAACGAGCCGCGGCTGAAGGACACGGCCATGGAGTGGGCCTTCGCCGAGCATACGCCGGCCTGCGTGGACGCCGCCGACTGCATCGGCAGGCTCACGCAGCGCTGCGTCGACGTGGTGCGCGCCTCCGGCGGCAACAACGCCGATCGCTGGCTGTTGGTCACCCCCTACGCCGCCAGCCCCTACTCGGTGCAGACCGACCACTTCCGGCTGCCCAACGACCCCGCCGGCCGCCTGATCGTGTCCGTGCACACCTACACGCCCTACGCCTTCACGCTGAAGCCGAACGGCGTGCGCCGGTTCGACCCCACGAAGGCGTATCAGGTCAACGAGATCGGCAAGGTGCTGGACATCATGTGCGACAGGTTCGTCAATCAGGGCATACCGGTGTACATCGGCGAGTTCGGCTGCGTCGACCGCGACAATCTGGAGGACCGCGTGGCCTACATGCGGTACTTCTGCGCCGCCGCCAGGGCGCGCGGCATCTACATGTGCGTGTGGGACAACAACATGTACAAGCAGGGCAACGAGTGGTTCGGCCTTCTGAACCGCGCCACCGCCGAATGGTACTACCCCGAGATCGTGCAGGCCATGATCGAAGCCAGTAAATAAGGCGCACGGGAAAATCAGGGGGAGGTGGCTCGCTTTATGCGATCAGACGAACCCCCGGGATCACCCTGCCAACCCTCTCAGTGTCAATCCCCTATGCTCGTCAGATTGCCCTCCTCGTCATAGTGACCCCGCCAATACTGGTATCCTTCGTCGTCATAATCATATTTCAGGTAGATCTGATACTCCGACAGCGCCTTGTTGTATTGCATGCTGTACTCAACGTTGTGTTCATCCACGTCCATGACCGTTTTTGTGCTTACGCTTTCCCATTGGACCTCATACGCATTCGCCGCCTCGGCGTCGCTGTTTACGATCCTGCAATAGAGCTTGTAACCGTTGGACGCGTATATCTCCACCTCATAGCGGTTCACTTCATCCGTCAGCCGGAGTTCCTCCCCAAGCGCCAGCAAAGCGCCCCCTTCGGAATCTGAAAACGTCAGGTCGACGGCCTGCAGGTCTTCATATTGCCCTGTGCTGCCCAGGGCGAGCTCTCCGCTTTCCAGATCGAATCCCATGTCCGGGACGGCGACGCTCCCGCCCTCCAACAAGCCGAGGATCGTGCCCAGGCCGTCCCACTGATCGGATACCCGCTTGAGATCGCGCCAATCATACCTGTCGTTCAACGGCTCCAGGGAATCCGGAAGGCCGCCGGTGGGCTCGGTCAGCGACTCCAGCAGCTCCGCGTCATCGACTGCCTGCCTCATGGTGTCCAAATCGGTGTGGGCGTCGGCCAGGGCGGACGCGGCGGACAGCGCCAGCAGCGCCGCCAGCATCAGGATCATCCATCGCTTCACGGGTTTCATCCTCCTTCGATACGCGGACCGGCGACGCGGTCCAACCGGCCATTACGGCTGTGAATGAATGTGTTTTCAGTATAATGGCTTTGCATTGGAAAAGCCACGCCTTCAAGCCACGCAACATAATTTTTACATAACAGCAACGCCCGCTGCCGACGTACAACAAAACCGCCCTCCACCCACGCAGGGGGAAGGCGGTTTTCAATGCGTCCGATCAGATGAACTCCAGGATCACCATCTCGGCGGCGTCGCCGCGACGGGGGCCCTTCTTGACGATGCGGGTGTAGCCGCCGCCCTGGCCCTTCTCAGCGGCGCGCTTCTTGTACTTGGGCGCGATCTCGCGGAACAGCTTCTCGACGACCTGATGCTTGACGTCCTTCTGGCGCTTCTTGAAATCGTCCTTGTCCTCGCCCTCGTTCTGGACGGCGGGGATGTCGTACAGGTAGCGCATGATCTGACGACGGGCAGCCAGGCGGGCAGGCGCGTCGTTGGTGACGGTCAGCTCCTCCACCTGCTTCTTGTCGTTCATGTGCTTCTTGGTAACTTCGACGGTATTGTCGCACTGACGCATGGCGATGGTCACTAAATGCTCAGCCAGCGACTGAACTTCCTTGCCGCGCGCCAGAGTGGTTTCGATTTTGCCGTACCAGATCAGGTTGGTCACCTGATTGCGAAGCATCGCCATTCTCTGGTCGGTCGGCCGGCCCAGCTTGCGATTGGCCATTTCTGGTTCCTCCCTTGATGCTTTATCGGTAAATGCCCGGGGGTTATTCCTCGCTGGTCTTAAGGCTCAGGCCCAGAGCGATCAGCTTCTGTTCCACCTCTTCCAGCGACTTCTTGCCCAGGTTGCGCACCTTCATCATGTCCTCCTGATTGCGCTGCACCAGCTCCGCAACGGTGTTGATGCCGGCGCGCTTCAGGCAGTTGAACGCGCGGACGGAGAGGTCCAGCTCTTCGATGGTCATCTCCAGAACCTTGCTCTTGTCGTCGATTTCAGGTTCGTTGTAATCGACGCGGACGACGTTCACCGTCAGGTCGATGAACAGGCGCATGTTGTTGGTCAGTATCTGCGCGGCGGAAGCCAGGGCTTCCTTGGGCAGTATGCTGCCGTTGGTCCATACCTCGATGGTCAGTTTGTCATAGTCGGTGACCTGGCCCACGCGGGTGTCCTCGACGGAATAGCTGACCTTGCGGATGGGGGTGAATATGCTGTCGACCGGAATCACGCCGATGGGCATGCCGGTGACCTTGTTGCGCTCCTGAGCGAGCTGCTTGTTCCGCTCCGCGGAGACATAGCCCCGGCCCTTTTCGAGGGTGATCTGGCACTGCAGGTGGCCGCCCTCGGAGAGCGTCGCGATGTGCAGATCGGGGTTGACGATCTCGACCTCGTCGTCGGCCTTGATGTCGCCCGCCTTGATCTCGCAGGGACCGTGCGCATCGATGGTGATGGTCTTGGGTTGCTCCGTGAAGAGTTTCGCAGAGAGAAGCTTGATGTTCAGGATCAGTTCCGCAACGTCTTCCTTCATGCCAGGAACGGTCGAAAACTCATGCTGGACGCCCTCGATCCGGACGCTCGTCGCCGCCACGCCGGGCAGTGAGTTCAGCAGCACGCGGCGCAGAGAGTTGCCCAGAGTCTGGCCGAAGCCGCGCTCCAAAGGGTTGACGACAAACTTGCCGTAGCGATTGTTCTCGCCGACTTCCACACGTTCAATTTTGGGCTTTTCGATTTGATCGATCACTCAGCGTTTCCTCCTCTCCTTGTCGCAGCCCGGAAAAACCGGGTTGCGGTGCTGGCCCCGCGCCGCGCAAAGCCGTTTCGTAGCGCGCTATGCGGCCGCAGGGCGATTGACTGTTTCCAGACAGCAATTAGCGGGAGTACAGCTCGACGATCAGGTTCTCGGAAACCTCATAGTCAATATCTTCGCGGCTGGGCATCGCGGCGATCTTGCCCTCAAAGGCATCCGCCTGCTTCTCGATCCACTGAGGCACGGTCTTCTTGCCGTATTCCTCCAGCAGCGCCTTGAACTTCTCGGAGGCCTGGCTCTTCTGGCACACGGCGACCACGTCGCCGGGCTTGACCATGGCGGAGGGGATGTCGCAGCGGCGGCCGTTCACGGTGAAGTGGCCGTGGTTCACCAGCTGGCGCGCCTCGCGGCGGGTGCTGGCAAAGCCCATGCGGAACACAACGTTGTCCAGGCGGCGCTCCAGGTACTGGAGCAGGATCTCGCCGGTGATGCCGCGCTTGCGCTCGGCCATTTCATAGTAATGATGGAACTGCTTTTCCAGCACGCCGTAGATGAACTTCACCTTCTGCTTTTCCATCAGCTGCTTGCCGTATTCAGACTGCTTGCGACGCATCTGGGGCTTGGGGTTGCGTTTGGTCTCCTTGGAGTAACCAAGCACCGCAGGAGACAGACCCAGCGCCTTGCATCTTTTCAGAACGGGCTGTGTATTCTTAGCCATGTCGGTTTCTCCTCTCGATTACACTCTTCTGCGCTTGGGCGGGCGGCATCCGTTGTGGGGGATGGGCGTCACGTCCTTGATCATGTTCACTTCCAGACCCGCGGCCTGCAGCGAACGGATGGCGGCTTCACGCCCGGAGCCGGGACCCTTGACATAGACCTCGACGGTCTTCAGGCCATACTCCATGGCGGCCTTCGCGGCGGTCTCGGCGGCGCTCTGCGCGGCGAAGGGCGTGGACTTCTTGCTGCCGCGGAAGCCAAGCCCGCCAGCGGAAGCCCAGCTCAGCGCGTTGCCGGCGGTATCCGTGATCGTCACGATGGTATTGTTGAAAGAAGAGCGAATATGGGCCGCGCCGCGCTCCACGAGCTTCTTCTCGCGGCGTTTGCGGGTAACCCTTTTCAGCTTCGGCTTTGCCATAGCGTTTATTCCTCCCAATAATCAAGCAATTGTTATTACTTCTTCTTCTTACCGGCAGCCTGCTTCTTCGGGCCCTTGCGGGTACGGGCATTCTGCTTGGTATTCTGTCCGCGCACGGGAAGACCGCGGCGATGCCGCAGACCGCGATAGCAGCCGATCTCCATCAGGCGCTTGATGTTCATGGAAACTTCGCGACGCAGGTCGCCCTCTACCTTGACGTTGTGGTCAATGTAGTCGCGCAGCTTGCCGATATCATCCTCGGTCAGGTCCTTGACGCGGGTGTCGGGGTTGACGCCCGTGGCCTCGATGATGTCGTCGGCGATGTTGCGGCCAATGCCGTAGATGTACGTCAGGGCGATCTCAATGCGTTTCTCCCTGGGAAGGTCGACACCAGCAATTCGTGCCATGTGTTGTTTGCACCTCCAAATAACTTCTATGCTGTGCTTGGAACCGGCGATATTGCCCTTACATAGATTGGGCAGCATCAGCACCGCCCTTCGGCGGCGCCGGGGACCCTTGCGGGCCCTCGCCCGGGTTTGCGCGTCTGGCGTAACGCCCAAAGCCCTGTGTTTATATGAAGGAATCCCGGAAAACGCGCGGGTCAGGCGCGTCAGCCGCTCCGAAATTCCGTCAGACCAAATGATTATACCACAATTATCGCTGCGCCGCTAACATCTTTTATGCAACAATTGTTAAATCTTACATCAAGTTCTGTTATTTCTTGGATTTTGGCGGATCTGCGCAGGAAAAGTATACAAAATGAAGGAAAACCTTCATCTCCAAAATCAGGGGGACGGTTCTCTGTGTCAGTGACACAGAGAACCGTCCCTGTGATTTTGGCCTACGGCAAATCCACCGCGCCCTCCGGCACGCCCAGCATGGAGGCCAGCTGGCGGATCGCGAAGCAGTCGTCTGCGGCGTATCTGGACGGAGGTTGGATCGGAAAGCTGTAGTTGGCCACGATGCGGGCGGAGTAGCCCCAGCTCAGATCGCACAGCGTGGACATGGCGTTGTACAGCACCTGGCTCCAGCGCTGGTGGTAGGCGGAGGTGACGATGGTCATCGTGTCGACGCCCTGGGCCCGCATGATTGCGAAGGTATTCACCGCGTTCTGCAGCGTGGTCATGGCGTTCTCGTCGATGCATATCCTGTCCGGGGCGATGCCACAAATTTCCGTCAGGTAGGCCTTCATCATGCCCGCCTCGGTGTGGCCCTCGGGGTTGTTGTCGCCGGTGGCCCCGCCGGAGCAGACCAGTATCGCTTCCGGGTAGGACCGCGCCGCGGCGGCGGCCGCCGCGCAACGGCCCTTCAATTCGTCGGTCATCTCGCCGTTCTTCAGCTCAAAGCCCAGCACCACGAAGGCGTGGCGCTCGCCGATCGCCGGGTTCGCCGCCTCCAGCGCCGCCGCGCGCTCGCCGCCGTCGTACAGATACATCGGGTAGTCCGGATCCAGGTAGACGGCCTTCCAATGGTCCACGATGGAGCGGGCGACGGTCAGGTCGGTGGCGCTGATCGAGCCGATGGCCTCCAGCACCCAGTCGAAATAGGCTTCGTCGCCGTCGGACGGCCGCTCGTAGGCCGACAGCAGCGCCGACAGCAGCACGCCGAAGTTGACCCGGTTGTTTTCGTCGACGCGGTAGTAATCCTCCGCCGACGCGCCGGCGGCGCACAGCAGCGCCAGCGCAACGAAAAGCGCCGCGAGCCTTCGCATCATGATACCGTCTCCTCTCCCGACCCGTCCGGCAGAGCATCGTCCCCCCGAAGGGCCCGCCCCGCCTTCGCCATGCGCCGGGCGCGGCAGAAGCTGAGCCCGGTCAGGCGGGCGATCTGTCGGATGGAAGCGCCGCGCCGGGCCAGCGTCCGCACGCCCTCGCGCTGTTTTTCGTCCTCCAGGTTCAGATAGTCCGCCGGGGCGTCGCAGCCGGTGCACCGCTTCATCACCGCCACCGCCTTCCGGTCGGACAGCCGCGGCTCGGCGTATTCCAATTCGTCCATGCAGCGGTCGTCCTCGCCGCGCCTGTGGAATTCGACGAATTCCTCGCGGCCGATCATGCCCAATACAAATCCTGTGTCCGTCAGCCCGCCCCCGTCGACATAGTCGGCATAGCTGCTGTAGGGATAGTCCGCGGGGGCTGCGCAGAGGCCGGCCTTGACCGGATTGCGGTGGATGTACCGCAGCGCGGTCAGCAGGTAAGCATCGTCGTGGATGGCTTCGCTCTTGTACCGGTCCTGGAAGAGGTGCCCCACCCGGTCGTACTTCAGGTTGTACCAGTACACATAGCTCGCGCCGAGCCGCCTGAACGCCGTGGCCAGGGGCTCGCCGCCCTCCCGGATCAGCAGGTGGACGTGGTTTGGCATCAGGCAGTACGCGAACAGCTCAAAGCCGCACGCCAGCTTGTACCGCTCCAGCGTCTGCAAAAAGCGCGCATAATCCTCCTCGTCGCAGAATATCTTCTGCCGGTTGATGCCCCTGAACATGACGTGATAGGTTCCCGATTCGCTCCGCTCTCTGGCACCTCTTGGCATAACATCGCCCCCTTAATACTGAGTATACCCGGCGATGGGCGGCGTGTCAATCCCCAAAATCAAGGGGACGGTTCTCTGTGTCATTGACACAGAGAACCGTCCCCTTGATTTTGGCCGGGGATCATTTCGCCTTCGGCTTCACCGGGATCAGCAGGTCGAGCTGCGCCGTTTGGGGCTCGCCCTTTTGGGTCCGGCGGACGTGGTCGTGGTAGTTCAGGTGCTCCTCCAGCGCTCCGAACATGTCGTCCGGGTCGCCGCTGCCGTTGTATTCGTATTCGTCGCTCTCGCGCACCCATCTGTCCAGCCACTCCCACTCCTGGAAGTTGCCCATCTGGATCATGTGCGCGGCGTAGGTGCCGCCCGGAAAGTGCTTCTTCTCCAGCGGCGGCGGCACCTCGACGCCCTCCGGCAGCGTGATCCAGAACTCATAGCCGTGCCACCCCGACTCATCCGACGGGCTGGGATGGTTGAAGCCGTACAGCCGCAGCCCGGGGTGCTTCTCCCACAGCCGCGTCACGCGCACGAAATCCGAGATCATGTCGCCCGCCCGTTCCTCCGGGTCGTCGCCCACCACGTGGGCCGCGGCGACATCGCTTGCGGGCAGATACACGATGCGCACATCCTTCATCGCCTGCCAGCCCTGCTGGCCCTGCTCCAGTTTCTCCATGATGCTTCGCCTCTCCTCCTTAATCAGCGTGGAAGCGGGTGAAAGGGCGTCGGCCAGGGCCATCAGCCGCTCGTCCTGAAGCAGCGCCTCCCCCGCGGGCAGCGCGCGCCGCTGCTTCAGCGCCTCCAGGAACGCCGCGATCACGTCCCGGACCGCGCGAAGGGCCTTGAACTCCTCGTCCAGCTGGGCCAGGTTCCGCTCCAGCACCCGCACGGCGGCGGCGGGGCCGGGGTCGGACAGTATCTCCCCGATCTCCTTCAGCGACAGCCGCAGCTTGCGCAGCGTCAGGATCTGGCGCAGGCGCAGGATGTCCTCCGGGCCGTACACCCGATAGGCATAGCCCTCCCTGCGGTCGCTTCGCATCAGGCCCTGCTTCTCGTAGTGGCGCAGCATCCGCGCGGAGACGCCGTACATCCTGGACACCTCGACGACGGTCAGCATGTCCTCCACTCCTACCGCCCCCTTCCTTCCGCTCCAGTATAAACCGCGACACTGTGTCCGTGTCAAGCCCCCTTCCACCAAAATCACAGGGACGGTTCTCTGTGTCATTGACACAGAGAACCGTCCCTGTGATTTTGGCCGAGTGACACAGAGAACCGTCCCCCTGATTTTGGCCGGACAAAGCGAAGGCGGGGGAACTCGCGTTCCCCCGCCGTTCATTGGGGTTGGATCAACCCTGCTTCTGCTTGTGCTTGGGATTGTCGCAGATGACCATGACACGGCCCTTGCGCTTGATGATCTTGCACTTTTCGCAGATGGGCTTCACGGAAGGTCTCACTTTCATGATGACATAGCCTCCTATCTTTTTCGGATCGCGCCAGCCGTTCAACCGTTCGGCTGAAACGATCTGACAGGATAATTGGGTTCAGCTCTTGGAGCGCCAGGTGATGCGACCGCGGGTCAGATCATAGGGCGAGAGCTCAATCGTTACCTTGTCGCCGGGGTAGATGCGGATGTAGTTCATGCGCATCTTGCCGGAGACGTGCGCCAGTATCTTATGCCCGTTGGGCAGCTGGACTTCGAACATGGCGTTCGGAAAGGCTTCCGTGACAACGCCTTCAACTTCAATAACATCAGACTTGGACAAGCTTTTCCTCCTCCTCGCTCAACCAGGCGCGCAATTCATGATCCTCTATCGGCCGGCCTTCGGTCAGCCGCTCGCGTACCGCCTGCACCACGGTGCCCGTGGGCTTCAGGTGCCTGCGGCGCTTTTTCTTCTGGCGATCCATCTTCCTGAGAGCGCCGTTGGCGACCATCACAAAATCGTCGTCCACTTCCGCCACGACCAGGAACAGTCTCCCCCGGTCGCGGCCGGCCTTTGAAATGACAATACTGCCAAGCTCTACCGGCAAGCGCATCATGGCAGGACCTCCGACACCTTCTTGCCCGGCCAGGACAGAAGCTCCGGTTCACTGTCGGTGATCAGCAGCGTGTGCTCGTAGTGGGAGCAGGGGCTGCCGTCCCTTGTGACGATGGTCCAGCCGTCGTCCTCCTGGTACACCTTCCAGGTGCCCATGGAGATCATCGGCTCGATGGTGATGGTCATGCCCTTCTGCAGGCGCACACCCCGGCCGGGGTTGCCGTAGTTGGGCACGTTCGGGTCCTCGTGCATTTCGATGCCGATGCCGTGGCCGCACAGATCGCGGATCACGCCGTAGCCGTGGGCCTCGGCGTAGGCCTGCACCGCGTGGCCGATATCGCCGAGGCGGTTGCCCGCCACGGCCTGCCGCGCGCCCAGCCAGAAGCACTTTTCGGTGACGTCCACCAGCTTTTGCTTCTCGGGCTCGCCGCCGCCCACCACCACGGAAAACGCGCTGTCGGACTGCCAGCCGTCCAGTATGCAGGTGCAATCGACGGACAGCAACTGCCCCTTGCGCAGCTTGGTCTTGTTCGGGAAGCCGTGAACCACCTGATCATCGACGGAAGCACAGATGGAAGACGGGAAGCCGTTGTACCCTTTCGAGGAGGGAATTCCCCCGCCCTCGCGGATGAGCCTTTCGGCCATCTGGTCCAGGTAGTGGGTCGTTACACCCGGTTCGATCTCCCCGCGCAGCTTTTCGAGCACCTCGTGCAGAAGCGCCCCGGCCGCGCGCATCTTTTCGATCTGTGATTCATTCTTGATCGTGATCATGCTGTTACTCCAGTGAGGCGAGGATAGCCTTGAAGACCTCCTCCAGGGAACTGTCGCCGTTGACCCGGCGCAGCTTGCCCAGGCCCTTGTAGTAGCCGATCAGCGGTTCGGTGGACTCGTGATAAGCCTTGAGCCGCGTGGCGATCGTCTCGGGCTGGTCGTCGCTGCGATGGATCATCGTGCCGCCGCAGACGGGGCAGATGTTCTCATCGGCGAGCTTGGAAATGTGGAAGGTGCCTTGGCACTTGCCACAGATCCGGCGCCCCGTCAAGCGGCTGAGCAGCCGCTCGTCGGGAACGTCGATATCCACCACGGCGTCGGGCGCGCTGATCGAATCCAGCGCGATCGCCTGATCCACCGTGCGGGGAAAACCATCCAGCAGATACCCGTTGGCGCAGTCGTCCATCGACAGGCGCTCGCGCACCATGGCGATGGTCACGCTGTCGGGTACCAGTTCGCCGGCGTCCATGTAGCGCTTGGCCTCCAGGCCCGTGGGGGTCTGGTTCTTGATGGCCGAGCGGAACATGTCGCCCGTCGAAATGTGCGGCACGCCCAGGTGCGCGCTCACACCGGCTGCCTGAGTGCCCTTCCCGGCTCCGGGAGGGCCCAGAAAGATCAGCTTCATACGGTTTCCTCCATAATTGAAGTCGGTCAGTTCAGGAAGCCCTTGTAGTGACGCATCAGCATCTGGCTCTCCAGCTCGCGCATGGTCTCCATCGCGACCGACACCGCGATCAGCAGCGAGGACGCCGCGAAGGGCAGGCTTACGCCGGCAATGGAGTAGATGATCATCGGGATCACGGCCAGCACGGCCAGGTAGATGGCGCCGAACATGGTGATGCGGTGGGTGATCTTCTTGATGTAGTCGCTGGTGGGCTTGCCCTGGCGAATGCCGGGGATCATGCCGCCGTTGTTCTGGATGTTCTTCGCGATCTCCACCGGGTTGAAGGAGATCTCAGAGTAGAAGAACGTGAACCCGAAGATCATCAGCGCGAAGATCACCTGATACAGCAGGTGCGTGGAGCTGACGTGCGCGGTCCACCAGGCGTTCGCGCCGGAGTTCGGGAAGAACGCCAGTATGGTGGCCGGGAACTGCATGATCGCGTTGGCGAAGATCAGCGGCAGCACGCCGGAAGCGTTCAGCTTCAGCGGGATGTGGGTGCTCTGGCCGCCGTACATCTTCCGGCCCACCATGCGCTTGGCATACTGGATGCGGATGCGGCGCTCGGCCAGGTCCACCAGCACGATGCCCACAACCAGTATGATGAACACCACCAGGGAAGCGATGACCGCGGGAATGCTGACCGCTTCGGGATGGGTGAAGATGTTGTAGACATTGGTGCCCACGCTGCGGGCCAGGTTGGAGATGATGCCGGCAAAGATCAGAAGGCTGATGCCGTTGCCGATGCCGTTCTCGGTGATGCGCTCGCCCATCCACATGGCGATCGCGGTGCCCGCCGACAGGCAGAAGCCGATGGTGATCAGGCCCAGGAAGCCGTTGGTGGCGTTGGCGTGCAGGCCGATGGTCAGCGCGATGGCCTGAACGAAGCCCAGGCCCACGGTGACGTAACGGGTGATCTGCGCGATCTTCTTGCGGCCCTCCTCGCCTTCCTTCTGCATCTCCTCCAGCTTCGGGATGGCCACGCACAGCAGCTGCATGATGATGCTCGCGTTGATGTACGGGGTGATGCCCATCGCCATGATGGTGTAGTTGGAAAGGTCGGAGCCGGTCATCGAGTTGATGAAGCCCAGCAGGGAGTACTTCTCCAGCGCCGAAGCGATCATGCTGGTGTTGACGCCCGGGGTGGGCACGTAGCACAGCAGCCGGTAGATCAGCAGCATGCCCAGCGTGTAGAGTATCTTTTTGCGAAGCTCGGCGATCTTCCAAGCGTTCTTCAATGTCTCAAGCATATCAGAACACCTCTACTTTCCCGCCTGCCGCCTCGATCTTCTCCTTGGCCGTGGCGGTGAACTTGTTCGCCTGCACGGTCAGCTTTTTGGTGATTTCGCCGTTGCCGAGGATCTTCACGCCGTCCTGAACGTTCTTCAGGATGCCGGCCTGGATCAGCTCGACCGGGGATACGACCTCGCCGTCCTCAAAGATGTTGAGGCGGTCGACATTCACCGTCGCGTACTCCACGCGCCACTTGTTGGTGAACCCGCGCTTGGGCAGGCGCATGGTCAGGGGCATCTGGCCGCCCTCGAAGCCGGGCCGCTTGCCGCCGCCGGAGCGGGCCTTCGCGCCCTTGTGGCCTTTGCCGGAGGTCTTGCCCAGACCGGAACCCGTGCCGCGCCCCAGGCGCTTCGGGGCCGTGGTTGCGCCCACGGCGGGTTTGAGATCATGAAGTTTCATGTTTGGCGGACCTCCTTATTCCTGAATCTCTTCGACCTTGACCATGTGCTTGACCTTGAAGATCATGCCGCGGACGGCGGGGTTGTCTTCCTTCACGACGGTGTGGCCGATGTGATGGAGGCCCAGCGCCTCGATGGTGGCGATCTGATCCTTCAGGCACGCGATGGTGGATTTGGTCTGCGTAATCTTAAGCTTCATATCGTTGTACCCCCTTAACCGAGCAGCTCTTCAACCGTCTTGCCGCGCATGGCCGCGACCTGCTCGGCGCTGCGAAGCTGCTTCAGGCCCGCCAGGGTGGCGCGAACCATGTTGATCTTGTTGTTGGAGCCGATGCTCTTGGTCACGATGTCCTTGATGCCGGCGGCTTCCAGGACAGCGCGCACCGGGCCGCCGGCGATCACGCCGGTGCCCTCGGGAGCGGGCAGCATCTTCACCTTGCCGGTGCCGAACACGCCCACCACCTCGTGGGGGATCGTGGTGCCGTTCAGCGGGATGGTGACCATGGACTTCTTGGCGTCCTCAAGGCCCTTGCGGATGGCCTCGGGGATTTCAACCGCCTTGCCCATGCCGCAGCCAACGGTGCCGGGGTTCTCGGTGTCGCCCACCACCATCAGTGCGGAGAACCGCATGTTGCGGCCGCCCTTGACGGTCTTGGACACGCGATTGACGGCAACCAGCTTTTCCAAATATCTGTTGTCTTCTTCTCTGCGCTGCATTGCTATTTACCCTCCTAAATCAGAAGTCCAGACCGCCTTCGCGGGCGCCGGCTGCAAGCTCGGCCACGCGACCGGTGTAGATATAGCCGCCGCGATCAAAGACGACTTCCTTGATGCCGGCCTTGATGGCGCGCTCAGCGACGATCTTGCCGACCAGGCGGGCCTCGCCCTTCTTGTCGACCTCGCCCAGCTGAGCGGCGATCTCCTTTTCGACGGTGCTCGCCGCGGCCAGGGTGTTGCCGGCTACGTCGTCAATGACCTGAGCATAGATGTGCTTGTTGCTGCGAAATACGCAAAGCCGGGGACGAGCGGGCGTCCCGCTGATCTTTTTGCGCACGCGCTCGTGACGGATCTTGCGAACCTCGTTGCGGTCACGCTTGTTAAACATTTGCGGTTACCTCCCTCATTACTTCTTACCGGCCTTGCCTTCCTTGTGACGCACGTACTCACCGTCGTAGCGGATGCCCTTGCCGTGGTACGGCTCAGGCTTGCGGATGGCGCGGATGTCCGCGGCCACGGCGCCGACCAGCTGCTTGTCGATGCCCTTCACGGTGATCTTCACGTTGCTCTTGTCCACGTCGAACTCGATGCCCTGGGGGGCGTCCACGATCACGGGATGCGAGTAACCGATGGCGATGGTCAGCTGGTTCTTGTTCCACTCGGCGACACGCCAGCCGACGCCCTGGATCTCCAAGCCCTTCTCAAAACCCTTGGTCACGCCGGTGACCATGTTGTTGATCAGAGACCGGTACAAACCATGCATCGAGCGGTGGGGCTTGCTGTCGGACGGACGGGACACGAGCACCTCGGCGCCGACCTGTTCGACCTTGATATCCTTATTTACCTTCTGACTCAGTTCACCCTTGGGGCCCTTGACGGTCACGGTGTTGTCGTCCGCGATGGTCACGGTCACGCCGGCGGGCACCTGAATCGGAAGTCTACCGATTCGACTCATTCTATTGCACCTCCAACATTATTACCAGATATAGGCCAGAACTTCGCCGCCGACGCCCGCGTTGCGGGCCTCCTTATCGGTCATCACGCCCTTGGACGTGGACACGATGGCGATACCCAGGCCGCCCAGGACCTTCGGGATCTCGTTGTTCCTGGCGTAAACGCGCAGTCCGGGCTTGGAGATGCGCTTGAGGCCCTTGATGACGGATTCCTTGCCCTGCACGTACTTCAGGGCGATCTTGATCTGTCCCTGTACGCCGTCATCGACATAGTCAACCGACTTGATGTAGCCTTCGTCCAGCAGAATCTTGGCGATGGCCTTCTTCATGTTGGAAGCGGGCACCGTCACGCTGTCGTGTCTGGCAATCAGGCCATTGCGGATCCTGGTGAGCATATCCGCGATGGGATCATTAATAACAGCCATTTCGTTACCTCCTTAAACTGCCGGATTACCAGCTGGCCTTGCGAATGCCCGGGATCTGGCCCGCGTAGGCCAGTTCGCGGAAGCAGATGCGGCACACGCCGTACTTGCGCAGCACGGAATGGGGCCGACCGCAGATGCGGCAGCGGGTATAGGCGCGGGTCGAGAACTTCGCGGGCCTCGCCTGCTTGATCTTCATGCTTGTCTTAGCCACGTTGAATTTCCTCCTTCAATCAGGCCTGCTGGAACGGCATGCCCAGAAGGCGGAGCAGTTCCCTGGCTTCCTCGTCGGTCTTGGCGGTGGTGACGAAAATCATCTCCATGCCGCGGATCTTTTCAACCTTGTCGTACTCGATCTCGGGGAAAATCAGCTGCTCGCGAACGCCCAGGCTGTAGTTGCCGCGGCCGTCGAAGGCCTTGGTGGAAACGCCGCGGAAGTCGCGCACGCGGGGCAGCACGATGCTCACAAGCTTGTCGGCGAACTCATACATCCTGTCGCCGCGCAGGGTCACCTTCGCGCCGACGTTCATGCCGGAGCGCAGCTTGAAGTTCGCGATGGACTTCTTCGCCTTGGTCACCAGGGGCTTCTGACCCGCGATGGTGGTCAACTCCTCCACGGCCAGCTCCAGCGCCTTGGCGTTGTCCTTGCAATCGCCCAGGCCCATGTTGATAACGATCTTCTCCAGGCGCGGGATCTCCATGACGTTCTTGTACTCGAAGCGCTGCTTCAGCGCCGGCACGACCTCCGCGCGGTACTTATCCTTTAATCTTGCCACAGTGCCAATCCTCCCTTAACATCAGTTGTCAAAGACCGCTTTGCACTGCTTGCACACGCGGCGCTTGCGGCGAGAGGCCTTGCCTTCGCCCTCGATGAACACATGGCCGATGCGCGTGGGCTTGCCGCACTTGGGGCAGATCACCATCACGTTGGAGGCGTCGATGGGCGCTTCCTTTTCGATGATGCCGCCGGGCATGCCCTGTCCGCGGGGCTTCTGGTGCTTCTTCACCAGGTTGATGCCTTCGACGATGATCCGGCCGGTCTCGGGGAAGACCTTCTTAACCTTGCCGGTATTGTCCTTCTTGTTCTTGTCCTCGCCGGAGATGACCTTGACGGTATCGCCGACCTTAACCTTAAGCTTCACTGCCATGGTAGCACCTCCATTAAAGCACTTCGGGCGCCAGCGAAACGATCTTCATATAATCCTTTTCGCGGAGCTCGCGAGCCACGGGCCCAAAGATGCGGGTGCCCCTGGGCTGCTTCTGTTCGTTGATGATGACGGCGGCATTGTCGTCAAAGCGGATATAGGTGCCGTCGGGACGGCGATACTGCTTGCGCGTGCGGACGATGACGGCCTTCACGACCTCGCCCTTCTTCACGGCGCCGCCGGGGGTGGCGCTCTTGACGGAAGCGACGATCACATCGCCCACGCTGCCGGTGCGGCGGAAAGAGCCGCCCAGCACGCGGAAGCACATGATTTCCTTTGCGCCGGAATTATCGGCTACCTTCAAACGGGTTTGAGGCTGAATCATATTTTTCTTCCTCCTTGGGTTTTCGGCGGCTTACTTCGCCTTTTCGATGATCTCCACGAGGCGCCAGTGCTTGTCCTTGGACAGCGGGCGGGTCTCCATGATCTTCACGGTATCGCCGACGCCGCACTGATTCTCTTCGTCGTGGGCCTTGATCTTGTTGGTACGGTTCATGATCTTGCCGTACAGGGGATGCTTGACGCGGGTGCGAATCGCGACGACGATGGTCTTGTCCATCTTGTCGGAAACAACCACGCCGGTACGAGTCTTGCGCATGCCTCTTACTTCAGCCATTTTCAGTTGCCTCCTTTCGCGTTACGCCTTTTCGGCCAGCTGGCGCTGGCGGATGACGGTCTTGACCCGCGCGATGCTCTTCTTGCAGTCGCGGATGGCTGCGGTGTTCTGCAGCTGGCCGGTCGCCAGCTGGAAGCGCAGGTTGAACAGCTCGCTCTTCTTATCCTTCAGATCGGTGTCGAGCTCAGCCATGGTCTTGGCCTGCAGGGCCTTCAGTTCGTCCTTGGTTTTCATTGCTCTTCACCACCTATCTCGGTTTCGGCAGCTTCCTTCACGGCTTCCTTCTTGATGAACTTGGTCGTGATGGGCAGCTTGTGGGCGGCCAGGCGCAGGGCCTCGCGGGCCGTCTCTTCGGGGATGCCGGCCATCTCAAACAGCACGCGGCCGGGCTTGACGACGCTCACCCAGTACTCCGGAGCGCCCTTGCCGGAACCCATTCGGGTTTCAGCGGGCTTGGCGGTGATGGGCTTGTCGGGGAAAATCTTGATCCAGACCTGGCCGCCGCGCTTGGTGCGACGGGTCATGGCCTGACGGGCAGCCTCGATCTGGTTGGAGGTCACCCAGCCGGGCTGGGTCGCCACGAGGCCGAACTCGCCGTAGGCGATGAAGTTGCCGCGCTGGGCCTTACCCTTCATGCGACCGCGCTGCTGCTTGCGGTGCTTGACTCTCTTGGGCATCAGCATTGCTTAGTTGCCTCCTTCCTTGCGCTCGGGGCGCTCGGTGCGCTCCCTGCGCTCACCGCGCGGACCGCGGTCGTTCCTGTCGCCTCGCCTGCGGTCGGAGCGACCGGCAAACGGGCTCTTGATGTCGGTATAGCCCTGCAGAACCTTCTTGCCGTTCTGGGGCAGCACCTGACCCTTGTAGATCCACACCTTGACGCCGATGCGGCCGTAGGTCGTCCGGGCCTCGCAGAAGCCGTAGTCGATGTTGGCGCGCAGGGTCTGCAGCGGGATGGAGCCTTCGTGATAGCCCTCGGAGCGGGCGATGTCCGCGCCGCCCAGGCGGCCGGAGACGGAGGTCTTGATGCCCTTGGCGCCGGCCTTCATGGAGCGGGAGATGGCCTGCTTCATGGCGCGGCGGAAAGAGATGCGCCTCTCCAGCTGCTCGGCGATGCTGTCGGCAACCAGCTGGGCGTCGCAATCGGGGTTCTTGATCTCCATGATGTCCAGCTGCACCTGACGGCCGGTGTAGTCCTCGAGGCCCTTCTTCAGGAACTCGACGCCCTGGCCGCCCTGGCCGATCACAACGCCCGGCTTGGCGGTGTAAACGGTGATGTGCAGCTTGGTGCCCGCGCGATGCACGTCGATGCGGGAGATGCTGGGGTTCGCGCCGCGGAAGTCACGCTTTTCCTTCACGGCGCCGCCGCGCTGCTTGCCGAAGTCGTCGATCAGCTTCGGCACGAGCTTGCGGATGTTGTAGTCTTCAATCAGGTTGTTGGAAAAATCCTTTTTGCCAGCGTACCATTTGGTGCTCCAGTCCAGGATGACACCAACGCGAGCGCCGTGGGGATTAACTTTCTGTCCCATTTTATATCCTCCCTCACTTCTGGTCGAGCACGATCGTAATGTGGCTGGTGTACTTCTTGATCATGTCGGCACGACCGTGGGAACGCGCCCAATAGCGCTTCAGGGTCGGGCCCTGATTGGCGTACACCTCTGCCACATACAGGCTGGAGCGGTCCAGCTCCTTGACTTCTGCGTTCGCGATCGCGCTGTTCAGCAGTTTTTCAACCACGGGAGCTGCGCTCTTGGGCGTATACATGAGGATTGCCAGCGCGTCGTCTACCTGCTTGCCGCGGATCAGATCCACAACGATCTTCGCCTTGCGGGGCGCTACGCGGACGTACTTGGCAGTCGCGCGGGGGCGCTTGTCGGCATTGGCCTGGCGCGCCGCGGCCTTCTCTTTAACACGAGTTGCCATATCTTTTCTCTCCTTCCGTTACTTGCGGGATGACGCTTTTTCACCGGCGTGTCCCCTGAAGGTACGGGTGGGGGCGAATTCGCCGAACTTGTGTCCGACCATATCCTCGGTTACATAGACCGGAACATGCTTGCGGCCGTCATGGACGGCAACCGTGTGACCGATGAAATCCGGGAAGATCGTGGATGCGCGGGACCAGGTCTTCAGAACCTTCTTGTCGCCGTTGGCGTTCATTTCCTGCACGCGCTTGAGCAGCGCGGGCTGAATGAAGGGACCCTTTTTAACTGATCTGCTCATATGGTTTGCCTCCTTTCAGGCCTTACTTGTTCTTCTTGGGACGGCTGATGATCAGCTTGTCCGAATACTTGCGATGCTTGCGGGTCTTGACGCCCTGCGTCTTCTTGCCCCACGGGGACATCGGAGCGGGCATGCCCACCGGGGAGCGGCCTTCGCCGCCGCCGTGGGGGTGGTCCACCGGATTCATGACCACGCCGCGGACGGTGGGACGGACGCCCATGTGGCGCTTGCGGCCGGCCTTGCCGATGCGGACGTTGCTGTGATCGGTGTTGCCGACCTGGCCGATGGTGGCGCGGGCCGTCATGGACACCTTGCGCACCTCGCCGGAGGGCAGGCGGATCTGGGCGTAGTCGCCCTCCTTCGCCATGACCTGGGCGGCGGTGCCGGCGGAGCGGACCATCTGGCCGCCGCGGCCGATCTTGATCTCAATGTTGTGCACCAGGGTGCCCAGCGGGATGTTGGCGATGGGCAGGCAGTTGCCCGGCTTGATGTCGGCGGTGGGGCCGGACATCACGGTGTCGCCCACCTTCAGGCCCAGGGGGGCCAGGATGTAGCGCTTCTCGCCGTCGGCGTAGACCAGCAGGGCGATGAAGCAGGTGCGGTTGGGATCGTACTCGATCGCCTTCACGGTGGCGGGGATGCCGTCCTTCTGGCGCTTGAAGTCGATGATGCGGTACTTGCGACGCGCGCCGCCGCCCTGGTGGCGGACGGTGATCTTGCCCTGGTTGTTCCGGCCGGCCCTGTGGCGCAGGTCGGTGACCAGCGAGCGCTCGGGCGTCTTCTTGGTGACCTCTTCGAAGGTCAGAACCGACATGAAGCGCCGCGCGGGCGAAGTCGGCTTGTACACTCGAATTGCCATTTTACATTACTCCCTTTCCTTGATTGGCCCTTTTTCGGCGGGCCTTGCCATTGTGGAAACCCGCCTCAGCGGATTTCAAAGGGGTTGCCCCCGCGGAGGTTTTATTCCTCCTCGGCCATGCCCTCGAAGAACGGGATCGGCTTGGAATCCTTCTTCAGGGTGACGATGGCCTTCTTGATCTCGGGGGTGCGGCCGGAGAAGCGGCCCTGGCGCTTGATCTTGCCGATCGTGCGCATGGTGTTCACGGATTCGACCTTCACGCCTTCGAAGATGGTCTCGAGGGCCTGCTTGATCTCAGTCTTGTTGGCGCCGACGGCCACCTGGAAGGTGTACTTCTTCTCGGCCATGTCGGCATAGGACTTCTCGGTCAGAACCGGCTTGATGATGATGTCATATGCGCTCTTCATTCTGCATAAACCTCCTCAACCAGCTTCACGGCGTCCTGGGAAATGATGAACTTGTCGCAGTTCAGAATGTCCACAACGTTCAGGCTGCCCACGAAGGTGGTCTTGACGTCCTGGATGTTGCCGGCGGCGCGCACGACCATGGGCTCCACGTCCTTGGTCACGATCAGCGCCTTCTTGTCCGCGCCCAGGGCCTTGAGCATCTTGACGACGTTCCTGGTCTTGGCTTCACTCTCGGACAGGGTGATGTTGTCCACCACGATGATCTGCTGCTCGGCCGCCTTGCTGGACAGCGCGCTCTTCATCGCCAGCCTGCGCACCTTGCGGGGCACGCTGATGCGATAGTCGCGGGGCTTCGGCGCGAACACCACGCCGCCGTGGGTGAACTGGGGCGCCCTGCGGCCGTGATGGCGCGCGTTGCCGGTGCCCTTCTGGCGATAGATCTTACGGCCGCCGCCGCGCACCTCGGTGCGGGTGAGGGCGGACTGGGTGCCCTGGCGCTGCGCGTTCATGTAGGCGCGCACCACGGCGTGCATCGCGCTGATGTGGGGCTCGACGCCGAAAACCTCGTCGGAAAGCGCGATCTCACCGACTGCGGCGCCCTGCATGTTGAAAACTTTCACGTTAGCCATGTTTGCGTCCTCCTATTAACCCTTGACCGCGTCGCGCACCATCACGAGGCTGCCGTTGGCACCGGGGATAGCGCCCTTGATCATGAGCAGGTTGCGCTCGGCGTCCACCTTGACGACCTCAAGGTTCTGCACGGTGACGCGATCGCCGCCGTACTGGCCGGGCATGTGCTTGTTCTTGAACACGCGGGACGGGTCAGAGTTGGCGCCCATGGAGCCCACGCCGCGATGGTACTTGGAACCGTGCGCCATGGGGCCGGTGTGCTGGTTCCAGCGCTGGATGACGCCGCTGTAGCCGTGACCCTTGCTGGTGCCCACGACGTCGATCTTGTCGCCTTCGGCGAAGACGTCGCACTTGATGGTATCGCCCACGCTGTAGCCGCTGATGTCCTCAAAGCGGAACTCGCGCAGGTGCCGGGCGGGCTTGACGCCGGCCTTGGCAAAGTGACCTTGCTCGGGCTTGTTGAGCAGTTTCTTGGCCCGCTGTTCGCTGAGCTCGTCGAAACCGACCTGTACCGCTTCGTAGCCGTCGGTCTTGGCGGTCTTCACCTGAGTGACGGTGCAGGGGCCCGCTTCGACGACGGTGACCGGCACCAGGCGACCGTCAGATACGAAAATCTGGGTCATGCCGATCTTCTTGCCGAGAATTGCCTTTTTCATGATTACACCTCTTCTGATTGTTGTACAAACCGTGTGACAGTTTGCTCGGGGTTTCTCACGCCCCTATTGATAAGCCGCAAGCCTCGGGGCTTCCGCCGGACGATGTTCCCGGGGCTACGCAGGATGCCCCCGGTTCAGCGCGTCCGTCCACCCTTCGGAGTGAACCGTGTTCCTTACAGCTTGATCTCGATTTCAACACCCGCCGGCAGATCCAGCTTGGTCAGAGCGTCTACCGTCTGGGGGGTGGGCCGCAGGATGTCGATCAGGCGCTTGTGCGTCCTCATTTCGAACTGCTCGCGGGAATCCTTGTGCTTGTGGGGGGAGCGCAGTATGGTCACGATCTCCTTCTCGGTGGGCAGCGGGATCGGGCCGGACACGCGGGAGCCGGTGCGCTTCGCGGTCTCGACGATGCGCGCCGCGCTCTGGTCGATGATGGAATGCTCATAGGCCTTGAGCTTGATGCGGATCTTCTGGTTTGCCATGTTCTTTCCTCCTGTTGAACTCATGCACACGCTGCCGGGCGTGTTCTGTATTATTTTTCATTCGACGGGCATGAGCTCCGTCGTCCGATCGTCGGACATAGTCCCCGAAAATTACCGGCTGCGCGCTCCTCGCGCCTTGGCCTGCGCGATAAGCGCCCTGCCGCAACCTTTCGGTTCATCCCATTTTCCACCGCGTGCGGTTTCGCCACCCGCGACTTCCCGGCAAAAATGCGCATGGGTAGCCCGGCACACAGCTTTATTATTATAGACCATATGCCGGGCCAAGTCAAATATATTGTGTGATTTGAATGTTATTTTTCAGAGAAGTTCCGCCCCGCCACAAAATCCTGTCAACAGGACCGTCCCGGTGACAGGTTTTGGAATACAATACAGGGGCGGCCGATGGCCGCCCCTGGGGGTGATACTATGGGTTGTGGATCACTTCTTGGCCTTGACGGTCACGGTGATCTTGACCGACTTCTTGCTGCCGTCCTTCGCCTTCACGGTGATGACAGCCTTGCCGGCCTTCTTGGCGGTCAGTTTGCCGTTCTTGTCAACGGCGACGATGGCGGGCTTGCTGCTGCTGTACGCCAGGTTCGTATTGAAGGCGTTGTCGGGCTTCACGGTCACAGACAGGGTCTGCTTCTCGCCCACGGTCATGGTCAGCTTCTTGGTGGCGGTGAGCTTCGTGACCTTCTGCTGCTTCACGGTGATCTTGCAGCTCTTCTTGGTCGCGTTGCCGTCCTTGGTGGTGGCGGTGATGGTGACCTTGCCGGCCTTCTTGGCGGTCACGAGGCCGTCCACGACGGTGGCGATGGACTTGTCGCTGGTCTTCCACTTGACGCTGACATCATCCTTGGTATCGGCATCGATCGCGCTCAACTGCAGGGTGCTGTCGCCGTCCTTGGTCAGCTTGATGGTGGCGGAGCTCTTGCTCAGAGCCAGGTTGATGGCCTTGCCGGTCACGTTCACGGTGGTGGTGGCGGTCTTCACGGCGCCGCTGCTGTCCTCGACGGTCAGCGTGATGGTGGCGGTGCCCACGCCGGTCGCCCAGACAGTGCCGTCATCGACCATGGCCACGCCGAAGTCGCTGCTCGTCCACGTCGCTTCCTTGTACCAGGCGTCGGCGGGCTCGAGGTTCCACTCGATGTTCTCGCTGGTAGAGTTCTGAATGCCGTCGGTGGGCCGCAGATAGTTCAGCGTGTAGGCCTTCTTGGGGATGGAGACACCGGTCGGATCCACGGCGGTGACGGTGACCTTGGCGGTGGCGACCACGGCGTCGCTGTACTTCACGGTGATGGTGGCCTCGCCGGGCTTCTTTGCTCTGATTCCAACAGAATACTTGTTCTTGTCTTCGATCTTCACGACGGAAGGATCGGAGGAGGTGTAGGTCAACTCCTTGCTTTCATACGTGGCATTTTCCGGCTCAGCAGAGAAGTTCAGTTCCATCCAGCTGCTGTCCGCACACAGCTTGATCGCGTACTCGGATTCTTCAAAGGTCAGCTTCGTGGGCTTCGTTGCGGTGACGGTCACCTTGGCGGTGGCGACCACGGCGTCGCTGTACTTCACGGTGACGGTGGCCTCGCCGGGCTTCTTGGCCTCAACGCCCACAGAGGAGGTGCCCTTGCTGGTGATCTTCAGGATGGAAGCGTCGGAGACGGTGTAGGTCAGATCCTCCTTCTTGTACGCGGCGTTGTCCGGCTCCGCTAAGAAGTTAAGGGTCTTATAGGCGCTTTCGCCCATGTCGATCTCGTACGCGGCCTCGTCAAAGGCCAGGCTGGTGGGCTTGGCGGCGGTGACGGTCACCTTGGCGGTGGCAACCACGGCGTCGCTGTACTTCACGGTGACGGTGGCCTCGCCGGCCTTCAGGCCCTTGACCTTCACGGAACGGTCATACTTGTTGATGATCTTCAGGACGGAAGCGTCAGAGACGGCGAAGGTCAACTCGCTCTTCTTGACCTGAGCATTGGACGGCTCGGGAGAGAAGAACAGGGTCTGGGTATCCGATTCGCCCATGTCGATCTCGTACGCAGCCTCGTCAAAGGCCAGAGCGGTGGGCTTCGTGGCGGTGACGGTCACCTTGGTGGTGGCGACCACGGCGTCGCTGTACTTCACGGTGATGGTGGCCTCGCCGGGCTTTTTGCCCTGGACTTCCACATAAGAGGAGTCCTTCTCGGTGATCTTCACGACGGTAGGATCGGAGGAGGTATAGGTCAGCTCCTTCACCTTGAGGCTGGCGTTGGTCGGCTTCTTTGAGAAGGACAAACTCTGGTAGTTCCCCTGCTCGATCGTGTACTCCGCCTTCTTGAACTTCAGCTCCGTGGGCTCCACGGTGGTGACGTTGACGGTGGCGGTGGCGGTGGCCTGCGGATTGGCCTTGGCCGTCACGGTGATGGTCGCCGTGCCCTTGCCCTGAGCGTAAATCGAGCCATATTCGCTGATGGTCGCGACATCCTCATCGCTGGAGGTATACTCGAACTCATCGTCATCGAAATCCTGCTTGACATCCTTCTTGTAGACCTTCATGTAAGAGGTGATGTCGACACTGTTGCCGCTCGCTGTCATCGCGAAGCTGGAGGTGCTCAGCGTGATCTTGTCGTAGACATTGGGCTCGGGCTGGGTGACCTTGACCGTGGCAGTGCCGGTCAGCTTGCCCCAGGTCGCGGTGACCTTGGTCTCGCCCACAGCCAACGCCGTCAGATAACCGTTCGCCTGGACGCGGACGATCGTGGGATCCGCGACGCTCCACTCCCAGTCGGCGCCAGTGTTGTAGTCGATCCAGTCGTCTACCTCGTCATCCCAGTAGCCACTGCTGCCATTGTCAAAAATTAACTCAATGTACGATTTTTCCTGTCACGGGGACGGTCCTGTTGTCAGAAAAACCTGACAACAGGACCGTCCCCGTGACAGCTTTTTCCCGCCTCAGGCATCCTGTATGACCCCGCGGTTGATGCCCGTCAGCCGCTCGATCTGCCTGACCGTCAGGCCGCGCGCCTTGAGCCATCGCAGGGCCGCGTCGCGTTCCTTCTTATTGAATTCCTGCAGCTGGGTGCCGCTGGTCAGCTTGTAGGTGTCGCAGATCAGTTTGCGCGCCTGGTCGTCGTGAATCCACTGCTTGTCCCGAATGTCCAGGCAGTTTTCCTCGCGCTCCCGCCGCATCCAGTCCGCGAAGCACTTCGGGCCCCCGATCATCTCCAGCACGGGCGCGTTGTCGATGCCCTCCCCCGGCGACAGATACTCGCCGTAGCTGCTCCAGCGGTAATCCTCGGCCTTCGCGACGCCCGCCTTCTCCGGATTGCGGTGAATGTAGCGGACGACCGTCAGCAGGTACTCGTCGCTGTCCACCGCCTCGCTCATATACCGGTCCTGAAACAGGTGCCCGAACCGATCGTACTTGCGGTTGTAGTAGATGGCGTAGCTCCCGGCGATCTTCTTCATGATCAGGTCGAGCTGATCGCGCGCATCGTGGATCAGCAGGTGGACGTGGTTGTCCATCAGGCACCAGGCCACCAGATCAAAGCACAGCTCCTGACGGTACCTCAGCACCGTCGAAAGGAACCGCTCGTCGTCCTGCGCGTCTTCAAACAGGATCTGCCTGCCGATGCCGCGCAGTATCACGTGGTAGTATCCGCTCTCGCACTTCTGACGCGCTGTTCTGGGCATAAAATCATTCCCCCTTTCTTGAAATTCAGTATAGCATCGGTGGAAAAAGTTGTCAACAGGACCGTCCCGGTGACAGGAAAACCTGACAACAGGACCGTCCCGGTGACAGGATTTCATCTTCGGTTTACAATGGCCCCGTATAATGCTATAATAAAAGTAGTCTACAGCCCGGGAGGCGCGCATGTTTTCCAGATACAGCGTGAAAAAGCCCTACACCGTCATCGTGGGCGTCATACTGGTGATCGTGCTCGGGGTCATCTCCTTTCAGAAGATGACCACCGATCTGCTGCCCAGCATGGACCTGCCCTACGTGGTGGTGTTCACCAGCTATGTGGGGGCCACGCCTGAGCAGGTGGAGTCGGAGATCACCCGCCCGATGGAGGCCGCCTTCGCCACGCTGACGGACATGAAGAAGATCACCTCCTCCTCCCGGGACAATGTGTCCGTGGTGACGATGCAGTTCAACGACGGCGCGAACATGGACACCGCCCTGATCGAGATCTCGTCGCGGCTGGACCAGCTGCGGGGCGGCTGGGGCGACGAGATCGGCGCGCCGGTGACCATGAAGCTGAACCCGGATATGCTGCCGGTGGCGATACTCTCCGTCACCCGGGACGACATGGACATACTCGCCCTGTCGGACTATGTGGAGGACAAGCTGGTCCCCGCCTTTGAATCGCTGAACGGCGTGGCCTCGGCCAGCGCCTCGGGCGTGATCCAGCAGCGCGTGGACATCACCATCGAGCAGAGCCGCATCGACGTGCTGAACAGCGCCATATTGGAGGACATCGACGCCGAGCTGGCCGAGGTCGAGCGCCAGCTGAACGACGCCCAGGCCCAGCTCTCCGACGGCAAGAACGCCCTGGCCCGGGCGAAGCGGCAGGCCCTGAAGCAGATCGACGACGCCCTCGCGGCCATCGACCAGGGCAGCGGCCAGATCGCCCCGGCCATCGAGCAGCTGACCGCGCAGCGGGACCAGCTGATCGCCCAGCGGGACCAGGCGGAGGCCGCCCTCCAGGCGCTGGAGGGCCTGATGGGCATGGACGACACCCAGCGCGGCGCGCTCCTGATGATGCAGCAGGGCCTGGAGCTGCTGAAGGACCGGCTGACGGCCCTCGAGGCGCAGCTGGCCCGGGGCACGGACGCCGGCGACGCCGACGCTGACGCCCTGCGCGAACAGCTGATCGCCCAGCGGGACGCGCTGGCGAACCAGCTGGAGCAGCAGCGCGCCTACCTGAGCGACCTGGGGCTCATCAGCCCCGACGCGCTGCAGAAGGAGATCGACCGCCTGACCTCTGGCATCAAGGACAATGAGGGCGCGCTGGCCGACGCCCGGGCGGAGCTTCAGCAATTGCAGGCCCAGCGCGACGCCGCCCAGGCCGCCATCGACGATCTCACCCGCCGCATCGCCGAGGCCGAAACCACCGCCGCACCATCAGAGAACGAGGCGCCGGCGGGGACGGAGGTGCCGGCTGTTACCGACGCGCCGGTGGAGACGGAGGCGCCTGCGGATGGGGAGACGACCTCTTCAGTCTCGCCTGACGGCGAGCCAGCTTCCCCTGAAGGGGAAGCCTCAGGAGAACCCCAAGAGCCTTCCCCCGTTGGGGAAGGTGCCGAGCGTAGCGAGGCGGAAGAGGTCTCCACTCCCGCTGAGCCTACGGACAAATCCTCTGAGGAGGAGACGACCTCTTCAGTCTCGCCTGACGGCGAGCCAGCTTCCCCTGAAGGGGAAGCCTCAGGAGAACCCCAAGAGCCTTCCCCTTCAGGGGAAGGTGGCAGCGCGCAAGCGCTGACGGAAGAGGTCTCCACTCCCGCTGAGCCTACGGACAAATCCTCTGAGGAGGAGACGACCTCTTCAGTCTCGCCTGGCGGCGAGCCAGCTTCCCCTGAAGGGGAAGCCTCAGGAGACCC
The DNA here is from genome assembly GCA_902777335.1 of uncultured Eubacteriales bacterium. Taxonomy (GTDB): domain Bacteria; phylum Bacillota; class Clostridia; order Christensenellales; family Aristaeellaceae; genus UBA2862. The sequence continues at coordinate 39,961 of CACYTF010000008.1, forward strand.
CGCTGACACGACCCAAGAACCCTCCCCAGATGGGAAGGCTGAAGACCCCGCCGACGCCACCCAAAAGCCTTCCCCCGTTGGGGAAGGTGCCGAGCGCAGCGAGGCGGAAGAGGTCTCCGCTCCCGCTGAAACGACGGCAGATACGACCGCGGATGAGGTCTCCCCTCCCGCCGAGCCAAAACTCGAAGCCCCCGCGGACGATGTCCCCTTGTCCGCCGAACCCACCGCCTCCCCCGATCCCGCCGACACATCCGAACCTTCCCCCGAACCCACCCTCGAACCCGAGGGCATGGCGCGGCGGCCCTTTGGCATGGCGGCCATGGCGGAGGAGGACGACGTGGAGGCGATGCGGGCGCAGCTGGACGAGGCGCGAAAGAACCTGGCCAGGCTGGCGGCGGACATCGCCGAGCAGTCGGAGCTGGTGGACGCGCTGGCCGCCGCCCTGGACGTGGACCGGGACACCCTCGAAAAGCGCCTGGCGGAGCTGGCGGCGCTGGGCGAGGACGAGGACGTGCGGAGCCGCTCCGAGGAGGCCCAGCGCGTCATCGACATGCTGGCCGAGCGCATCGTGAAGCTGGACGAGGAGCTGCGGCAGATCGACGCCGACAACGCGCCCGATGCCCTGCGCCAGGCCATCGCGGTGCTCCGGGAGCAGATCAGCGACATCGAGGCCAGCGACGCCTACCAGGCCATGGCGCTGCTGAAGGACCCCGACGCCCTGAAGGCCCAGTATACCCAGGTCAAGGACGGCGTGGCGCAGCTGAACGACGGCATCGCCCAGATCGACGCGACGCTGGAGAAGCTGAACAAGGGCGTCATTCCCGGCGGTTTCATCGACGGCATCGACGAGGACACCAACCTGGCGGACGCCCGCAGCGCCCTCACCGCCGCCCGCGCCAAGGCCGTCAGCGGCTTTGCCGACGCCGCCGCCCAGATCAGCGCGGGCGAGGCGGAGCTCAACAAGGCCCGCAAGGAATTCAACGACAAGCGCGAGGAGGCCCTCGAAAACGCCGGGCTGGACGGCGTGATCACCGTGCAGATGGTCTCCGGCCTGATCGGCGCGCAGAACTTCGCCATGCCCGCGGGCTACGTGTACGACGCAGACAGCGAGCAGGTGCTGGTGCGCGTGGGCGACAAGTTCGACAGCCTGGACGCGCTGCGGCGGATGAAGCTGTTCCACCTGGGGCTGGATTCCATACAGGACGTGCGCCTGCTGGACGTGGCCAGCGTGGAGCTGGCCGACGACCGGGACGAGGTGTTCACCAAGCTGAACGGCACGGACGGCATACTGCTGTCGCTGGAGAAGCAGTCCACCTACTCCACCGCCGACGTGGCCGGCACCATACTGGCCCGCGCCGACGCGCTGATGGCCGAGGACCCGAGCCTGCACATCGTGGACCTGATGAACCAGGGCGAGTACATCAGCATCATCGTGGATTCGGTGCTGAACAACCTGATCTCCGGCGGCGGCCTGGCGATACTGGTGCTGCTGCTGTTTCTGATGGACCTGCGGCCCACGATCACGGTGGCCTTCTCGATTCCCATCAGCGTGGTCATCGCCTTCGTGTGCATGTACTTCACCGGCATCACGCTGAACGTGCTGTCGCTGTCCGGCCTCAGCCTGGGCATCGGCATGCTGGTGGACAATTCCATCGTGGCCATCGAGAACATCTACCGCCTGCACGACGAGGAGGGCGTGCCGCTGCTGCGCGCCTGCGTGGAGGGCGTGCGCTCGGTCTCCGGCGCGCTGTTCGCCTCCACGCTGACCACGATCTGCGTGTTCCTGCCCATCGTGTTCGTGCAGGGCATGGCCCGGGACCTGTTCAGCGACATGGGCCTGTCCATCGCCTACTCGCTGCTGGCCTCGCTGCTGGTGGCCATGACGGTGGTGCCCGCCATGTGCTCGTTCCTGATGCGCCGCTCCAAGCCCCGCAGGCACCCGGTGTTCGGCATGCTGCAGCGCTTCTACACCTTCCTGCTGCGCGGCGCGCTGCGGGTGAAGCCGCTGGTGCTGCTGGCGGCTCTGGGCCTGCTGGCCTTTGCCGCCATGCAGGTGCCGAAGATGGGCATCTCCTTCATGCCGGAGGTCAACTCCCGGCAGATGAGCGCCACGCTGGCCCTCGACCCGGAGATGCCCGACGCCCAGCAGAAGGACCTGGCCGTGGCCATCATGGACGACATGATGCAGGTGGACGGCGTGGACAGCGTGGGCCTGATGGGCGGCAGCGGCGGCCTGCTGGGCGGGCTGGCCGAGGGCGGCGGCATGTCCTACTACATCATGATCGACGAGGGCACCGACCGCCGGAACGCCGACATCGCCCGGGAGATGGCCGAGATCGGCCAGCGCCGCGGCGCGGACCTGTCCGTCAGCGCCAGCACGATGGACATCTCCATGCTCACCGGCAGCGGCATCTCCGCCGAGATCACCGGCAGCGACATCGAGACCCTGCAGAAGATCGCCCTGGACGTGGCCGAGCTGGCCCGGCAGACCGAGGGCGTCGTGGACGTGAGCGACGGCCTGGAGGACGCCGTGCCGGAGCTGCGCATACAGGTGGACAAGGAAAAGGCCATCGACTCAGGCCTGACCACCGCCCAGGTGTTCCAGTTCATCGCCCAGAAGGTGATGGGCCGGGTGGAGATCACGAAGGTGACGCTGGACGGCAAGGACCTGAGCGTGTATATGCGGGACGGCGCGAACAGCGAACTTCGGCCCGGGGACCTGGAGAACCTGGAGATCGAGGTGGACGGCGAGACGGAGAACAAGCGGGTGCGCGTGGGCGACATCGCCGAGGTGCTGGAGACCCAGAGCCTCTCCACCATCCACCGCTCCAGCCAGCGGCGGCTGGTGACCGTGTCCTTCGGCATCGCCGAGGGCTACAGCGCCAATTTGGTCAGCGACGCCTTCGCGGCGAAGCTGAAGGACTACGCCGTGCCCGCCGGCTACAGCGTGGAGCTGGCCGGCGAAAACGAGACCGTCATGAAGATCATGCACGACCTGGTCTGGATGGTGGTGGTGGCGGTGCTGCTGATCTTCCTGATCATGGTGGCCCAGTTCCAGAGCTTCAAGTCCCCCATCATCGTCATGTTCACGATCCCGCTGGCCTTCACCGGCGGCCTGCTGGCGCTGATTCTCACCGGCATGGACCTGTCCATCGTCAGCATGCTGGGCTTCCTGGTGCTCTCCGGCGTGGTGGTGAACAACGGCATCGTGTTCATCGACTGCGTGAACCAGCTGCGCATCGGCGGCATGGAGAAGCGCGAGGCCCTGGTGGAGACCGGCCGCATCCGCCTGCGCCCGATATTGATGACGGCGCTGACCACGATACTGGGCGTGTCCACCATGGCGCTGGGCCGCGGCATGGGCGCGGAGATGATGCAGCCCATGGCCGTGGTGTCCATCGGCGGCCTGAGCTACGCCACGCTGATGACGCTGTTCGTGGTGCCGGTGCTGTACGACCTGCTCAACGGCAAGACCATGAAGGCCCGGGAGATCCAGATGATCAAGGAGGCCGCCGGCCTGAACGGGAGCGATGTATCGGAGGGCGAGCCCGCCGCGCCGACGCCCGTCGCCCCCGCGATCCCCGCGCCCGCCGCGCCTCAGGCCGAAGCGCCGGAGGAACCACCCGTTCCCGAGCCAGCCGAACCCCCCGCCCCCGCGCCCGCGCCCGACACCCCCGCCATCACCCCCGACAGCTTCCGCTACACCCCGCCCCCAAAGGCCATGCGGGTGAAGATGGGGAGAAGGAAGTAGGGAACAGGTAGTAGGGGCGGCGCATCGCCGCCCCTACAATACGTATGCATTTCCTGACACCGGGACGGTCCTGTTGTCAGGAAAAGCTGACAACAGGACCGTCCCCGTGACAGGAAAAGTTGTCAGTAGGACCGTCCCCGTGACAGGAATTACTCCCTCCCGAACACCACCGTGCCGTCCCCCTCGGGCCAGACCTGCACGGTCTGCACATAATCCGCCTGCGCGCCGGTCAGCTGGGCGGTGAGGCGCAGATACCACATCACGCGGCGGGCGGTGTACACGTACAGCTCGTTCAGCGTCACCCGGCCGTCGTAGTCGGCGTCGGCGCGCATGGCGGAGCGGGCTGAGCGCTCCAGGCTCCAGCCGCCGGCCTCGCAGACGGCCCGGGCGAACACGGTGGCCATGTCCGGCTCGGCGGCCTCGCGGCTGAAGCTCAGGCGATAGCTGTCCTGCTCCAGCGCGGCGCTGGCCAGCACCCGGAAGCGGCTGGTGTCCATGGCCGCGGGGCCCACGGTGCCGGAGAACACGGCGTCGATGCCCTTCAACACGTCCGCGGTGCCGCCGGAGGCGCCGATCACGCCGCCGCTGCCGCAGCAGTCGATCAGCACGATGTTCTCGCCCTTCACCTCCCGCAGCGCCGCGGCCAGCTCCGCCGCGGTCAGCACCGAGCCGTCGTACATCTGAAAACAGGTCACGCCCCCGGCATAGTAGCCGTGGCAGGTGATGTAGAACAGGTTCACGTCGCCGTCCCCGGCCTCGGAAAACACATCCCGCACAGCGGCCAGCACGCCGTCGCGGGTGACGTCCAGCCGGGTTTCGATCTGCACCTTCGCGCCGCTGAACGACAGGTTCTGCAGCATGCTGCGCAGCGCGGCCACCGAATGGACGGAGCCGGTGCGCACCGAGGCCACCGTGGACGCGTAGTTCTGCTCGCCCACCAGCAGCGCCCGCCAGCGGCGCGGCGCGGGGCCCACGCGCACCGTCAGCGCGTCCGACAGCCCGCCGTCCAGCGCCCGCACGGTCACCGTGGCGGTGCCCTCCCGCAGCGCGCGCAGCACGCCGCCGCGGTCGACGCTGACGATGCCCTCCGGCGCGGCGCTGTAGCTCAGCTTGGGGTCGCTGGCGTTCCCGGGCAGCACGTCGCACTCGATGGCCGCGTCGTCGCCGACGCTCAGCGCGATCTGTCGGGACAGCAGGCTCACCCCGCTGACGGGCACGTAGTGCACCCGCACCAGGCAGCGGTCGCTGGCCCCGCCCGCGCCGTAGGCCGTGACCGTGGCCGTGCCGACGCCCTCGCCGGTCACCGTGCCCGCGTCGTCCACCCGGGCCACCGCGGGGTTGGAGCTCTCCCAGTACACCACGCCCCCGGCGCCCACCGGGCTCACCCGCGCCGTCAGCCGCGCGGTATCCCTTCCCTCCAGGATCAGCGACGGCGCGGACAGCGCCACGCGGTCCGCCGCCCCACGGCCGGGCAGGCGGATCAGCCGCAGCGCGTACAGGCCGGTGGCGCCGTCCTCCGACCGAAGCCGCACGCGATAGCGCCTGCCGGGCTCGGGCCTGAAGTCCATCAGGCACGCGCCGCCGGCGGTGCGTATAGCCTCCGAAAGCAGCCGGCCCTCGTCGTCAAACAGCATGGCCGTCAGCCGCACGCTGTCCTCGGCGGGCACGCCCACCAGCGCCAGCGTCGCGGACTCGGCGGCCTCCACGGCATACCAGTGGGCGTCGCCCTCGCGCACAAAGGCCTTGGAGTAGGCGTCGCCCCGGGCGTCGATGTCCATGGGGCTGTCGTAGCACCGGCTCAAGGCGTGCCGGGCGATCTCCACCCGCACGCGGCCCTCGCCCCGCAGCCGCAATATGTATTCCGCCCCCGCCGTCAGGCGCGCGCTCAGCGCCGGCATCAGCCCGTCCCCCTCCGCCACCAGGCGCTCGCCCCGGTACAGGCCGGCGTGCGCCGACGGCAGCGCCGCCTCCGCCGGAAACAGCCAGACCTCGTACACACTGCCCGACGGCGCCGTGAACGCGAACGCCGCCTCGCCCCCGGACAGGTCCGCCTCCGCCATTGCCCCCGCCTCCAGCCGCCGCGGCGCGTCCGGTTCCGCCTCCGCGCGCACGGCAAGGCCAAGCCCCGATATAAGCATCGCGGCGAGGAGGAGGGCGGCGAACAATGGTAGATGTTTCATAGGCAATTTGGGTCGGGAGGGAGGAGTTAGTAGTGAGGAGTTAGGAGCAGGAGAATGCCGGGGCGGGAGGGTACAGGGAACAGGGTACAGGGAACAGGAATAGCCCGGGACCGGATTGCCACGTAGGGGGCTGTTCGTGCCTCCCCATCCGCAGATGGGGAGGGGGACCGCTTGCGGTGGTGGGGGACCTGAACGTATCGTCGTGCGCGGCGTTTCGTTCGGAGTGCCCTATCCCCCGCTTCGCGGGTACTTCCCCGTTGCGACGGGGAAGCTATCTGTGCCTCCCCGCCGCAGCGGGGAGGGGGACCGCTTGCGGGGGTGGGGGACCTGTACGTATCGTCGTGCGCGGCGTTTCGTTCGGAGTGCCCTATCCCCCGCTTCGCGGGTACTTCCCCATCTGCGGATGGGGAAGCTATTCACCACGGCGATTCGTTCTCCTGAATCGAACAAATCCCGTCATAGCAGTCGCGCCACTGCGCCTTCGCGCAGGCGCGACCAGCCCGCGCGCATCCTGTGGATGCCAGCGCGGCGCTGCCGCCGACCCGCTTCGCGTGGGCGGCGGTGCGTAAAGGGATTTGCACCGCAATTCCTCATTCCTAATTCCTCATTCCTCATTCCCCGCCACACCCGCCAATCCCCCAGGGCGGGCGCCGCATCGGCGCCCCTACGTGCGAACCACTCTCAGTATTCCAGGTATTCCTCCTTCACATATCCCTCGATCTCCGCGGTGTGGACGGCGACCCAGCCGTCCTCGTCGGGTTGGGAGGACACGATCAGGCGTCGGCCCTTGGCCAGGCGGTCGACGACGCGGGCGGCGGTGGTGGGCTGTTCGCGCACGTTCAGCGCGGAGGCCGTCACCGCGGCGTAGCGCTCGCCTTCCTTCAGCGCGGGCAGCGGGGCGGGCGTGGGGGTGGGCGTGGGCTTGGGCCGGGCGGCGCCGACGCTGTCGGGCAGGGCGTCCAGCGCGGTGAGGCCCTCCTCGGGCCAGGCCATGCGCTCCACGGACAGGCCGGGGTAGTAGAAGGCGATGATCTGCTGCCAGTTCATGCCGTAGTGGCCGGCCATCCACTGGGCCCCGCGCTGGCTCATGCCCACGCCGTGGCCGAAGCGGCGCATGATCAGCGTGAACGCCCGGGGCTCGCCGTCGGCGTCGGCCTGGGTTTCCACCGAGATCAACTCGCAGTCCGAGCCGTTCAGGCCCAGGGACAGCTTGTCCTTGATCTGGTCGTAGACGCTCAGCGTCACCGGGTAGATCTCGTCCGAGAGCGCCCACGCCCGGGGGACCTCGGTGGGCTCGGCGGTGGGGGCCTGGGTCTCTTCTTCGGTGAAGATCGCGGCCAGCGCGCCGGCCTCGCCGGTGGGCTCCGGCGCGGGCGACTCGGTGGGCGACTCGGCGGGCGACTCGGTGGGCACGGGCGTGGGCGTCGCCACCGGCTTCAGCAAGCGGGCCCGCAGGCCGAACTCCAACCCCTCGTACATCCGGCTGCCCTCGAACCGGGGGTTCACCGGCGTGACGGAGGCGATGGAATCAAACTCCCACTCCCCCGCCCCCCAGCCGTCGGCGGCCAGCCGCTCGCCCAGGGCCTGCTCCAGCATCGCCTTCAGCGCGGCGCTGCCCTCGCACTTCGCGGTGACGGTCAGGTCGTTTTGCAGGCTGCGGGGGTTCTCCAGGTCGAAGGGGTCGTCCTCCATGGCCAGGTACCCGTCGCTGCCGGCGCGCTTCCAGATCTGGCTGGCCAGGGCCGTCTGGCCGCCGTTGCTGGCGGTGTAGTAGCACACGGCGAAGGCGCCGTCGTACAGGCCCACCACGCCCCGGGTGTCGTCCACGGCGCGCACCACGTTCTGATACGCCGCGTCGTAGCCCTTGAACACCTGGTCGGCGGTGGTGTCCACCAGGTCGTAGTCCCGCCCGCCGGCCTGCCACTTGCGCTGCATGGCGTAGGTGCGGGCGGCCACGGCCTGGGCCTTCAGCGCCTCGATCGGGAAGGAATCGCTCATCTCGTAGGCCACCACGCCGTACAGGTAGTCCTCCGCCTGTATGGACAGCACCGGCTTCAGGCCGTTCTGCTCCGCGGACACCTTCAGATCGCCGCAGTACAGCGTGCGCTTCTCCGATTCGTCGATGTAAATGCCGTTCTCCGCGCCCTCCGCGGCCCGATGGCGGGTCAGCGTGACGGACGCGCCCATGTCGATGGTCAGCCCGCCGACGCTCAGATACACCCTGCCCTCCGCCCACGACAGCGCCACCCGCGCGTCCCGGTCGAAGCGGAAGCCCGGGTCGCCGTCCACGGCGTACACGCCCGCCAGCGTCAGGTGCAGCTGCTGCGGCTCGGACAGCGACGCCAGCAGCACCCGCAGCACGCCGTCGTCCTGAATCGCCGCCTCCGGGATCGGGGCGAGCGTCGCCTCGGGCACAGGGGTTTCCGCCTCCACATCCTGCGGAATCGGCATCTGGTCCGCCGGGGGCAGCGTCACCACGGCGGCGGCCTCGGTGGCCGACGGGCCCAGCAGCCAGTCGAACAGTCCCCCCGCCCGGGCGGGAGCGTCCAGCATTAAAAGCATCGTCAGCGCCAGCGCCATCACGCGCCGCGCGTTGCGCACAGTACGGTTGTCTTTCATGTGACCTCCATGGGCAGGTTTCTGAACCCGCCTTTTTTTCCTTTGTTCCCAAATATTGACAATCCCGGGCGGGTCTATACGCCGCCCCTTCGGATTTTGCGTCGAAAACATCAACCCAGAATATTATAGCACGATCGCGACCGCAATGTGGGGAGAAATCGGGACATTTCGTACGATTTTGCACATATTTCGTCATAATTTAGCACCCATTGGCCCGGCCTGCCGTCTTGCGCCGTTAATGCTGTCGGACTATAATGTATATTGGTTGTATATAGGCCGCCGGACCAAGGAGGTGAACCCCATGTCCAAGTCGCTGTACGAGGTGCTGGCGCTGGGCGCGCGCTATCTGTTCGCGGGCCTGATGCTGCTGATCGTGCTGCGGGCATGGCGGATCACCCTGATCGACAGCCGCCGGGCCGCCACGCTGCGGCGCATGTCGCCCCAGACCGGGCTCAGCGGCGAGCTGATGGTGACGGAGGGCGACGGCCAGGCCCGCCGGGGCATGAAGTACCCGGTGATCCGCGAGGGCATGATCGGCTCGTCCCGCCGGGCGGACATACGCATCCGCCACGCCAGCGTGCGCCGCAGGCACGCCTACTTCCAGCTGTCGGACGCGCGCATGCACATACGCACCCACGCCGGCGCGCCGATGCTGGACGGCGCGGGCCGTCCGGCGCGGTCGCTGGCGCTGGCGGACGGCGACGCGCTGACGCTGGGCCGGGTGTCGCTGATGCTGATATTGAACGGGGCCGACGCTCCCGCCGCCCCCCGCCGCGACGGGCGGGACGAGGACGGCGAGGAAGCTCCGCCCGACCCGGACGACCTGTTCCGCGCGCAGCCGGTGCTGCGCAAGGCGCAGGCGCCCCCGCGGGAGAAGCGGCTGGGCAAGCCCATCGACGTGGATGAATACTTCGACGTGGACGACGGCGAGGACTGGTGAACCGATGACGCCCGACAAGGTTGAGAAGATGAAAAAGGCGCTGATGCGCTCCAATACCCACCTGCTGCTGTCCGCGGTGACGCTGTTTCAGGCCGCGGCCATGCTGCTGATCGCCTTCCAGAAGGAGGCGGTGAACCCGCAGGCGCTGATCCTGGCCGCCGCGCTGCCGCTGGTGACCTGGCTGGTCACGGCGCTGATGGGGCGGGTGTGGCCGGTGGACCGGGCCATACTGATACTGGTGATGCTGCTGTGCAGCGTGGGCCTGATCACCCTGTCGGACATTGCCCGCTCCGACGTCACCCCCCGCACCCAGGCGTACTACGCCCTGGCGGGCGTGGCGGCCATGTTCGCCGGCGCGGCCTTCATACGGCGCTGGCGGCAGTGGAAGAAGTACACGCCGCTTCTGATGGCGCTGTGCCTGATCGCGCTGCTGTCGCCGTACCTGCCCAAGGTGGGCATCTACAAGTACGGCGCGCGCAACTGGGTGGGCCTGCCCGGCGGCCCGTCGATACAGCCCAGCGAGTTCATGAAGCCCGTCATGATACTGTGCCTGGCCAGCGGGTTTTCCAACCGGCCCCGCTTCGCCCGGTGCCTGCCCACCATCGGCTTCGCGGCGCTGTGCTGCGGCGTGCTGCTGTCGGAGAAGGACCTGGGCGCGGTGCTGCTGTACTTTCTGACCACGGTGCTGATGTACTACGCGGCCACCTCCAACGCCTTCATCACCCTGTCCGGCCTGGGCATGGGCGCGGCGGCGGCGGTGATCGCCTACCGGGCGCTGCCCTACGTGCAGGCCCGGGTGGCCATCTGGCAGAACCCCTGGATCGACCCCCAGGACAGCGGCTTCCAGCTGATCCAGTCGCTGATCGCCATCGGCTCCGGCGGGCTGTTCGGCATGGGGCTGGGCATGGGCATGCCCCGCGACATACCGCTGTACCACTCGGACTTCATATTCGCCTCCATCACCGAGGAGTTCGGCCTGATCTTCGCGGTGGGGCTACTGGCCGTGTACGTGATGATCATCATGCGCGGCCTGATCGTGGCCTTCAACGCCCGCACGTCGTTCCACTCGCTGGCCGCCTTCGGGCTGGTGATCATGCTGGGGCTGCAGACCATGCTGATCGTGGGCGGCAACACGAAGCTGCTGCCGCTGTCCGGCGTCACGCTGCCCCTGGTGTGCTACGGCGGCTCGTCGCTGGTGAGCACCTTCTTCTCGATGGGCCTGCTGCTGGGCATATCCTCGATGAACGCCGAGGACGAGGCGCGGGACATCGAGACGCTGGAGCTGCGGGAGGACGTCCCATGAAGGAACTGCGAAGGAACATGCGCCTGGTGGGCACGCTGGTGGTGGTGCTGTTCGTGGGGCTGGCCGCATGGTTCGCCATGACGGTGTTCACCCAGGGCAGCATCTGGGCCTCCGACGTGCGCAACAGCCGCCTGCGCGCCAGCAACAGCCTGCGGGGGGACATCACCGACCGGGACGGCAACCTGCTGGCCACCACCGCCGAGGACGGCACGCGGCAGTACCTGTCCAACGCCGCCGCCCGGCGCGCCCTGTCCCAGACCGTGGGCGACATCGCCGGCATGAGCGGCACCGGCATCGAGACGTTCTACTCCGCCACGCTGCTGGACATATCGTCCTCGCTGACGGACCGGCTCAGCGAGCTGTTCAAGAGCGCCCGCCACGTTGGGAGCAGCGTGCAGATCACCGTGGACGGCCGGCTGCAGGCCTACATCGCCAGCGCCTTCCCCCAGGGCTACCGCGGCGCGGTGTGCGTGATGAACTACAAGACCGGCGAGATACTGGCCATGGTGTCGCTGCCCGAATACGACCCCGACGACCTGGCCGCCCGCGCCTACGACCAGGTGGAGGACACCGCCTACCTGAACCGGTGCCTGCAGGGCCTGTACACCCCCGGCTCGATCTTCAAGATCGTGACGCTGGCCTCGGCCGTGTCCAACGACGCCGGCGTCGTGGACCAGACCTTCACCTGCTCCGGCGAGTGGAACTACGACGGCGGCCACATCGTGTGCGCCGGCGGCGCAGCCCACGGGGCGCTGGACCTGAAGGCCGCCTTCAAGCGCAGCTGCAACGTCACCTTCGGCAAGCTGGCCTACCAGCTGGGGCTGGACCGCCTGCGGGCCACCGCCGAGCGCTTCGGCTTCAACGAGAACTTCAAGTTCGGCGACTTCGTGGTCTACAACTCCGCCTTCCCGAAGGAGGTGGACAGCATGAACGGCCTGGTCTGGGCCGGCATCGGCCAGGGCGAGGTGCTGGTGACCCCGCTGCACATGGCCATGATCGCCGGCAGCGTGGCCAACGGCGGCACGATGATGAAGCCCTGGCTGATCAAGCGCGTCGCCAACTCCCAGGGCGTCACCGTGACCCGCGGCGCGGCGGAGCCCTACCGGCAGGTGCTCAGCCCCTCCGCGGCCAGCCTGATCGCCGGGTACATGTACGAGACCGTGAAGAGCGGCACCGCCACCCGCGCCGCCATCGACGGCTACAGCGTGTGCGGCAAGACCGGCTCCGCCGAGGTGTCGGACGACAAGACCGTGGAGACCAACGCCTGGTTCACCGGCTTCGTCTACGACGAGGAACACCCCTACGCCATCGCGGTGGTCATCGAGGGCGGCGGCGCCGGCGCGCGCATGCCCAGCGAGCTGGCCGCGAAGGCGCTGGGGAAGGCGATTGAATATGTGGGATAATAATGGAAAGGAATGACACGATGCTTGAACTGAAGGATGTCACCAAGAAGTACCTGCGGCGCACGGCGCTGGACGGCGTTTCCCTGCAGATCGAGGCGGGCAAGACCTGCCTGCTGCTGGGGCCGAACGGCAGCGGCAAGACCACGATGATGAAGCTGATCGCCGGGCTGGCCCGGCCCACGTCCGGTGAGATCACGCTGGGCGGCACGCCCATCGGGAAGCAGACGAAGGCCCGGGTGGCCTACATGCCCACCGAGAACTACTTCTACAATTACATGACCGTGCGGGACATCGGGAAATACTATGCCGATTTCTTCGACGATTTCGACCCGGCCCGCTACGCGCGGATGCTCGCCGACATGGAGCTGGAGCCCCAGGACAACATCCGCCAGCTGTCCAGCGGCATGGCGGCCAAGCTGCGGCTGTCGCTGACCCTCAGCCGCGACGCCCAGCTGATGATGTTCGACGAGCCGCTGAACGGCGTGGACATACTCACCCGCACCCAGACCATCGACGCCATACTCGCCGGACGGCGGGCGGGCCGCACGATGCTGATCTCCACCCACCTGGTGGACGAGCTGGAGGACGTGGTGGACACCACCGTGTTCCTGAAGAAGGGCAAGCTGGTGATGGCCGGCGAGAAGAAGCAGATCTGCGCCGGGCGCACGCTGAAGGACCTGTACATCGAGGTCTACGGCCACGCCTCGGCGGACCCGGAGCACACGCGGCAGGAGGTGGACGAAAATGCTTAAGCTGATGAAATACGAGTTCCGGAAGCTGCGCAACACGCTGTTGATCATGCTGGCGGCCCTGGCGGCGCTGGAGATCGGCTTTCTGGTCGGCGAGGCCATGCAGAAGACCGGGCTGATGACCGTGTCGCTGGTGCTGATCTCGGTGCTGGTGTTCCTGGTGTACGCCTTCATCATACTGGCGGGCATGGCCAGCTATTCCCGGGAGCTGAAGGAGAAGTCCGGCTATCTGGTGTTCATGGTGCCGGTGCGCCCCATCGGGGTGGTGCTTTCGAAGCTGGTGTTCACCGCGCTGACCGCCCTGGCCGCCACCGCCGTGTTCGGCGCGGTCGCCTACTTCGACTTCCGCTACCTGATCGGCAAGATGGACATCGACCCCGACGTGATGAACCAGATCAACCTGCTGCTGCGCTTCGGCCTGAAGGCCAACGCGGACATGATGCAGATCCTGCGCATGGCGGGCTTCTACGCGCTGACCATGCTCATCGAGATCCTGCTGACCATGTGCACCGCCTACCTGGCGATCACGCTGTCCGCCACGATACTGCAGAACAAGAAGGGCTTCCTGCGGGCCATGATCAGCCTGGTGCTGTTCGTCGCGCTCACCTGGGGTGCCAACTGGCTGGCCCAGCGGCTGATCTACGACCGCGTGGCCCTGAACACGCCCTTTGAGGAGATGACCGGCACCATCGCCTGGTCGCTGCTGTTCAACCTGGCGCTCAGCGCCCTGTTCGTCGGCGCCAGCGCGTGGCTGCTGGACCATCGCGTGAACCTGTAGGGCTCAGAGATCAGGAGGAAGTCCCATGACCGAGCTTACGCGCAAGCCCTGGAACGGCGCGCGCATGTCGCCGGAGCTGGAATTCAAGATCGCGAACCTGCCGGACTCGCCGGGCTGCTACCTGATGAAGTCCGGCGGCGAGATCATCTACGTGGGCAAGGCCGTGAACCTGAAGAACCGGGTCAGCCAGTACTTCCACTACAGCGCCCAGCACACCCCCAAGGTGCGGGCCATGGTGGAGAAGATCGACGACTTCGACATCATGCTGGTGGACGGCGAGCTGGAGGCCTTCGCGCTGGAGTGCAACCTGATCAAGCTGCACATGCCCCGCTACAACATCAAGCTGAAGGACGACAAGGCCTACCCGTATATCCGCATCGACCTGAACGAGCGCTTCCCCCGGGTGGAGCTGGCCCGGCGGCAGGAGAAGGACGGCGCGAAGTACTTCGGCCCCTACCAGGGCGCCACCGTGGTGCGCGAGGTGCTGGACGTGGCGCGGCTGGTGTTCCCGATCCGCGTGTGCGCCAAAAAGCTGAACCCCGACAAGAAGCTGCGCCCCTGCGTGCACCACCAGGTGGGCCAGTGCCCCGCGCCCTGCGCCGGGCTGATCGACGAGGCCGACTACCGAAAGACCATCGACGGCGTCATCGACTTTTTAAACGGCAAATACGCCCCTGTGCTGGACGCGCTGAAGGCGAAGATGGCCGCCGCGGCCTCCGAGATGAACTACGAGCGCGCGGCGCTGTACCGCGACCGCATCCGCGCCGTGGAGGCGGTCATGCAGAAGCAGAAGGCCATCTCCACCGCCCAGGCCGATCAGGACATCATCGCCGCGCTGCCCCACGACGAGGACGCGCTGGTGCAGCTGATGTTCGTGCGCTCGGGCCGCATGATCGGCTCGGAGCGCTTCACGCTGGAGGGCGCGGCGGACGAGCCGCTGGGCGAGATACTGACCCAGTTCATGCTGCAGTACTACGGGCCGGAGAACACGCCGCCCCGGGAGATACTGCTGTCCGCCACGCCGCCGGAGCACGACGTGATCGAGCAGCTGCTCACCGAGCAGCACGGCGCGCGCACCTACATCCTGACCCCCCGGCGGGGCGAAAAGCTGAAGCTGGTGAACATGGCCGTCAAGAACCTGAAGGACGAGGCCAAAAAGCTGGACCGAAAGAACGCCAACAGCTATGCCCGCACCACCGGCGCGCTGGAGGCGCTGCAGCAGGCCCTGAACCTGCCCGCGCTGCCCCGGCGCATCGAGGGCTACGACATCTCCAACACCCAGGGCGCCCAGAGCGTGGCCAGCGAGGTGGTGATGGTGGACGGCGTCAGCGCCAACCGGGAGTACCGCCACTACCGCATCAAGACCGTGGAGGGGGCCAACGACTTCGCCAGCATGTACGAGGTCATCACCCGCCGCCTGTCCCACGGCCTGGACGAGCTGGCCGAGCGCAAGACCCAGGGCCTGGACCCTCAGGGCGGCAAGTTCAGCTGGCTGCCGGACCTGATCCTGGTGGACGGCGGTCGGGGCCAGCTGGCCGCCGCGCGGGAGGCCATGCTTGCCCAGGGGCTGAACATCCCGATGGTGGGCCTGGCCAAGCGCATCGAGGAGATCGTGCTGCCCGGCCAGGAGGAGAGCGTGCTGCTGGACCGCCACTCCCCCGCCCTGCACGTGCTGCAAAGGGTCAGAGACGAGAGCCACCGCTTCGCCATCATCCACCACCGCGCCCTGCGGGGAAGGGCATCCATCGCCTCCAGGCTCGACGGCATCCCCGGCGTCGGCGAAAAGCGCAAGCGGGAGATCCTCAGGCACTTCAAGACCGTCGAGGCCCTGAAGGCCGCGTCGGAGGATGAGATCAAAAAGGTCCCCGGCCTGCCGGAAAACGTGGCCGGGGCGGTGTACAGGTTTCTCAGGAGCGAGATGGAAGAGCGTAATTAGGGGTTGGTGGTTGGTGGTTGGTGGCTGCCGCGCGGTGGGCGCGCATGTGCGCTAACTTCGAATTCCGTGCTATCCCCCTTGCCTCGCCCCCCGTGAGGGGAAGAGGTGCCCGCAGGGCGGAGAGGGGGCTCCCCTGCCTACCGCGCAAGACGAACCAGAAGACCCCTCTCAGGCGCTTCGCGCCAGCTCTCCCCGTCACCGGGGCGAGCCAAGGCTACCGCGCGGTACGCTGACCTCAAACTCCGCACTATCCCGTTACCGGGGCGAGCCAAGGCTGCCGCGCGGTGCGCTGACCTCAAACTCCGCACTATCCCGTCACCGGGGCGAGCCAAGGCTACCGCGCGGTGCGCTGACCTCGAACCTTGCGCTTATCCGCCTTGCCTCGCCCCCGTGAGGGGGAGAGGTGCCCGCAGGGCGGAGAGGGGTCCTCTCCCCCTAAGAAAGGAGCGTCGCCATGCCGATGCCGTCTAAGGAAACCATGCTGCGCAACGCGCGTGCTCTACGGAAAAACATGACGCCCTGGGAGCGAAAGCTGTGGTATTTGTTTTTGCGGAACTACCCGGTCAAGATCTACAAGCAGCAGGTCATCGGCCCCTACATCGTGGATTTCTGCTGTCCGCGGGCGAAGCTGATCATCGAGCTGGACGGGTCGCAGCACTTCATGCCCGATCATCGGGCGGCGGACGCCGAACGCAGCGCCAATCTCGAGGCCCACAGCTACGCGATACTGCGCATCCCGAACATCGACATCGACCGCCGCTTCCAGGCGGTCTGCGAGACCATCGACCGTGAGATCCGCGGGCGCACACAGGCACTGTCCCAACCTTGAGGAGAAGGACGCGCCAAGGCACCCGATCAAGCTGATCTTAAAATATGAACATACAGGAGGTCACACACATGGACTACGCCAAACTGGACAGGCTCGTCGATTCCTACAGGGACGAGCTGATCGAGAACATCCGCAAGTGGATCGCCATTCCCTCGGTGCAGGGCGCGCCGGCGGGCGAGAACGCGCCGTTCGGCAAAGAGGTGCGCCGGATGCTGGACACGGCCCTGGAGGACGGGGCGCGCTTCGGCTTTCAGGTGCGGGACATCGACGGGTACGCCGGCGACATCAGCTACGGCGAGGGCGATCAGACCATGGGCATGCTGGCCCACCTGGACGTGGTGCCCATCGGCGACGGCTGGAAGCACGACCCGCTGGGCGGCGAGATCGAGAACGGCCGGATGTACGGCCGCGGCACCACCGACGACAAGGGCCCGGCGCTGTGCGCGCTGTACGCCATGCGCGCGGTGAAGGAGGCCGGCATACCGCTGAAGCACGGCGTGCGGCTGATTCTGGGCTGCGACGAGGAGACGGGCATGTCCGACATGCGCTACTACGCCTCGAAGCTGAAGATGCCCGACTACGGCTTCTCCCCGGACGCCGAGTTCCCGGTGATCAACATCGAGAAGGGCGGCGTGAACCTGCGGCTGTCGAAGGTCACCGGCGGCGAGGATGGCGCGGACATACCGGTGTACCGCCTGTACGCGGGCGAGCGGCCCAACGTGGTGCCCGCCGAGGCCACGGCCCTGGTAGGGCTGAACGGCCTGACCCTTGATGCGCTGAACGAAAAGCTGGCCGCCATCGCGGCGGGCCACGACCGGTTCAACCTGAAGGCCGACGACGCCGGCGAGGGCCGGGCGAAGATCACGGCCACCGGCGTGAACGCCCACGCGGCCATGCCCGAGGGCGGCGTGAACGCGGCGGGCATGCTGCTGATCGCGCTGAAGGAACTGGGCGCGGGCGGCGGCAGCCGCGAGGCCATCGCCATGACGGCGGACGCCGTGGGCATGGAGTACACCGGCCGGTCGCTGGGCATCGCCTGCGCGGACGAGCTGTCCGGCGCGCTGACCTGCAACCTGGGCATACTTCGCTACGACGGCAACGAGTTCTCTGCGCTCTTGGACATCCGCTACCCGATCTGCGGCGACGAGGAGCGCATGCTGGGCCAGGCGGCCAAGCGCGTGGCCCCGGCGGGCATGTCGGTGTGCTGCGCCTCAAGCCACACCCCGCTGCACGTGCCCGCCGAGAGCCGCATCGTGCAGGGGCTTTTGAAGGTGTACCACGAGGTCACCGGCCTGGACGCCTACACCATCGCCATCGGCGGCGGCACCTATTCCCGCATGATGCCCAACACCGTGGCCTTCGGCGTGTGCTTCCCCGGCGACATGGACGTGTGCCACATCGCCGACGAGTACATCGACGTCAACAAGATGATGCTGGGCGTGAAGATCTTCGCCCACGCCATCGCCGAACTCGCCGGAGGCAGCGAAGAACCCTGACCCCTGTTCCCTGTTCCCTGCTCCCTGTTCCCTGTTCCCTGTTCCCTGCTCCCTGTTCCCTGTTCCCTGTTCCCTGTTCCCTGTTCCCTGTTCCCTGTTCCCTGTTCTCTGTTCCCCTACTCCCTACTCCCTAAAAGAAAGGAACATCACCATGTCACACAAACCCTTCTCCATCGCCATCGACGGGCCGGCGGGCGCGGGCAAATCCACGATCGCCAAGGCCCTGGCCAAGGAACTGAACGCCATGTACCTGGACACCGGGGCCATGTACCGCGCCTTCGGGCTGTACATGCTGCGAAAGGGGCTGTCGAAGGACGCCGCCGCGGTGGCAGCCAGCGTGAACGACGTGGACATCACCGTGGAGTACATCGACGGCGTGCAGCACATCTTCCTGTCGGGCGAGGACGTGAGCGCCGCCATCCGCGAGCCGGAGGTCTCCATGGCCGCCAGCGACGTGTCCGCCGTGCCCGAGGTGCGGGTGCGCATGGTGGCGCTGCAGCAGAAGATCGCCGAGGGCCACGACGTGATCATGGACGGCCGGGACATCGGCACCAAGGTGCTGCCGAACGCCACGCTGAAGATCTTTTTGACCGCCTCCGCCGAGGAGCGGGCCAGGCGCCGCTGCCTGGAGCTTCAGGAAAAGGGCATGCCCGAGCCCTACGAGAAGGTGCTGAAGGAGATGCTCGAGCGCGACTGGCAGGACACCCACCGCGCCGCGTCGCCGCTGGTGGCCGCGGAGGACGCCGTGCGCGTGGACACCTCTGACCTGACGCTGGATCAGAGCGTGGCCGAGATGAAGCGCCTGGCCCTGAAGGCCATAGGAGGCTAACGTGAACAAGCGATTTTACCGATTTATGTGCGCCCTGCTGGGCGCGTGGTACGCGCTGTTCTTCCCCACCCGGGTGGAGGGCGTTGAAAACATCCCCGCCGGGGGCGGCTTCGTGCTGTGCAGCAACCACTGCAGCAACCGGGACCCGTTCATGCTGGCCATACCGGTCAAAAACCGCTTCCTCCACTTCATGGCCAAGATCGAGCTGTTCAAGTGGAAGCCCGTTGCGGCGTTCATCCGCGCGCTGGGCGGGTTCCCGGTGGACCGGGGCCACAGCGACCTGAACGCCGTGCGCACGGCGCTGCAGCTGGTGGGCCAGGGCCACGGGCTGGCCATATTCCCCCAGGGCACCCGAGTGCGGGACAATTCGCGCACCCCGATGCTGGAGGGCGTGTCGATGATCGCCCTGCGCGCGAACGCCCCGGTGATCCCCGCCTACATCGGCGGGCCCTACCGGCTGTTTCACAGAACGCAGATCAGCTTTGGCAAGCCCGTGGACCTGTCCGACTTCGGCCGGCGGGTGAACAGCGAGACCCTCGCCGCGGCCACCCGCCGCATCGAGGACGCGGTGTGGGCGCTGAAGCAGTGAGTGATCGTAAAAATTACGTAAACTATCGAATCATTGCAGGAATAATACAGGACTCAATCGAAATTAAACGGATAGCATAAATAGTATAGTTATGCATGTATACGACGAGTATACATATCGGTTTGATCGAAAAAGCGGAGGCGGTTTCCCATCGCGGGCGTGATACTGGCCCGGCACGCGGGCTTTTGCTTCGGCGTGAGGCGGGCCGTG
Organism: uncultured Eubacteriales bacterium; assembly: GCA_902777335.1. Classification (GTDB taxonomy): domain Bacteria; phylum Bacillota; class Clostridia; order Christensenellales; family Aristaeellaceae; genus UBA2862. The sequence continues at coordinate 59,573 of CACYTF010000008.1, forward strand.
GAGACGGCTGAACGGGCGGCTCCGGCCACGACGCTCGGCCCCATCATCCACAACCCCCAGGTCGTGGGTTCGCTGGCGGCGATGGGCGTGACCAGCGCCCAGGCGCCCTCTCAGATCCCGGACGGCGCGCGGGTGGTGATCCGAAGCCACGGCATCGGCCGGGCGGCCTACCGGGCGCTGGAGGCAAAGGGCTGCTCCATCGTGGACGCCACCTGCCCCTTCGTGCAGCGCATCCACGACATGGCGCGCTCGGCCTCGGAGAGCGGCATGCCGCTGATCGTGATCGGCGAGCGCGAGCACCCGGAGGTGCAGGGCATACTGGGCTGGACGGACGGCCCGGCCTTCGCGGTGCTGACGGACGAAGACGTCGACGCGCTGCCGCCGCTGGATCAGGCCCTGGTGGTGGCCCAGACCACCATGGTGCAGGCGCGGTTTGACGCACTGTGCAAGCGGCTTTCGGGGCGCATCCCGAAGCTTGTGGTGCGCGCCACCATCTGCACCGCCACCCGCGACCGCCAGCAGGAGGTCGCGGACATCGCCCGCCGCGCGGATGTGATGATCGTGGTCGGCGGCCGGCAGAGCGCCAACAGCCAAAAGCTGTACAGGCTCGCCTCTGACCTGTGCCCCCGGACGCACTTCATCGAAACCGCGGCCGAGCTGGACGGCATCGAAATATCGCCGTCCGATACGATCGGGATTACAGCCGGTGCTTCCACGCCGGATTGTATAATTAAGGAGGTTGTTGCAAGAATGAACGACATCGAGAAGAAAGTTAACCCCGAAGAGAACCCGGAACTGGAAGTCATGTCAGAAGAAGCCATTGACAAGACCATAGTTCAAATTCGCCCCGGCCAGATCATCACTGGCAAGGTCGAAATGATCACCGACGATGAGGTTTGCGTCAACATCGGCTATAAGTCTGACGGTATCGTTAAGAAATCCGAGCTTTCTTCTACCGATGTCAAGGAAGGCGATGAGATCGAAGTCGAGGTCGTCAAGGTCAACGACGGCGAGGGCAACGTCCTGCTTTCCCAGAAAAACATCATCAACCGCAAGGCGTGGGAAGAGATCTGTGCCAAGGAAGAGGCCGGAGAGTTCGTCGAAGGCGTCGGCAAGGAAGCCGTCAAGGGCGGTCTGTTGGCCGATGTGGCGGGCATCCGCACCTTCATCCCCGCGTCTCAGCTGTCCCTGCGCTATGTCGAGAAAATCGATGAGTTCGTGGGCCAGCCCATGACGCTGAAGATCATCGAGATCGACAAGGCCAAGAAGCGCATCGTCGCCAGCCGCAAGGCCGTGCTGATGGCGGAAGAGGCCGAGAAGAAGAAGAAAATCTGGGAGAACCTGGAAGTCGGTTCCGTCGTGAAGGGCGTCGTTCGCCGCCTGGCGGACTTCGGCGCCTTCGTGGACATCGGCGGCGTCGACGGCCTGGTGCACGTCACCGACCTCAGCTGGGGCCGCGTGAAGCATCCCTCCGACGTGGTTTCCGTCGGCCAGGAGATCGACGTGAAGATCCTGAACGTGGATCCCGAGCGCGAGCGCATCTCCCTGTCCTACAAGCAGACCCAGCCCCGCCCCTGGACCGTGGCCGGTGAGAAGTATCCCGTCGGCAGCGTGGTGGAGGGCAAGGTCGTGCGCATCACCACCTTCGGCGCGTTCGTCGAGCTGGAGCCCGGCCTGGACGGCCTGGTGCACATCAGCCAGTGCGCCCTGACCCGCATCGCGAAGGTCGAAGACGCCGTGAACGTCGGCGACATCGTGCGCGTGAAGGTGCTGGACGTGAACACCGAAGCCAAGCGCATCTCCCTGTCCATCCGCGAGGTGCTGGAGGACGAGGCCCTGGCCAGCGAAGACGGCCAGTATGACATCGACGAGATCCCCGCCGAGGAAGCCTACGCCGAGGAAGCCGCCCCCGTTGAGGAGGCCGCGCCCGTCGAAGAAGCGCCCGCCGAGGAAGCCCCCGCCGAGGAATAATCCCAAACCCGCAAAAGCGGCACGCTATGTGCCGCTTTTGTCGTGGAGGAAGAGGCGGATGGAAATGAGGAATGAGGAATGAGGAATGAGGAATTGTGGTACAAATCCCATCCGGGATTTGTTGGATTCAAGGGAGAACGGATTGCCATGTTGGCCTCTCTCCGTTCGGCCTCCTCGCAATGACAGGGCGGAGGCGGCTGCCCCCCGCTCTGTCATTGCGAGGAGCCCCCGACGCAGGAGGGGCCGACGTGGCAATCCGGTCCCCTTCCCCGGCGCTCAAAGTGAGTCAGTAGGAACCTGTCCCCGGTGACTCACACAATGACACGCAAGCGGCAGCCACCCCCGCTCTGTCATTGCGAGGCGGCTCCGACGCAGGAGGGGCCGACGTGGCAATCCGGTCCCCGTTGGCGCATCAAAGTGAGATAAGGAACCGTCCCTCATCTCACATTCACCCCTCACTCGACTGAGATAAGGGACGGTTCCTTGTCTCACTTTCAGCAATCCGGTCCCCGGCATCCTTCTGTTCCTCACTCCTCACTCCTCACTCGAACCGGCGGCGCCGCCCCTACTGACTGGACAACTCCACTCTCCACTCTTCACTCTCCACTCTCAAAAAGGAGTCCGCGTTATGACAAACATCCAAACCATTTTCCTCCCCTCCGCCGTCGACAGTCTTCCGCTGTCGGTGTGCGTCATCGCGCCTCAGGGCGGCGAACCGAAGGCGCTCATTCAGCTGGCCCACGGCATGGCCGAGCACAAGGAGCGCTATCTGCCCTTCATGGAATATCTGGCGGGGCGGGGCTACGCCTGCCTGATCAACGACCATCGGGGCCACGGGAAGAGCGTGAAATCGCCGGACGACCTGGGTTACTTCTACGCCGGCGGCGCGAACGCGCTGGTGGAGGACATGCACCAGCTGACGCTGTGGTTCAAGGCACAGTACCCGGGCAAGAAGCTGTTCCTGTTCGGCCACAGCATGGGCTCGCTGGCGGTGCGGGTGTACCGGCAGAAGTACGACGGCGACATCGACGGCCTGGTGGTCTGCGGCAGCCCCGGGCCCAACCCGGCCACCGGCGCAGGCCTGCTGCTGAACAAGGTGATGACCCTGTTCAAGGGCGAGCGCTACGTCAGCAAGCTGTTTGTGCAGATGACCACCGGCGGCTTCGCGAAGGCCTGCCCCGACCCGAGCACCCCCAACGCCTGGCTGAGCACCAACCAGGACAACGTGCGCGCCTACGACGCCGACCCGCTGTGCGGCTTCCCGTTCACGCTGAACGGCTACAAGGCGCTGCTCACGCTGATGCGCGACGCCTACCGCCCCGTGCCCGCGGGCCATCCCGACATGCCGGTGCACTTCCTGTCCGGCGAGAACGACCCCTGCGCGCCGGACAGAAAGGGCTTCGACGCCGCGGTGGCGCGGGTGAAGGCCGACGGCTACCGCCACGTCACCGCGAAGATGTACCCCGGCATGCGCCACGAGCTGCTGAACCACGCCGAGCGCCAGCGGGTGTTCGACGACCTGGCCGCGCTGCTGGACGCGTGGAGGGCTGGGGCATGAGCGCCTCCCGGGGCCACGTGACCCGGGGCGACCTGGCGCACCTGGCGTTTTTGCAGCGGGAGAACGACTTCCGCCACCACTCCTACGACCAGGAGCTGGAGCAGTACCAGTGCGTGCGCATGGGCGACCCGGAGGGCGCGCTGAAGGCCATGCACCACGGCGGCGGTACGGGCACGCTGTCCCGCGACCCGCTGCGCAACGCCCAATACCTGTTCGTGGCCTACGTGACGATGGCCACGCGCTACGCCATCGAAGGCGGGCTGGAGCAGAACGTGGCCTACAACATCAGCGACCTGTACATCCAGCAGGCCGACCGCTGCACGACGCCCGAGGCGGTGGACGAGCTGTTCCCGGAGGTGCTGACCTTCTTCGCCCGGCGCGTGGCCGAGGCCCGCAAGGCCCACGTGTTCGCCCGGCCCATCGTGCGCTGCCTGGACGAGATCGACCTGCACCTGCACGAGGCGTTCCGCATCGACGACATCGCCCGGGCGCTGCAGCTGAACCCCTCCTACCTGTCCACGCTGTTCAAGCAGGAAATGGGCTGCACCTTCACCGACTACGTGCGCCGCCGCCGGGTGGAGGTCGCCGGCAACATGCTGCTGAACTCCGACTACTCCTGCGCCGAGATCGCCCACTTCCTGGCCTTCAGCTCCCAGAGCTACTTCAACCGCGTGTTCCAGCGGGAGACCGGCATGTCCCCCGCCGCCTACCGCGCGCGCTACGACCGCCGAAGTTTGGTCAGCATGCGGGAGGAGAATACGCAATGAAAAAGCGCCCGCGGGCGCTTTTTCATTGTACGGTCGGTCATTTCCTGCCCAGCAGCCGGGCCAGCCAGCCCTTTCGGGGGCGCATGGCGCTGTGGATGGGGTTGCGCAGCTCCGGCGCGTTCACGTCCTCGGCCAGCTGGGCGCTCAGCTTCATGTTGCAGTTCATCATGGTGTTCATATCGATATCCTCCTTTGATGTCGGCGGTTGGTGGGTTCATGTCCTTGCGACGGGTATAATATACCACGCATCGCGCCGGCGGGCTTGCAATTTCATTGGATTATTGTCATTTTCATCAGGTGAACGGAGATCGCCCGGCAACATCCGTAAATTGCGCGTTAATTATCGTTTTGGTACCTTGACATTTACTCTCCGCCCTGCTATTATTTAGGTACCAAAACACGAAAGGAAGTGTTCACATGAACTTCAATCCGATGGATGACAGGATACACGGCCCCTGGGGCTTTGAAGCAGGAAACTCCGAGAGGATGCCCCGGCACGGGCGGCGCCGCGGCTTTCAGGACATGCCCTTTGACGGAGACCAGCCGCGCTGCATGCCCCGCGGCTTCGTAGGGCCCGGCGGGCCTGGCAGGCATGGCGGACATGGCATGCCCGGCGGCCCCGGCTTCGGCGGCCCGGGCTTTGGCGGTCCCGGCGGCCCGGGCTTCGGCATGCCGCCCCGCCGCCCGGACCCGGAATTCCTGAAGCGCCGCATCGAGGAGGGCGACGCGATGGAGCTGATCGACATGGCGGGCCGCATGGTCCACCGGCTGCCCCAGGGCGGCCCGGCGCGGGGCCAGGCGCTGATCCTGTCGATACTGAAGGGCCGCGAGGCGATTTCCCAGCGGGAGCTGCAGCAGATGCTGGGCATACAGCCCGGCTCGCTGAGCGAGCTGTTGAGCAAGCTGGAGGTCAAGGGCTACCTGACCCGGGAGAAGGCGGAGGACAGGCGCGGCAACCTGCTGCGCATCACCGACGCGGGCCGCGCGGCCATCCCCGGCGACGGCGACGCCCCCGAGGAGGACCCCCTCTCCCCGCTGACCGGCGATCAGCAGGACCAGCTGGCCGCGCTGCTGCGCACGCTGCTCACATCGTGGGTGGAGCACCTGGAGCCCCCCTGCCCCCGGGGCCACCGCCCGCTCCAGAAGCCGGTAGAGGTATAGCGAACGTTTTCTTGTGGGAGGCCCCTCTCAGGCGCTTCGCGCCAGCTCTCCCCGTCACCGGGGCGAGCCAAGGCTGCCGCGTAGGTGCGCTTACCTCGAACCACGCGCTATCCCCC
>CACYTF010000009.1 GCA_902777335.1 uncultured Eubacteriales bacterium
CCACCTTCTCGATCTTCGAGCCGCACTTGCCAAAGTACACGTCGTAGCCCTTCGCGCCGTCCACCTTGCTCCAGGTGAGCTCCAGCGTGCGGCTGCCGGTGGCCTTCAGCCTCGCCAGCAGCGTGTAATCCGGCTTGGCGGGTTTCGGCGTGGGCTTCGGCGTGGCCGTGGGCTTCGGCGTCTTCGTTGGCTTCGGCGTGGCCGTGGGCGCTTCGGTCGGGGCTTCCGTGGGCGCTTCCGTCGGGGCCTCGGTCGGCGCTTCCGTCGGGGCCTCCGTCGGCGCTTCGGTCGGGGCTTCCGTGGGCGCTTCCGTCGGGGCCTCGGTCGGGGCCTCCGTCGGCGCTTCCGTCGGGGCCTCCGTCGGCGCTTCCGTCGGGGCTTCGGTCGGGGTCTCCGTCGGGGCTTCCTTCGCCACATAAGTATACGTGTACGTCGTCGCGCCGGTGATCGCCGTTTCCGTGCTCGGCTCCACGTCCCAGCTGCCCGTCTTGTACGCATCGTTCGGCTTGCTGCCGACTGCCGGAATCTGGTCTGCCGCCAGCTTCAGCGTGTCGCCCTCCCAGCCGGTCAGCGTCACGACCTTGTCCGCGGCGGTATCGTCGTCCCACTTGCCGTTCAACACCTTGAAGGTCACGGTGGCGCTGATTTCCGCGCGAATCGTCGAGGTCACGCAGGCAGCTGCACTGTCGTTGTGATTGGCGTCGCCGACCGCCTTGTACCATACATAATAGGTTCCGGCGTTGGTGGCGGTGGGGATGGATGTGGTATAAGGTTGTGTGGCTTCGGTTGCGGTGCCGAGGGCGTACTGCATCGTACCGCCGGAGGCAGTGCCTGCATCCACAAGCGCCTGTGCCTGTCCGTTATAGGTCAGCGTTTTGGCTGTCGGTGCCTTGGTAACAGTGCTGTTTGCCTTATTGATGGTCACGGTCACATCCTTGGTCGCCTGCTCATAGGCAGCAGTTCCCGCCGCAGTCACCGTGACATAGGCTTTGCCGTCCGCGGGAACCTTTTTGATCGTCAGCGCGCCGGTGGTGGCGTCCACATCAATATAGTCCCCGCTGCCTTCCTTCACGGCGTAGCTGATCGCGCCGCCGCCCTCGGTCGGGTCGGTCACGCTGGCGCTTACCTTCTTATCCGTGTCGCCGTAGGTGACGGTCACGTCATCGGCGGTAATGGTCTGATTGCCCTTGTCGCTGATCGTCAGCGTGCCTTTTGTATAGCTGATGGCATAGTTATCTCCTGCGCTTGCGCCGGAGGCAACGATGTCATAGGTACCTGCCGTGGTATTGTCCGGGGTGGCCGCGCTGCCGTCCTTCTGATAGGTCAGCGTCGGAGCAGTCGTCAATGCATCCGTGCCCACAAGCCCGGAGACGGTATAATGCGTGTCCAGAACCGGCGCGGACAGGTCAGGAACAGTGCCGTTCACATAGATGCTCTGATTCTCCGCCGCAACGGTGACTGTCGCCTTGCTGATCGTCACAACAACTTCCTTGGTGGCTTCCGCGTAGTCGTCAGTCTCCGCCGCAGTTACAATGACGTAGGCTTTCCCGTCGGTCGGGGGAACCGCCTTGACCGTCAGCGCACCGGTGGATTCATTCACGCTGATGTAATCCCCACTGCCGTCCTTCACAGTATAGGTAATGCCCCCGCCGCCCGTGGTGGGTTCTGTGACGCTGGCGCTGACGCTCTTGTCCGTGTCGCCATAGGTAGCGGTCACGTCAGAGGCGGCAATGGTCTGCGCTGGCTTGATGACCAGCGTAATAGTCATGGCGTAGGTGTCCGCCACGGTGCTGAACGACGCACTGCTGGCGGCAGAGGCGTTCGTGTTCGCCGTCGCCTTGACGCGCTGATAGAACGTGTACTCCGTACCGGGATTCAGTCCGGCGAACTCGGTGCCGCTCTGCCAGTTCGCGCCGTCCTTGCTGTACTCACAGCCGCTTACTTCGTTCAGCGTAATGCTGTTCTTTGTGGCGCTCGCCTTTGTGGGCGCGGCAGGTGCGGACGGCGTGGACGCGGTAATCGTGAACGTCCAGCCGTCGCCGTAAAGTACAGCTGTGCTGGCTGCGTACTGGTCGCCCTCGGCAACCGTTGCGCCGACATAATAGGTGCCGACGTTCTTAGTTTCCGTCACTTCAGTACTGCGGCTGGCGTCGCTGTAATACTTCACCGTGATCGTGCCCAGACCCGTCACGCTGGATGCCGCGGCAACGGTCGCAGCCTTGTTGTTGCCGTCGTAAACAAGGTTGGTCGGCGCGGTATAGGTCAGGTCGGTCGCCGCCGGGGTTTTCTTCGGGATGACCAGCGTAACGGTCATTGTCCCGGTCTTGTCAGCGGTTCCATCGCCGCTGATCGTAGTCGTATTTCCCTCCGCATAAGCCGGAAAACTAAACATTCCGAGCAAAAGGCAGAGGGTCAGGAGCCACGATAAAAATCGTTGTTGTCTCATATACACACCTCATTGTAGGTTACTTTACTTCAAGTGTCAGTTCTATCTCCGCTCCGTTGAGCGGTTGGTTGTCCTCTATGGTATAGCAGGCATAATGGAGCGTCGCGGGGTACTCGCCCGCGTCCAGCGCCCTTGAAAGCTTGATGCGGGTGAACGCTTCGCCGGGGGAGAGCGCCTTGCCCGTCCAGAGGGTTTCGCCGTCCTCCAGCGTCAGGGTGAGTACGAAGGTACAGGCGTTCTCCGGCGGGTTTTTGAAGTTCACGGTTTGCGCGGTCTTGCCCGCCACGAAATCCAGCTTCTCATAGCCCGGTATGGCGATGTTTGTGCCGTTGCCGGGGTTGGCCTCCGCGAACCGCTCCACCCTGTCACCGCCCGCGCCGCATGCGGTCAGCAGGAGCGCAAAGGCAAGGACGAGAAAGGCCGCAAGGATATTCGGTTTTCGGTTCATAGGCTCACGACCTTTCTTTTGCTGCTAATGTAACGACTTCCTAAGTATTCGATCCTGATTCTCTTAATCATGGTCTTGATAGTTGAGATAATCACTGCATCCATATGTAGCGCCGTCAATAATGGCATCACCGATCTTGATGCGCTTCTTATCTGACACATTAGCAATTATCGTTCCGCCACAGTCTTGCAAACCGTTGTTCATATCATGACAAACCTTCCCGCTATAAATCCCCGAAGTTCCTATGCTCAGGCAAGCCGGAGCGTTACCGCTGTCAATAAACTGTTGCCATGTAGTGCCGGGAGCTACAGTATAATTCCCATCAGCAAAATTAGGATAACTTCCTCCAACACGTTTAACAGTAAATGTGATGGCCTGTTCCACCACACTCGCCGTAAAGGTCACGGTGTCCTGATAGGTGCCTGCGGGCTTGGAACTGTAATCCTCCACGATGATGCCCATATCTTTCTTTGTTGCTGTGCTGGAAAGCTCGGTAAACTCCCAAGAGGTGGTAGCCTCCGTGTCTGTGGACGCGGTTGCCAGCTTGTAGCCCACAGAGTTCTCGCCGGACTTGAGCGCCCAGCTATTCGCGGAGCTTGCGGTCACGGTCAGTTTCTTGCCGCTGGCCAGTGTTCCCGTGGCGCTGATGCCGTCCGTGGCGTTCCAGCCGCTGTTCGCTACCGTCAGCGTGGACGGGATGGTGAGGGTGTAGGTGCTGGTGTCTCCGTCCGCGGCCAGTGCCGGGGACGAGAATGCCGGGAGCAGTCCCAGCGTCAGTGCGCCCGCGAGGGCGAGGGAAAGGATTCTCTTCTTGATCTTCATAAAATGTGTACCTCCATTTTGTATTTTTGAATATAAAGAAACCGCCGAACCTGACAGGGTATAGTAACCCCGTCAAGTCCGACGGTTATCCATCACGAATGTTGTATTCAGTTTCAAGCGCCCCGCAGGACGCAAAATACCCTGAAGGGCACGCGAGGGCGCAGTCAGCCCATGCTCTGCTCTGCTCTGCTCTACTCTGCTCTGCTCTACTCTACTCTACTCTGCTCTGCTCTGCTCTGCTCTGCTCTGAACAGGGTATTTCTATTCCGCATGGCTGTCAACACATTCCTGAAAAATCTCTATGTCATGGGCGAAATATCGTCATCCGTAGTCCTTCCACCACTCTGTAATGCTTATCGTTTGCCGTTACCAGTGTTTCGTTTTCTTCAATACAAGTACCGGCAATCAAAGCATCCGCCATTTCCATAGAATGACTTAATGAGTACATTTCAACATAATCCGAAGCACGCAGGGAGATACTTTCTGACAACGGAATGATTTCAACACTCATTTCCGCGAATGCCTTTTTCATTTTTGCCAGTTCTCGTTTGTCACGCATTCCCCGCACCAGTTCCATATAGGTTACAATAGAAATCGAAAAAGGCGTTGCATCCAAAATATAATCTATCGCTTTTTGATTTCCTCTGAGAAACCATATCAAAACGTCTGTATCAATGATCAAAGGAACGCCCCTTTCTCATATCCCGAACCGTTTCCTCTACCGTCAACTCATTTTCATGATCCTTCCATAGTCCAGCCAGTTCCATCACGGCGGCATTCATTTTTGTATTCGCACTTTTTTCCGGCTTCTCACGAAACGTCGGCTGGCTGCTCATCGCTCGTAAAAGCTCCAGCACGATCTGCTGGTTTCTTCTCGGCATCGCCTCCATGATGCTCATTGCTTCCTGCACCAGCGTCACATTAATCACCTCCAGTGTAGTTCGCCTTTTCTTCTCCGAACCTGACAGGGTATACTTACCCCGTCAGAATCCGACGGTTATCCATCACGAATGTAGTATTCAGTTTCAAGCGCCTCGCTGTCGCAAGACGCAAAAAGGGCGCAGTTAGCCTCTGCTCTGCTCTGCTCTGCTCTGCTCTGCTCTGCTCTAAGGAGCGTTTTTCTATTCCGCATGGCTGTCAAGCCTCCTGTGGTTATTTTCTAAAATATCTTCATCAGCAGAATATAATTCTGCTGGTCAATCTGTGAATACCTGTGATCGAATTCCTTGAAACCGCATCTGATATAAAAATCATATGCCTGGCTGTTCTCTTCTTCACATTCCAGATATACAAGTCCGCCACCGACCATCTCCTGAGCATCATGAAGCGCACTCTGTATATCGGCACAACCACGGAATTCTTAACCTCCGGGAAGGCACAATGACACAGTTAGAGTATAGCAAAAAATCAGCTCGAAAGCAACGAAAGCCTGATGAACTTTTCGTGAACTCAAAATAGGCGAGAAGCATTTCCTCGCCTGACGGTAGTTTAGCGCAGGTGTGGATATGTGCGCAAGAGCGGATTTGCTCGTATGATCAAGAAGCCGGAGCTGCCACAAACGCAAAATAACGGGCAGCCATACCACCATTTTCACAGTGATATGCTGCCCTGTGTTCCCGCTCAAATCTCGACCTCCACGGTCACGCCAGCCTTGAAGACCACTTCGTAGCCGTCATCCTTCACGACTACCCTGTCCAGGTAGCGAATGACCAGGTCGTTGTTGAAAGCCTCCATGCATATGGGGTCCTTTTGTGCACATGGAGACGGTCCTGCACATGGGGACGGTCTTCAATGGCATGAAGTTAAGGAGCGCCCGGGGAGCCCTTCCACCGCAAGCGGTCCCCCTCCCCACTGCGGTGGGGAGGCACAGAATGTGAATGCCGTCCAAAAGCTTCCCCACCGCAGTGGCATCGAGCGCCCGGAAAACAGCACAGTGTGCTGTTTTCAGTGGTTCGAGTGCCCAGATCCAGGTCTTGAAGGGTATCCGGAAGGTCGCGCACAATCCCGTGTCCATACACGAGGGCGGCTATTCCCTACTCCCTACTCCCTGTTCCCTGTTCCCTGCTCCCTACTCCGTCTGTCCCGGCACATACAGCTGCTCCGCGGAGGCCTGTATATCGAAGCCGTCCATGTCCGGCCACTGGGCGCTGACGGAGTACATGAGCCCGGTCGCCTCGTCGTACCACAGGCAGTTGTCCACGGTCACATCGCCGTCCGTCGCGCGGCGGCACACGCCCTTGCAGCGGCCGCCCACCACGCACTCCATCTCCTGGGGCCAGTCGTAGTACAGGCCGGAGATGTCCTCAAAGGCGTCGGCGGGCTTCACGCGCGCCGTGTAGGGCAGGTCGTACCAGGTAAAGGTCATCTCCGCCAGCTGCTCCTCCTCCAGCATCCGCCAGCTGACGTCGGTGGCGCCCTCGGGCACGCCCAGCTCCAGGCCCAGCGCCTCCATGACGCCCTCGGCGGAGGTCTCGGTCCAGGGGTTGGCGATGCCCACCTCGGCAGAGGCCCCGACGAGCGCCAGCGCCCACAGCGCCACAAGCGCAAATGTACAGATTCTACGGATCATATTCTCATGCCTCCTTGCGTCTCCGTTTGCCCTTAGACGCAGTAAAGCCGCCCGGGGTTGCATCTCCCGGGCGGCTTCATTTGTTTTTTGATCACGCGTTCAGCGCCGCGATGATGTTCGGAAGCTCCTGATCCACCACGTCGTTCTCCAGCTGGCAGGTGCCGGCGTTGTGATGGCCGCCGCCGCCGTACTTCAGGCACAGCTCGCCGATGTCCACATTGGAGCCCTTGTTCACGATGGACTTGCCGATCATGACCGCCGTGTTCTGCTTGCGGAAGCCCCAGGCCACATGCACGGAGATCTGCGTCTGCGGGAACAGGGCGTAGATCATGAAGCGGTTGCCCGCGTGGATGATCTCCTCCTCGCGCAGGTCCAGCACGACCACCTTGTCGTGGATCTTGGCGATGCGCTTCAGCTGCTCCACGAACATGTCCGCCTGCTCGAAGTACAGGTCCACGCGCTCCTTCACGTCCGGCAGCTCCAGAATCTCGTCGATGGTGTGGTCCATGCAGAAGCTGATCAGCTGCATCATCAGGTCGTAGTTGGAGATCCGGAACTGGCGGAAGCGGCCCAGGCCGGTGCGCGGGTCCATCAGGTAGTGCAGCAGCACCCATCCCTTGGGGTGCAGTATCTCGTCGATGGTGAAATCGGCGCTGTCGCCCTTGTCCACGGCCTCCATCAGCTCTTCGCTGACCCGCGGGAACACGTCCTTGCCGCCGTAGTAATCATACACCACCCGGGCCGCGCTGCGGGCGTTCGGGTCGATGATCAGCTTGCCGCCGGTCTCCTTGGCCTTCAGGCGGTCCATCTCGGATTCGTGATGGTCGAAGGCCAGGCCCACCCGGGGATCGTAGGGCAAATTGGTGGTGATATCATTTTGGCTGAGTTCGACCTTGCCGTCCTGCACATCCTTGGGATGCACGAACTTGATCTCATCGATCAGGCCCAGATCGCGCAGCATCATCGCGCAGGCAAGTCCGTCGAAATCGCTTCGGGTCACCAGTCTCTTCTTCTGTTCCATAACCGCACCTCCCGTGATTCTTACACCCCGACCGGCCGGTCGGAGACGCCGTTTCCATTCAATTCCAGAATTATTATACCAGATGGACCGCAGGCCGGTCAAGGCCAAAGCGCGTCAATCCTGAATTTGCCTCTGCAGGAGCTCGATGGCCGCGGCCAGCTGGTTGTCGGACTGGGGGTCGGGCTCCAGGGGCACGCCGTCCCCCACCAGCGCCACCTCCACATCCGGCGCGACGCCCACGTCCTGAGGGCAGCGGTCCAGCGCGTCGAAGTAGCTGGAGGTGGTCATCTGAAGCCCCGCCCCGTCGGATTCAAACGTGTGCAGCGACTGCACGATGCCCTTGCCGAAGGTGTTTACCCCGACGACGGTGCCCCGATGAAAGGCCTGCACCGACGCGGCCAGTATCTCCGAAGCGCTGGCCGACATGTCGTTCACCAGCACCACCAGGGGAACGTCGTAGAACGCCTCGTCGGAGTAGAAGTCCTGCCGGGTGCCGTCCTTCTCCTTCACGTAGACGATCACGCCGGTGGGCAGCAGGCTGTCGGCAATGTCGACGACCTGGTCCAGAAGGCCGCCGGGATTGTCGCGCACATCCACCACCAGCCCCACCGCGCCCTGGCTTTTGAAGGCCTCTATGGCCTGGCTGAACAGGATCGCGGCGTTTCCGGAGAACTGGGAGATGCAGATGTAGCCGATGTTGCCCGGCAGCATGCGGTAGCTGGCGTAGTCGATCTGCACATCGCCGCGGGTGATGCTGATATCGACCGTCTCGCCGCCGCGCAGCAGCGTCAGCGTCACCGCCGCGCCCGCTTCGCCCCGTATGCGGTTGACGGCGTCGTTGTAGCTTCGGCCGTCCTCGCCGCTGACGGCGGCCCCGTCCACCGCGATGATCCTGTCGCCGGCGCGCAGGCCCGCGCCCTCGGCGGGGGTGTTCGAATACACGCGCGCCACCTGGATCTGGCCGTCGGCCGTGTTCTGCAGCAGCGCGCCGATGCCGGTGTACGCGCCGTTGTTGTTCTCGTCGGCGCGCTTCATCTCCTCAGGGGTGTAGTAGAAGGTGTAGGGGTCGTCAACGGCCTTGGCCATGCCGCGGATGGCGCCGAGGACCAGGGTATCGTCGTCCAGGTCCTTGTAGTAGTTCTTCAGAAGCGATGTGCGCACCTCTTCCAGGCGGCTGTAGCGCTGCAGCGTCTCGTATTCCTCCTGGGTCACCCAGCGGGGCTCGGCCGCCTGGGTCTGGGCGGCGCGGCCCGAAAACAGCATCGTCAGCGTCGAGGAGATCACGGCGATCATCACCGCGGCCCATACCATCGCGATGGTGCGCAGGGAGCTTTTTTTCATATGGCCTCCAGCCGGTTACGGCGCCGGAAGAGGGGCGTCCCTTCCGGAATATCAGTGTGAATGCGCCGACATCGTCGGTCGGCGCATTCGGTGCTTTGAAGTCTATGAGCGCGGGCGCTCCCGGATTACAGGCGCAGCTTCCGGCTTTTTTCGCCCTTGCCCAGAAGCATCATCATCTTGAAGGTGACGGCGTCGTCGAAATTGCGCAGGTCAAGGCCGATGGCGTGCTGCACCTTCTCCAGCCGGTAGACCAGCGTGTTCCTGTGGATGTACAGCTTTCTGGCCGTCTCGGAGAGGTTCAGGCTGTTGTCGAAGAAGGTCTCGATGGTGTGCACCATCTCGTCGTTGAACAGGCGCACCGTCTTGCGGTTGAATATGCGGGCGTTGTAGCTGGCCCCGATCTCCGGCGACACCTCGCTGAGGAAGCGCTCCAGCAGCATGTTCCGGTACACGAACACCCGCTTGCCGCTGTGGAACACCCGGCCCACGCTGATGGCGTTGCGCGCCTCGGCATAGGCCTCCGGTATGGCCGTCAGGTCCTTGCGGGGGTCGGAGATGCCGATGTAGACGGTGGCCCCCGTCTCGGTGAGGAAGCTGCTGACGAAGGCGTTGGCGTATTCCTCGATCTCGGTGAAGTCCGCGTCCTCGTCCACCGCCTTCAGCATGGCCACCGAGTGGTGCCCGACCTCGGTGATCAGGTCGTGGTCGTTGTCCAGGGCGTCGCTCATCATCTGTATGGCGCTCTCCACCTCCATGTCCTGGAAGTAGAAGTACAGCACGCAGCGGTTCATCTGCATCGGTATGTCCTGGTCGGCGGCCATGGACTCGAACTCCGCGCCCTCCACGTCGCCCCGCAGCATCAGCCGCAGCGACTGCTCCCGGCTGGTGTGGCTCATGTCCTCGCGCATCAGCACGTTGATCAGCTCCGCGCACAGCACCGCGCACTTCTTCACATCCTCGCTGTCGCCGTGCAGGCACACGAACACCGGCTGCTCCTCGGAGGTGCCGATCAGCGTCATGGCCCCGTAGATGAACGGAATGGTCGGGTTCTGCAGCACCTCGTCCGGTATGGTGAAGGTGCGCGCGTCGCCCTCCGGCAGTATCACGTTGCCGCTTGAATCCAGCAGCAGCGCGGACATGTCGATCATGTTCAGTATGCGGGCGATCTTCACGGTCACACGGTGGTCCAGATACATGGGGCATCCTCCCTCACAGCCGTCGTTGTTTGGCTTCATTATATCGGCCGAATGTTGAAATCCCGAGAAATTTCGGCGCGTAAATATGGCATTATTGTTAATTGTCGGATTTTTTGTGTAGTTCTACTGAAACATTAAGTTTTTATCACACTCACAGGTCCAGCCACTGGTTCACCAGCCGGCTGCCGGGCGACGCGGCGCTCCACAGCACGGAGGCCAGAAAACCCGCCTCGCGGATGCTGACGACATTGTTGCCCGCCACGATCAGGTGGTCCAGCAGCGGTATCTTCAGCGGCGCGAAGGCCTGCAGCGCCCGAAGGGTACACTGCAGATCCTCCCTGGAGGGCCGGAGCGTGCCCTGGGGGTGGTTGTGGGCCAGCACGATGTACCTGGCCTCGTCGTTCAGGGCCACCTCCAGCAGCTGCCCCAGGTAGAAGGGCGCGTTGTCGACGCCGCCCCGCTGCAACAGCGCCGGGCGGATCAGGCGGCCCTGCCGGTCCAGCAGGATCAGGTAAAAGCACTCCACGTGTCTTCCCACGTACAGCGTCTTCAGGTATTCCCGCATCGGCGAGAGCCCGTTGAGCAGCGGGTGCATGCCCCACTGCTGCGACAGGCTTGTGCGCGTCAGCCCGGGAATGAGCGCGTAGTAGAACGCGTCGAGCCTTGAAAGGCCCGAGCGCTCCAGCGCCCGGCGGCTGGATTCCACGAAGTACTGCGGCGCGGGGTAGCGCCGCCGGATGGCCTCCATCGCCCCGTCCGCCGGCACGCGCTTGTGCATGAAGGCCTGGGTGCGCTCCACGGCGCGATACAGGCGCTCCTTCTTCTGCGAAAGCGGCGCGTGGGTGCCGGCAAAGCCCATGGCGGCGGGCACTTCCCTGCGCGTGGAGAGCAGCCGCCTATGACGGGTCAGCTTCAGCTTCATCGCCCAGCGCCCCGCAGGCCGTCAGCGCCCCAAGCACCTCTTCGGGCCGCTCCAGGCGCTCGCCCATGTACCAGCCCTTCAGCGTCTCGTCGTACTCCAGCACCGCCGCGCCGTCCACGGCCACGCCGCCCTTCACAAAAACCAGGTCCAGCGAGACCGGGCGGGGAATGTCGTACAGATCGACCACGTATTCCCGGGCGGACAGCTGCTCGGCGTCCTCGCAGCCCTCCAAAAACGCCCGGAGCGCGCGCTCGTTTTCCTGCGTCAGCTTGATCTTCACGCTATCCCTCCTGTATGACAGGTTGTAAACCCTGTATGTAGTTTAGCGCAACGCCTGCGCTTTTGCAATACCCAATGAAAAATTAAGTTGACCGCCGGTGCGTTGTCACGTATAATATAGAATGTGAAATTATGTAACAAGCGAGGCCTGTCGCCATGAAAACCCCCCTTGGGAAGCTGACCAGTCTGATGGCGGTCCTGATACTGGGAACGCTGCTTTTCGCGCCGATGCGCTTCGGCAGCGAGGATTACCTGTATGCCCATCCCCGCTCCGTGCGCATGAATCCGGGCGACAGCTATCCCCTCTCCTACCGGCTGGAGTCGGACGTGCCTCAGAAGGTCAGCTACGCGACGACCAACGAAAGCGTGGCCATCGTCAACGAAAACGGCGTGGTGACCGGCGTCGGGCCCGGCAGCGCCAGCATCCGCCTGAACGCGGAAAACGGCGCCCGCGCCACGGTGCAGATCCAGGTGGCCGGCTTCACGACCTCCACGCTGACGCTGAACACCGATTCCATCACCATGGAAAAGGGACAGATCACCGGCCTGAAGGCCATATTCAACGACAAGGCGGACAACACGCTGGTGCGCTGGCACAGCGACAACGAGAGCATTGCCCGCGTGGACGCCGTGGGCCGCGTTTCCGGCATCGGCGGCGGCGACACCCGCGTCACCGTCACCTCGGCCGACGGCCTGACCGCCAGCGCCGACGTGCACGTCCACGTGGCCGGCAACGCCATGCGCATATCGCCGGAGCTGGTCACCGTGGGCGCGGGCACCTATCTGCGCCTGGGCACACGCTACATCCCCGGAGACACCACCGACGCCGTCACCCACTGGAGCAGCAGCGACGACAGCGTGCTGCGGGTGCAGTCGGACGGCACGCTGTACGCCGTGTCCGAGGGCGAGGCCATACTGGGCGCCTTCTCCAGGGACGGGCTCACCGCCAGCACCATCGTCACCGTGGACCGCCCCGCCGCGGATTTTGAGATCTCCCCGGCCGCGGCCACCATCGAGCGCGGCAGCAAGCTGTCGCTGCAGCCCCGGTTCTTCGACGCCGACGGCAATGTGGACGAGGGCTCCAGCGATCACTACATCACCTGGACCTCCAGCGACCCCTCCGTGGCCACCGTGGAGGACGGCACCGTCACCGCCGTCGCCTCCGGCACGGCGCGCATCAGCGCCTCCGCCGACGGCAAGATCGCCAGCTGCGTGATCACGGTGCAGGTGCTGGTGGAGGAGGTGCGCCTGAACCTCAGCGAGCTCTACGTGCTCAGGGAGCAGACCGTCATGCCGATCCAGCTGAAGGCGGAGGTGTTCCCCGCCGACGCCGACAACACCCGGCTGGTCTGGTCGGCCGACAACGACCTGGTGGCCACCGTGAACCAGCGCGGCATCGTGTCGCTGACCGGCGGCTACGGCACGGCCACCGTCACCGCCCGCAACGAGAGCGGCGCGGAGGCCAAATTCGTGGTCAACGTGGTCGCGGAGCTGCCGGAGGGCGTGGAATACCCCGGCAGCCGCTAAACCGACGTATCGCAAAAAGGGCCGCCCCGGGATTGCCCCGGGGCGGCCCTTAATACATTTGTTTGTGCGGATCAGTCGAAGATGACCTCGGAGATGGCGCCGCTGAAGTCATAGGTCACGGTGCCGGTGGTCTCGCCGTCTTCGCCCTTCATGCTGCCGTACCAGCAGGAGATGCCGTTTTCCAGAAGCTCCATGGTGGTCATCCACTGGGCGCTGTAGGCGCTGCAATCGGCCTGCCACAGCACATTGCCGTCGGCGGAGATCGCCACCGGATCGGGGCCGTAATAGCCGCCGATGTAAAGCGTTCCATCGGGGCCGACCACTCGGGAGACGCTGCCGCCCAGGAAGATGTCTTCCTTGGTCACTTCCCAGCGAATCGCGCCGTCGGCCGGATTCAGGGCGCTCAGGCCCAGCCAGTCGTTGTACATCAGCACCGAGGGCGCGTCGGCCGTGCCGCCGATCAGCGCGTCGGTCTGGGTCATTTCGGTCACGTCCGGCGTCATCGTCTGCTTTCTCCACAGCTCGGCGCCGTTGCCGTCCAGGCCGACCACCAGCAGGTACTCATTGGCTTCGGTGTAGATGCGGCGGGCCATCACGTGCACACCGGCGACCGTTTCGTCCACGATGATCTGGTCGTCCGTGTACTGGGAGGCCGCGTTGATGTCCGCGATGGGGGCCTCCGCCGGCAGCTCGCGCTCGGCGATCGGGCCGAGGTCGACTTCCTCCTCCGGCTCCACCTCCGGCTCCTCAACGGCCAGCAGCTCCAGGAAGTCGTTGCGGATGAAGCCGTCGATGCCCTGATAGTTCACGGCGATCCAGTCGGAGCCCTCCACGGCGGCGCAGCCGGTCAGCTCGGTGCCCAGCGGAACCAGGCCCAGGCTGTCGCTGTCGGTGCTGGGCGTTCTGCGCAGGTTAACCGCCTGCTTGCACTTGATGACCTTCATGGTCATGGTAGGCCCTTCGGCCAAGGCAAAAGCCGTCAGGAGGCAGGCTGCCGCAATCAAACATGCCAGAATACGTTTCATGGTTCAGGTGATCCCCCTTGTCTTCATTATCGGGACGGAAGTATACCTTATCCCTGAATATAGTATACCCCGTTTCAGCATGCACGTCAATATCGATTGCCCGTTTGTCATTTTTTCGACGCTTTCGCCGCCGAAATACCATTTGTTTGCCATTCTCAGGACACTTTTCTCTTGCAAAAACGCCATAAAACCCATATAATAGACTCAGAATCGTTCGCCCGCCGCCGGCCGGCCCCTTGGGGCCCCGCGATACGGCGATACAAGAGGTGTTGTGCATGAAAAAACTCGCTTTGCTGCTCGTACTTATGCTGTGCCTGTCGTCCGTCTCCGCCCTGGCCGAGGTCAGGCGCGGCGACCACGGCGAAGAGGTGCGCTATCTGCAATGGCTGCTGCAGCAGACCGGCTGGCTGTCCGACAAGCCCGACGGCTCCTTCGGCCCCCGGACCGAGCAGGCCGTGATCGACTACCAGAATTCCAAGGGCCACGAGGCAACCGGCGTTGCCGACGACGCACTGATGCTGGAGCTGGACGAGGACCGCGTGCGCCACGACCAGGAGCTCTACGGCTCGGACTACTACCAGCCCTACCCCGGCAACTACGAGCCGGCGATGGTGGCCGACTACGGCGCGCCCCCCCACTGCCGGACGACGGTGCTCCAGGACATACTGTACCGCGACAGCTGCCCCGAACACCTGGAACTGCTGGAGCAGGAGTACAACCTGGCCGCCCTGGGCGACGCCGCCAGCTACGCCCAGGCCTCCGAGCTGTGGCGCAAGGAGCTGAACGCGCAGTTTGACGCCTGGCGCGACAGCGCGCCGCAGGCGCGAAGGCCGGACATCGAGGCGGCCCGCGAAGCCTGGGACGCCTGCTTCCAGGCCCAGTACGGGGCGCTGAACGCCACGCTTCAGGACCCGGCGACCGTGGAGCGCCAGCTGGCGCTGATGCTGAAGAACTTCACCGGCACCCTGTGCGAGTTCCTGTCGGGCGACATGCCCGCCACGCCCGCGGAGGATTACACGCCGGCCACCGATAGCGCCAGCACGGAGCCCTTCTGCGTGCAGTGGGCCATCAACGCCGGCACGGAGTTCTTCACCGGCTGCGCGGCCCACGCGCCGCTGTTCGCCCGGGAATATGAGTGGACCCGTTCCGGCGCGAGCGACGCCGCCGGGCTCAACGCGCTGCGGTCGGATTGGGACGCCGCCCTGATGGCCATGTACGACCTGTGGGCCGAAAAGTACGGCGGCGACGCCGTTTCCGCCGCCAGGGAAGCCTGCCGGCAGGCCCTGGACACCCTGGACGGCGCACTCTCCGGCGATAGCCTCGCGGCCCTCGCCCACGTGCGCGCGGTCCAGCTGGAATGCGCGCGGCTGTGCGAGCTGCTGAAGGGAAATTGATTCCAAAGACAACTTGGGCGCGTATCGTTTCGATACGCGCCCAAGTTGTTTCTCGCGTTCCTAATCCAGCGGCTGGGAATCCTCGAAGGGGATGTAGCGCTCCTGCTCGTACATCTGCAGGATCACGTCGTAGTGGGGGTCCTTGCGCCAGCCCATGCCGGTGGAGCTTCGGCCCTCGATGTTGATCTTCGTGTCCGGCAGGGCCTTTTTCAGGTTCGCCAGGTCCTGCTTGGACAGCCTGCACCCGCCGATCCACAGCCGCTTCAGCCAGGGCATGTTGGCGAAGGGCTTGTGGTTTTCATACAGCGGGTTGTGGAAGATGTTCACGTCCATCAGGTGCGTCAGCCCCGTCAGCGGCGTCACGTCGGTCAGGTCGTTCAGGAAGATCTCCAGATACTCCAAATCCGTCAGCTCGGCCAGCGCCGACGCGTCCGTCAGCTTGTTGTCGGCGAGGATCAGCACCCGCAGCTTCTTGAGGCCCCGCAAAAACTCCAGGTTGGAGATGCGGTTGTGCCCCAGGTCCAGCATCATCAGGTCGGTGCAGTAGCGCAGCGGCGCAAAGGTGTTCTGGTTGTAGCCCAGGTCGTTGCCGCCCCCGAGGCCGGTGGTGAACGCCGTGGCGTCGGTGCGCAGCCGGTACTGACCGAATTCGATCCACCAGATGAATTTGATCTCGGGGTGCGCGTCGAACAGCTGGCCCATCTGTTCCTGGGTCAGCCCCGTGTCGCACATGGAGATACACTTCAGGAACGGCAGCTTGGCGATGCACTCCTCCACCGACCGGACGTCGGGCACCGGCGTGTTGTCCAGGTTCAGCTCGGTGGCCACGCTGGACACCCTGTGGCCGAGCACGATGACCGAATACCTCAGGCGATCGCCCAGGGCGTTGTTCCGGAGCGCTTCGATCTGCTCGTCGGTCAGGTCGATGTCGAAGGCGTCCATCAGCTCCAGCTTCGGCATGAAATCCGCGTAGGCCAGCCGGGCCATCAGGTCGTCGAAGGTGCCCTTCACCTTCACCGTGGTATCGTCGGTGGTCATGCCGTCGCCCGGCACGTCGCAGGTGAATACAAAGTGAATGTCCGGGCGCGCCTCGCACAGCGCGGCCACCGCCTGCACGGAGGCCTTGTCGCCCCGCAGGTCCACGTGTTTGAGGTTCGGGAAAAGCTCCAGCGCGTCCAGCAGGGCCTCGACGTCCACGGCCTTGCCCTGCAGGTCCAGCTCGCTGGCCGACCCGTCGTACCGGCCCTCCAGCAGCGGCACGCAGTAGATGAAGCGCTTGTCCGGATAGTCGGCGAAGAGCCCGCGCAGCTCCTGTGTGGTCAGCGGCAGCGCCGACACGTCGACCGCCTCCGCCGCGCTGTCAAAGTAGACGTCGCGCAGGGGCACGCTCCAGCGGATGTCGCAGCCCGGCAGCGCCTGCGCCAGCGCGGCATGGGCTTCGCGGTCGAAGGCGTAGTTCTCCCGCAGGTCCACCCGCTCCAGGGCGTCCAGGGCCTGTAGGGGCGCAAAGTCCGTCACCGTGGAGCCCCGCATGTCCAGCGTCTCAAGGCTCTGCATCTGCGTGAAGTGCGGCGGGTATTCGTCCGTCACCTTCAGCTTCGTGACCAGGCGGTACTTCGGTATGAAGCGCCCGTCCACGATCTGGTAGAAATGGTTCAGATAGCCGCCCACGATCAGCGCGGCGCAGGCGATGCCCAGGAACCACATCAGAACCTTGGACACCGGCATCTTCACGCTGAGCGTCACCGCCAGCAGTATCAGCAGCACGCAGGCGGAGCCCCACATCAGCGTGGCCGGGCTCAGCGCCAGGCCGCGCATGTACACCGCCAGCGCCACGGCCATCGCCGCCAGCAGGCCGGCGGCGATGCGGCCGATCAGCAGCGTCTTGCCGTCTCTGCACTTTTTCCTGACGCGTTTCGCGCGGCGGGGCCCTTCCACTTTGTTCATAGCCGTATCTCCCATGTCACGGGCATATGCGCCCACAGTGTTTTCTATGCTATTATAGCCATAGATTGCATGGATTTCAAGTTCTTTTCAGCTTAATTTACACATATTGGGCATATTTTTGACACAATTTGTAATATTACGCTTTTCTTTTCGCGGACCTTGCGGTATAATATCCGCGAGCGCCCGGCCTTCTGGCACCGGCGCGATCGCATCCATCGGTTTTCACGCGCGCGAACGGGCCCGGTCGCGCCGATACGGAGGTGTATCATGGCAGAGAAGAAGCCCACCCGGGCGCGGCGGCGCGCCCTGCTGCGCAAAAAGCGCCGCAACCGCCGGCTGTTGATTGGCGGCGCGGCCATTGGCGCGGTGCTTCTGGCCGTCGCGCTGCTGGTGCTGCTTGCGCCCAAGGCCGAGCCCCCGGCGCCCGAGCCCCCCGCCGCCGAGGTGACGGCGCTTTCGCCGGCGAAGACCATGCCGCCGATGCGCGCGTCCACGCCCACGCCCACCGCCGCGCCCACGCCCACGCCGTCTCCGACCCCCGGGCCGACGATCGTCCCCGGCACCATACCGGACGTGGTCTCCTTCTACACGCCCAAGGGCAAGAACTACTCCCCCCGGGTGCGCATGGGCGACACCTACACCGCCCCCTGGAAGAAGGGCAAGGACATCGGCAGCTTCGAGGTGATCGCCTCCGATGATGAACTGCTGGACGGCTCCTTCTTCGGCGACATCTTCGGGGCCGCGTGGAAGCGCTGGCCCAACGCCGGCCTGTGCAAGATCGGCTATACGCTGCGCTACACGCTGGACGACGGCAGCGAGATCCGGTATTCGATGCTCTCGCCGAAGCACATCGAGCACACCGAGTACATCGAATGCTGGCTGTACGACGACTACCACCGCGAGCCCCACAAGTTCTATTCGCACCTGAAGGGGTCGTCGATGAAGTCGGACACGCTGATCACGTCGATCAAGCTCACCGCGGGCAAGCAGATCGCCCACGTCACCGACATCTGGCTCACCGCCTTCATCTGCACCTCGCTGGACGACTTCGACGAGGACCGCAACTACATCGGCAACACCGCCTGCACGATCCACATCCTGAAAAAGTAGCCATCCATAAAACAACAGGGATTCGCCGCCGCGCGGTGAATCCCTGTTTGCGTATCGTTTAGGCTACGAGATCAATATGTTGTACAGCTTCGCGCCGTCATCGCCGCGGATCACGCAGAAGGTGTAGTCGGTGGGATAGACCATCTCGCCCTTGGACGTATTCAGCACGTAATCGAAGCACACGCGGCAGGTGAAGCACCGGTCGGACAGCACGAAGAAGTCCAGCGTCCTCTCGTTTCTGAAGCTGACCCGGCTGTGGGGCGTGGCGAACTCGTTGTCCAGGTTTTTGAAGATCTCGGCGGCGGGGCTGTCCTTGGCGCAGGCCTTCATGATCTTCGTCTTCTTCGCGTCCTTGGAGATGTATTTGGCCACCTGCTGGCCCAGCTTGTAGGCGGCGTCGCCGTACTGCAGGTGGTAGTTCTCGTTGCCCCGCAGCGAGCACGTCCAGGTCAGCTCCCTGTCCTTGGACTGTTCCGCCTCGATGGCATCTCCCATGTCGTCGGTGACGGCCACCGCCGGGGCCTCGCTGTCGGTGGCGTACTGGTAATCCACCATCACCGGGTTGGCCACGTCCTCCGGCAAGAAGCCGTCCTCAAACAGGTTTTTCTCGCTCAGCTGGGCGTTTTCTTCGTTCAGCGCCACGCCGTCCACCGTGACGGTATAGCCCTTCGGAACGGTGATCCGGCACTGGCGCAGCGGCCTCTCCGGCTCCGGGGTGGGCGTGGGCTCCACCGTGGGCTCCGGCTTCTGTATGACCACATTGGTGGTCACGCTGCCCAGCGTCCACAGCGGGTTGCCCCTTTTCGTCGTCTCGCCGCTGTGCACCAGCGTGAAGGAGGCGAACCGCTCGCCACCCACCGTCACGTTGTACTTGCGCACGTCGGCGTCGGAGGAGTAGGCCTCGGACCAGGCCACTTCCTTCCCCGCGACGATGTCGTTCATGTTGTCCACGTAGAACGCCTTGTCGCCCTCGGAAACCTGCTGGGCCGAGGTGTCCAGCGCGTACAGCGCGTCAAAATCGGAATCCTCGAACAGCTTCGCCACGTCCTCGGCCACGTAGACCGGCTGGGCGGACTCGTAGTCGCGCAGCACGCCGTTCAGCCACACGGTGCCGATGGCGATGGCGATCAGCGCCAGCAGCACCAGCGCGAAATAGACCTGGTAAAACCTGCTCTTCAGTATGCTCTTTTTCTTCTTTCTTCTGCTCATGAAAGCCTCCGTCAGCGCACAATGAAGGCCGTGGGGATGTTGCGCGAGCCGGTCAGCACGACGCCCTTGTTCACGTACACGCCCTTGTAGTACAACAGCGACGAGGAGCCGCCGTCCATGTTGACGGCGTTGACCGCGCCGAAGTCCAGCATGATGCTGATCAGGTCCGCGTAGGTCGCGCCCAGGCTGGAGGCCTGGCGGCCGTCGATCACCAGCATCAGCACCGCGCCGTCGCTGCGCTGGCCGATGGCCGTGCGGGGGTTGAGGCCCGAGCTCAGGCCGCTGACGTTGGCCGGCTCGCCGTTCACGATCAGCGCCGGGCCGAAGGTGATCGCGTCGCGCATGCCCTTTTCCTTGGCCTCTTCCACGGACATCTTCTTGCCGATGATCATGATGTTGTCCTGGTTGAAGCCCACGGTGATGTTGTACTTGCCCGGGTCGCCCTTGTGCTTCAGCTGTCCCTCGGACACCACCAGGCCGATGGGCGTGCCGCCGTTGCCGACGCCGCCGGCGTCCTCGAAGCCGCCGCCGTTGATGGCGGCCACCGCGTCGTAGCGGGCGGCGATGTCCTTGAGCTGCTTGCCCCGCTCGCCGTTGAACCTGTCGCGGCACACGCCCACGCTGACCCGCGAGGGATCCTGCACCACCATCATGAAGCCCTTGTAGGTGCCGCCGGTCACGTCGTAGAACTCGATGCCGTCCTCCGCCAGCAGCAGGTTGTCCGGCGTGGGCGTGGCCTCAGGCTCGATGGCCTGGGCGTCCTCCGCCGCCACGGCCTGCACGGCCTGGGGGTCCGGCGTCGGCGTGGGCTTCTGGATCACGATCAGCGAGGTATCGGTCTCGCTGTCCGCGGCGGTCAGCGAGTTGCGGTCCACGATGGCGTCCACCTCGTCCTGGGAATAGTAGATGCGGGGCACGAACTTCAGGGCGCTGGTCTCCAGCATCGTCACCGTCAAAAGATCGCCCACGGAGCGGGAGGGCCCTTTGAACGCCGCGTAGCCCGCGCTCAGCAGGCCGACCAGCACCAGCGCCACCAGCGTCAGCACCGACAGCGATATCCTCCAGGCGATGCGGCGCACCCTGCGCTTGCGGCGGCGCTTCGCCCGCGCCAGCTGCCGGTCCGTCTGCTTGTTTTTCGTCTGCATATGGCCCCATTCCTCCTGTTGGGTCAGTTGAATGTCAGGTTGTACAGCTTTCCCGTGCCCTTTCTTCGGACGATGCAGAAGGTATAGGACGTGGGATAGACGTAATCGTTCTGCCGCTTGCTCGTGAGCGTGAACGTGAAATCCACGTGGCACGTGAAGCAATCGTCGGACAGCACGTAGAAATCCGATATCACGGCGTCGGAGACCTTGGCGGTCCTGTGGGCCGGGGCCCAGCTGTTGCTGAACTTCTTCAGGATCGTCTCCGCCGGGGAGCCCCCGGCCACGTTCGCCAGCACCCGGTTCTTGGACAGGTCCTTCACGGTGTACTTCGCGATGCGCTCCGCCAGGGCGATGATGGCGCTTGAATACTTTTCCCGCAGTTCGTCGTTCTGCTTCAGCGGACACTTCCAGGCGTTCTCGCCGTCCTCGACGACCTGGGCGGTTTCGCCCTTATCGTCGACAGCGGACAGCTGCGGCGCGCCTTCCTCGCTGAAGAAGGCGTATTCCGTCATCGTCGGCGCCTGCACGTCCGAGGGCACGAAGTCCTCCGGCAGTATGGGTATGCCGGTGTTCAGCGCGTCCGCCTCGGTCAGCGTCCGGCCGTTGACCGTGACGTTGTAGCCCGCGGGGGCCGTGACGCGATAGGGCGCGGCCGACAGGTCGCCCGCCGCCTCGGTGCCCCGGAGGGCCACGTTGGTGGTCACGCTGCCCAGCATCCACAGCGTGTTGCCGTGCTTCGTGGTCTTGCCGCTGGGAACCAGCGTGAAGGCGGCCAGCTTTTCGCCGTCCAGCGTCACCGCGTATTTGCGCTCGTCGGGGTTTGCGGAATAGGCCTCGTGCCAGGCGATCTGCCTGCCCTCGGACAGCGCGGTCAGGCTTTCGACGTAGAGCGCCCGGTCGCCGCCGGAGAAATCGCGCGCGGCGGTGTCCAGGTCGTAGAGGCGGTCGTAATCCGCCTGCTCAAACAGCTGCGCGACCTCCTGCGCGGCGTGAACGGGCTGGGAGATCTCGTAATCGCCCACCACGCCGTTGAGCCAGACCAGGCCAATGGCGATGGCCGCCAGCGCCACGGCGACCACGGCGAAATAGACCCGGTAGAACCGGCTCTTCAGTATGCGCTTCAGCGTCTTTTTCTTGCGGTTGTTCTTCATGCGGCCTCCGTCAGCGCACGATAAACGCCGTGGGCAGCTTGCGCGATCCGGTGAGCATGACGCCCTTGTTCAGATACTCGCCGTTGTAGTACATCATCGACGAGGAGCCGCCGTCCAGGTTGGCGGCGTTGACCGCGCCGTACTCCAGCAGCACGTTGATCATGTCCGCGTAGGTCGCGCCCAGGCTGGAGGCCTGCCGCCCGTCGATGACCAGCATCAGCACCGACCCGTCCGCCCGCTGGCCGATGGCCGTGCGCGGGTTCAGGCCGGAGCTGGAGCCCTTCACCGGGGCCGCCTCGCCGTTGACCACCAGCGCCGGGCCGAAGGCCAGCGCGTCGCGGATGCCCTTCTTCAGGGCCTCCTCGGAGGTCATCTTGCCGATGATCAGCACATTGTCCTGGTTGAAGCCCATCACGGTGTTGTGGTCGCCGCCCTTGCTGGCCTTGCTCAGCACCTTGCCCTGGGAGATCACAAGCCCCAGGGGCCTTCCGCCGTTGCCCAGGCCGCCGTCGTCCACGAAGCCGCCGCCGTTGATGGCGGCCAGCGCGTCGTAGCGCGCGGCGATCTCGTGCAGCACCAGCCCCTCCTTGGAGGAGAAGTTCTCGCGGCACACGCCCACGCTCACCCGGGACGGGTCCGCCACCACCATGATCCAGCCGTTGTAGGTGGCCCCGTGGACCTCGTAGATCTGTATGCCGTTTTCCTCGACGATCAGGTTCTCGGGCCTGGGCGTCGCCGCGGGGGCCGCGGCCTGCTCGTCCGGCTCGGCCGTGGGCGCGGCCAGCACGATCATCGAGGTGTCGGTCTCGTCCTCGACCTCGGCCACCTCGTTCCGGGCGACGATCTCATTCACCTGGGCCTTGGTATAGTATATGCGGGGCACGAACTTCAGGGCGCTGGTCTCCAGCATCGTGACCGTCAGAAGGTCGCCCAGGCTCTCGGAGGGGCCGCGGAAGCAGATAAAGCCGGCGCCGAGGGCCGCGACGATCACCAGCACCAGGGCGGTGATCACGCACAGGCCGGCCCGCCAGGCGATGGCCTTGAGGCTCAGCCGCTTCGCCGCGGGCTTTTGGGCATGCCTGGGCCCACTCGCCGGCTTTTTGACCGGCCCGCGCGCGGCGGCCGCGACGTGCTTCCCTGCCCGCGCCGGTCGCTTCGCCGGCGCGTCCTGCGCCTGCCGCGACGGTCTGTCCTGCATGCTGTCCCCCCGCCTTCCGGGCTGCATAATTTCTCTATGATACAGCCATACAGTTTATATTACCACATCATCATTCACCTTTGCGTTGCCAAACTGTTAACGTTCGTGTTCAAATATAGAAGACGGGTATGTTTTGAGCCGGACGGCGCGCGCCGTCCGGCTCATGGAATGTCTACAGGCTACAGCATGATGCAGATCATGCCGCCGCTGCCCTCGTTGATCACCTTCTCCAGCGCCTCCCGCAGCTTCTGCCGCGCCTCCTCGGGCAGCCGGTTCAGCTTGCCGTTCACCCCCTCGCGCACCAGGTCGCTGAGGGTCTTTCCGAAGATCTCCGTGTCCCAGATGCCCTCCCCCGCCTCCAGCTTCTCCCGAAGCGACTTGGCCAGCTCCCCGGACTGGCTCTCGGAGCCCACGAAGGGGTTGACCTCGGTCTGTATGTCGGCGCGGATCATGTGCAGCGACGGCGCGGCGGCCTTCAGGCGCACGCCGTAGTGCGCGCCCTGCTTCACGATCTCCGGCATCTGCAGCTGCAGCTCGTCCATCGTGGGCGTCACCACGCCGTAGCCGTTCTCGCGCACGCTCTGCAGCGCGCCGGCCACCCGGTCGTACGCCCGCCGCGCGCTCACCAGCTGCTTCATCAGTTCAAACAGGTGGGCCTCCCCGTCGATCGTCTCGCCGCAGGCCTCGCCCAGCACCCGGTAGAACAGCCCGTCCTTCAGGCTCAGCCGGTAGTCCAGCGTGCCGTCGTTCAGGCTGATGCGTATCGGCAGCGCGTCCTCGGCGTACTCGTTTTCATCCAGCGCCCGCTTCAGGCGCTCGTGGTCCCGCACGCAGCGCATGGACCCGGCCGCGCCGCAGACGCTGTCCATCACCGAGCGGCTCAGCCAGTGGTCGTCCGGCAGGGCCGTCAGCCAGGCCGGGGTCTGCACCCGCACCTCGCGCAGCGGGAACTCATACAGAAGGCTCTCCAGCAGCCCGTTCAGCTCCTCCAGCCCCATCTCCCGGGCGTTCACCGCGCGCACCGGCACGCCGTACTGCTCCGCCAGGGCGTCCCGCAGCCGCAGCACGTCCGGCGACGCGGGCGACTTGGCGTTCAGCACCACGATGAACGGCTTGCCCAGCGCCTTCAGCTCCTGGACCACCCGGGCCTCCGCGGCCTCGTAGGCGGATCGGGGCATATCCACCACGCTGCCGTCGGTGGTGACCACCATGCCGATGGTGGCGTGCTCCCGTATGACCCGGCGGGTGCCCAGCTCGGCGGCCTCCTCAAACGGTATGTCGTGGTCGAACCAGGGCGTGCGCACCATGCGCGCCTCGTCGCCCTCGCTGAGCCCCAGCACGCCGGGAATCAGATAGCCCACGCAATCCACCAGCCTGACCCGGGCGGTCGCCTCGTCCCTCAGCCGCACCTGGACCGCCTCGTTGGGCACGAAGCGGGGCTGGGTGGTCATGATCGTCCGGCCCGCGCCGCTCTGGGGCAGTTCATCCACGGTGCGGTCCCTGGCATCGGCATCGGCGATGTTCGGCAGCACAAGCAGCTCCATGAAGCGCTTGATGAAGGTCGATTTACCGGTGCGGACCGGTCCCACGACGCCGATGTAGATGTCGCCGTCGCATCGGCCCGCGATGTCCCGGTACAGTGAATTCTGATCCATGGGCCCCGCCTCCTGAATGCGTTTTCACATCCAGCTTATGAGGCGGCGCAGGGGCTTATGCGGCTGGAATTGGCAGCGGGACGGGCTTGCATTTCCGGCGGGAAGCGCTTATAATGAACACATCAAGGTTTCGGAGGTCCACATGGGCAGAAAGCATCACGGCAGATCCGGCGGGCGCAGGTGCACGAGGCGGCAGCGGCGATATGTGCTGACGGCCTTCTGCGCGGGCCTGATCCTGATCATGGCGGCGCTCTCCGGCTACATCGTATACTGGTACGCCAACCAGGCCCGCATCCGCGCCCAGGGCGACCGCTACGCGCAGCTGTACGGCAGGCAGGAAGCGGCGGAATCGACGGCCCCGACGGCAAACCCGACCGAAGTCGCAACACAGGTGCCCACCGCGACCCCCACCGAAGAACCGACCCCGGTACCCACCGCGGAGCCCACCGAAGAACCGACCGCGGCGCCCACCGAAGCGCCAACCGAAGCACCCACCGCAGCGCCCACCCCGGAACCGACCCCGGCGCCCACCGCCGCGCCGACGCTCCTGCCGACGAGCGCGCCCACCCCGGCGCCGATGCCCGTGGTGGTGGACGTACCCCTTGTGACGGACGCGCCCCTGGCCACGCCCAACGGCGATACGCTGATGCTGCTGCTGCCCACGGCCCCGCCGGTGCAGTCCAGCTTCAGCCAGCTGCTGGGCATCAACCCGGACACGGTCGGTTTCTTGGAGATCGAGGACATGGTCTCCCTGCCGGTGGTCCAGCGGGAGAACGACAACGACTTCTACCTCAACCACGGCTTTGAGGGCGGCGAAGCCCAGGAGGGCGCACTGTTCCTGGACGGCATGAACCGGCTGGTGCCGGAGGACGACTGCCTGATCTTGTACGGCCACAACATGAAAAACCACACCATGTTCGGCCGCCTGAGCGCCTATGGCGAGGTCAGCTATCTGCGCCGCCATTCGGTGATCCACTTTGACACGCTCTACGAAAACCGCGCCTATGTGACCTTCGCGGCCTTCAGCGCCAGCATGGAGCCGAAGGACCGCCGCTACTTCGACGTGCGCAAGTTCGTGTTCGACGAGGTGGAGTTCGACAAGTTCGTGCTGAAGCTGCAGAGCCGCTCGCTGTTCAACGTGCCCGTGGACGTGCGCTACGGCGACAGGCTGCTGCTGCTGGTGACCTGCGACTACGCCAACCGGGAGGGCCGGTTCATACTGGCGCTGCGCCAGCTGCGGCCGGACGAAAACGAGGCCGACGTCTGGGCCACGGCGATGCAGGCCCAGCCCAAAAACACCGCAGCGCCCCGATGACCGGGGCGCTCCTGTTCTGTTGCCGCTACTTCCGCGTCTGCTTGCGCGCCTGCTTGTCGGCGTACATGACCTTGTCGGCCCGGCGCACGGTGTCGATCACGTAGCTGTCGGTCTTCGGGTCGAACACGGCGATGCCCATGGCGATGTGGACCTGCTTCCATTCGTTCTCATTGTCCGCGTTGATCCTGTCCCGCTCCTTTTCAAACTGGCTGACGAGCTGTTCCCGGTTCCCGTAGTCCTGGTTGCGCAGGATCACGGCGAACTCGTCGCCGCCGATCCTGAACACCGGGCTGTGGTCGAATATCCGGCAGATCAGCTGGCAGGCCGTCTTCAGGTAGATGTCGCCCTTGTCGTGGCCGTAGTGGTCGTTCACATACTTCAAATCGTCGCAGTCGAACACGCCGATGGCAAACGCCATCTCCTCCCCCGCGTCGTCCGCCTGCTTCTGCAGCGCGTCGATGGCCGTGCTGAACGCGCCCTTGTTCTTCACCGAGGTCAGCGTGGCGAGGCGGTACTTTTCGCACTGGCGCGCGATGTTGTTGTAGCGGTAGTTGCTGATCAGCACGCAGTCATGGCAATATTGTTAAAAACACTTGATGTATTTGCTGCTTTCATGTATAATGATTGTTGGATAGTTATACGCCGTGTTTTATTATCCGGCAACGCATATATGGCAAGGGTGATCGTATGCAGAAATACTGTTTTCCGCAGCAGGAGCAGCGCATGCTGGAGCGCCTGAAGCAGCCGTTCGCCGTCTACCAGTTTGTGGACAGGCGGGTCGTCACCCTCGTCCTGTCGGACGGCTTTTGCGAGCTGTTCGGCTACGACGACCGCGCCGAGGCTTATTACGACATGGACCACGACATGTACAAGGACGCCCACCCCGACGACGTGGCCCGCATCGCCAACGCGGCGGTCCACTTCGCCACGGAGGGCGGCCGGTACGAGGTGATCTACCGCACCCGGAAAAAGGGCAGCGCCGACTACAGGGTCGTACACGCGATGGGCGAGCACGTGTACACGGACGACGGGGTCCGGCTCGCCCACGTCTGGTACACCGACGAGGGCACCTATGTGGAGCCGTCCCAGGCGTCGGGCCTTGAGATCTCCCCGCTGCTGAGCAACGCGCTTCACGAGCAGAGCATGGTGAAGTCCAGCCAGTACGACTTTCTGACCGGCCTGCCCAGCATGACCTACTTTTTCGACCTGGCCGAGGCCGCCAAGCAGACCATGCTGAAGCAGGGCGACCAGCCGATGCTGATGTACATCGACTTCAGCGGCATGAAGTTCTTCAACTCCAAGCACGGCTTCGCCGAGGGCGACCGGATGCTCCAGACCTTCGCGAAGCGCCTGGTGGGCGCCTTCAGCAACGAAAGCTGCTGTCGCATCGGCGCCGACCACTTCGCCGTGATCGCCGAGGAGACGGGCCTGGAGGACAAGCTGAACGCCCTGTTCCATGACTTCGGCACGCTGTACGGCGGCAAGACGCCTCCGGTCCACGTGGGCATCTACCCGTATCGCATCGAGGACGTCCCGGTGAGCTCGGCCTGCGACCGGGCGAAGCTCGCCTGCAGGGCGGTCGGCACCTCCTACGCCTCCGGCTTCAACTACTACAGTGCCGTGCTTCGCGAAGACACGCTGATGAAGCAGTACATCATCGAGAACCTGGACACCGCCTTGCGGGAGCGGTGGATCCGCGTCTATTTCCAGCCGATCG
This sequence comes from uncultured Eubacteriales bacterium, assembly GCA_902777335.1. Taxonomy (GTDB): domain Bacteria; phylum Bacillota; class Clostridia; order Christensenellales; family Aristaeellaceae; genus UBA2862. Next base: position 27,438 of record CACYTF010000009.1, read on the forward strand.
TGCGGGCGGTCAACGAAAAGACCTGCGACGTGGAGGCGCTGGCCCGGTGGATCGACCCGGAAAGGGGCGTGCTGTCCCCCGCCGCCTTCATACCGGCGCTGGAGGAGGTCGGGCTGATCTACAAGCTGGACCTGTACATGGTCGAACGGGTGCTGGAGGTCATCCGGCAGCAGCAGGCCGACGGCTTCATCGTGATTCCCCACTCCGTCAACCTGTCGCGCTCCGACTTCGTGGCCTGCGACATCGTGGAGGAGATCCGCAGGCGCGTGGACGCCGCCGGCGTCGCCCGGGACAGGATCACCATCGAGATCACCGAGAGCGTCATCGGCAGCGACATCGATTTCATGAAGGCACAGGTGGAGCGGTTCCGGAAGCTGGGCTTTGCGGTGTGGCTGGACGACTTCGGCAGCGGCTACTCCTCGGTGGACGTGATGCAGAGCATACAGTTCGACCTCATCAAGTTCGACATGAGCTTCATGCGCAAGCTGGACGAGGGCAACGGCGGGCGGGTCATACTGACCGAGCTGATGCGCATGGCCTCGCTGCTGGGCGTCGACACGGTTTGCGAGGGCGTGGAGACCCAGGCCCAGGTGCGCTTTTTGCAGGAGATCGGCTGCTCGAAGCTGCAGGGCTACTACTACGGCAAGCCCAAGGACTTTGAAGATGTCCGCAAGCTGTTCATAGCGGGGAAGCTGGCGGAAAACGAGAACCCGGAGGAATCCGACTACTACGAGAGCATCGGCCGGGCGAACCTGTTCGACCTGGGCGTGATCGCCAGCGAAGACGCGGACGCATTCCAGAAGACCTTCAACACCGTGCCCATCGCCGTGCTGGAGCTGAAGGACGGCGTGGCCCGGTACGTGCGGAGCAACGGCTCCTACCGGGCGTTTATCAAGCGGTTCTTCGACGCCGACATACTCCGGCGGCAGCACATGGAAGACGGCTTCTCCCCCGTCGCCTACGGCGACACCTTCCTGTCGGTGCTCAGGCAGTGCTGCAGCAGCGGGAACCGCGCGTTCTTCAACGAGACGCTGCCCGACGGCTCGATGGTCCACTCCTTCGCCCGAAGGATCAACATCAATCCCATCACGGGCGCCGTGGCCATCGCCATCGCCGTGCTCTCCATCACCGAGCCGGACGAGAGCACGACCTACGCCGGCATCGCCCGGGCCCTGGCCGCCGACTACTACAACATCTATGTGATCGACCTGGACACCGACCACTACGTCGAGTACTCCTCGAAGGTGGGCGGCGAGGAGCTGTCCATCGAGCGCCACGGCGAGGGCTTCTTCGAGTCGGCGCGGCGCGACACGATGACCCGCATCTACGAGGATGACCGGGAGCCGTTCTTGAAGTGGTTCACAAAGCAGAACGTGCTCAGGGAGCTGGACGCGCAGGGCGTGTTCACGACCGCCTACCGGCTCATCGACACCGGCACGCCGATGTACGTGAACATGAAGATCACCCGGATGCAGGGCGGCAACCGGATCATACTGGGCGTCAGCATCATCGACGCGCACATGAAGCAGAAGGAGCGCTACGAGCAGCTCCAGAAGGAGCGGGATACGCTGGTTCGGCTGATGGCCCTCTCCGACGGCTATCTGACCCTGTACACGGTGGACCCGAAGACGGGCCACTACGTCGAGTACAGCTCCACCGAGGATTTTGACAGCCTCGGCGCGTCCAAGGACGGCGACGACTTCTTCGGCCAGGCCTATGTGGACGCGTTCACCTATTGCTACGCCGAAGACCGGCCGCGCTTCCAGGAGCAGGTGACGCTTGAAAACGTGCTCGGCGAAATCGAGCGCAACGGCAGCTTCAGCATCAGCTACCGGCTGATCCTCCGGGGCGAACCCCACCCCGTCACGCTGAAGGCCGCCCTGTTCAGGGAGGGCGACGAGGAGAAGCTGGTCGTTGGCGTCCGGGCCTGGAAGCGGCGCATGCCGGACAAGTAGCCAGTATTCACACCAATCAAAACGGGCGGGGAAGCGCAGCCGCTTCCCCGCCCTGTTTCTGTTTTTTCGTCAGCCTTCCTCCATGGCCATCATGCGCGCGCGCTGGTTCACCGCGTTCAGGAACTCCCGGGCGGACATCTGCCCGTCAAAGAACTGCCGCATCAGCTGCCAGGCCTCGCCGGAGGTGTCCTTCTGGAACCAGCTGGGCGCGGCGACGGCCAGGCGGTCGCTGTTGGCCCGGTACCAGGTCAACTGGTCCTCGGGAATCAGCCAGGCGTCGTACTTCATGTAGTTTTCAAAGCTCTCCTCCATGTTCCGGATGTCCTCTTCGCTGGCCTGCCGCATTTCCGGCGCCATGGTCTCCAGGTCCGCCTTCGCCTGGTCGATGTACTTCTGGTACTCGGCCTTCACGCGCTCGGCGTCCGGGCTGCGCACCGGCTCGTTCAGGTCGGCGCACAGCATGTAGGTGACCTCGGTGGGCAGGTTGGCGGCCAGGTCCTCCAGGAAGGCCACAGCCTCGGCGGCGTGGGCGCTGTAGGGGTTCACGAAGGCGACGCTCATGCGCAGCGGCAGCACGCCGGGCAGGTCCTCGCCGTAGCCCAGCGGCATGGGCGCGCAGTCGCCGGACACGCCCTGCCCGAAGCCAACGGGCGCGTCGAACTGGATCAGGTACTTTTCCTCGCTGCTCCAGCCGTAGCCGTTGCCGTCCTCGTCCAACTCATCCGGCAGGCCGTAGTCGGTAAAGTCGATGGCGTCCAGCCGCTCCAGCACCGCCTGCAGCCGCGGGTCCAGGAAGCTCGGGGCGCTGCCGGCGGCCTCGGACACCTGTATGAAGTCCTCCAGCGCGCGCTGCTTCATGAACTGCGCAAAGCTCACGGCGTTCATGCCGTCGTAGGTGAACTTGTCCTTCTCGCCCAGCACATCCAGCTGCGGGCGCACTTCGTTCTCCAGGAAGTCCAGGAAGCCGGGCCAGTCGCCGGGCACCGCGTCGACGGAGAGCCCCATCTTCTCCAGCAGCGCCGTGCTCATGCCCATGCAGGTGGCGTTCAGCTGCAGCGGCAGCGCCGCCAGGCGCCCGTCGCTGATCAGCTTCTCCCGCAGCCTGGGATAGACGCGCTCGGCAAAGGCGTTCAGCGCCTCGCTCCCGTCCAGCGGCAGCATGTAGCCCCGCTTCTGCAGCGCCTCGCAGACCCCGTCCTCCCCATAGTCGAGCATGTAGATGTCGGTCTCGGGCGACTGGGCCACGATGTCGTCCAGCACGTTTTGATAATCGTGGCCCATCACCGGCGTGATCTCGGGGTGTTCCACCGAGTACGCCATCAGCACGCCGTCCAGCCACGTGCCGTAATAGCCGCCCTGTATCGTCAGCAGCCGGTCCTCGTCCAGGCGGCCCTGGGTGTCCAGCAGCGCCACGCCGCCCTCCAGGCCCGCCGCGTAGGTCCTGCCGCCGTTCACCAGCACGCCGTAGCGCGGGTCCGAGGGCAGCGCCGCGACGGGCTCGCCCGCCTCGCCGGTGGCCGTGTCCACGGGGCACAGCCTGCCCGAGACCGCCGCGTACAGCGCGCCGGTGTTCAGGTCCGCGGCCAGCGCCTGGGCCCCATCGGGCAGCGTGCACAGCTCGTCCGTGCTGCCGTCGGCGTTGACCGCGTAGAGCCGCGTCACCAGCTCCTGCCGGAAGTCGGTGCCGGCCAGCAGCACGCCGTCCTTCGACGGCACCAGCTGGCAGTTCCAGCTGTTGTCCAGGCGCTCGCTGGCGGCGGCCTTCGGGTTCTCCGGGTCGATCACCGCCAGGTTCGTGCCGCTCTCGTCGTCGACCAGCAAATACAGCAGGCCCGCCCGGGCGCAGACCGCCTCCAGGTAGAAGTTTCCGGTCCTCAGCGCCTCCGGCAGGGCGATCCGCCGCGCGTTCCGCGCCTCGACGGTCCCTTCGTCGGTCGTCGCGAGGTCGAACAGCAGCAGCGCCTCGGGCTCGTAGCTTTCGTCGTAGGCGATGTTGATGCCGTGCAGCCCGCCGTCGTCCGCGAACAGCTTGAACTCGTAGAAGTTCCGGTCGTATTCGAGGAGCTCGCCGCTCTCGTCGGGCAGGCGGATCGCGCTGGCGTAGGCCGCCGGCGCGTCGTCGCCGTCGCGCCATATGTACAGCTTGCTCTCGCCGGCGATGTACAGCGCGTCGCCGTCGCTCATCACGCCGGACATGTACCCGCCGTCCTCCAGCTTCAGCAGCCGGTTGCCCTCGGCCATGGCCGGCGCGATGATTGCCAGCGCCAGCGCCATCAGCAGTATCAGTATGCGTTTCATGTTTTCCTCCTTGTCAGCGGGAATGTCTTCCGCTGTACACCCCCATTATACCAGCCGGCGGGCAGGCTGTCAACGCGTCCCTTGTCCGTAAGGGCGCACCCATTGCGCACGGCTGGGTCCGAGGGGTTTGCATTTTCCCGGCGGTTATGCTATCATCTTAGTCAGCAATCATTTACCGAAAGGACGCGATAAAATGTTCGTTGCGGACGCCCACTGCGATACGCTGTATGAGATCGCCCTCATGGGCACAAAGCCCGAATCCTGCGTCGTCACCCGACAGGCCATGGCCGCGGGCGGCGTGGGCCTTCAGACCTTCGCGCTGTTCGCCGGAAAGCACGGCACCGAGGGCACGCCCCGCGCCGACGGCGAGGCCATGTTAAAGGCCGTGCCGCGGCTGGGCGTGCCGGTGTTCACCGGCGACCTGCCGGACGCGCCGCCGGACGCGCCCGCGGGGGTGATCTCCTGCGAGGGCGGCGAGATGCTGGAGGGTTCCCTGGAGCGGCTGGCCGAGTTTCACAGCCAGGCCCGGCTGCGGATGATCGCCCTCACCTGGAATTTTGAGAACGAGATCGGTCACCCCGCCGCGCTTGGCCCCGAGGGCGGCCTGAAGCCCTTCGGCTTCGAGCTGCTGCGGGCCATGGACCGGCTGGGCATACTGGCGGACGTGTCGCACCTGAACGAGGCGGGCTTCTGGGACGTGTGCGAGCGCACGGCGCTGCCGCCCATCGCCAGCCACTCCGACTGCCGTTGGCTGTGCGACGTGCCCCGCAACCTGTGGAAGGAACAGGCCCGGGCCATCATCGAGCGGGGCGGCTTCATCGGCGTGAACTTCTACAGCTGCTTCCTGCGGGCGGACGGCGAGGCCAAACTGGACGACGTGGTGCGCCACATCGACGAACTGTGCGAACTGGGCGGCGAGGATGTGATCGGCTTCGGCTCGGACTTCGACGGCATCGAGCGCTGGCCCGACGGGCTGGCCGGACCGGCGGACTTCCCGGCGCTGCTGGACGAACTGCGCCGCCGGGGCTACGGCGAGGCGACGCTTCAGAAGCTGGCGGGGCTCAACCTGTGGAATCTCTTGAAGCGGGCCGAGGCCGCCGCGAAGGGTACGGGCGCATGAACCGGGTCATCGGCATCGTCGCCCACGTGGACGCCGGGAAGACCACGCTGTCGGAGCAGCTGCTGGTGCACGCCGGCGTGCTGCGCAGCGCCGGGCGCGTGGACCACGGCGACGCGTTTCTGGACGCCCACCCCATCGAGCGCCGGCGGGGCATCACGATCTTCTCCGACCAGGCGGTGTTTGAGCGGAACGGCCATCGTTTCTTCTGGCTGGACACCCCCGGCCACGCGGACTTCGCCGCCGAGGCGGAGCGGGCCATGTCGGTGATGGACCTGGCCGTGCTGGTGATCAACGGTGCGGAGGGCATACAGAGCCACACCGAGGCGCTGTGGGCGCTGCTGGAGAGCTACGGCGTGCCCACGGTGCTGTTTATCAACAAGACGGACCGCGCCGGGTGTGACCCGGAGGCCGTGCTGAAGGCGCTGAAGCGGCGGCTGAGCCCGGACATATCGGACGCGAACGGCTGGCACGGCGGCGACATGCCGGAGGGGCTGGCCGAGGCCGTGGCCGAGCGGGACGAGGCGCTGCTGGACCTGTGGCTCTCGGGCGCCTTCGACCCGGACCGCTGGCTCTCGGCGCTGCGCGGCCAGGTGCTCCGGCGCGAGCTGTTCCCGGTGTACCGGGGCTCGGCGCTCAACGACGTTGGCGTCGCCGAGCTGCTGGACGCGCTGTGCCTGCTGGCCGCCGGTGATGCGGAGCCCGACGCGGGCGCGCCCTTCTCCGCCCAGGTCTTCAAGATGCGGCACGACGCCCAGGGCAACCGGCTGTGCTTTTTCAAGGTGCTCTCGGGCGCCGTCGCCGCGCGGGAGGAGATCGCGCTGCCCGGCGGCGAGAAGGCCAAGGCCAACGAGCTGCGGCTGTACAGCGGCACGAAGTTCACCGCCGTCCCCCGGGCGGAGGCGGGCGTGCTCTGCGCCGCCCTGGGCCTGCCCGGCGCGCGGCCCGGCGATGGGATCGGCGCGGGGGCCGGGGCGCGCAACCCGTTTCGCGTGGAGCCGATGATGGCCGCGGGGCTGCTGTACGACCCGAAGCTGCCCGCTGGCCGGGTGCTGGCAGCGCTGCGCCAGCTGGAGGACGAGGACCCCGCCCTGAGCGTGCAGTACAGCCCGGCCACCGGCGGCATCGACCTGCGGGTGATGGGTCGGATTCAGCTGGAGGTGCTCCGCCAGCTGATGCAGGACCGCTTCGGCATCGCGGTGGACTTCGGGCCCATGCGGGTGCTGTATCTGGAGACCATCGACACCCCCGCCGTGGGCGTGGGCCACTACGAGCCGCTGCGCCACTACGCCGAGGTGCAGCTGCGCCTGGTGCCCGGCCCCCGGGGCAGCGGCGTGCGCTTTGAATCGCTGTGCCACGTGGACGAGCTGGCCCTGAACTGGCAGCGGCTGATCGAGACCCACGTGTTTGAGAAGGTCCACAAGGGCGTGCTCACCGGCGCGCCGCTGACCGACGTAAAGGTGCAGCTGCTGCACGGGCGCGCGCACCTGAAGCACACCGAGGGCGGCGACTTCCGGGAGAGCACCTACCGCGCCATGCGCAACGCGCTGATGTACGCCCACAGCGTGCTGCTGGAGCCCATCTGCCGCTTCACATTGCGCGCCCCGCAGGACTGCTACGGCCGCGTGATCGGCGATCTGACGGCCATGCACGCCGCGCTGGACGCCCCGGTGATGGAGGCGGACGGCTTCACCGCCACCGGCGAGGCCGCCTTCGCCACTTTCTCCGGCTACCTGGAGGACTTCCTCGCCGCCACCCGCGGCCGGGGCACACTGCAGTACCGGCTGGACCACTACGCCCCCTGCCGGGACGCGGCGGCCATCGTCGAGACCGCAAACTACAACCCGCTGGCGGACGACACGCCCGACTCCGTGTTCTGTTCCCACGGCGCGGGCTACATGGTGCCGTGGAACGAGGTCAAGGCCCACGCCCACTGCCCGGTGGAAAAGATGTGATGCCCCAATAAAAATGGCGCGGAACCCTCCGCGCCATTTTTGATGGGGCATCACGCCGCCGGCGTCACCGCGTATTTCTTCCGCTTCACCCGGAAGTAGCAGATCATGTGGGCGGTAAAGGTGACCGCCCAGGAGATCGGGTAGGAGATGTACAGCATATCCAGCGTGGGGTTCAGCGGGAAGAAGCCCAGTATCCACACCATGCGGAACACGCAGACGCCCAGTATCGACATCATCATCGGCAGCACGGAGCTGCCCATGCCGCGCAGCAGGCCCACGGCGGTGTCCATCATGCCGCACAGGAAATAGGTGGACATGATGATATTCGAGCGTATCGCCGCGGCGGCGATGACGGCCTCGTCGTCGGTGTAGATGCCGAACAGCGCGTGCCGGAAGATCAGGAACAGCCCGCCCAGCACGGCCCCGATGATGAACACGGTGGTCAGCGAAGCCCGGGCCACCCGGGGGATGCGCTCGTAGCGGCGCGCGCCCACGTTCTGCCCGGTGAAGGTGATGGCCGCCTGGTAGATGCTGTTCATGGCCACGTAGATGTAGCCCTCCAGATTGCTGGCCGTGGTGTTGCCCGCCACCACGATCTTGCCGAAGCTGTTCACGGTGGACTGGATCAGCACGTTGGAGATCGAGAACACCATGCCCTGCAGGCCCGCGGGCAGGCCCACCTTCGCGATGCGGCGCACCTTGTCGCCGTACAGGCGGACCTTGCGCACGTCCAGGTGGATGGGGCCGTCGGTGCGGATCAGGCACAGCGTCACCAGCGCCGCGGAGACGCACTGGGAAATGATTGTGGCCAGCGCCACGCCGGACACGCCCATGCGGAACACGATGACGAATACGAGGTTCAGCGCCACGTTCACCACGCCCGCCACGGTCAGATACGTCAGCGGCCGCCGGGTGTCGCCCACGGCCCGCAGTATGGCCGCGCCGAAGTTGTACAGCAGGTTTGCCGGCATGCCCAGGAAGTAGATGCGCATGTAGCTGGTGGCCAGAGGCAGCACCTCGGCCGGGGTGTTCATCAGGCTCAAAAAGGTGCCCGCCAGGAAGAAGCCCACCAGCCCCACCAGCACGCCGCCCACCAGGCTCAGCGCCACCGACGTGTGCACCGACTCGGAGGTGTCCTTAAAGCTGTTCGCGCCGAAGTACTGGGCCACCACCACGTTCGCGCCCACCGAAAGGCCCATGAACAGGTTGACCAGCAGATTGATCAGCGCGCCGGGCGTGCCCACCGCGGCCAGCGCCGCGTCGCCCTCGAAGCGCCCCACGACGATCACGTCCGCGGCGTTGAAGGTCAACTGCAGCATGCTGGACAGCATCAGCGGCAGCGCGAAGCTCAGCAGCTTCGGCATCACCGGGCCGTTCAGCATGTCGATCTCGTAGTGCTTGTCCCGCAGGCGCATTTCGGGCATCCTCCCTACACACTGGGTAGTATTTGTCATTATAACACGCTTTCATTGCCTTTTCGTTGCCTTTATCACCGCGCCCATCCGTCGGCAGAATTTAACACACCCGCGAAAGCGCCGTCCCGCGCCGTTTTGAGCCGATACCCCCCTTGACGAACCGGCGCATCTGCGCTATGATAGTTCCATAATAACCTTCAAATTGGAGATGTTTACCCATGAGTGAAAACTGCACCCACGATTGCAACAACTGTACCGCCAACTGCGCCAGCCGCGAGGGCCAGCAGCCGGACTTTTCCGCGCCGGCCAACGCCAACAGCCATGTGAAGAAGGTCATCGGCATCGTCAGCGGCAAGGGCGGCGTCGGCAAGTCCATGGTGACCAGCATGATGAGCGTCATCATGCGCCGCCGGGGCCACAGCGTGGCCATACTGGACGCGGACATCACCGGCCCGTCCATTCCCAGGGCCCTCGGCGTCCACGAGCAGCTGATGGGCTCCGACGAGGGCATCTACCCCGCCGTCAGCGCCACCGGCATCGAGATGGTGTCCCTGAACCTGATGCTCTCCAACGAGACCGACCCGGTGGTCTGGCGCGGCCCGATCATCGCCGGCACCGTCAAGCAGTTCTGGACCGACGTGATGTGGGGCGACGTGGACTTCATGTTCGTCGACATGCCCCCGGGAACCGGCGACGTGCCGCTGACCGTGTTCCAGTCGCTCCCGCTGGACGGCATACTGGTGGTGACCTCGCCCCAGGAGCTGGTGGGCATGATCGTGGAGAAGGCCGCGAACATGGCCGCCATGATGAACATACCGGTGCTCGGCATCGTCGAGAACATGTCCTGGTTCAAGTGCGACGCCTGCGGCAAGGAGCACCGCATATTCGGCGACAGCCACGTGGACGAGATCGCCGCGCGGCACGGCGTCGCGAACGTCGCACGCCTGCCGATACAGCCCGGCCTGGCCGTCGCCTGCGACACCGGGCGCGTGGAGCTGGTGGAAATGCCCTGGCTGGAGGACATGGCCACGGCGCTGGAATCGCTGTAAGGCAATCCCGCACAGATACTACGGAGGCTGTTCATGAGATATGAAAAATCATGCGGCGCTGTGATATTCAGGCGGGACGAGGGCTGGAACGTGCTGCTGATCCGCCACGCCCGGGGCCACCACATCTCCTTCCCCAAGGGGCACGTGGAGCAGGGTGAGACGGAGAGCCAGACCGCCGAGCGGGAGATCCGCGAGGAGACGGGCCTGAGCGTGCGGGTGGACCGGCGCTTCCGCGCCGAGAACCGCTACAACATCCGCCCGGACACCCAGAAGCTGGTGGTGATCTTCGCGGCCATCACCGACCAGGCGGAAATCACCCCCCAGCCCGAGGAGATCGCCGAGGCGTTCTGGCTGCCCGTGGAGGAGGCCAACGCCCGGCTCACCTACGAGCGCGACCGCAAAATCATGCGGGACGCCTACGCCCACATCCTGAAATATCACGCCGAGTAAGCAAACCCGCCATCCGGAGGCATTCGGATGGCGGAGGTGTTTTTGGAGAAGGGATTTGGGGTGAGAGTGGAGTGTGGAGAGTGGAGTTCCGGTGCAAATCCCTTCGGGATTTGTTCGATCAAAGGGGGACCGGATTGCCACGTCACAGGCTCCTTCGTCGCCTGTTCCTCGCAATGACAGGGTGCAAGGTACTGCCTGTTGCGTGAGTCACTCGGGGACAGGTTCCGACTGACTCATTTCCTGTCACCGGGACGGTCCTGTTGACAGCTTTTCCTGACAACAGGACCGTCCCGGTGACAGGTTCTGAGCGTCCAAGTGAAGCGATGGATGACTGCGCAAGCGACCAAAATCAAGGGGACGGTTCTCTGTGTCATTGACACAGAGAACCGTCCCCTTGATTTTGGAGAACAAAAACGGTTGGAGGAACCGTCCCTCCAACCATTATCAGCTGCCGGTCCCCCGGCATCCTTATGCTCCTAACTCCTAACTCCTAACTCCTAACTCCTCACTCCTGCAGCAGTTCTTCCACCTTTAGCGCTTCGTCGTTTCCTTCGGCGCTGTCTTCTATCGGGGCCTCGGTCTTTTCCTCGGCCGGGGCGATGCGCAGGTCTTCGCCGATCATATAGCCCTCGCGGTCCATGTAGCGTATGCGGCACCAGCCGTCCATGATCACCGTCACCTCGAGCTCCACGCCGTCCTTCAGGTGGCCCAGGACCTGGGCGTCGTCGGCGTCATTGTCATACACCGCTGCCTGTCCGTCGGCGGCGCACTTCACGATGGCGCGGCGGGGCGTGAATTCGCCCGCCTCCCCGTCGCCCTGCTCGGCGTCCAGGGCGTCCTCGGGACCGGTCCAGTAGTTCAGATAGCGGTTCATCAGGTAGCCGACCTGGCCGTGGTAGCTGACCTGGGTCCAGTCGGTGTAGCGGCGCAGCACCCGAAGGCTCTTGCCGTTCTCCACCTTGTCCAGCACGGCGCTGTCGGCGCTGGAATCCTCCCGCAGGTTCACGGCGTCGCCCTCGCCCTTGGTGTCGACGGTCACGTAGTTGACCAGCGCCTCCAGGTCCACCTGCTGCTCGTTGGTGGCCAGGTACTCCGCGAACACCTCGCAGGGCAGGTTCGCGCCGGCGTAGTAGTCCTCGGCGGTGTTGCCGACGGTGTAGATCTGCGCGTCCTGCGCCCCGCTGTACCGAAGCAGCGAGATCTCCCGCTCGGCAAAGGCCAGCAGCGCGTTGGCCACATATCCCTCGCCGTAGGTGCTGCGCACCTTCGACCACTTGTCGTTGGACTGCAGCACGATCAGCATGGAGCCGTAGGGCAGGCGCTTCAGCTGGTTGCTCTTCTCGGAGGGCTCCGCGCGCAGCCGCGCGTCCTCCGGCACGTTCACCCGGGCCAGCCGCAGCGTCTCGCTGACCTGCTCGCAGCTGTAATCCTCGTCGCCGAAGGTCTCCTTCAGCTTATCGGCCTCGTAGGCCACGGCCTTTTGCACCTCCGGAGAGGCCACGCCGTCCTCCTCGTAGGCGTAGGCCTTCTGAAAGCGCGTCACCGCGTCCACCACCGCGCGGTCGTACACGCTGTCCGGCGCGTCGTCGTACAGGCGCAGCACGGCCAAATTGTCCTGCAGCGCCCGCACCGCCGGGCCGCTCATGCCCTCGGCCAGCCGCACGTTCATGGCCGTGGGCGCGTCCGGGGCGTACATGCGCTGCTGGAACGGTATGGTGGCGATGCCGTCCACGCCGGTGTCCATCAGGTACTGGGCCATGCGCACGGCGTTGACCATGGTGCTGTTGTACACGCCGTTCAGCTCGCCGTCGTACAGCCCCAGGTCCCGCAGGCGATACTGCAGGTTCAGCACCGCTTCGCCCTCGCTGAAGCGGCCCAGCGCGCCCACCTCGTCGGAGATGCCCAGGAAGCTGTCGTAGGAATAGCCCTTGCTCTTGTCGTAGCATTCCTGGAACAGCAGCTCCCGCAGGGCGTCCTTCCGGTCGCCGCTCTCGTAGATCTTCACATAGGTGCCTTCCAGGCAGTTGAGCGCGATGAACTCCGCGTCCTGCCAGCGCAGGCGGATGCAGCCGTGGGAGGCGGGCAGGCCGAACTCGTTCAGGGCCTGCCGGTCGATGTACTGCAGCGACTTGCGGGTGTAGGGCAGCGAGTGAAACAGGATCTGCCCCCGTATGCGGGTGGCGTACTTCACGTAGCGCTGGAACATGTCGATCCAGTACCAGGGCTGCCGCTCGTTGTCCTTGACCCTGCCGGGCAGCAAGAACTCCCCCTTCGGGGTGTAGCCGTTGGTGCCGGTGGAGCAGAGCATCTGGCGGGCGATGTCCTTGGTCTCGGTCTCGTAGACGGTGACGATCTGGCTGCTGATGTCCACCTCGATGTAGTAGGGCATGCTGTACGCCGCCAACGCCGGGACGGTCCACGCCGCCGCCAGAAGCGCAAGCGCCAGCACGAATGCCGCGATTTTTTGCCGTTTCATTGGATATAAACCTCAAAACCCCCTCCTGTGCGGAGGGGGGTTTTTTCGCCTGCGCGTGAATCAGAACTTCAGGGAATTCAGCTTGATGCCGGGGCCCATGGTGCTGGAGATCACGGCGGAGCGGATATAGGTGCCCTTGGCGGCGGCGGGCTTGGCCTTGATGATGGCCTCCATCAGGGTGCGGAGGTTCTCAACCAGCTTCTGCTCGTCAAAGGAAGCCTTGCCCACGGGGCAGTGGATGATGGCGGTCTTGTCCACGCGATACTCGACCTTACCGGCTTTGATATCGTGGATGGCCTGCGTCACGTTCATGGTGACGGTGCCGGCCTTCGGAGAGGGCATCAGGCCCTTGGGGCCCAGCACGCGGCCCAGACGGCCGACCTGACCCATCATGTCGGGGGTGGCGACGACCACGTCGAAATCGAACCAGCCGCCCTGGATCTTGGCGACCATGTCCTCGGCGCCCACGTAATCCGCGCCGGCGGCCTCGGCCTCGGCGGCCTTGTCGGCCTTGCAGATCACCAGCACGCGCACGGTCTTGCCGGTGCCGTTGGGCAGCACCACGGCGCCGCGGACCTGCTGGTCGGCGTGACGGGGGTCGACGCCCAGACGGACGGAAATTTCAACGGTCTCATCGAACTTGGCCTTGGCGGTCTTCTTGACCAGCGCGACGGCCTCCTCGGGGTCATACTGCCTGGTGCGGTCGATCAGCTTCAGGCTGTCGGAATATTTCTTACCCTTTTTCATGAATACATCCTCCTTGTGGTTCAACGGATTCTATAAATCCTCCCACGATTCTGTGGCTTCTTGCGGTGTGGGTCAGTCGACCACCACGACGCCCATGGAGCGGGCGGTGCCGGCGATCATGCTCATCGCGGCCTCGATGGAGGCGGCGTTCAGATCGGGCATCTTCAGCTCGGCGATCTCGCGGACCTGGGCCTTGGTGATGTTGGCAACCTTGTCCTTGTTGGGCCGGCCGGAAGCGTGCTCGATGCCACAGGCCTTCTTGATCAGAACGGCGGCCGGAGGCGTCTTGGTGATGAACGTGAAGGAACGATCCTGATACACGGTGATGACCACCGGGATGATCAGGCCGGCCTGCTTGCCGGTGCGGTCGTTGAATTCCTTGCAGAATCCGGGGATGTTGACGCCGTGCTGACCGAGCGCGGGGCCGATGGGCGGCGCGGGCGTCGCCTTGCCGGCGGGCACCTGCAGCTTGATCAGTGCAGTGACTTTCTTTGCCATTTGGGTATCCTCCTCTACATGTATGTGGTGAAGCGGAGCGCGCTTGCGCTCCTCCCACGCGCTGAACCCTGTGCGGGGATCAGTCGGTCAAAGGCCCCGGCGCGACGCGGGGCGGCGCGGTCACTCCTCGCGGACGACCTCGTCATAGGCCAGCTCCACGCTGGTCTCGCGCTTGAGCATGGGCACCGTAACGGTCAGCTGCTGGGTGGCCGCGTCGATCTTCGTCACCTTGCCGGTGAAGTTCTCGAACAGGCCGCTCAGTATGCGCACCTCGTCGCCCACCTGAATGTCGATGCGCGTCTGCGGCACCGCGTCGAAGATGGCGGCGAAATCCGTTTCAGACAGGGGCGTCGGCTTGTTGCCGGAGCCCACAAAGCCCGTAACGCCGCGGGTATTGCGCACCACGTACCACGTCTCGTTGGTCATTTCCATCTTGACGATCACGTAGCTGGGCAGCAGCTTGCGCTGCACGACGCGACGCTTGTTGTTCTTGATTTCGACGGCCTCTTCCACCGGGATGCGCACATCCACGATCTTGTCCTGCATGCCGTTGTTTTCAACGGCCTTCAGCAGGCTGTCGCGCACCTTGTTCTCGTAGCCGGAATAGGTGTGCACGACATACCATTTGATATCCGCGTTCTCAGGCATATCCGTCTCCTTGCGATCAGCCGGTGATCAACCGGATCAGAGCGCCGGCGCCCAGATCGAACACACCGATGATCACGCCCATGACGATCATGAATACGAACACCACGACGGAGTAGTTGATCAGCTCTTTGCGGGTGGGCCAGGAGACCTTCTTCAGCTCGTGATACATGTTCTTGAAGCTGCGGCCGATGCCCTTGAAAAAATCCACGAAGCGCTGCGCGAAGCCGGGCTTGGTATTCTTGTTATCTTCCTTGGCCATGGTTACTTCGTCTCCTTGTGGCTGGTATGCTTCTTGCAGAAGCGGCAGTACTTGTTCATCTCCAGACGATCCGGATCGTTCTTCTTGTTCTTCATGGTATTGTAATTGCGCTGCTTGCACTCGCTGCAGGCCAGCGTAACCTTGATTCGCTTATCCGATGCCATGCCCGACACCTCCCCATGTGATGATAGCCGCCGCGCCGGCGCTGTGGCCGCTGCGCTTCGGCAATTTTGCCGTCAACAATACAAGTCCTCTATCGGGGCACACTGATATATTATAAAATACCCCTTTGCCAAATGCAAGCGCCTTTGGCGCGATAGAGCAAATTTTACAATAAATTGACGGCCCGGCGGCTCCTTCAAAAAGACCATGCGCGCCTGGCGCATGGTCTTTGAAGGTTG
Source organism: uncultured Eubacteriales bacterium (assembly GCA_902777335.1). Classification (GTDB taxonomy): domain Bacteria; phylum Bacillota; class Clostridia; order Christensenellales; family Aristaeellaceae; genus UBA2862. The sequence goes on from CACYTF010000009.1 coordinate 42,706, forward strand.
CGCCCGAATTACTTGATCTCGATCTCGGCGCCGGCTTCCTCGAACTTCTTCTTCAGTTCCTCAGCCGCTTCCTTGGTGACGGCCTCAGCCAGCGTGGAGGGAGCGCCGTCCACCAGGTCCTTGGCTTCCTTCAGGCCCAGGCCGGGCTTGACTTCGCGGACGATCTTGATGACGTTCAGCTTCTTGGCGCCGGCGGCCTTCAGGATCACGTCGAACTCGGTCTTCTCTTCCTCAGCCGCAGCGGCCTCGCCGCCGGCGACCGCGCCGCCCACGACCACGGGAGCCGCGGCAGACACGCCAAACTTCTCTTCCATTTCCTTGACCAGATCGGCCAGCTCCAGGATCGTCATGCTCTCGATCGCGGAGATGATTTCAGCATTGTTCGCCATGATATTATCCTCCATAATTATTCATTGTCTGTGGTTGGGTCAGGCGGCCATCAGGCCTCGCCCGCCTGCTTCTTGCGGATGGCTTCCAGCGCGTACACGAACTTGGACACAGAGCTCATCATGCTGCCCATGATCTTCGCGATGAGAACCTCCCGGCTGGGGGTATTGGCAAGCGCCTGCACGCCCGCCTCGTCGAGGTAAGCGCCGTCGCACACGCCGCACTTGATGGTCATCTTCTTGCTCTTCTTGACGAACTCGGAGAGGATCTTGGCGGGGGCGATGGCGTCTTCGTAACCAAAGGCCACGGCCGTGGGGCCCTCCAGATGGGGCTTCATGGCGTCCAGGTTCATGTCCTGGATGGCCAGGTTGATCATGGTGTTCTTCAGAACCGCATACTCAACGCCGGCCTTGCGCAGCTGGTTGCGAAGCTCGGTGTCCTCCGCGACGTTCAGGCCGCGGTAGTCCACCAGAACGGCGGTCTGGGCCTTCTCAAACTTCTGCTTGATGTCGGCGACGACGCCCTTCTTGACTTCGATGTTCTTGGACATTTTTCAACACCTCACATTCCGTCCAATACTGTTGACGGCCATTGAAAAACCCTTGCGCAAGACGCAAGGGCTGTGTAATCATTCAACCGTTGCGCCTCGGCGAGCGACCGGAGTCGTTGGGCTTGCGCACTCGCTGTCTGTGGCACAGAGCTTTCAAAAGCATAGATGATTATAGCAAACCGCCGCGCCGCTGTCAAGGGCGCGGCGGAAAACTTAACCAAGTCACCTCTCCGCTTGGTACAGCACATACCGCCCCGGCATGGCGGAAAGCTCGAACACCGCCTCGCCGTTCTTTGTGTACAGCGGCTCGATTCGCCTTTCCCTGCCACCGGGTTCGCCGAAGGCGGTCAGCGCCTTCGCACCCTTCACGTGAAGGCGCACGACGGTGCGCTGCACGCCCTCCATCACATAGGGGTAGATCACGCAGGTGTCGTTGTCGTAGACGAACAGGCTGACGCGGGCCGGGCCCTCCAGCCACATGCCGTTCACCGGCATCGCCTGGCGGACGCGGGAGAGCGCCCCGGCGGGCATGTGGTAAAAATCCGGATAGGCGTCGGGCACGGCCAGCGTCCACAGCCTGCCGTCGCCATAGGGATCGCGCAGGAGGATGCCGTAGCTCTCCTCGCCGCGGGAGGCCTTCACCACCGCCCAGGTGGCGTTGTTCCTGAATTCCGCCACCGGCAGGGTCACCGGCTTTTCGCCCCGCGGGAACAGGCACGCCGTGCGGCCCTCGGGGGAATCGCCCTCCACGCGGTAGCGGTCGCAGGTCACCCTGCGGCCCCGCAGCCGCACCGAGGTCAGCCGCTGGACGCCCTTATCCATCGCGGCCTCGAGAAAGCCCGTGGTCACCATGGCGTCGCCGCCGGTGCGCATCAGCCAGGCTTCCAATTTATCCACCATGTCCGGGTCGCAGGCCGAGGCCCGGGTCAGCAGGATCTGGTCCGCGTTTTCCGGGAAATACGGCGTGCACACCACCGGCAGGCCCACCATGCCCAGAAAGTCCTGCACGTTGTCCTCGCCCTGGCTGTCGTCGGGCAGGTAGCAGGCGATGCCCACGGGATTGCCCGCCCGGTCCAGAAGCGCGTCCAGCTTGTCCAGCTGAAAGCCCAGCGCCGGGGTGTACATGTTGTCCACCAGCGACTGGAAGCAGAACAGCATCAGCTCCCGGGGCTTTGAGAAGGCGGTCAGGTACGCCTGCTCCAGGTAGTGCTCGGTGATGTGGCTGTCGAAGGTGTCGAACCAGCCGCCGCCGTTGTGGCCGGGCCACATGTTCTCGAAATAGGTCATCAGCGAGAAGGACAGGTACCGGGGCAGGTGCTGGTCGGTGGTCACCGGGTCCCGGGTCTCGGTGCCGGTGTACAGCATGTCGAACAGCTTGCGCTGCCCGGCCGGGTTGTAGCCCGTCTCCTGGTAGCTCTCGGCCCAGTTGGGGTACTTGATGGTGATTTTGCAATTTGGGTTGGCGGCCTTCGCCGGGGCGATGATGTCCTCGACGCTGACGCGCTTCATCAGGTCCAGCCGGTAGGCCTGCCAGCTGCCGTCCGCAATGCCGTGGGATTTGTTGAAGGCGTCGCGCTGGCGCACGCAGTCGGCGCAGCAGCAGCCGGTGAAGAAGAAGTCGTCGATGATGAACGCGTCGAAGTGCGCGCCGATGAAGGCGCTGACCTCCCTCAGCTTCGCGCGCATGGCCGGGTCGTTGTAGCAGAAGGTCTCAAACAGGCGCTGCTTGGGCGCGGCGCCCTCCGGCGTGGGGATCACGGTGGTCAGGCCGCCCTCCACCTCGATGCCGTGGGCCCGGAAGACCCGGCGGCACATCTCGATCTGTTCGTGGCTCGCCAGCTCGCCGCGCCAGGGCTCCAGGTACACCCGGTCCAGCCGCAGGTGCTTTTCGATGAACGCCAGCTGCGCCTCCAGCTCGTCCTGTGTGATCCGCGCCGCCGCCTGGGCGACAAAGTAGGTCGCCAGCCTGAAATTGCGATAGTTGCCCATCCGCATACTCCCCTTCCCCGGCGCGCCGTCGCCTGAGCGATCGGACGGCACCGCCCGTGTGTTTGTTCCAATTATATGGGAAAGGTCGTATTCTGTCAATGCGAAAACCCGCGCCCCATCGCTTTTTTCTAAAGAGGAATTTACCTATCCATGTTGAAAAGCCCCGGGGCGTGTGATAAACTGTTGCTTGCATTGTGGATAAATATGTAATTGAAGCGAATCAGGAGGATTTTCCATGGCAACCACTTTTGAAAAGCTGTCTTCCAACAAAGTCAAGATCGGCTTCGTCGTCGCGCCGGAGAAGTTCGACGAGGGCCTGAAGACCGCCTATAACAAGCTGAAGGGCCGCATCAACATTCCCGGCTTCCGCAAGGGCAAGGCCCCGATGAAGGTCATCGAGAACCACTACGGCGAGGCCGTGTTCTATGAGGACGCGCTGGACGCCATCTTCCCCGAGATCTACCGCGAGGCGCTGAAGGAGCACGGCGTGCAGGCCGTGGACCGTCCGGAGCTGGACGTGGAGCAGATCGGCCGCGGCAAGGAGCTGAAGTTCACCGTGGAGGTGTTCGTGCGCCCCGACGTGGAGCTGGGCGAGTATAAGCACCTGGGCATCGTCAAGACCGTGGACGAGGTCACCGACGACGACGTGAACGCCGAGATCGAGCGCGCCCGCGACCGCGCCTCCCGCTGGGTGGAGGTCACCGACCGCGCCGCCAAGCTGGACGACCAGGTGAACATCGACTACGCCGGCTTCGACGGCGACACGCAGTTCGACGGCGGCACCGCCCAGAACCACGAGCTGATCCTGGGCTCCGGCAGCTTCATCCCCGGCTTCGAGGATCAGCTGGTGGGCGCGAAGGTGGGCGACGAGCTGGACGTGAACGTCACCTTCCCCGAGCAGTACCACGCCGAGGAGCTGGCGGGCAAGCCCGTGGTGTTCAAGGTGAAGGTCAACGGCATCCGCGAGAAGGAGACCCCGGCGCTGGACGACGATTTCGTCACCGAGGCCTCTGAGACGGCCAACACCGTCGAGGAGTACAAGGCCGAGATCCGCGCCAATTTGGAGAAGGCCGCCGACGAGCGCGGCGAGGCCGCGTTTGAGAACGAGGTCATCGAGACCGTGTGCGACAACGCCAAGGTGGACATCCCCGACGCCATGATCGAGGACCAGGTGGACACCATGATGCGCGACATGGAGATGCGCATGATGTACCAGGGCGTGAAGCTGGACGACTACTTCAAGTACACCGGCCAGACCCGCGAGCAGGTGCGCGACATGTACAAGCCCCAGGCGAAGGAGCGCGTGCTGGGCCAGCTGGTGCTGGAGGCCGTGAAGAAGGCCGAGAACATCGAGGCCACCGACGAGGAGATCGACGCGGAGATCGCGAAGTACGCCGAGCAGAGCAAGATGGAAGTGGAGAAGTTCAAGCAGAACCTGGCCGATTCCGACCGCGAATACTTCGCCGAGGCCGCCGCCACCCGCAAGACCATCGACTTCCTGAAGGCGAACGCGGAATAATCAAACTTGATCATGGGAAATGGGAAATGGGCACCGTATAATCCGCGATCCCGGCAACATACTTATTGAGGAGCGCGGGAAGGCCGGGCGGCTTCCCATTCCCCATTTCCCATTTCCCATTATGATAAAGGAGGTGCGCCCATGAACCTGGTGCCCTATGTCATTGAACAGACCAACCGCGGCGAACGCTCGTACGATATCTACTCCCGCCTGCTGAAGGACCGCATCATCTTCCTGGGCGGCGAGATCGACGACGACGTGGCCAACACCGTCGTCGCCCAGATGCTCTTCCTCGAAATGGAAGACCCGGACGCCGACATCATGCTGTACATCAACAGCCCCGGCGGCTCCGTGTCCGCGGGCCTGGCCATCTACGACACGATGCGCTATCTGAAGTGCGAGGTTTCCACGCTGTGCGTGGGCCTGGCCGCCTCGATGGGCGCGTTCCTGCTGGCCGCCGGCGCGAAGGGCAAGCGCAAGGCCCTCCCCCACGCCGAGATCATGATCCACCAGCCCCTGGGCGGCGCGCGGGGCCAGGCCTCGGACATACAGATCCAGGCCGAGCAGATCCTGCGCATCAAAAAGGTCATGAACGAGCTGCTGGCCCAGAACACCGGCAAGCCCCTGAAGACCATCGAGAAGGACACCGACCGGGACAACTACATGACCGCCGAACAGGCGAAGGATTACGGGCTGATCGACGAGATCGTCGCCCCGAGGAGATGAGTCAATGGCAAGCAACAAGGATTCTTTCAAGAAGACAGTGCGCTGCTCGTTCTGCGGCAAGACCCAGGACCACGTGCGCCGCATGATCTCCGGCCCCAACAACACCTACATCTGCAACGAGTGCGTGCTGCTGTGCAGTGAGATCGTGTCCGACGATGTGGAATCCATCGGCATCTCCGGCGAGCCCGACATCAAGAAGCCCCAGGAGATCAAGGAGATACTGGACCAGTACGTGGTGGGCCAGGAGCAGGCCAAGAAGGCGCTGTCCGTGGCCGTGTACAACCACTACAAGCGCATCCGCTGCATGGGGAACCGCAAGAGCGACGTGGAGCTGCAGAAGAGCAACATCGTCATGCTGGGCCCCACCGGCTGCGGCAAGACCTATCTGGCCCAGACCCTGGCCAAGATATTGAACGTGCCCTTCGCCATCGGCGACGCCACGTCGCTGACCGAAGCCGGCTACGTGGGCGAGGACGTGGAGAACATACTGCTGCGGCTCATCCAGAACGCCGACTTCGACGTGGAGCTGGCCCAGCGGGGCATCATCTACATCGACGAGATCGACAAGATCGCCCGCAAGAGCGAGAACCCCTCGATCACCCGCGACGTGAGCGGCGAGGGCGTGCAGCAGGCGCTCTTGAAGATCCTGGAGGGCACCATCGCCTCCGTGCCGCCCCAGGGCGGCCGGAAGCACCCGCTGCAGGAGTTCATACAGATCGACACCAGCAACATACTGTTCATCTGCGGCGGCGCGTTCGACGGCATCGAGAAGATCGTCGAGAACCGCATCGGCAAGAAGGTGATGGGCTTCGGCGCGGACGTGAAGGGCAAGAACGATCAGACCGACGAGGCCATCATGTCCCAGGTGCGGCCCGAGGACCTGTTAAAGTTCGGCCTGATCCCCGAGTTCATCGGGAGGCTTCCGGTGCTGGTGACGCTGAACAGCCTGGACGAGGAGGCCCTGGTGAAGATCCTCACCGAGCCCAAGAACGCGCTGGTGCGCCAGTACGCCAAGCTGCTGTCCTTCGACGACGTGGAGCTGGAGTTCACCCCCGACGCGCTGCAGGCCATCGCCCAGCAGGCGCTGGGCCGCAAGAGCGGCGCCCGCGGCCTGCGGGCCATCATCGAGGGCGTGATGCTGGACACCATGTTCGAGCTGCCGTCGCTGGAGGGCGTGAAGAAGTGCGTGATCACCAAGGAGGCCGTGCTCAACGGCGAGCGGCCCCGGCTGATCTACGGCAAGGCCGAGCAGGCCCTGCCCGAGCCGAAGCACCCCCTGCCCAAGCCCGTGGAGGACGCCATGGAGGACGCGCCGACGGCGGGTTAGGTTGAGAAACAGATATGGACAAACCCATTACGCAGGAGTGGAACTGGCAAAGCTACTTCAACTGGGCCATTCTGGAAGGCGGGCGAAACGAGTTGGCCCGCCTTTCTTCATATACTTTCGAGTGCGACCCAAACGGCGCGTGGGCCAGCATGACCACGGCCAAGGGCTTTCACGTGCAGGTGCTTCGCGCGCCGGTCAATTACAGGGAGCTGCGCCGCTATCCGCCGTGGAACCGCTTGGATTACCGGCCGCATTCCAACAGCCCTCTGGCCTTTAGCCGGTTTTATTCGTGCACCTGCTCCCAGGGTGTCGCCGGCCAGCGCTGCCGGCACCTGGCGGCCCTGATGTTCAAATGGGAGCAGGTACACGGCCCCTTTGTCATGACCGAGACCGACGAGGATTTCGCCGCCAGGCTGGAATCCGAACGGAAGCGGGCCGCCGAGGCGCTGCGCAAAAAGCAGCTGGTAAAGGAAAAGAAAGATAAACAGGCCAGGAAATTCCCGGCCATTGACTACGTGCTTGCCAGGGCCCCCGAAGCGCCCAAGGCGCTGTGTTTCCCGCCGGACGACATCCTGCGCGGCTCCAGGATCATGACCAACCAATACGAGGCGGAGCTCGCGGACGCGCTGCCAATCTCCAATGAAAACGCCGGCCTGACCATGCAGGCGGTCTGCTCCCCAGGAGATAAGCAGGTGCTGGATATTTCGGGGCACATCGGCGAGAATACCATACATATCATCCTCCGCCAGGACCGTTTTTCACAGCTGACCTGTTCATGCAACCGGTCCTATATCTACGGCAGCTATTGGAACGGTATCGACAGATCCAATGCCCAGATGTGCTGCCATGCCCTGGTCCTGTGGATGCGCGCGCGGGAGCTCATCATCCGGGACAACCCCGGCGACGTCACCGATTACAACGGCTTCCAGCTGCTCTCTCTGATGGCGGACGACGCGCAGTCGAAATCCGCGCCCATCGCCGAGGCGAAGCCCCGAAAGCGGCCGTGCGTCGCGCTGGAGCCGCGCATCACGCGGGACAGGATGTCCGACACGGTGAAGCTCAATTTTGACATCGGACGCGTCGGCGAACGGGCCTACGCGGTCAAAAGCCTGGAAAGCCTGGTTACCGCCGTAGAGGAAGAGAAGGACTATGCGATTTCCAAGGCGGCGGGGCTGCGCTTCTCGGAGGAGACCTTCACCGATTCGGCCCTGGAGTGGTACCAGCTCATACAGTCCAGGGTGAGGGCGGTGCGCCGCGTGAACGCGCGGCTGAACCGATCGTTCTACAGCTCGTCTTCCCTCTCCGTCGGCACGGGCATTCCCCTGGAGGAGAGCGACCTGGACATCGTCTATGATATGGCCGAGGGCAGCGAGATCAACTATCAGTTCGGCACCCGCACCGAGACCTGCAGGGTGCGCGTTTGCGAAGCGCTTCCCAGCGCCCGGATGCAGCTCGATCCGATCACGGCCGAGGGCAGGCTGGTCGGCCTGTCGATCACGGGCGCCGCGCCCCGGCTGCTGCGGGGGAATCTCTATCAGTACATACTCGACACCACCTGCTTTGGCCGGGTCACGGGCGGCGAAACCGCCTTCCTGGACGCCATGCAGGAGATCGCCGACGGCACGGGCGCCTTCCAGTGCACCATCGGCGAGAGAAAGCTGGCGGAATTCTACTATCGCGTTCTGCCGGTCATGCAGCGCAATCCTCAGTTCAGCATCGTGGACAAGGTCGGCGACCTGATCGAAGGGCTTCTTCCCGCCGAGCCGCAGTTTGCCTTTTACCTGGATATCGCCGGCAACAGGATCACCTGCGACACGCGCGTCAGCTATGACGGCTTCTCATTCAGGCTGGGCAAGGCCCCGGACGCCCTTGCGCCCAGGCGGCGCGACATCGATCAGGAGCAGCGCGTGTCGCTGGCGGTTCAACGCATCTTCCCCATCATCGACAAAGCCGCGGAGCTGTTCTGCGCGCCCAACGAGGACGACACCCTGCTCTGGATCCTGACCGACGGCATCACCGTCCTCTCGCAGTACGGTGAGGTCAACGGCAGCGACGCCTTCAAGCGCGTTCACGTCAGGCCCGCGCCGCAGCCTCGCTTTACCGTGCGCATCGAGGGCGGACTGCTGGACCTGTCCGTTCAGACGAAGGACTTGACCGAGGACGAGCTGCTGGCCCTGCTGGGCAGCTATCGGCTGAAAAAAAACTGGCACCGGCTAAGCAGCGGCGACTTCATCGATCTGAGAAACCCGGAGGCGCTGGACGCGCTGGAGGAAACCGCGCAGGCGATGGACCTGTCCCTCGAAGCGCTGATCCAGGGCGGCGCGGCGCTCCCATCCTACCGCGCCCTGTATGTGGACAGGCTTTTGGAGGAGCACAATGCCGTGGCCGCGTCCCGGGACCGGCTGTTCAAGTCGCTGATACGCTCGTTCCAAACGATCAAGGATTCGGACTTTGACGCCCCCGAGGGGCTGAGCGACGTACTGCGGCCCTACCAGCTGTACGGCTTCCGCTGGCTGTGCACGCTGGCGCAGGCGGGCTTCGGGGGGATACTCGCCGATGAGATGGGCCTGGGCAAGACCGTACAGATGCTGTCCTTCATACAGGCGCGGAAGGACGCCGGCGAGCGCCGGCCCGCCCTGGTGGTATGCCCCGCGTCGCTGGTCTACAACTGGCAGGACGAATGTCGAAAGTTCACGCCCCGGCTGCGCATCGAAGCCCTGGCCGGGGCTCTGCGCCAGCGGAAGGCTCAGCTTTCGGACCTGTCGGCGGACCTCTACGTCACCTCCTACGACCTGCTTCGGCGGGACATCGCCCTCTATGACGCCGTCGCCTTCTCCACCGTGGTGCTGGACGAGGCGCAATACGTCAAGAACCAGAGGGCCGCGGTGTCCAAGGTCGTGCGCGTGCTGAAGGCGGAGCATCGCTTCGCGCTGACGGGCACGCCCATCGAAAACCGGCTGTCCGAGCTGTGGAGCATATTCGATTTCCTGATGCCCGGTTTTCTGTACTCCGCCCAGGTCTTCGGCGCGCGCTTTGAGGGCCCCATCATGAAGCAGAAGGACGCGCAGGCCACCGCGAAGCTGTCCAGGATGACCGGTCCCTTCATACTCAGGCGCAGGAAGGCGGACGTGCTGAAGGACCTGCCCGAGAAGCTGGAGGAGACCCGCAGCTCGCAGATGGAGGAGGATCAGCGCAGGCTGTACGACGCCCAGCTTGTGCGCATGAAGGCCCTGCTGGAATCCAGCGGCAACACCGGCGAGGACAAGCTGCGCATACTGGCGGAGATCACACGGCTGCGCCAGCTCTGCTGCGACCCCTCGCTGCTCTTCGACGACTACAGCGGCTCCAGCGCCAAGCGCGCAGCCTGCCTGGAGCTGATCCAAAACGCCATGGACGCCGGTCACCGCATGCTGGTGTTCTCTCAGTTCACTTCGATGCTGGCGCTCCTGGAGACGGACCTGAAGGCGGCGGGCATTCCCTTCTATACGCTCACGGGCGCCACGCCGAAGCTGGAGCGTCTGCGACTGGTCAACGCCTTCAACGAAGGCGACGTGCCCGTCTTCCTGATCTCGCTGAAGGCAGGCGGTACCGGCCTGAACCTGACCGGCGCCGACGTGGTCATCCACTACGATCCCTGGTGGAACCTTGCCGTACAAAACCAGGCCACCGACCGCGCCCACAGAATCGGCCAGACCCGACAGGTCACGGTGATCAAGCTGATCGCCGCCGACACCATCGAGGAGCGCATCATCCGCCTGCAGGAGACGAAGCGGGAGCTGGCTGAGGCGATCATCAGCGGCGAAAGCACCTCTCTGATGAGCCTGAGCCGGGAAGAACTGATGGAATTGCTGTCGTAAAACCCCATGTAAACATCGGCGCGGCCTTCCCTCGAATAGGAAGGCCGCGCCGCTCCTTTATGGCGCCTCACGTTTTCCTTTGGGAGCCCCCTCTCAGGCGCTTCGCGCCAGCTCTCCCCGTCACCGGGGCGAGCCAAGGCTGCCGCGCGGGTACGCTTACCTTGAGCACTACACTATCCCCCTTGCCGCGCCCCCGTGAGGGGGGCCGCAGCCCCCGGAAGAGGTGCCCGCAGGGCGGAGAGGGGCTCCCCACAAGCCTACGTGACAGCCCTCTATTTCGAGTTATTCCCCGTCCGCCGAGAACGGCGTCATCGAGAAGTCGAACGTGAACGCGGCGGGCATCTCGTACTGCTTGTTCAGCCGCGGGCCGCAGCTGTTGGAGCCGATGCCGTTCTGGCGGTAGTCCAGGCAGAACACGGTGTCGCCGCAGGGTTCCAGCTCGAAGTTGTGGGCCTTGGCCTCCAGCTCCTCCTGGGTGTACAGCGAGGCGTTGAAGCTGAACTCCTCGCCGGTGACCTCCAGGCCGCCCAGCGGGCCGCTCAGGCGCACGAAGTCGCAGTTCCAGCGGCTGCCGTTCTCCTGGGGGCGGATGTAGTCCTCGAACATGCCGGCCACGGTGTCCTCGTACAGGTGCTTCACGCTGGCGCGGTGCTTGTCCTTGTAGCTCTCGTAGGGGCCGTAGCCGAAGTAGGTGACCTTCCGGACCTCTCCGGGCAGGTGCATCCGCAGGCCGAAGCGCGGCAGCGCGGGGGCCCCCTGGCGCTGGGTGAGCTGTATGCTGGCGTCGATCCGGCCGTTCATACGCACGCGCCAGGTGGCCACGCCCTCGGCGATGTTGGGCAGGCTGATGGCCCCCAGGCTGTAGCGCACGGTGATGACGGCGTCGTCGCCGGCCTCCAGGCTCACGTCGTACACCCGGGTGATGGCCCGGTCGTAGCCGAAGCGCTTCCACTCCTGCTTCAGGTTCATGTCGTTGTCGGTGGGCGCGCGCCAGATGTTCAGCTCCATGGGCCTGTCCAGCAGGTGCAGCTGGTCGTAGTTCAATATCCGGAAGCAGCCGGTCCGCTTGCTGAACACGTAGCGGAAGTTCTCGCCCCGCAGGTTGATGTCCTGGTCGGTCTCCTGGATCTCCAGGGCCAGCACGCCCTCGGGCCGGGGCGTGCGCTCCAGCTTCTGGCGGCCGATCTGCTCCACGCCCAGCGTGTGCCCGGCGGGCACCAGCGGCCGGTCGTAGCGCTGGCGCATCTCAAAGTACACCGCGAAGGGCGCCTTCTTCAGCGGCGGCAGCGCGATGCGCAGCTCGCCCTCGCCGTGGGGCGGTATGCACAGCTGCTCCTCCGGCACCTGGCTGCGGGACACCTCCCGCCCGCCCTGGCGCACGGCGTAGTTCACGGTGATGTGCTCGTTCAGCGGCGTGAAGTCCAGCATGTTGCGGATGCTGAACACGCCGCCCTCCAAATTGACCTCCCGGATGCGGGCGGGACGGTTCACGATCTTGAACTCCTTCAGGCCCGTGTGCGGGCGGCGGTCCGGATACACCAGGCCGTCCATGCAGAAGTTGCCGTCGTGGGGGAACTCGCCGAAGTCGCCGCCGTAGAAGTACTTGCGCTTGCCGTCCGGCGTGCGGCCCACGTCCACCGCGTGGTCGCACCACTCCCACACGAAGCCGCCGCAGTGGCCGTCGTGGCGCTCGAAGCACTGGAAGTAGTTCTCCAGGTCGCCGGGGCCGTTGCCCATGGCGTGGGAGTATTCGCAGAGTATGTAGGGCTTGCCGACGCTGCCGTCTTCAAAGTAGCCGTCGATCTCCTCGATGGAGGGGTACATGCGGCTGTACAGGTCCAGGTTGTCGTGGTTGATCTCCTCGCCCGGCGGCGGGAAGGAGGCCCGCTCGTAGTGGGTCAGGCGGGAGCGGTCGTACTCCTTGGTCCAGCGCAGCGCCTCGTGCAGATTCGCGCCCATGCCGGACTCGTTGCCCATGGACCAGATCACCACGCAGGGCCGGTTCTTGTCCCGGAAGACGCTGCGCTGCACGCGGTCCAGTATGGCCTCGCAGAAATCCGGGTTCTGGGCGATGCGGTTGTAGTTCGCCTCGTCGTAGTCGCCGTCCCGGAACGTCACGCCGTGGCACTCCAAATCGGCCTCGGCGATCAGGTAGAAGCCGTAGCGGTCACACATGCGGGGAAACAGCGGCGAATTCGGATAGTGGCTGGTGCGGATGGCGTTCACGTTGTGCTGCTTCATCAGCACCAGGTCCCGCAGCATGTGGTTCTCGTCCACCGCGGGGCCCACCACCGGGTCGCTGTCGTGGCGGTTCACGCCGCGGAACTTCACGGCCTGCCCGTTGATCAGCACCACCTGGTTGGCGATGTGAATCTCCCTCAGGCCCACGAACTCGGCGATGTACTCGCCGGCGTACCGCATCACCAGCGTGTACAGGCACGGGTTTTCGGCGTTCCACAGCTCGGCGTGGTCCAGGTGGATGTCAAAGGCGCTGTCGTAGGTGCGGCCGCGGGTCACCGGGTCGCCCTGGGGGTCGTACAGGTAGTAGTGCACCGCGTGCACCTCCGGCGCCTCGCCCCACATCTGCAGGTCCACGTGGATGTCCGCGGAGCGCAGGTCCGGGGAGAGATATGTGTGCACGAAGTAATCGCCGATGTGCCGGGGCTCGCGGCGCAGCAGGTACACGTCGCGGAATATGCCGGAGGTGCGCAGCTTGTCCTGGTCCTCCAGATAGGTGCCGTCGCACCACTTCAGCACCAGCACGGCGACGGTGTTGTCGCCGACACGCACGAAATCGGTCACGTCAAACTCGCTGATGGAGTGGGAAACCTGGCTGTAGCCCACGAAGCTGCCGTTGATCCACAGGTAGAAGCAGGAATCCACGCCCTCGAACACCAGCGTCCTGCGCCCCTGGGCCTCGTCCAGGGCGAAGTGGCGCATGTACAGGCCGCAGGGGTTCTGCACGGGCACGTACGGCGGGTCGAAGGGGATCGGATAGCGCACATTGGTGTACTGGTGCCGGTCGTAGCCGTGCATCTGCCAGACGGAGGGCACCGGTATGGCGTCGGCCGGCTGATCCTCGCTGAGGAAGTCCTCCGGCACATCCAGCACGCTGTCAAAGTAGCGGAAGCGCCACTCCCCGCTGAGCAGCGTAAACCGGTCCGACCGGGTGCGAACGTCCCGGCGGGCATCCTCCTCGTTGGAGAAGGGGATGTAGTAGGCCCGGTTGGGCAGCGTGTTCACGTGCAACGTGTGCAGATCCTGATGATAGCCTCTCAGCTTCATGGCGCTCTTCCTTCCTTTGCGGTGTTTTACAGTGCTTCGGGGGACATGCTGCAGCCGGACAGCTCCACATATTCACCCTCCGACAGGTTCAGTTCGACGGCCTCGTGCAGCACTTCAAACTTGATCAGCTGCGCCTGGGTTCCCAGCATGTCGGTATACACGCTGTAGCTGGACAGGGGCGCCCGGTCCGCCGGCGACACGGTGTAGCGCCCCGGCGCCAGCTGACGGCCCACCAGATACGCTCCCTCCCCCACGGAGCCGTCCGGGTCCAGGGCTTCGGGCTCGCTGCCCAGCGGACAGACGCGCAGCTCTGAGAAGGTCACCCAGGTGCCCTTGGTCAGGCGGATGTCCGCCCGGCCGGTGACCAGCTTGTGCAGTATCAGCTCCGCGTCGGGGGAATCGCCGTTTCGGACCACCACGCTGGCGAACACGGCGTCCTCCCGCTCCAGCAGCGCGTAGTCGCCCTCCGGTATGTCCTCGCCCACCAGGTAGCTGCCGTCCTCGTAGAACGTCGGGGTCCCGTCGCCCTCCAGCGCGGCGATGGCCGCGTCCAGCTCGGCGCGGGCGTCGTACAGCTCCTCCAGGGTCATGCCCGAGAAATCCAGGCCGGGCGTCGCCTGCGCGCCGCCCAATGTCAACACAAGCGCCGCCAGCGCGGCGCAAAGAACGCGTTTCATACGCACCCCCACAGATCAGGTATCACCCCTATAACTATACACGAGCGGGCACAAAATGTCAACGCCTGAAAGGTTATAACCCAAAGACAGCGCCTCCGTTCCGCCGGAACGGAGGCGCTGCCTGAAGCGGCGTCACTCCTGTATGACCACCGTGGTGCCCTCGGGGCAGGTTTCGTAAATCCACTTGGCGTCCTTCACCTTCATGCGGATGCAGCCGTGGGACGCGCGATAGCCCAGGCCCGTGTCGCTGGGCGTTCCCTTGGGCTTCTCGGTGGTGTTGGAGTGGAACAGCACGCCGCCCACGATGTGGTAGGCCCACTTGGCGTAGCAACCGAAATCCTTGAAGTAGTACCACTCGTCGCCCGTCTTGCCGCCGGCCTGGTAGGTGCCCAGGGGCGTGGGATTGTCCTTGGTGCCGGTGGCGCAGATGAAGGTGTGGGTGGGGCCCTCAAAGGTGGAGCCCGTCCACTCCATGACGTACACCCGCTGGTCGGACACGTCCACGATCAGCTTGTAGGGGAACACGTACTCCTCGGCCTCCTCGGCCAGTATCGAGAACAGCAGCATCTGGGTGCCGTAGTCGGCGACGCCGGTCTCCTTCAGGCCGTTCTTGCGCTGGAAGTACCGAAGGGCCATGTCCGAAAGATCGCCGAACACGCCGTCCGGATCGTAGAGGTAGCCCAGCGTGTGCAGGCGGTTCTGCACGCGCAGCGCCTCGATGCCCGAATCGCCCCGGGAGACGTTCTGGTGGTACAGCGTGAAGGGCAGCGTGCCGTTCACATAGTCCATCACGGTGGGTGTGATGGAGGCGTCCGTCAGCGGGTCACTGGTGGGCGCGGGCGTGGCCAGCGGCACGTCCTGCACCCTGGGCATCTCGTTGAACCGGCCCTCGGGGTTGGGGGTGGCGGTGGGGATCGGGGTGGGCGTGATGCCAAAGCCGGGGTTCAGGCCGGTCATGTAGGCCTTGAAGTTGCGGATGGCCTCCTCGGTGCGCGAGCCGGTCTGGCCGTCCACCAGGCCGCTGTAGAAGCCCCAGAGGCTCAGCATGCTCTGCACCTTGTTCAGCTCGCCGCCGAACATGCTGTCGTCGGACAGCGCCACGACCAGCTTCGACACGTCGGAGTACAGCAGCTTCTGGGTCTCGTCGTCGGCGACGCCCGTCTCCGGCAGGTTGTTGTTCCGCTGG
The DNA here is from genome assembly GCA_902777335.1 of uncultured Eubacteriales bacterium. Lineage (GTDB taxonomy): Bacteria > Bacillota > Clostridia > Christensenellales > Aristaeellaceae > UBA2862. Next base: position 58,209 of record CACYTF010000009.1, read on the forward strand.
AACGCCAGCACGGCGCTCTGGGTGTCCTCGCCGAACACGCCGTCCGCGGGCGTGCGCAGGTAGCGCAGCTCGATCAGCCGGTTCTGCAGAAACACGATGTAGGCGGTGCTGTCTTCGCCGTCCCGATCGCCCAGCTTCAGCGTGGGGTACTTCCCCGACGCCGCCGGCTGCACCGCCGGCGCGCCGCTGTCGGAGCTTCCGGAGCTGCCCGAGCCGAAGAGCGCCTCCTTGGCGGAGATCGCCAGAGCGCTCTGGCACAGCATCGCCGCGAGCAATACAGGTATGATCAGCTTGAACCATGCGCGTCGCATTGGGTTTTCGCACCTCCGTCACCGGCGCAGAAGGCCGCAGTGTGTATGTATTGGTATTATAACCCTGCCACTGGGATTTACCATGGCGATTCATTTAAGATTGTGTTGTATGTCACAATTTGGTCGCATCGGTGGCCGCCGGGGCGACGATCACCGTCTCGCCGCTCTCCACCACGGCAAACCGGCAGCCCGAGAGCAAAAGCGCCGCCATGAGCAGAAGCGCCGTCAGGACCGCGCGTTTCACAGCGCATCCCCCTCCTCCTTAAGAGAAAATCGCCGCGGGCGCGCATGCGCCCGCGGCACTGTCGTTCGGTTTGGATTACGCGAAGGGGTTCTCGCTCTTGTAGTACACGCCCTTCGGCTGGTTGAAGCTGATCTTCTCGATGCCCAGGTACTTGAGCACCTCGTAGATCGCCTTGCCGGCATGGCCGAAGGCCACGGCGCCGTGATGCGGATAGCCGTCCTCGATCAGCACGTGGCGATAGAAGCGGTTCATCTCCGGAATCGCGAACACGCCGATGCCGCCGAAGGACTGGGTGGCCACGGGCAGCACCTCGCCCTGGGCGATGTAGGCCTGCAGCACGCTGTCCTTGTTGCCCTGGAGGCGATAGAAGGTGATCTTGCCGGGCGCGATGTCGCCCTCGAGGGTGCCGCGGGTGATGTCGGGCTCTCCGCCGCCCTCAAGGCCGCGGTTCATGATCAGCTGATACTTCATGGTGCCCTTGGTCAGACGGCACATGGGGGTGTTGCCGCAGTGGAAGCCCATGAAGGTCTCGTTGTGGCGATAGTCGAACTTGCCCTTGATGCTCTTCTCGTACATGTCGGCGGGCACGCTGTTGTTGATGTCCAGCAGCGTCACGGGCTCGCCGGTCACGCAGGTGCCGATGTACTCGGACAGCGCGCCGTAGATGTCCACCTCGCAGGCGGTGCAGATGCCCATGGCGGTCAGGCGGCTGTTCACGTAGCAGGGCACGAAGCCGAACTCGGTCTGGAACGCCGGCCAGCACTTGTTGGCCATCACCACGTACTTGCAGGTGCCCTTGTTGGCCTCGATCCAATCCAGCAGGGTCAGCTCATACTGGGCCAGCCTGGGCAGTATGCCGGGCATCTTGTTGCCCTCGCCCAGCTCCTCCTCCATTTCCTTGATCTTGGCGGGGATGCGGGGGTCGTTGGCGTGCTCCTTGTAGGCCTTCAGCAGGTCCAGCTCGGAGTTCTCCTGCACGTTGACGCCCAGCTTGAACAGCGGCGCGATGGGAGCGTTGCAGGCCAGGAAGTCGAAGGGACGGGGGCCGAAGGTGATGATCTTCAGGTCCTGCAGGCCCAGCAGCGTGCGGGCGATGGGCACAAAGCCGATGATCTCATTGGCGCAGTACTCGGCGTCGCCCACCGGATACTCGGGGATGTAAGCCTTGATGCCGGACAGCTTCAGGTTGTAGGAAGCGTTCAGCATGCCGCAATAGGCGTCGCCGCGGTCGCTGGACAGCACGCCGATGTTCTCCTCCGCCGCCGCGATGTACATCACGGGGCCGCCGAACTTCTTCGCGATCAGCGTCTCGGGGCCCTCGGGGCCGAAGTTGCCGAGGAACACGACCAGCGCGTTGATGCCGGACTTTTTGATCTCCTCATAGGCCTCGTCCACGTTGGCGTCGATGCCGCCCTCGATGATGGTCTGACACTCGTAGATGTCAAAGTCCTTTTCCTTTAGCTTCGCCACGATGGCCTGGCGGCGCTTTTCGGAGAGGGTGATCGGGAAGCAGTCGCGGCTGACCGCGAGAATGCCCATCTTGACCTGCGGAATGTTGTTCATAGGTATCTCCTCCTTTTATATTTGCAGCATAAATGATACTACACCGGATAACCCAATAATAACATGCTTTGACGGCATAGTCAAGGGCCAATTGTGGTTTTTATGACGCCGTTCATAGCAATTATTGTCCCCCAGTACCTCAGAATACGCCCCGGCTGCCGGTGTAGGTCGTGCCGTCGTTCAGCGTCAGGGCCGTGAACTTGGCCGATATCCAGCATTCCTCGCCGTAGTGGCTGCAGTGGTACCAGCAGGTGCCGGAGCCGTCCCGTTTGGCGTCGCCCAGGTAGCCCAGCACCTCGCCGCCGAACAGCAGGCCCAGGGCGTCGTAGCCGGTGCCGGGGCCTGAGCGCAGGATCAGGTCGGCGCCCCGGTTGACGGCGCTGACCGTGCCCTCGGCGCCCTTCAGGTATTCCCGGTTGTAGTTCAGCGATTCGGGCAGCAGCACGTCCAGGTATTCGATGCAGATGTAGCCCCGCTGGCCGTTGTACGAGGCCTCCACGAACCAGCGGTCGTTGCCGGAGTACGCGGCGTTGCCGTGCACCTGCACCAGCGCGCCCAGGGGCACCTCGCACAGCAGCGACGCCTTCGTGGAGGGCGCGCTGCGCAGCGATACGCCGCTCTTGCAGTTGACCACCTCGGCCTGCACCGGATAAGCGATGCCCGCCTCGCCCGCGTCCGGCGCGTCGCCCTCGGGCTCGGGCAGAAGCTCCGCCCGCGGCGACTGCGCGGCCGGGGCCGGCTCATCATCGTCGATGAACCGCCACACCGTCTCCTCCTCCTCAGCTTCCGCCGCTTCCGCCGGTTCCGCCATCCCCTCTCCGCTGAAGCCCGCGCCGCTGGTGCGGTTGTACAGCGCCGTGAAGGGCAGCGTCTGCTGGTCGGTGACGGCCAGCTTCATGCGCAGCCAATCCACCAGCTCCTCGGGCAGGGCGTCGATGTAGGCCCCGGCCATGAAGAAGCTCAGCGTGTCGCCCTGGGCGATGCCGTAGGGCTCGATCGGCAGGTACAGCACGATGTCGTCCACGCAGGGCTCCAGATCTTCATAGGTCAACTCCAGCACCCGGCATTCCAGCTCCTGGGCGCTGGAGTGCTCCGGCGGCGAGATCCGCCCGGAGAAGGAGACGCAGTAGGTCACGCCGTCGTAGTGGACGCCGTTGTACTCGCCGGTTTCAAACTCGTTATCGTGATAGCTGCCGGTAAAGCCGCCGTTTGCGTCAATGAAAAGCTCGGTGCACCAGCCGCCGGCGCCGCTGGAAAAGTCGTAGCTGCCCGCCACGTCCGCAAAGGCATTCTCGGCGCGCGCCGGAAGGGCGGCGCACAGCATCAGCGCCAGCGCGGCACAGAGTATCCGCTTCACATCCATTCGCCTCCTCATACAGTCGTTGAACGGCGCCGCGCCGGACATGCGTCCGGCGCGGCGGTTAAAATCAGAAATCGGCATTGCCGGTGGTTCTCGGGAACGGCAGCACGTCGCGGATGTTGGCGATGCCGGTCAGGTACATGATCATGCGCTCAAAGCCCATGCCGAAACCCGCGTGCTTCGCGGTGCCGTACTTGCGCAGCTCCAGGTACCACCAGTAGTCGTCGGGGTTCATGCCCAGCTCCTCGATGCGCGCCTTCAGCACGTCGTAGCGCTCCTCGCGCTGGCTACCGCCGCACAGCTCGCCCACCGCGGGCACCAGCAGGTCGGCCGCCGCCACGGTCTTGCCGTCTTCGTTCATGCGCATGTAGAAGGCCTTGATCTCCTTGGGCCAGTCGGTGACGAACACCGGCTTGCCGAAGTGCTTCTCGGTCAGGTAGCGCTCGTGCTCGGTCTGCAGGTCGCTGCCCCAGCTGATGGGGTACTCGAACTTCTCGCCGGACTTTTGCAATATGTCGATGGCGTCGGTGTAGCTGCAGCGCACGAACTCGGAATCCCGCACGAAGGTCAGCCGGTCGATCAGGCCCTTGTCCACGAAGCTGTTCAGGAAGGCCATCTCCTCCGGGCACTCCTGAAGCACCGCGGCGATGATGTACTTCACCATCTCCTCCTGCAGGTCCATGTCCACGGCCAGGTCGGCAAAGGCGATCTCCGGCTCGATCATCCAGAACTCCGCCGCGTGCCGGGGCGTGTAGGACTCCTCGGCCCGGAAGGTGGGCCCGAAGGTGTACACGTTTCTAAAGGCCATGGCGAAGATCTCGGCGTTCAGCTGGCCGGACACGGTCAGCGACACGGGCTTGCCGAAGAAGTCCTTGCTGAAGTCGGTCTTGCCCGCGTCGTCAAGCGGCAGGGCGTCCGGGTCCAGCGTGGTCACGCGGAACATCTCGCCCGCGCCCTCGCAGTCGCTGCCGGTGATCAGCGGGGTGTGCACGTACAGGTAACCCTTGTCGTGGAAGAAGCGGTGGATGGCCTGGGCCGCCACGCTGCGCACCCGGAAGGCGCACTGGAACAGGTTGGCCCGGGGCCGCAGGTGCTGTATGAGCGGATAGTCCGAGGGGCTCTCCCCCACCACCGTGCAGGACTCGGCCTTCAGCTCAAACGGCTGCTTGTTCTCGGGCGTGAGCACCAGCGTGCCCTCGGCCTCGATGGCCGCGCCCACGCCGATCGCGCCGGTCAGCGCCTTGTAGTTTTCCAGCTTGTCCGCCTCGAGTATGATCTGCAGGTTCTTGAAATACGTGCCGTCGTTCAGCTCCACGAAGGCGAAGCTCTTCGATTCGCGCATCGTGCGCACCCAGCCGTTCACCTTGACCTGCGCCATGTCCGCCGCGGGCATATGGGAATACAGTTCCCGGATCAGATAGTGTGCCATGGGTCCTCCCTCTTTCACGACTATTATGAATAGGCTTTTTTCCATTATACTTGATTCTGTGTTAAGAATAAAGGGGCAAATGTGCGGCCAACACCCTTGGCGCGCGCGACAAATCCCGGCGTCCGGGATTGACGGACGCGCGTCTGTCGGGTATAATATAGGGCAGAGACTGGCGCACGGAAAGGCTGGTGGGCGGCAAATGCTGAATGACTACCTGATCGTCGAAAAATCGGCGCTTCCGGACTACTTCCTCCGCGTGGTGGAAGCCAGGAAGCTGCTGGACAGCGGCGCGTACGCCCAGGTGATCGACGCGGTGCACGCGGTGGGCATCTCCCGCAGCACCTACTACAAGTACAAGGACAAGGTGCTGGAGCCCAGCCAGCTCACCGTCGGGCGCAAGGCCTCCATGATGCTGCAGCTGAACCACCGGGCGGGCATGCTCTCCCGGGTGCTGAGCACCGTGTCCGCCTGCAACGCCAACATACTGACCATCACCCAGAGCCTGCCCATACGCGGCAAGGCCAACATCATGCTGTCCATCGACCTGTCGGGCATCAGCCGCAGCGTCGACGAGATGACCCGGGAGCTGAGCGCCATAGACGGCGTGGACCAGGTCCGGCTCCTGGCGCTCGAATAAACCCCATCGGGAGGCCAACCATGACGATTCGCATTTCCGCAGACAGCACCTGCGACCTGAGCGGCGAATACATCGCGGCCCATCACATCACCGTGCTCCCGCTGACCGTGTCCATGGGCGGCCGGGACTACACCGACGGCCTGGACATCACGCCGGACGCCATATTCCGCCACGTGGACGCGGGCGGCGCGCTGCCCAAGACGGCGGCGGTCAACACCGCGGCCTACCGGGAGCGGTTCGAGGCCATGCTCCGCGCGTGCGACGCGGTGATCCACTTCAACATCAGCGCCGACTTCTCCTCCTGCCATGAAAACGCGCTGGCCGCCGCCGAGGGGCTGCCGGTGTACTGCGTGGATTCCCGCAACCTGTCCTCGGGCATCGCGCTGCTGGTCTGCGAGGCCGTGGACATGGTGGAGGCCGGCTGCGAAGACCCAGAGGCGGTGGTGGCGCACGTGCGCGGCCTGATCGACCGGGTGGACACGTCCTTTATACTGGACCGGCTGGACTACATGTACAAGGGCGGCCGCTGCTCGATGATCTCGATGCTGGGGGCGAACCTGTTGAAGCTGAAGCCCTGCATCGAGGTGGTGGACGGCAAGATGATCGTGGGCAGGAAGTACCGGGGCAACTACTCCCGGTGCCTCAGGCAGTACGTGGACGACCGTTTGAAGGACCCCGACGCCGTGGACGGCAAGCGCATATTCATCACCCACACCGGCGTCTCCCGGGAGGATTTCGAGCTGACCAGGCGCGCCGTGCTGGCCCACAAGGCCTTCGACGAGGTCATGGAGGTGCGCGCCGGCTGCTCAATCACCAGCCACTGCGGCCAGGGCACGCTGGGCATACTGTTCATTCGCAGGTGAATCTGCGCGAAATGTCAGGCAAAAAGTAACTTCTTTTCAACACCTTTCCCGCAACCGTTGACATTTGCAAGCTCAGTTGTGATAATAGTGTCGGGAGGGAGCGGTTACGCCCCATCTATTACACAGAAAAGGAAGCACAACGATGAATTGCAAAGCATGCGGACAGCCGATACCGAGCCACCTGATGAAGCAGGACAGCTTTCAGTGTCCCAACTGCGGCAGAGTCTACCGCAAAAGCAGACCGTCCGGCGGGTCCTCAGCCGCCCAGAAGCGGCCCGACCGCCGGGAGCGGGCGCCGCGGGGCGAGAGCCAGTCGCCCAAGTGGCTGCTGCCCGTCGTCGCGGCACTGCTGATACTGGCGCTGCTGGGCGGCGGCATGTGGCTGCTCACCCGGCGCGGCGGCGGCGCGCCCAGCGTCAGCGGCGCCGTACAGATGGAGTCGGTGGAATACAAGAAGAGCGTCTCCACCACCATCGAGATACCGTCCCAGGGCGGCACTGATTACATGATCGCCACGGAATCCAACGAGAGCGGTATCATCTGCTCGATCAAGGACAAGACGCCCACCTCCTTCAAGCTGGTGGCGCGCAACGTGTACAGCAAGGAGCGCACGCCGGTCATCAGCTGGGTGCTGCTCCCCTGCAAGCAGTCCGACTGACGCTCAAGCGTCCCGTTCCCGACGCGCACGCCGCGTCGGGTTTTGTTGAGTCTGTGGCACATAAGACCGGCACCCGCCCGGACCGGGGCGGTGTAAACAAGGAGGATAACATGGGCAGTATTGACAGCGCGAACATCATGGAGACCACCATCGACAGCAAGCGGGTATTCGACGGGCTGATCCTGCACATCGACCACATCACAAACCGGCTGCCCAACGGCAAGACCGCCCCCCGGGAGATCGCCCGGCACGTGGGCGCGTCGGCGGTGGTGCCCGTGGACGCGGAGGGCAACGTGTGGCTGGTCAGGCAGTTCCGCGCCCCCATCGACAAGGTGCTGCTGGAGGTGCCCGCCGGCAAGCTGGACGCCAAGGACGAGGACCGGCTGCTGGCCGCCAAGCGCGAATTGAAGGAGGAGACCGGCCTGACCGCCGGCAGCTGGACGCACCTGGCCGACATCGTCACCACGCCCGGCTTCAGCGACGAGCTGATCTCGCTGTACCTGGCCCGGGACCTGTCCTTCGGGCAGAGCCACCCCGACGACGACGAGTTCCTGAACGTGGTGCGCATGCCCCTGACCGATCTGGTGGCGATGATCGCCCGGGGCGAGGTGCCCGACAGCAAGACCATCTGCGCCGTGCTGCTGGCCGAAAAGGTCATCCACGGATAGCCGGGAGCGCGAACATGATCACCACCGACAGCTATACCTACATGCCCGAGCTCGTCACGCCGCGCCTGAAGCTGCGCCGGCTGACCATGCGGGACGCCGCCGACATCTATCGCTACAGCAAGGATGTGGAGGTGGCCCGCCACGTGCTGTGGTCGGCCCATCAGTCCATCGGCGACAGCCGGTCCTACCTGCGCTACATGCTCAGGCGCTACCGCAACCGCGAGCCCGCCAGCTGGGCCATCGAATACGCCCAGACCGGCGAGGTCATCGGCACCATCGGCTTCATGTGGATCCAGAGCGACAATTCCGCCGCCGAGGTGGGCTATTCCCTGTCCAGGAGCTACTGGAACCGGGGGCTCATGACCGAGGCCCTGAAGGCGGTGATCGCCCACGGCTTCGGCAGCATGAACCTGAACCGCATCGAGGCCCAGCACGAGACCACCAACCCCGCCAGCGGCGCGGTGATGCGCAAGTGCGGCATGGTGCACGAGGGCACCCTCCGGCAGCGCCTGTTCAACAAGGGCAAGTACGTGGACGTGGAGCTGTACGCGATACTGCGCAGGGACTACCGGGCGAAGGTTAAATAATCACAAAAGATGGGAAGCCGGATTTAACAAATCCGGCTTCCCATCTTTTGTGGATCAACAGCTTATTCCAGCGTCCCGTCCCGGTCCAGCTTCATGATCTTGTCCACGCGCAGGGCGTGGCGGCCGCCGTCGAAGCCCTCGGTCAGGAAGGTTTTGACGATCTCCTCGGCCATCACCGGGCCGATGGTGCGCGCGCCCATCGCCACGATGTTCGCGTCGTTGTGCTGGCGGGCCAGGGCCGCGCTGACGGGCTCGGAGCACAGCGCGCAGCGCACGCCGTGGATCTTGTTGGCCGAGATGGAGATGCCGATGCCCGTGCCGCAGATCAGTATGCCGCGCTCGCATTCGCCGGAGAGCACCTTCTTCGCCACGCGCTCCGCGTAGATCGGATAGTCGGTGCTGGCGTTCTCGTCCGTGCCCACGTTCACGACCTCATGGCCGTTCTTCTTCAGGTAATCCACCAGATGGTTCTTCAGCTCCACGCCGCCGTGGTCGTTTCCGATCGCAACCTTCACGATGCCTCATCCTCTCTTTCTCATTTGAACCACACGAACTGGCAGAACAGCACGAACAGCGCCATGCCGGCGCACATCACGCCCACCACCAGCAGGGCGGCCTTCAGCGCGCCCCAGGTGAACATCAGGTTCTCCGCGCGGGTCATGCGCGCCCCGGGGGGGTCCGGCGCGCCGTCCTCCCCCGCCGGGCCCGGACGCTCGGGCGCGTACCAGGGCATGCCCTCCACGTTCATGTTGACGATGGTCCGGCCGTCGTCGCCCTCGGGAAGCGCCGCCGGGCGCTTACCGCGCGCCATAGCCGCTCTCCGGGTCGTAGATGTGGCAGGCCACGGTATGGCCGTTGCCCATGTCCAGCGTGCGCGGCGCCTTCTGGCTGCACACGTCCCGGCACTCGCGGCAGCGGGTGTGGAACTTGCAGCCCGACGGCGGGTTGGCCGGCGAGGGTATGCTGCCCTCCAGTATGATCCGGTTCATCTTCACCGTGGGGTCCGGCACCGGGATCGCCGAGAACAGCGCCTGGGTGTACGGGTGCAGGGGGTTGGCGAAGATCTCCTTCTTACCCGCGAACTCCACCATGTTGCCCAGGTACATCACGCCCACCGTGTCGGAGATGTGCTGCACCACCGACAGGTCGTGGCTGATGAACAGATAGGTCAGGTTGAATTCCTTCTGCAGGTCCTCCAGCAGGTTGATGATCTGCGCCTGTATGGACACGTCCAGGGCCGAGACCGGCTCGTCGCAGACGATGAAGTCCGGGTTCAGCGCGATGGCGCGGGCAATGCAGATGCGCTGGCGCTGGCCGCCGGAGAACTCGTGGGGGTAGCGGTCCTTCTGGTAGTCGTGCAGGCCGCAGGATTTCATGATGCGCGAGACGTAGGCGTCGAACTCGTTATCCGGCACCAGATGGTGCTCGCGCACGGCCTCGCCGATGATCTCGCCCACGGGCAGGCGGGGCGACAGGCTGGAGTACGGGTCCTGGAAGATCAGCTGTATCTTCGGGCGGAAGCTGCGCAGTTCCTTGCCCTTCAGCTGGTCCAGGTGGGTGTTGCCGTTGAACACCACCTCGCCGCTGGTCTTGGGGGTCAGGTTCAGAAGCGTCTTGCCGACGGTGGTCTTGCCGCAGCCGGACTCGCCCACCAGGCCCATGGTGGTGCCCCGGCGAATGGAGAACGTCACGTTCTCCACCGCGTGCACCTGGCCCACCACGCGGCCGAACAGGCCGGCGCGAATCGGGAAGTATTTGCAGAGGTTGCGCACCTCCACCACGTTTTCATAGGTGGAACTCATGGCTTACTTCGCGCCTCCTTCTTCGAAATAGCGCCAGCAGCTGACGATGTGGGTGTCGGAGACGTGCACCTCGGGCGGGTACTTGCCCTGGCAGCGCGCCACGCACTTTTCGCAGCGGTCGCGGAAATAGCAGTAGTCCGGCATGTTCACCGGGTTCGGCACCGCGCCGGGGATCGAATACAGCCGCTCCACCGTCTTGTTGATGACCGGCTTGGACTCCATCAGGCCGATGGTGTAGGGGTGGCGCGGGTCCAGGAACACCTCTTTGGCCAGGCCCTTTTCCACCACGCGCCCCGCGTACATGACCACCACGTAGTCCGCCATCTCGGCGATGACGCCCAGGTCGTGGGTGATCAGCATGATGGAGGCGTTGATCTCGCTCTTCAGGTTGCGCAGCAGCTCCAGGATCTGGGCCTGTATCGTCACGTCCAGCGCCGTGGTGGGCTCGTCCGCGATGATCAGCCGCGGGTTGCAGGCCAGGGCCATGGCGATGACGATGCGCTGGCGCATGCCGCCGGAAAGCTCGTGGGGGTAGCGCTCGTAGATGCCCTCGGCGTCCGCGATGCCCACCATCCTGATGCTCTCGATGGAGCGGGCCTTCACGGCCTCCTTGCTCATGTGGGGGTTGTGCAGCGCGATGACCTCGTCCAGCTGGTAGCCGATGCGGAACACCGGGTTCAGCGACGTCATCGGCTCCTGGAAGATCATGGACACCACGTTGCCGCGCACCTTCTGCATGGCCTCGATGGGCATCTTCGCCACGTCGTAGGCCTTGTCGCCCAGGTTCAGGCGGATGGCGCCCTCCACGATCTGGCCGTTGGGGCGCTGCACCAGCTGCATCAGCGACAGGCTGGTCACGCTCTTGCCGCAGCCGGACTCGCCCACGATGCCCACGGTCTTGCCCACGGGCACCTCGAAGGTGACGCCGTCCACGGCCTTGACCGTGCCCACGTCGGTGAAGAAGTAGGTGTGCAGATTGTCGAACTCCACCACGTTGCCCGTGTCGCGCATCTGCGTCAGGTATTCGCCCTCCGGCACGTGCTTGCGGGAGAGGCGCTTGTCCAGCCTGCGGGTGATCTTCTGGTTCTCGCGGCTGATCCGGCGGGATTCCCGGGCGGAGATATAACTGGTTTCGTTGCTCTTCTTGCTCATGCTCCTGCCCTCCCGTCAGCGCTTCATCTTGGGATCGAAGGCGTCGCGCAGGCCGTCGCCGACGAAGTTGAAGCCCAACACCGTCAGCACGATCAGCACGCCGGCCGGAATCCAGATGTACCAGAAGTTGGTCATCACGTAGATGTTGCTGGATGCGTTGATGATGGAGCCCCAGCTGGCCAGCGGGTACTTGATGCCCAGGCCCAGGTAGCTGAGCGTGGCCTCCGCCAGTATGATGCTGCCCAGGCCCATGGTGGCCTGCACGATCAGAAGGGGCATGACGTTGGGCACCAGGTGCTTGAAGATGCGCCGGCTGATGCGAATGCCGGTGGCCTCGGTGGCCACCATGAAGTCCTGCTCCCTCAGCGACAGGATCTGGCCGCGCACCACGCGGGCCACGCCGGTCCAGCCCATGATGCCCATGATGGCCATCAGCAGGAAGATGCGCGTGTAGGGCGGCACCTCGAAGGCGTCCATGATGGCGCCGGCGATGATCATCATCGGGTAGTAGGGAATCGAGTTGAACAGGTCCACAAAGCGCATCAGCAGCGTGTCGGTCCAGCCGCCGAAGTAGCCAGACACGCCGCCCACGATGATGCCGATCAGGTTCTCCAGCAGCATGACCACAAAGCCCACCATCAGCGAGATGCGGCCGCCGTACATCAGGCGCGTCAGCACGTCCATGCCGTGGTCGTCGGTGCCCAGCGGGTGGCTCAGGCTCGGGGCCGCGTACATGTCGATCAGATACGTCTGCTGCTCGGTGTACACGATATAGTTGTTGCCGCGCATGCGGATCGTGTGCTTCTCGGTCTCCCCCGCCTCGTTCACGTACTCAAAGGCGGTCTGCTTGTTGTCGATGGCCTCGGCCACGGCGGCCTTGTAGGTCATCGGCAGGAAGTTGCCGGCGGTCACCGGGTTGACGATCACGTTGCTGACCGTGGCGATGGGCGCATCCTCGCCCTCGCGGCAGATCACGCCGCTGTCGCCCTCGCCGTCCAGCGCGTAGGCCGCGCCGTCCGCCTCGAAGCGCTTCTCGCCCCCGCGCAGCGCCAGCTCGGCGGCGCGGCGGAACGCGTAGGTGCCCACGGCTTCGGCGTCGGCGCTGTCGTACACGTCGTAGCTCAGAAGGCTGGCCAGCGCCGCCTCGGCCACGGTGGCCAGGGTGTAGGACTTGGCCTTGCCCCGGGTGAGCATGTACGTCTGGCCTTCCGCCTCAAACGACTCCGCGCCGGACTGGGCCGCCTTCAGCGCGGCGGCCTTCACGGCGTCGGAGATCTCCTCGCCGGGGTCGGCCTTCACGTCCGCGATCTTGCCAAGCACCGTAACGGTGCCCAGCTGCTTCCCGGTTCCGATGGCGTAGAAGCTCTCGGCCAGGGGCTTTACGCTCCAGATGGTGCCGTCGGCCTCGAAGGACACGCCCTCCTCCCCCGCGTCCTTGACCACGCGGCTGAAGTTGGCGCGCACCAGCGTCGAAAGCGGCGCGCCGTCCGGGGTCAGGAAGCGGAATTCGGTGTTCACCACGGCGCTGGCGTATTCCTTGTTGGCGCTGTCGGTCTTGTAAAACACCTGATCCTGCCGGTAGGGCGAGATCACGCCGCCCAGGAAGGAGAACGCGAACATGAACACCAGTATGATGATGCCCGCGATGGCCAGCTTGTTGCGGATGAAGCGCTTGAAGACCATCATGCCGGGCGACAGCACCTTCACGCGGCGGCCGTCGTCCAGAGCGAGCTGTTCGGTATCGTTGTTGATTCTGTTGTTTTCGCTCATCTCAGATCGCCTCCTTCCGCGTCAGTTCACACGCACGCGGGGGTCGACCACCGCGTACATGATGTCCGCCAGCATCAGGCTGAGCTGGGTCAGCGACAGCAGGAATACCGAATAGAACATCGTAAACGGCAGATCGCCCGCCACCATGGCGTCGTAGGAGATGTAGCCGATGCCCGGGATCTGGTACAGCGTCTCGGTGATCATCGAACCCGAGAACATGGCGGGCACCAGATAGCTCATGTAGCTGACCAGCGGGATCAGCGTGTTGCGGAAGGCGTGCCGGTTGATGACCACCCGCTCCGAAAGGCCCTTGGCCCGGGCGGTGCGGATGTAGTCGGCGTTCAGCACCTCCAGCATGTTGGTGCGGGTGTAGCGGGTCAGTCCGCCGACGCTGAGCATCGTCAGCGTGAGGGTGGGCAGCACCATGTGGCTGACCATGTCCCAGATCTTGCCGGAGGCGGAGAGCTGCTCGTGATATCGGCCTACTATGCCGTAAAGGTCAAACCAGTTCAGCTTGACCGAAAATGCGAATTTCAGAAGCGTTGCCAGGAAGAAGGTCGGCAGCGATATGCACAGCATGGCGAACACGGTGATGCCGTAGTCGAACCCGCTGTACTGGTGCCGCGCGGCCTGTATGCCGAGCGGTATGCAGATCAATACCTCCAGGATCAGTGTGATGGTGTTCAGCACCACCGAATACCAGATGACCTGGCTGAATTTCTGCGTGACGGGGATGCCGTACTTCCAGCTGACGCCGAAGTCGCCCTTCAGCACGCCTCCCAGCCAGTTGAGGTAGCCCGTGACCACATTGTCGTTCATGTGGTAGGCTTCATTCAGCTCCGCCAGCCACTCCTGGTAGCTCTTGCCGCCGGTGGTGGAGGACGCCGCGGCCCTCTGCCGGGCCATGCTCTCCACAAAGCTGGTGGGCAGGCAGCGCATCACCCCATAGATGATGAACGCGCCGAAAAATATGATGACGAGTGCCAGCGCGGTGCGCCGGACGATGAATCTCCACAAGGTCGTTCCCCCCTGAGTCAGCAAATGAAATTAGGAATGAGGAATTAGGAATGAGGAATGGCGGTTGAAATCCTGTCGGATTTCTCTCATCGGAATCGGAACAAACGGCTTCGGGATAAGCGTGTCCCTGCGCCATTCATTCCTAATTCCTCATTCCTAATTCCTCATTATTGTTGGAAAAACTTCCAAAGCCGCTTCCTCCCGCGAGGGAGGAAGCGGCGGATTGATGGGTCAAACCGAACCGAAGCGGATATTACTTCGCGGCCTCGACCATCTTCATGGTCTGGACCTCGGCCAGCCAGCCCCAGTAGGTGGTGACGTCGGGCGTCACGGTGGGGATGTCCACGCGCTCGGTGCTGGCGATGACGATGTTCTGTCGCTGATACGCGGGAATCTCGACCGCCCAGTCGACGATCTCGTCCAGCGCGGCCTTGTAGACCTGCTTGCGGTAGCCCTGGTCGTCAGACTGACGGGCGTCCACGATCAGCTGGTCCAGCTCCGGAGACTGGATGTGGTAGTGGTTGGAATCGGAGCCGCCCAGGCCGACGATGTTGGAGGAGTGATACACCTGATACATGTCGGGGTCGATGGTGGCGCCCCACGCGGCGCACCACATGTTCTGGGTGCCGGCGTCCAGAGCGTCCCACAGCACGTTGGAATCGGCCGGGTCGTTGATCTTCAGCTCGATGCCGATCTTCTCCAGCGCCGCCTTGGCGTCAGTCAGGATGGCGAAGGAAGGATGGTCGCCGGTGCCGTCGCCGGGGATGATCGCCTCATAGGACAGGGAAGCGCCCTCGGGAGCCTCGGTGAACTTGCCGGTCGCCTCGTCGAAGGTGTAGCCCGCGGCCTTGAAGAAGCCGATGGCGGCCTGCAGCGCGGCGTCGTACTTCTCTTCCTGGGTCATCTCGGCGGTGTAGATGTCGTTGCCGTCCACGTCCACGGAGAAGGCCACCTTGTAGCCCTCGTCGGTGGCCTGCGGGGCCGCCCAGGAGGTGGTGGAGATGGGATAGTTGATGACGGCAGCCGCGTCGCCGTAGTAGCTGTCAAACGCGGTGTCGCGGTACACGGCCAGGATGGTGGCAAAGCCCTTGCGCAGGTTCTTGGAGGCTTCGCTGCCGGGCTCGCCCGCCACGTTCATGGTGTCGGCGTTCATGCCGATGTAGCCGTAGCCCAGGTTGGCGACGGAGTAGGTGGTCACGACGTTGCCGGTCAGCTCGCCGTTGTCGTTGAAGGAGCGCAGCATCTCGAAGTTGGCCTTGGTGCCGCTCATCTCGCCGCCGTCGGCGGTGCCGGTCTGCACAGCGGTGGCCACCTCAGCGGCGTTGGTCTCCTTGTACTGGAAGGTCTTGATGTTGGGCTCGCCCAGGTAGTAGTTCTCGTTCGCCTCGTAGTAAACCACGCGGTTCTCGTACTTGATGAACTTGTAGGGGCCGGCGCCCATGGGCTGAGCGATCTTGTCCTGCACCAGGCTCAGGTCGCCGAAGGGATGGCCGAACTTGTTGTTCTCATAGTCGTACTGCTCGGGATCGCCGTAGTAGTGCATCGGGGCGATGTTCAGGCCCAGGATGCTGTAGACGGCGGGGGCCTCGAAGCCCTTCACCTGCACCTCGACGGTGTAGTCGTCCACGCGCTTGATACCCGCGATGTTGGGCACGCCAGCGGAGGTATCCACGCCCAGGTCGGCGGCGACCTGCGCGGACAGGGCGGCGTTCGCCTCGTCGGCGGTGGTGCCGGTGGCGGACTCGCCCGCGGCCAGATAGGCCTCGAAGTCGCCGGCGTACTTGGCCTTGGCGGCGTCCAGCAGGTCATCAATGGTGGGATACTGACCCTCGGCGATGTTGAACTGGGTGCCGGCCTCAGTTGTCAGCACGCCGTCGGCATAGCCGCCGAAGCCCCACAGCGCGGTGCCCAGGGCCACCTTCAGGCCCTCGTCCGCGGCGACCTCGTCGTAGGTCTTGCCGATCATGGCCTCGGCGTAATCGGCGGCGTAGTTCTCGAAGACGCTGTCCACGATGCCCTGCACGTCGTTCTTCCACAGCTCGCCCACCTTGCCGTAGTAGGCGTCGTAGGCCGCGGCGGAGAAGGCGTCGCCTTCCTTGACTTCATAGCCGAAGCCGGCGGCCTTCACGGCGTCGACCACGGCGTTCACGTCGTCCAGGTTCGCCTCGGGGATCTGAGTGCGGTACGCCTGCAGGCCCACGATGTTGTAGCTGTTCAGCGTGGTGGAGCCGTTGTAGGCGGGATCCAGGAACACGTAGTAATTGAAGATGACGTCGTCGATGGTCATGGGCTCGCCGTCGGAGAACTTCAGGCCCTCGCGCATCTTGTAGCCGTAGGTGGTGATATCGGTGTCCTTGTCGTAGTTGACGGTCAGGTCACCGGTGCCGTAGTAGGTGTAGTCCGTCCCGTTGTAGGGATGGGTCTCACCCTCGATGCCGTTGTAGATGATGCCGCCGGTGCGGTCGGTGGTCATCATGCTCGCCTGGGTCAGGTTGACAACGTCCTGATCGTAGGCGGTGTCGGCAAAGAAGGGAGAGAACTTCTCGGACAGGGTCGAAATGGCCACGACCAGGGGCGTGCCCTGATCCGCGGTCTCTTCCGCCACCGCGCCGATCACGCTAAAGAGCATGAGGGCCGCAAGCAGCATCGCCAAAAGCTTCTTCATCTAAGGTCTACCTCCTTGTTTTCCTTTGCGCGCATGCAAAGGTATTCTATTAAACTATACCGCAGTTTTTGACAAATGTCAACGCAAAAAACAAGTATAATTGCTTTCATTTTGACTGAAGTATGTAAGAAGGCTTATTTTTTTACAATTGTTGGGGGGAATGTTCGGGGTTTAGGCAACAGGGAACAGGGTACAGGGAACAGGGTACAGGGAACAGGGAACAGGGAACAGGGTACAGGGACGGCTTCCATTTCCCGCGCGGGTGTGGTATACTTTGGGCGGAGCGTGAGATGAATGAAGGAACGCAGATACAAAAAGCACTTTCGGATCGTCACCGATGTGGACCCGCGCACGGGGCGGGCCCGGGAGCGGGCGGAGTACAGCGGGGAATACTACCGCTTTGCGCAGGGGGAAAAGCGGAAGCTGACGGCGACCGCGGGGCTGTGCGCCGCCCTCTTCTGGCTGGGGGCGCTTATCTACCTCTTCATGGGGCGCGCGACCAGCCATTGCGTGTACGCGCTGGTGCCCGTCATCGCGGCGCTGCTGCCGGGGGCCTATCTGGTGTTCGGGCTTGTGGCGCTGGCGGCGTCGCCCGGGCGCATGACCGTCGTGCAGAAGGAGAACGGCCCGGGCCGGGTGGTCCGCGCGGCGCTGGGCTGCGGCGTGCTCTCCTGCGCCGGGGCCGTCGGCTGCGCCGTGTTCCTGACGGTCTCCGGCCAGTGGGCGGAGGGCTGGAGCGAGCCCCTTCTGACCGCCGCGGCCTCCGCCGCCGCCTGGACGGCCTTCGCCCTCGGCCGGAGGGCCTATCATAAAATTGAGCGCGCCTGATATTTACAAACGGCGCCAAAGAGCGTATAATTGCCACAGCACAAATAACACACAAGGGAGGACATCATCATGCGCGAGGTCTATGATTTTCTGAAGCAGTGCGGCACCTACTACCTGGCCACCGTCGACGGCGATCAGCCCCGGGTGCGGCCCTTCGGCACCGTGGACATCTTCGAGGACCGGCTGTACATACAGACCGGCAAGTCCAAGGACGTGTCCAAACAGATCCAGGCCAACCCGAAGGTGGAGCTTTGCGCCTTCGCGGGCGGCAAGTGGCTGCGCGTGGCCGGCAGGCTGGTGCGCGACGACCGGGTGGAGGCCAAGCGCCACATGCTGGACAGCTACCCCCAGCTGAAGGCCATGTATTCCGCCGAGGACGACAACACCGAGGTGCTGTACTTCACCGACGCCACGGCCACCTTCTCCAGCTTCACCGAAGCGCCCGTGACCATACAATTCTAAGGAGTGAAACACATGAGACAGAGCGGCATACTGTTGCACATCACCTCCCTGCCCTCCCGGGGCGGCATCGGCACCCTGGGCCGGGCGGCCTACGACTTTGTGGACTTCGTGCGCGCCTCGGGCATGACCGTCTGGCAGATGCTGCCCATCGGCCCGACCGGCTACGCGGAGTCGCCGTACCAGAGCACCTCCACCTTCGCGGGCAACCCGCTGATGATCGACTTTGACCTGCTGGAGGAAGAGGGCATCCTCCCCGAGGGCAGCTACCAGCCGCTGGAGAGCCTGCCGAACGTGGATTTTGAGGCCGTGAAGGCCCAGAAGTCCGCGCTTCTGCGCAAGGCCTTCGGGGCCAGCCGCGAGAAGCTAACGGACGATATCGCCGCGTTTGAAGCGGCCCGCCCCTGGGTGCGGGACTACGCGCTGTTCTGCGCCGTGAAGGCCGGGTTCGACCACGTCTCCTGGATGCAGTGGCCGGATCAGGACATCCGCCTGCGCAAGCCGAAGGCCGTCGAAAAGTACGCGAAGCAGCTGGCCGGCGAGGTGGACTACTACATCTTCGAGCAGTACCTGTTCTTCCGCCAGTGGGAGAAGCTGCACGACTACGCCCGCGCCAACGGCGTGAGGCTGATGGGCGACATGCCCATCTACGTGGCCGAGGATTCCTGCGACGTTTGGATGAACCCGGACATGTTCGAGCTGGACGAGGACTGCAGGCCCATCCGCATCGCGGGCGTGCCGCCGGACTACTTCCAGAAGGACGGCCAGCGCTGGGGCAACCCGCTGTACGCCTGGAAGAAGCACGCCGAGACCGGCTACGCCTGGTGGATCGCCCGCCTGCGCGCGCTGGGCGACATGTTCGACATTTTGCGCATCGACCACTTCATCGGCTTTGCCAACTACTACGCCATCCCCGCCGAGGAGCCCACGGCCCGGGTGGGCAAGTACGAGCCCGGCCCAGGCCGCCGGCTGTTCAACCGCATCCGCCGGGAGCTGCCCGGCCTGAACATCGTGGCCGAGGATTTGGGCGTGGTCAGCGCCAAGGTGCGCAGGCTCCTGGCCTTCTGCGGCTATCCGGGCATGAAGGTGATGCAGTTCGCCTTTGACAGCGACGAGAACCCGGACCTGCCGAAGCACCACATTCCCAACTGCATCGTCTACACCGGCACCCACGACAACAACACCACCCAGGGCTGGTGGGACGGCGCCTCCGACGAGACGAAGGCCCGCGCCCGCGCCCTGCTGGGCATGCCCGAGGACGAGCAGAACGTGCTGCCCTACATCATCCGCGCCGCCTTTGAGTCGGTGGCCGACACCGTCATCGTGCCCATGCAGGACTGGCTGGGCCTGGGCAGCGAGGCGCGCATGAACTTCCCCGGCACGGTGGGCGGCAACTGGCTGTGGCGCATGCAGCCCACGGACCTGGCTCCCATCGCCCGCCGCGTCCGCCGCCTGAACCGGCAGACGGGCCGCGGCATGATGCCGGCGGCCTCCGGCGCGGCGCTGATCGAGCTGGCGGAGGCCCAGTCCATGATGAACGCCCATCGCCCGCTGGAGGAAGCCAGCACCGTGCAACTGCACGACGCCGTGGCCAAGGCCGCGATGCTGGACATCGCGCCTCAGTGGACCGACGACTATGAGGCGCACCTGGACGGCCGACGCGCCGCCTATCTGTCCGCCGAGTACCTGATGGGCCGCCTGGTGTACAACAACCTGTACTGCATGGGCGTGCTGGACCAGGTGAAGGCCGCCGCCGCGCAGAAGGGCATCGACCTTGCGGATCTGGAGGACATCGAGGACGCCGCGCTGGGCAACGGCGGGCTGGGCCGGCTGGCCGCCTGCTTCCTGGACAGCGCCGCCACCCACGACATCCCGCTGGACGGCTACGGCCTGCGCTACCGCTACGGCTTGTTCAGGCAGAGCTTCGACGAGAACGGCGCCCAGTGCGAGGACCCGGACGACTGGACCCTGTTCGGCGACCCCTGGAGCGTGCGCCGGGACGACCTGGCCCAGCTGGTGGAGATGAAGGGCCTCAACGTGTGGGCCGTGCCCTACGACATGCCCGTCATCGGCTATCAGAGGAAGAGCATCGGCACGCTGCGCCTGTGGCAGTGCGAGAGCGTGAACGAGTTCGACTTCGACCTGTTCAACACCCAGAACTACGCCGCCGCCTGCAAGGACAAGAACGGCGCGGAGGACATCACGAAGGTGCTGTACCCCAACGACACCAAGAAGGCCGGCAAGCTGATGCGCCTCAGGCAGCAGTACGTGCTGGTCAGCGCGTCGCTGCAGGACATGCTCAACGCCTATCGCCAGCGCCACGGGGACGACCTGTCGCGCTTTGCCGAGCTCCACGCCATACAGCTGAACGACACCCACCCCACGATGGCGATCCCGGAGCTGATCCGCCTGCTGATGAACGAGGGCATGACCTTCAACAAGGCCTTCGGCATCGCCCGCAAGACCTTCCGCTACACGAACCACACCGTCATGCGCGAGGCGCTGGAGTGCTGGGACATGAAGCTGATGAGCGAGCTGTCGCCGAAGCTTGTGCAGATCATACGGCGCATACAGACCCGCCTGGACCGCGACCTGAAGAAGGCCGGCGTCGAGGACGCGGCCCCCTACGCCATCATCGACGAGAACAAGCGGGTGCACATGGCGAATCTCGCCGTCTACGGCTCCAGCTTCGTCAACGGCGTGGCCGCCATCCACAGCCAGATCCTGAAGGACGACGTGTTCCGCGAGTGGTACGCGCTGTATCCGGAGCGCTTCAACAACAAGACCAACGGCATCACCCAGCGGCGCTGGCTGGGCCTGTGCAACCCGGAGCTGACGGCGCTGTTAAAGGGCGCGCTGGGCGGCGACAGCTTCCTGACCGACCTGTACGCGCTGGATGACCTGAAAGCGCTGATCGACGACGATCTGGCCAAAAAGTTCATCGAGGTGAAGGCCGAGAAGAAGCGCCAGCTGGCCCAGCTGATCCTGGAGCGCGAGGGCGTGGAGATCCCGCCGCACTTTGTGTTCGACGTGCAGGTGAAGCGGCTGCACGAGTACAAGCGCCAGCTGCTGAACGCGCTGTCGATCCTGGACATCTACTACGGCCTGAAGGACGGCACGCTGACCGACTTCCCCGCCACGGCCTTCATATTCGGCGCGAAGAGCGCCCCCGGCTACGCCAGGGCCAAGGCCATCATACGCTTCATCAACCACATCGCCCAGGTGGTCAACGCCGACCCGGAGGTCAGCGACAGGCTGCGCGTGGTGTTCGTGCAGAACTACAACTGCTCCTACGCCGAGCACATCATCCCGGCGGCGGACATCTCCGAGCAGATCTCCCCCGCGGGCACCGAGGCCAGCGGCACCGGCAACATGAAGCTGATGCTGAACGGCGCGGTCACGCTGGGCACCTACGACGGCGCGAACATCGAGATCGTCGAGCAGGCCGGCGAGGCGAACAACTTCGTGTTCGGCGCGACGGTGGACGAGCTGAACGCCATCAAGGACACCTACGACCCGGTTCCGATCTACGAAGCCGACCCCGGTTTGAAGAAGGCCGTCGACGCGCTGGGCGACGGCACGTTCGAGCCCGCCGACGCGCCCATGAACGAGGGCGAGCTCGTCGAGCTGAAGAAGTCCCTGCTGGAGGGGGCCAGCTGGCACAAGCCGGACCACTACTTCCTGCTGAAGGACTACGAATCCTACAAGGCCGCCAAGCTGCGGGCCATCCGCGCCACCGAAGACGAGGTCGCCTTCGCGAAGATGTGCCTATACAACATCGCCGGCGCGGGCAAGTTCTCCAGCGATCGGACCATCGAGGAATACTGGAACGAGCTTTGGAGGAAGCCATGAGCAAATACCTGCTTGAGGTCTGCTGCGGCAGCGTGGACGACGTGCTGGAGGCCGAGCGGGGCGGCGCGGACCGGGTGGAGCTGAATTCCTGCCTGATGTTCGGCGGCCTGACCCCCTCCATCGGCGAACTGATCGCGGCCAAGCGGCTGTCCCACCTGCCCGTCATGACCATGGTGCGCCCGCGCCAGGCCGGCTTCTGCTACACCGAGGCGGAGTACGCCACGGCCCTGGCCGACGCCGAGGCGCTGCTGGAGAACGGCAGCGACGGCCTGGTGTTCGGCTTTCTGACGCCGGAGGGCGCGCTGGACGCAGAGCGCACGAGGGAGCTGGCCCGCATCGCCGGCAATAAGACCAAGGTGTTCCACCGGGCCATCGACGTGTGCTCGGACTGGAAGGCGCTGCTGGACCAGCTGATCGAGATCGGCATCGACCGGGTGCTGACCAGCGGCCTGGCCCCCGACGTGTACTACGGCGTGGACACCATCCGAGAGATGATGGACTTCGCCCAGGGGGCGATCCAGATCATGCCCGGCGCGGGCGTGAACCTGAAGAACGTGGAGAAGATCGTTGTGGCCACCGGCTGCGACCAGATCCACGTGGCCCGCTTCCGCCAGCGCCCGGACGCCTCCACCGCCGGTAACCCGGACATCTTCTTCGGCGGCGCCCTGTACCCGCCCGAGGATCGCTACGACGTGATCGACGGGGATTACATCGCCCAGGTGCGGGCGCGGCTGTAAACGCGGAGACGCGAAAGGGGCTGTTGCACGGGATTGCAACAGCCCCTTTTCGGATTTTGGAACTTGCGTGGGGAGTGAGGAGATAGGAGCACAATTGCCTCGCTGCGCCAATCTCTGCTTCCCCGTCGCAACGGGGAAGTGGCCCGAAGGGCCGATAGGGGACTTATCCGGACCGTTGTCCGTTTGCNNNNAGAAGCGCCCTATCCCCCGCTTCGCGGGTACTTCCCCATCTGCGGATGGGGAAGCTCGGTTTGCTCTGCACAAATGCCGTTCTACGCCTTCCCTTGCTTCCCCGTCGCAACGGGGAAGTGGCCCGAAGGGCCGATAGGGGACTTATCCGGACCGTTGTCCGTCTGCGCGATGCAGAAGCGCCCTATCCCCCGCTTCGCGGGTACTTCCCCATCTGCGGATGGGGAAGCTCGGTTTGCCGGCATTCCGCCATTGAATCGAACAAATCCTGTCAGGGATTTGCACCGCAATTCCTCATTCCTAATTCCTCATTCCTCATTCCCAACCCAAACATTACTTCGCAATCATAAACATAAACTCACCGGACGCGCACACCTGTCCGTCCACCTTGGCCTCGCCCTTCACCACGTACAGCGCGCCCTTGCTGCGCACGAGCGCGCTGTGCACGGTGATGGTGTCGCCGGGGCGCACCGGGCGGCGGAAGCGCACGCTGTTGATGCCCGCGTAGTAGGGCGTGCCGCCGGGGATGGCGTCCTTCATCAGCATGCAGGAGGCCTGGGCGATGATCTCGCACTGGATCACGCCGGGCACCACGGGGTTGCCGGGGAAGTGGCCCCGCAGGAAGAACTCGTCGCCCCGCACGCGGTACACGCCCTCGGCCGTGCCGTCCTCCAGCAGCGCCGCCTCGTCCAGCAGCGCCATGTCGTCGCGATGCGGCAGTATCTGAGCAATCTGTTCTCGGTTGAGTCTCTCGTTGGCCATATTACAACACCTTCTTCATCGCCAGCACCGCGTTGTGACCCCCGAACCCCAGCGACGAGGACAGGGCCATTTTTATGTCGGCCTTCACGGCCTCATTGGGCACGTAGTTGAGGTCGCACTCCGGGTCAGGCACGTTCAGGTGCACCGTGGGCGGCACCACGCCGTGCTTCAGCGCCATGGCGCAGGCGATGGCCTCCACCGCGCCCGCCGCGCCCAGCATGTGGCCGGTCATGGACTTGGTGGAGCTGATCAGCGCCGCGCGGGCCGCGTCCTCCCCCAGCGCCTTCTTGATGGCCAGGGTCTCCACCTTGTCGTTCATCGACGTGCCGGTGCCGTGGGCGTTGATGTACAGCTTCTCGCCCTGCCAGCCGGCCTCCTGAAGCGCCAGCCGGAACGCGTTGGCCGCGCCGGTGGCCTCCGGGTGGGGGGCGGTGATGTGGTAGGCGTCGCAGGTGTTGCCGTAACCGCAGACCTCGGCGTAGATCTTCGCGCCGCGGGCCAGGGCGTGTTCGTAGGCCTCCAGCACCACGATGCCGGAGCCCTCGCCGATCACAAAGCCGCCGCGCCGGGCGTCGAAGGGCAGGGACGCCGCCGCCGGGTCCTCGCTCTCGCTGAGGGCCTTCATGTTGGCAAAGCCCGCCACGGCCAGCGGGATCACGGTGGCCTCCGCGCCGCCGGCGATGATGGCGTCGGCATAGCCGAAGCGTATGGCGCGGAACGCCTCGCCGATGGCGTGGCTGCTGGTGGCGCAGGCCGTCACCACGGGCAGGCAGGGCCCCTGGGCGTTGAAGCGTATGGCGATGTTGCCCGCCGCCATGTTGCCGATCATCATCGGCACGAAGAACGGCGACACCCGGCTTGGCCCGCGGTTCAGCAGCTTCTCCGTCTCCTGGACGAAGGTCTGCATGCCGCCGATGCCGCTGCCCACGTACACGCCGAAGCGCTCCGGGGCCACGCTGCCCTCGATGCCGCTGTCCGAAACGGCCTGCATGGCCGCCGCCATCGCGTACTGGGCGAACAGGTCGCTGCGCTTGGCCTGGGCCCGGTCGATGCCCGCCGCCTCGGGGTCGAAGTCCTTCACCTCGGCGGCCAGCTTGACCTTGTATTCGCGGGTATCAAAGCGCGTGATCGGCCCCACGCCGCACACGCCCTTGGTCAGATTGTCGAAGAACGTCTCCACCCCGATGCCCACCGGGGAAACGACGCCCGCGCCTGTAATAACTACACGTTGATTCATCATTGACTACCTCATAAAGAATCCGCCGTCCACATTGATGACGCTGCCGGTGATGTAGGCCGCGCCGTCGCCGGCCAGGAACGCCACCGCCTCGGCCACGTCCTCGGGCTTGCCCATGCGGCGCAGCGGTATGGCCTTGCAGGCCTCCTGCAGCGCGTCCTGGTTCATATTCGCGGTCATGGGCGTCTCGATGAAGCCCGGCGCCACGGCGTTGCAGGTCACGTTGCGGGCGGCCAGCTCCCGGGCGATGGTCTTGGTCAGGCCCACCACGCCCGCCTTGGAGGCGGAGTAGTTCGCCTGGCCGGCGTTGCCCATCAGCCCCGAGATGGAGGCGATGTTCACGATGCGCCCGGCGCGCTTCTTCATGAAGTCGGCGTACAGCGCCTTGATCATCAAAAAGGTGCCCTTCAGGTTCACCGACAGCACCGCGTCGAAGTCCTCCGGCGTCATGCGCAGGGCCAGCTTGTCGCGGGTGATGCCCGCGTTGTTCACCAGTATGTCCACGCCGCCCAGCGCTTCCTTGACCTTGGCGACGGCCTCCGTCACCTGATCGAAATCGGTGATGTCGCACCGCGCCGCGAAGGCCTTCACGCCCAGCGCGCGCACCTCACCGGCGGTCGCCTCCGACAGCGCCGGATCGCCCGCGTCCAGTATCGCCACGTCCGCGCCCAGGCTCGCCAGCTTCAGCGCGATGGCCTTGCCGATCCCCCGCGCCCCGCCGGTCACGAGGGCCACTTTTCCTTGCAACATAATACTATCCTTTCAAGTTATGTTTTCCATTCAGCGGACCCTGTCCGCTGAATGGTTCAGCAGTGCTTCGCATTCGCCCATCATCTCTTCAACGATCTCCCTGGCGGGCTGCTCCTTCTTCACCAGCGCGGCGATCTGGCCGGCCAGGAAGCTGCCGTTCTGCACATCGCCCTCCACGGCGGCTTTGCGCACCGCGCCGGTGCCGAAGGCGGCGAGCTGCTCCTCGGTGACCGAGGGATCCCGCTCCATCTCGGCGAAGCGGTTCACAAAGGGATTGCGCAGGGCGCGCACCGGGTGGCCCAGCCGGCGGCCGGTCACCTGGGTGTCGATGTCCCTCGCGCCAATGACCTTCTGCTTGTAGTTCTCGTGGATGCCGCATTCGCAGGCCGACAGGAACCGGGTGCCGCACTGCACGCCCTCGGCGCCAAGCATGAACGCCGCGGCCATGCCGCGCCCGTCGGCGATGCCGCCGGCGGCCAGCACGGGAATCTGCACCGCGTCCGCCACCTGGGGCACCAGCGCCATGGTGGTCAGCTCGCCGATGTGGCCGCCGGACTCCGTGCCCTCGGCGATCACGGCCACCGCGCCTTCGCGCGCCACGCGGCGGGCGATGGCCACGGAGGGCACCACCGGCACCACCTTGATGCCGGCCTCGATCCAGGCGGGCATGTACTTGCCGGGCAGGCCCGCGCCGGTGGTGACCACCGGCACCTTCTCCTCGACCACCAGCTGCGCCACGGCGGCCACGTGGGGGCTCATCAGCATGATGTTCACGCCGAAGGGCGCGTCGGTCAGCTCCCGGCACAGGCGGATCTGGTCGCGCACGTAGTGCTCATCCGCGTTCATGGCCGAGATGATGCCCAGCCCGCCCGCGTTCGACACCGCCGCCGCCAGCTTCGCGTCCGAGACCCAGGCCATGCCGCCCTGGAAGATCGGATAGCGTATGCCGATGGCGTCGCACACTCGTGAGCGCAGCATCAGCCCTTGATCCTCTCGATCAGGTTCACCAGGTCCTGCACGGTGGCCACGCCCTCCTCCAGCTCGATGGTGATGCCGAACTCGTCCTCGAGCGTCATGACCATCTCGGCGATGTCCAGGGAATCCACGTTCAGGTCCTTGAAGTTGCTCTCGGGGGTGATGGAAGCGGCGTCGATGCCCTTGGCGTCCACGATGGTGTCCACGATCTTCTGGAATACTTCGTTCATGATGATTTCCTCCTGAATAATAGTCTGTATGTGTCATGCCGCGGGCGCGATCACCAGCGGATCAGCGCCGTACCCGTGCACAATCCCGCGCCGAAGGCGTTCAGGATCACGCGGCAGCCCGGTTTCAGTTTTCCCGCGCGGTTCAGCTCGTCCAGCAGCACCGGAACGGTGGCCGAGGACGTGTTGCCCGTGCGCTCGATGTTGTGGGGGAAGCGCGCCTCGTCCACCTTCAGGCGGCCGCGCACGCCCTCCAATATGCGCATGTTGGCCTGGTGCAGCACGTAGAAATCCACGTCCTCCGGGGCCAGTTCGTGCGCCTCAAGCATGGCGCGAATGTCCTTCAGCGAATGGGACACCGCGAACTTGTAGACCTCCTGCCCCTGCATTTTCAAATAGCAGGCGGGCCTGGGGTCCACGGCGAAGGGGCTGTTGCCCGGCGGGGTGTCGGCGTACAGCACCTCGCGGCGGGGCTCGCTCTCAAAGCGGATGTCCAGAAGGCCCTCTCCCTCGCCCACCACCGCCGCGCCGGCGGCGTCGCCGAACAGCACGCAGGTGCTCCGGTCGGTCCAGTCGGCAAAGCGGGAAAGCGCCTCGGCACTGATGACCAGCACCTTGCGGGCGCGCCCCGCCGCCATCAGGCCCTCCGCCACCGACAGCGCGGCGATGAAGCCCGTGCACCCGGCGTTCAGGTCCATGCCCATGCACTTCAGCCCCAGCGCGGGCTGTATGTCGCAGGCCAGCGCCGGGCTCAGCGTCTCCGCCTGGACGGTGGAGACCAGCACGAAGTCGATCTCCTCCGGCGCGACGCCCGCGTCCTCAAGCGCCCGCTTGCCCGCCTGCTCCGCCAGCGACTGCAGCGTCTCCACCGTCAGCACCCGGCGCTCCCTGATGCCGGTGCGGGTGGAGATCCACTCGTCGTTGGTGTCCAAAAAAGCGGTCAGGTCGTCGTTTGAAACCACCTTCCCCGGCAGCGCGCTGCCGGTCCCCAATATTTTCAAGGTATATGCCTCCTGTTCCCTGTTCCCTGTTCCCTACTCCCTACTCCCTATTTCAGCTCCTCCATCTTCTGGCTGAAGAAGCCGTTCAGGGCCTTCAGCGAGCGCAGCAGCACGGCCACGTCCTCGTCCTGCACGCTGACGCGCACGGCGTTGATCATCTTGCGCTGGGCGTACAGGTAGCCGATGTAGGCGTGCATGCCCGCGTCGGTGAGCTTCACGATCACCTGCCGGCCGTCCGCGGCCACGCGCTGTCGGGTCGCGTAGCCCTTCTGCTCCAGCCGCTTGACCATCGAGGTCACAGACGGCAGCGTGATGTCCAGCTCCTGGGAGATCTGGGTGACCGTCCGGCCCTTCAGCCGTCCGCCGCCCACGCACTCGATGGCCCGCATCTCCGACAGGCTCAGCTTGCCGTCCGACAGGTCCTCCAGCATGATCTGCTCGATCTTGCCCGCCGCCCGGTAGGTATCCACCAGCAGCCGGCTCAGTTCATTGCCCAGCGCGTCCACGGTACGACCCTCCCCGGTTCACGGAAGTCACGCTCGTTAATTAGTTAGACAAGCTAATTATATACGGCCCAGCCCGATTGTCAAGTAAATTGTCTGGGGCGATCCGGTAAAGGGACGGGGCGGAAGCCCTGATTGACTTTTCCGGCAAAACGCGGTAGTATGGTTTCATACGAGGGATGTGAAGCGATATGAAGGTATTGATGGTCGACACCGTGCCGATGACCCGCGCCGGCATCACGATGGTGATGCTGAACTACACCGGCGGCATGGACCGCACGGGCATGCGCATCGACTTTGTGGCCATAAACGACGTGGAGCCGGCGCTGCGCGAGCGCATCAACAGCTTCGGCTCAAAGCTGTACGTCATCCCCGGCCGCAACCGCCGCCCGCTGCGCTACGTGTGGAAGCTGGCGCGGCTGATCCGCAAGAACGGCTATCAGGTGGTCCACGCCCACGGCAACAGCTGCACGCTGGCGGTGGAGCTGCTGGCGGCCTGGCTGGGCGGCGCGAAGGTGCGCTGCCCCCACAGCCACAACACCACCTGCACCGCCCCGCGGGCGAACCGGCTGCTGCGGCCGCTGTTTGAGCGCCTGTACACCCACGGCTTCGCCTGCGGCGAGGCCGCCGGGCGATGGCTGTTTCGCGACCGGCCCTTTGAGGTGCTGAAAAACGGCATTGACGCGGCGCAATACGCCTTTGACGCCGACACCCGCCGCGTCTACCGCGAAAAGCTGGGCCTCGACGGCTGCGTGGCCGTGGGCCACGTGGGCCTGTTCAACGAACAGAAGAACCACCGCTTCCTCATAGAAGCCTTCGCGAAGGCCCACGCCGTGAACCCCAGGCTGAGGCTCGTGCTGGCCGGCGACGGCCCGCTGCAGCCGGACGTGCGTGCGCAGGTGAAATCAAAGGGCCTTTCAGACGCCGTGCTGTTCCTGGGCGTCCGGCAGGACATCCCGCGGCTGCTTTCCGCGATGGACGCAATGGCGCTGCCCTCGCTGTACGAGGGGCTTCCCAACGTGCTGATCGAGTGGCAGGCCAACGGCCTGAACGCGCTGGTCTCGGACAAGGTGACCGATGAGGCCCAGCTGACCGGCCTGCTGCGCTACCTGCCGCTGGACGAGACCGCCTGGGCCGACGCGCTGGCCCGGGCCACGATCGCAGATGACCGCACCCAAGCCAGCGCAAGGGCCGCGAAAGCCATCGCCGAAGCCGGCTACGATATAAAAGCCGCCGCGGGGAGGCTGAGAAGGCTATACGAAACGTATGTCAATGACGCCTCCGATGCGAAACCTTCTGCCTTCTGAAGCACCCGTCGCACATGCTGTAGGGCCAGTTCCAGGGGAGGGGCGCGCCGCAGACGCGGCAGGCGCGCTGCTGGAGCTTTTGGGTGGAGAGGATATGGATGATGCCCTCGGAGATCACGGACTTGCGCCGCTGGATCTCCTCCAGGACCGCGTCCGGCTGCTCCAGAAACAGCCGGGCGTAGTTGTAGTACAGGTCGCAGCGGCGATAGTCGGCCTCCAGGCCGTCCAGCATCTGTATGACGCAGCTGTCCGGGTCCAGAAGCGTTGGGACCTCCGGCAGCACGTCGATGTGTTCATGGTTGCACTCCGCGTGGTACATGGCCCGCCAGCGCGCCAGCAGGTCCGGGTCGGTCTCGTCGAAGGGGATGCAAATGAACCGGTACAGCAGCCGCTTGTCGGTGTTCTTCGTCTCCAGCATCGCGGCCAGCGCGGCCATGCGCACGGCGGAGGCCTTCGAGAAGCATCCCTTGTCCTTCATGGCCAGCCACTGGTTGATGATCTGCGTCAGCGGCAGCGGCAGGCCCAGCAGCGATTCCGGAAACGCTATGACCGCCTCCGTCAGCGGGTACAGCGGCTTGTTCAGCGCCTGGGCCACCATGCCCTTGAAGCCGAAGGCGTTCACGTAGCCCACGTCGTACAGCCCATAGCGCCCGGCCCGGCCCGCGATCTGCTTGATCTCGGCGTCGGTCAGCGGGCGGGTAATGTCCCCGTCGTACTTCTCCGATTCCAGAAACACCACCCGCTCGATGGGCAGGTTCATGCCCATGGCGATGGCGTCGGTGGACACGGCCACGTCGGTGTCGCCCTCCAGAAAGCGGCTCGCCTGGTCCCGCCGCACGTCCGGCGGCAGCGCGCCGTAGATCAGCGACACCCGAAAGCCCTTGCGCTTCAGCTCGGCGGCCACCGCGTGCACCCGGGCCTTGGAGAACACGATCAGCGCGTCGCCGCGGCGCACCGAGGCGGGGAACTGAAAGCCCTCCTTCTCGGCCACCAGCGGCGTCATGCGCCTGTGGCGCACGATTTCCAGTTCGTCCCCGCACTCCTGTATGATGCGCGTCAGCAGGCCCTCGGCGTCCGGCGACGCGCAGGCGTGGATCTCGTCCGCGCACAGGCCCAGTATCGCCGCGGTCCACGCGCCGCCCCGGTCCCGGTCGGCGATCATCTGGCACTCGTCGATCACCGCCACGTCGTAGTGGGTCTTCAGGTCCGCCATCTCCACCGTCGACGACTGCACCCGGCTGCCGGGCACGCGGATCTGCTCCTCGCCGGTCACCAGCGAGCAGGGCACGTCGTCCATGTTCAGCGTCTCGAACTGCTCCGCCGCCAGCAGCCGCAGCGGGCCCAAATAGATGCCGTTGCGCGCGCCGCGCAGCCGCTCGACGCCCTCGTAGGTCTTGCCGGAATTGGTGGGGCCCAGGTGCAGTATGAATTTTCGGCGCAGCTGCCGCGCCAGCGGGTACAGGTCGCGGTAGTGCTCGGGGACGGCGTCCAGCAGCGCCGCGCGCAGATTCTTCTCCAGGGCGCTCACCGCGTCCGCCTGCTTCTGCAGCTGTCTGAGGCCACCGTTCTGCGTAAGCAGCCGCCGCACGCGCTTGGCCGGAAAGCGGCCGCGCACGCTGTCGCACAGGCTGCCCTTTGCCTTGCGCAGCAACCGGTTCACCCGCTGGGATACCGCCTCCCCGTCCTTCGCGCGCACATTGCCGCAGGCCGCCAGCTCCGGGCACTCCCGGTACAGCGCCGAGCGCAGCGCGCCGCTTAAGGACCTGGGGTGAAAGGCCCGCTCCACCGCGCCGTCCGGCACGCCCTTTGAAAAGGTGGTTTGCGTCAGCCGGTCCACCACCCGCCCCGGCCCGTCCGGCACGGCGCGGGTCAGGTCGCCCCTGCGCAGGTAGCGCTCCACCTTCTGTTCCGCCTCGTCCGCCAGGCGCTTCGCCGCGGCGTCCAGCACGCACTTTGGCACCGGCCCCTCCAGCAGCTTCAGCGCGGCCTGTGCCTTTTTCATCGGCACCCGGCTGCGCTCGACGCTGCGCATAAGGTCCAGGTCGATCTTTTCGCCCTGCTCCAGCGCCTCCGAGATCAGCGGTTCGAGCCGCTCGAACTCGGCCCGGTGGTAATCCATGGCCAGCTCGCCCTTCAGAAGCGCCTGATAGCATTCGTCCGCGCGGCGCACGTGGTACAGCGTGTTGGCGAAGGCCTTGCCCGCAAGGTATGCCTCCGCCTCCTCCGGCTTCATGCCGGAGAGTATCGCCCGCGCCTTGCCCAGGGCGCGCTGATACAGGGCGTCCTCCCGCTCGGGGAGTATCGCCCGGATGTACGCCTGAAGCGCCGCGGCCCTGTCCACGTTCATCGCCTCGCCTTCTCTGACTGTCTATGATACCAGAAAACCGGCCGACGATCAAGCGCCAAAAGCCGGGCGCGCGCTTGCGTTAAGAATTGACAACCCCCATTGACAAATCGCCGGCGGGGCCCTATAATTTAGCCAATTAAAGCACTGACAGGGAGGACACGCCAAAGTGAATCGCAACGCGTACAGCTATTACTATTACTTTATCGGCACCGGCAGATAAAGAGCTTTGCTGTACACCTGATTCAAGCGTCCCTTGTAAACGGCCTTGCAGTAAAACTCACTGCGGGGCCGCTTATTTTTCCGCCCCGCCCCTGAAAGGAGACATCGACATGATCATACTGCTGAAGGACAAGGTCAACGAAAACCAGGTGAAGAACCTGACCAACTGGCTGGAGGGCATCGGCTTTGAGCTGCACATCTCCAAGGGCCAGCACCAGACCATCATCGGCCTGATCGGCGACACCAGCCGCGTGGATATGGACCTGATCGGTTCTCTGGAGATCGTCGAGAGCGTCAAGCGCATCCAGGAGCCCTTCAAGAGCGCCAACCGCAAGTTCCACGAGGACGATTCCGTCATCGACTGCGGCGGCGGGGTACAGATCGGCGGCGGGCACTTCCAGATCATCGCCGGGCCCTGCAGCGTGGAAAACCGCGAGCAGATCATCGAAGTGGCCCGGGCGGTGAAGGCCAGCGGCGCGGGCATGCTGCGGGGCGGCGCGTTCAAGCCCCGCACCTCGCCCTACGCCTTCCAGGGCCTGCACGAAAAGGGGCTGGAGCTGCTCAGCGAGGCCAAGCGGGCCACCGGGCTGCCCATCGTCACCGAGATCATGGAGGCGGCGCACCTGCCGATGTTCGAGGACGTGGACGTGATCCAGGTGGGCGCGCGGAACATGCAGAACTTCGAGCTTCTGAAGGAGCTGGGTCAGACCCGCAAGACCATCCTCCTGAAGCGGGGCCTGGCGAACACGCTGGAGGAGCTTTTGATGAGCGCCGAGTACATCATGGCCGGCGGCAACAACAACGTGATACTGTGCGAGCGGGGCATTCGCACGTTTGAGACCTACACCCGCAACACGCTGGACCTGTCCGCCGTGCCGGTGCTGCGGCGGCTGACCCACCTGCCCGTGGTGGTGGACCCCAGCCACGGCACCGGCCACGCCTACCTGGTGAAGAGCATGGCCATGGCGGCCACCGTGGCCGGGGCGGACGGCCTGATCATCGAGGTGCACAACGACCCGCCCCACGCGCTGTGCGACGGCAAGCAGTCGCTGACCCCGGAGCAGTTCGACGATCTGGCGCGGGACGTGCGGAATGTGCTGCCGTTTGCTGTGAGATAAGGGTACAGGGAGGTACAGTTATGAAAATCGGGATCATTGGGTTGGGGTTGATCGGCGGGTCGATGGCCATGAGCATCCGGCGGCACACCGGGCACACGGTTTTTGGATATGACATCGACCGGCAGGTGGTGCTGCGGGCCAGGGCCGTGGAGGCCATCCACGACGAGCTGACGGAGGACATGCTGCCCGGCTGCGACGTGGTGCTGGTGTGCCTGTTCCCCCAGCTGTGCGCCGACTGGATCGCGTCCCACGCGGACGCCTTCGGCGACGGCGCGCTGGTGATCGACTGCGCCGGCGTGAAGCGCCACGTGATGAAGCAGGTGGCGCCGCTGGCCGCGGAGCGCCATTGGACCTACATCGGCGGCCACCCGATGGCGGGCCGCGAGTTCTCCGGCTTCACCGCCGCCCGGGCGGACCTGTTTGAGAACGCGTCGATGATCCTCTGCCCCCCGCCCGAGGCCCCCATCGAGGCCCGGGAGGCCGCCAAGGCCTTCTTCCTGGAGGCGGGCTTCAAGTCGGTGCGCTTCAGCACCCCCGAGGCCCACGACCAGATGATCGCCTACACCAGCCAGCTGGCCCACGTGGTTTCCGGCGCGTATGTGAAGAACCCGCTGGCCCGGGACCATAAGGGCTTTTCGGCGGGCAGCTTCCTGGACATGACCCGCGTGGCCCGCATGAACGAGGTCATGTGGACCGAGCTGTTCCTGGAAAACGACGACCTGCTGCTGCCCGCCCTGGACGACCTGATCCTGCGGCTTCAGCAGTACCGCGACGCCCTGGCCACGGGCAGCCCGGAAAAGCTGATGCCGGTGCTGCGGGAAGGCAGGGTGTGCAAGGAGGCGCTGGATTAGTTCGTATAAGTGAGGAGTTAGGAGTGAGGAGTGAGGAGCATAAGTGTGCCGCCGTTCGCCTGAGAGGGAACAGGGTACAGGGAACAGGGTACAGGAATAGCCTCTGAACCACCGCGCATGTCATTGCGAGGAGCGGGCGACGCAGGAACCCGCGACGTGGCAATCCGGCCCCCCTGTTTTGGTACCCAAAACGAGTCAGAAGAACCGTCCCCATGACTCACGTTCCCCTGAATCAAACAAATCCCGTCAGGGATTTGCACCAGAACTCCTCACTCCTAACTCCTCACTGCCCTCAACGCTCTCCCAAAGGAGGTCACTATGCGCACCATTCACATCACCGCTTCCACGAATTACGATGTTCTGATCGGCACCGGCCTGATCGACAAATCCGGCGAGCTGACCGCGAAGGTCGTCAAGCCCTGCCGGTGCATGATCGTCGCCGACGACACGGTGGACGAGCTGTACGGCGACCGGGTGCAGATCAGCTTCAGCTACGCCGGCTTCGACGCGCGGCGCTTCGCCTTCCCCGCCGGGGAGGCCAGCAAGAACCTGGACACGCTGGGCGACATACTCACCGCCATGGGCGAGGCGGGGCTCTCCCGCAGCGACCTGGTGGTGGCGCTGGGCGGCGGCGTGACCGGCGACATGGCGGGCTTCGCCGCGGCGATCTACGCCCGGGGCATACGTTTTGTGCAGGTCCCCACCACGCTGCTGGCCGCGGTGGATTCCTCGGTGGGCGGCAAGACCGCCGTGGACATGCCCTTCGGCAAGAACATGGTGGGCGCGTTCCACCAGCCCAGCCTGGTGGTCACCGACACCGACGTGCTGCGGGACCTGCCCGCGGAGCAGCTGTCCAACGGCGCGGCGGAGGCCGTCAAGTGTGGCGTGCTCAACGACCCGGAGCTGTTCGCGCTGCTGGAGACGGGCGACTGGCAGGGGCGCGTCGACGAGGTGGTGGCCCGCTGCGTGACCTACAAGCGGGACGTGGTGGCCCGGGACGAGTTCGACACCGGCGAGCGGGCCCTTTTGAACCTGGGGCACACCTTCGGCCACGCCATCGAGGTCTGTTCAAACCTCACCGTGCTCCACGGCCAGGCCGTGGGCGCCGGCACGCTGATGGCCGCCGCCTACGCCGGGTGTCCCGAGGCCATGCTGCGCCGCGTCTCGGACTGCCTGAAGGCCAACGGCCTGCCCACCCGCTTCCCCTACCCCGCCCCGGCGCTGGCCCGGGCGGCGCTCAGCGACAAGAAGCGCGCGGGCGGGGTGATCACGCTGGTGCTGCCCCTTGAGATCGGCCGGTGCGAGCTTCAAAAGCTGCCCGTCGATCAATTGCCCGCCTGCTTTGAGAAGGCGCTGAACGTACTGGAGGCGCTGGACCTATGAACGTGGTCGTCTCGCCGTCGAAGCTGGCCGGGCGCGTGCGGGTGCCCGCGTCCAAGTCCGCCGCCCACCGGGCGCTGATCTGCGCCGCGCTGGCGGACGCGCCCACGCGCATCGGCATCCGTGCGCTGAACCGGGACATCGAGGCCACCGCGGCCTGCCTGCGGGCGCTGGGCGCGGGCGTCGAGGCCGCGCCGGAGGGCCTGGCCGTCTCCCCCATTCAGGCGCTGCCCGGGCAGGCGGCGCTGGACTGCGGCGAGAGCGGCTCCACGCTGCGCTTTCTGATCCCGGTGGCGGCGGCGCTGGGGGTACCGGCCCGCTTCACCGGGCGCGGCAGGCTGCCCGAGCGCCCCAACGCGCTGCTGACAGACGCCCTGCGCGCACACGGCGCGGCCGTCGACGCGGACCTGTTGCCGATGAACGTCCGCGGCCCCGTGCGCGGCGGGCGGTGGGCGCTGCCGGGCAACGTGTCCAGCCAGTACGTGACCGGCCTGCTGTTCGCGCTGCCGCTGCTCACCGAGGACAGCGAAATCGCGCTGACCACGCGGCTGGAGTCGTCGGCCTACGTGGACATGACGCTCGGGGCCCTCGCCCGCTTCGGCATAGGCGTGGACGCCGTTGACGGCGGCTGGCGCGTGCCGGGCCGCCAGCGCTACCGCTCCCCCGGCGCGCTTGACATCGAGGGCGACTGGTCGGCGGCGGCCTTCTGGCTGGTGGCCAACGCCATGGGCGCGCACGTCGACATCGAGGGCCTGCGGGACGACACCG
This sequence comes from uncultured Eubacteriales bacterium, assembly GCA_902777335.1. Lineage (GTDB taxonomy): Bacteria > Bacillota > Clostridia > Christensenellales > Aristaeellaceae > UBA2862. The sequence goes on from CACYTF010000009.1 coordinate 94,445, forward strand.
CCCAGGGCGACCGGGCGGCGCTTGACCTGATGGGGCGGGACGTCATCGACGCCTCGAACGTGCCGGACCTGGTGCCCGCCCTGGCCGTGGCGGCGGCGGCGCGGCCCGGGCGCACGGTCATCACCGGCGCGGCGCGGCTGCGGCTGAAGGAGAGCGACCGGCTGGAAACCGTGGCGGCCCTGCTCCGGGCGCTGGGCCACGGGGTGGCGGTGACGCCGGACGGCCTGGTGATCGAGGGCGGCGCGCCCGCGCCCTGTGCGGAGAACATCCGCACGGTGGACGGCGCGAACGACCACCGCGTCGTGATGGCCGCCGCCGTGGCCGCGGCCTTCGCGGACGGGCCCGTGCGCGTCACGGGCGCGGAGGCGGTGGAAAAATCGTACCCGGACTTCTTCCGGGATTTTGAGGCGTTGGGAGGTCGGCTGCATGTCGAACGCGCTGGGGAATAAATACCGGGTCCAGATATTCGGGCAGAGCCACTCGCCGATGATCGGCGCGGTGATCGAGGGCGTGCCCGCCGGCGTCGTGCCGGACATGGACTTCATATCGGCCTTCATGGCCCGCCGCGCGCCGGGCGGCGACGCGCTGTCCACCGCCCGCAGGGAGGCGGACAGCCCGCAAATCGTGTCCGGGCTCAACGAGCGGGGCGAGACCTGCGGCGCGCCGCTGTGCGCGCTCATCGCCAACACCGACGCCCGCAGCCGCGACTACGACGCCCTGCGGGACGTGCCCCGGCCAGGCCATGCCGACTACGCGGCCTTCGTGAAGTTCGGCGGGCACAACGACATCCGGGGCGGCGGGCAGTTCTCCGGCCGCCTGACCGCGCCGCTGTGCTTCGCCGGGGCGCTGGCCATGCAGCTGCTCCAAACGCGCGGCGTGCGCGTAAAAGCCCGGGTGCAGGCCATCGCCGGCATACGGGATATTGACGTGGACCTGGCCGCGCCGCCGCTGGACGCCATCGCGGCGGAAGGCCTGCCCACCATAAGCCCCGACGCCGCGCGGCGGATGGCCGAGGCGATCCTCGCGGCCAAGTCGGCCGGCGATTCGGTGGGCGGCGTGGTGGAGTGCTTCGCCACGGGCCTGCCCGCGGGGCTGGGCGAGCCGATGTTTGACGGCGTGGAAAACCGGGTGGCCCGGGCGCTGTTCGGCATCCCCGCCGTGCGGGGCGTGGAGTTCGGGCTGGGCTTTGCCGCCGCCGAACTGCGGGGCAGCGCGCACAACGACGCCTTCCGCGTGTCCGAGGGCCGGGTGGTCACCGAAACCAACCGCTGCGGCGGCGTCCTCGGCGGCATCACCACGGGCATGCCGCTAATTGTGCGGGCCGCCTTCAAGCCCACGCCGTCCATCGCGCTTCCGCAGGCCTCCGTGTCGCTGAAGCGCAAGCAGGACGCGCCGCTGACCGTGCAGGGCCGCCACGACCCCTGCGTGGTGCCGCGGGCCGTGCCCTGCGTGGAAGCCGCCGTGGCCTGCGTACTTTTCGACCTGATGCTGGAGGGATGAGCATGGAGCTGAAGGACATTCGCGCGCGCATCGACGCCATCGACGACGAGCTGGTCCGCCTGTTCGTTCAGCGCATGGACTGCTCCGCCCAGGTCGCCCGGGCCAAGCAGACCACCGGCAGGCCCATACGGGACCCCGCCCGGGAGCGGGAGATCCTCAACCGCCTGACCGCCGCCGCCGGCGAGACCTGCGCGCCCTACGTGGACGCGCTGTACAGCCATATCCTCGACCTGAGCAGAAGCTACCAGGCCTCCCTGGGCGAATACCGCAGCCCGCTGGAGGCGCAGATCGCCGAAGCGCTGAAGAACACCGAGGGCAGCCGCCTGCCCGAGCGCGCGCTGGTGGCCTGCCAGGGCGCCGAGGGCGCCTATGCCCAGCAGGCCTGCGCGCGCCTGTTCCGCTACCCGGATATACTGTACTTTAACAGCTTCGAGGGCGTGTTCAACGCGGTGGAGAAGGGCATGTGCCGCTACGGCATACTGCCCGTCGAGAACAGCACCGCCGGCTCCGTCACCCAGGTGTACGACCTGATGGAGAAGCACCGCTTCCACATCGTCGGCGCGAAGAAGCTGCGCATCGACCACCGGCTGATGCGCAAGAACGGCAGCTCCGGCGCGCCCATCACCGAGGTGGTGTCCCACGAGCAGGCCCTGCGCCAGTGCAGCCGCTTCCTCGCCGCCCACCCCGAAATCAGGGCCACGGTGATGGAGAACACCGCGGTGGCCGCGAAGTTCGTCACCGACAGCGACCGGGACGACCTGGCCGTCATCGCCTCCCGCGCCTGCGCCGACCTGTACGGGCTGGACATCGTCGAGGACGACATCAGCGACAGCCCCGCCAACTTCACCCGCTTCATCTGCATCTGCCGGAAGCTGGAGCTGTACCCCGGCGCGCGGAAGGTGTCGCTGATGCTGAACCTGGCCCACGAGCCCGGCGCGCTGAGCGCCATCGTGTCGCGGCTGGCCCTCGCCGGCGTGAACCTGCTGAAGCTGGAGAGCCGCCCGCTGCCCGGGCGAGAGTTTGAGTTCCGGTTCTTCTTCGACATGACCGCCTCGGTGTCCGACCCGGCGGTGGTGCGCCTGCTGTGCGAGCTGGAGGCCCACTGCGACCGGTTCACGTTCCTGGGCTGTTACGACGAGGAATGAGGGATTGGGAATTAGGAATGAGGAATGAGGAATTGGGAATGAAGGGTGCGTCTGCGGGTATTGAATACGGCCTCGTCGGGGCGAAGCTGGGGCACAGCTGGTCGGTGCCCATCCACAACCAACTGGGCGACTACGACTACCGGCTGTACGAGCGCGACGAGGCGGCGTTTACCGACCTTCTGAAGCGCCGGAGCTTCAGGGGGCTGAACGTCACCATCCCCTACAAGAAGCTGGCCTACGGCCTGTGCGACGCGCTTTCCGACACCGCGCGGGAGGTGGGCTGCGTCAACACGCTGATCGTGCGGCCCGACGGCAGCCTGTACGGCCACAACACCGACATCGGCGGCTTCATCGCCATGGCGCGGCGCGCGGGCGTGGCGATCGACGGCAAAAAGGTCGCGGTGCTGGGCAGCGGCGGCACGTCGCTGACGGCCCGGGCCGCCTGCCGGCGCATGGGCGCGCGCGAAATCGTGGTGGTTTCCAGAAGCGGCCCGGTGGACTACGACGCCCTGTACCGCGACCACGCCGATGCCCAGGTGATCGTCAACACCACGCCGGTGGGCATGTACCCGAACAACGGCGTCCGCGCCGTCGACCTGGCGCGGCTGCCGAAGGTCGAAGGCGCGCTGGACGTGATCTACAACCCGGACAAGACCGCCCTGGTGCTGGACGCCGAGGCGCGGGGCCTGCCCGCCGCGGGCGGGCTGTACATGCTGGTGGAGCAGGCGCGGTTGGCCGCCGAGCTGTTCACCGGTCGGGACATCCCGGAGGATGAGACCGCGCGCATCCACGCGCGGCTGCGCGGCGAGGCACTGAACCTGATTTTGATCGGCATGCCCGGCTGCGGCAAGAGCCGCATCGGCCGGGCGCTGGCCGGGCGCATGGGCCGCCCCTTCGTGGACTGCGACGACGAGATCGAGCGCCGGGCGGGCAGGACCATCCCCCGGATCTTCGCCGAATCGGGCGAGGCCGCCTTCCGCGATCTGGAGCGCCGGGTGATCTCAGAGGTGTGCAAGGAAAAGGGGCAGGTCATCGCCACCGGCGGCGGCGCGATCCTGAGCGCGGAAAACGTGCGGGCCATGCGCCAGAACGGCAGGCTGATCCTGATCGAGCGGGACCTGGGCGCGCTGAGCACGGAGGGCCGTCCCCTGTCCAAATCGCCGGAGGCGCTGCGCCAGATGCAGCGCGCGCGGGGGCCGCTGTACCGAGCCGCCGCGGACGGCACCATACAGAACAACGCCGCGCCGGAGGAAGCCGTGGCGCGGGCACAGGAGGCGTTTTATGAAGCTGTTGATCGTTAACGGGCCCAACCTGAACCTGCTGGGCATACGGGAAAAGCACATCTACGGCGACCGGGACTACGACGCGCTGTGCGCCTGCATCCGCGCCGGAGCCGAAAAGCTGGGCTGCGAAGTCGAGCTGTTCCAGTCCAACCACGAGGGCGCCATCGTAGACCGCATCCAGCAGGCCTACTTCGACGGCACCGAGGGCATCGTCATCAACCCCGCCGCCTACACCCACACCAGCGTGGCGATCCTGGACGCGCTGAAGGCCGTGCAGCTGCCCGCCGCCGAGGTCCATCTGACCGACGTGACCCATCGCGAGCCCTTCCGCCAAATCTCCTACGCCGGCATGGCCTGCGAGGCGCACTTCATCGGGCTGGGGTTCGAGGGGTACGTGAAGGCGATGGAATGGCTGGTTGGCCATCATAAATCCTAAATAGCTGCGGCATGTTCAAATCCCCCATCTCTTGCCAATTCATAGATGGTATGTGCCAGGCTCTGAATGAGTTCCTGCAGCTGGGCGATCTCATCCCGAGAAAAGCCTTCGATCTTTTCCCATGTATAATCGGGCAACCAGCAGGTCGCGGATTTAAAGCCGTAATCCACCGGCTTTTCAACGCAGACACGAACCTTCTCCCGGCCGTCCTCCATGATGCTCTCGGAATGGACGATCTCTGTATCGTCCGGAAGTGTCATAAACGGATAAAGCATAGCCAGTCCTCCTCCGCGATATCCTCTGCTCCACAGTCTATCACAAAACCACGCCAAAAACAACACCGTCCCGTACAGGTCTTGTTGCATTGTCAACCGCGGGCGCGCGAAAAAACCCGCCGTCTTCGCCTTCGTCTTCGTCTTTGTCTTTGTCTTGCTCTTTGTCTTTGTCTTAGTCTTTGTCTTGGCTTTTTTCGGTTTATCAAAAAACCGGTCGGTTTTTTTTGTAACATTCAGGGCTGATATTGCGCTGCGCTGTTCCCCATGCCGTCCAGATTTTACATACATTACGCTTTCGCCGCTTGCAAACGCGGCGCTTGTACTTTACAATACCGTATAGAAGCCGCGATCTCAACGGGGAGTGACGACCATGAACGACATCTCGAGCCGCTTTGCCGAAAAGGTGTTCAACCTGGACACCATGCGCCAGCGCCTTCCCAGGGACACGTACCGGGAGATGCTGCGCTGCATCGAGGACGGAAAGCGCCTGGACCTTACCGTGGCCAACATCGTGGCCAACGCCATGAAGGACTGGGCCATCGAGCAGGGCGCGACCCACTTCACCCACTGGTTCCAACCGATGACCGGCATCACCGCCGAGAAGCACGACAGCTTCATCAGCCCCAGCGGCGACGGGGTGATCATGGAGTTCTCCGGCAAGGAGCTGGTGCGCGGGGAATCCGACGCGTCCTCGTTCCCCTCCGGCGGCCTGCGCAGCACCTTCGAGGCCCGGGGCTATACCGCCTGGGACCCCACCTCCTACGCCTTCATCAAGGACGGCGTGCTGTACATCCCCACCGCGTTCTGCAGCTTCGGCGGCGAGGCGCTGGACATGAAGACGCCGCTTCTGCGCAGCATGGAGGCCATCAACCGCCAGGCCCAGCGGGTGCTGAAGCTGTTCGGCCACGCGGGCGTGAAGCCGGTGACCACCGTGGGCAGCGAGCAGGAATACTTCCTGGTGGACCAGAGCGTGTTCAACGCCCGGGAGGACCTGTTGATGACCGGCCGCACGCTGCTGGGGGCGCGGCCCCCCAAGGGGCAGGAGCTGGATGACCACTACTACGGCGTCATCAAGCCCCGGGTGCAGGCCTTCATGCGCGAGCTGAACGACGAGCTGTGGCAGCTGGGCATCCTGGCCAAGACCGAGCACAACGAGGCCGCCCCCGCCCAGCACGAGCTGGCCCCCATATTCACCACCACGAACATCTCGGTGGACCACAACCAGCTGACCATGGAGCTGATGCAGAAGGTGGCCCACCGCCACGGCATGGTGTGCCTGCTGCACGAGAAGCCCTTCGCGGGCGTGAACGGCAGCGGCAAGCACAACAACTGGTCCATCGGCACCAGCAACGGCGTCAACCTGCTGGACCCGGGCACCACGCCCTTTGAGAACGCCCAGTTCCTGCTGTTCCTGTGCGCGGTGATCCAGGCCGTGGACGACTATCAGGACCTGCTGCGCATCTCCGTGGCCACCGCGGGCAACGACCACCGCCTGGGGGCGAACGAGGCCCCGCCGGCGGTGATGTCGATGTTCCTGGGGGACGAATTGACCGAGGTGCTGGAGGCCATCGAAAACGAATCCGCCTACGGCGGGCGCGACCGGGAGCAGCTGAAGATCGGCGTGGACGTGCTGCCCCGCATTCCCAAGGACAGCACCGACCGCAACCGCACCTCCCCCTTCGCCTTCACCGGCAACAAGTTTGAGTTCCGCAGCCCCGGCGCCAGCCAGACCATCGCCAAGCCCAACATCGTGATCAACACCGCCGTGGCCGAGAGCCTCATGCAGTTCGCCGACGCGCTGGAGGGGGCCCAGGACTTCACCCAGGCGCTGCACGACCTGATCAAAGGCACCATCAAGGCCCACAAGCGCATACTGTTCAACGGCAACGGCTACGACAACCACTGGCCCGAGGAGGCCCAGCGGCGCGGCCTTCTGAACCTGCGCACCACGCCCGAGGCCCTGGCCCATCTGATGGACGAAAAGAACGTGGCGCTGTTTGAGCGTCACGGCGTGTTCAGCGCGGCGGAGCTGCGCTCGCGGTACGAGATACTGCTGCAGAACTACATCAAGGTGATCCACATCGAGGCCCAGACCATGATGGACATGGTCAGCCGCGACATACTGCCCGCCGTGTCCACCTTCTCGGCCCGGCTGTGCAGGAACGCCGAGGTCAAGTCCAGCGTCGCCGGGGTGGCCTGCGGCTACGAAAAGGCCCGCTGCCGCGAGCTCTCGCGGCTGACCGACGAGATCTACGCCATCTGCAGCACGCTGGGCGAGGCCGTGCACCACGCCGACGCCGCCGAGGACACGCTGGAGCGCGCCATGCGCTACAAGGACGACGTGATCCGCGCCATGGACGCCCTGCGCGCCGCCTGCGACGCCTGCGAGGCCTCGATGCCCAAGGCCGACTGGCCGTATCCGGGGTATACGGAGATATTGTTCAGTGTGAAATGAATATTATCGGGAGACCTGATATGGACAAGGTGATCGTCGTTTGCGGGACGAACGCCTCCGGCAAGAGCGGGCTGGGGGTGGAATTGGCCGCGCGCTTCGGCGGGGAGATCGTGTCCGCCGATTCCCGGCAGGTGTTCCGGGGGCTGGACCTGGGCAGCGGCAAGATCACGCCCGAGGAGACGCGGGGCGTCCCCCACCACCTGATCGACGTGTGCGAGCCGGGCGAATTCTTCTCGATGCACGACTTCCAGCGCCTGGCCTATGAAGCCATCGACGGCATACTCGCCCGGGGCCGGCTGCCGTTCCTGGTGGGCGGCACGGGGCTGTACGTGGCCTGTGTGACCGAGGGCTACGTGATGAGCGACAACCCGCCGGACCTTCAGTACCGGGAATACCTGGAGACCTTCGAGACCCCGCGGCTGTACCAAATGCTCGTCGAGGCCGTGCCGGACACCGACGTGGAGCCGAAGAACCGCAACCGGGTGATGCGTCTCTTGGAAAAGCTGCACGCCGGAGACGACCACGTCCCCCACAGCATGCCCCGCTACGACTGCCTGAAGCTGGGCGTCACCTGGGACCGGGAGACGCTGAGAAAGCGCATCGACGAGCGCCTTCAGCGCCGCCTGGACGCGGGCATGATCGAGGAGGTCCAGGGCCTTCTCGACCGGGGCGTCAGCACGCAGTTTCTGATGAAGCTGGGCCTGGAGTACAAGTTCATCACCCAGTACCTGACGGGCGAAATCCCCCGCCGGGAGGACATGGTCGAGCTCCTTGGCACCGCCATCAAGCAGTTCGCCAAGCGCCAGATGACCTGGTTCCGCCGGGACAAGGACATACTGTGGCTGGACATGACCGGCGATCCGATGACCCAGGCTACGGAAGAGATCGAGCGGTTCCTGCGGTCATGATGCGTCAGTCGCCTAAAAGCTGTGCATTAACTCAAATCTGGTTTTTCCATCATACGTCTGACTGCTCAGTTCCATAATCTCATTCTGCTTAAGCATCAGTCCTGTTGGATTTCTGCCGATGATGATATATTGGTTCTGGCCGTCTGTCGCAATATACCAGCGCATGGCGTCGTCCAGGAGGATATCCGCGTTATCAATGATAATCAGTTTCCCCCTGGATTGTCTGATGGTATTCCTGTAATTCCGCTTCTGGTCCAGATAGTTGAGGCACCGTATTCTTTTGTCTTCTGCGGCCATTTCCTGCAGAAAGGAAAATACAGCCGACTTCCCGGTACCTGAATCCCCGACGATGAATGTAATGTTGTTTTCGAGGATAAAATCGACCTCAAAGGAGGTGTGCCTTGTCTGAATGCGGTCGAGAACCACAGGTTTGATCTTCATTGGGCCCACCACTCCTTCAGCGCTTCGTAGGATTCAACCTCTCGCACGCTTCTATCGTCCCGAACCATCACTTTGTCCATATCAAACGAAATCAGCGGATAATCACAATACACATTCCCGCTGGGCAGAGCATAGATCACATCGAGGGCGTTGTCGCCACATTCCCGGATGTCGAAGACCTTGTCCGGATTATACAGGATGTTCAGCGCCGTCTTGCATCCGGTTGAGAGCTTGTCTATGTTCAGCTTCATGCCGTCAAACCGGGAGGCGATGGCATACGGACTCAGCATTTCAGACTGATCGATCTTTGCGATAATCTCTTTGGCCCTGTCATCCATTCGGGTCGCAGTGGATTTGTTGAAGAATATATCGTTCAGCGTCACCAATTCAAGGTCATTGGGCGACGGTTTTTTCTTATACACGGTAATCATCTACATTTCCACCCTCTCAAACGCATCCTTCAACGCCGAACGTTCCACCAGTAGTCTTGCCTTCTCGTTGGCATCTATTCTATGGGCATCAAGTCCGCAGACATCGTCAGATTGGCGGGCATCCCATTCACAGCAGCTGTTGACAAAGCACTCGCCCAATCTGGATTTATCTGTTTCAAAGCCGGTATTGCGCGTTATTTCAAACAGCAGCTTTGCTGCAATCTGCTCTGAATTCTTGCTCTCAAACCCATCAAACGCCGCTTTGAACGCAGCCAGTCCTGATGCTTCCCCAGCGTCAGCGGACATCATATCGATAAAAAGAGCGCGCGCGTCCAAATAGGACTGTCGCTGTTCCTTCAGCGCGTCCGATTCAGCAAATACCCATTGTTCCAGCAATTCAAAGGACAGTAGGGCATATTCAAAAGAATGCACGCTGATGACATGAACATTCCCTTTTTCTGCAACGTCAGCCGCTAAACGTCTGTTCTCTCTGAGTACGTCCGGATTATCTATGGCCGCGTCCATGATGATGTAATACTGGTCGGTGCCCGAAGCGATTCTTCTGACCGCTTTTCTCAGGCCTGAATTGCTGCCCTTGGACTCAACGCATATATCCGGGTACAGCGTTCGAATAACAGCAGACCAAAACAGATAGCCTGATTTGCTGTCCTCACACCATAAATATCTCATGTGACGTGATTCTCCTTCTGTGCCTGGGCTACGATTCCTGTCACCGGGACGGTCCTGTTGACAACATAGGGTGCTGATGTTGTCAACAGGACCGTCCCCAATGGCATTAAGTTAAGCGGTTGGGGTGCCCTATCCCCCGCTTCGCGGGTACTTCCCCATTGACATGGGGAAGCTTTTGGGCGGCGTCCGCATTCTGTGCCTCCACACCGCAGTGGGGAGGGGGACCGCTTGCGGTGGAAGGGCACCCCGGGCTTCCTTAACTTAATGCCATTGAGGACCGTCCCGGTGACAGGTTTTTCATTCCTTCGCTCCCATGCCGTCGTCCACGCCGTAGTGCTCGCGGTAGCGGCCGTAGTGGGACAGGGGCTCGCCGGCGGCGTACAGGTGGGAGGTGTCGCCAAGGCCGGTGCAGCGGAACCAGACCTCGCCGGGCACGCGCTCCTCGGTCACCAGCGTGGTTATGGACGACGGGGCCATGATGAAGCCGTGCAGCAGCAGGTGGAAGGGGATGCTGACCAGGTGCGACAGCATCGCCATGCCCACGGCGAAGTGGCAGAACAGCACCACGGTGGCGTCGGAATTGGCCTCGGTGCGGTACATGCGGCCCTCGCGGGCGTAGCCGTATTCCGCCAGCAGCGCGTCCAGCCCCGCCACGGTCTCGTCGTAGATCGCGCCGGAGTTGCCGGTGGCCACCAGCGCGTTGTCGCGCCAGGCACTCTCGTCCCAGAATTCCGGGCAGCGGGTCCAGTACTGGGGCGCGAAGTCCCAGGCGTAGCTGAAGCGCCCGGTCTTGGGGTCGATCACCCGGCCCCGGAATTCCTCCAGCCAGTCCAGCTGCCGGGCCTCGCGGTCCAGCCGCCGGAGGGTGGCCGAGGCGGTGTCCCGGGCGCGGCCCAGCGGCGAGACGTAGAACGCGTCCACGTCCAGCCGGCACAGCCGCTCCGCCAATAGCTCCGCCTCGCGCCAGCCCTTCTCGGTCAGCGAATCCACGGCGTAGTCCGGCTCGCCGTGGCGCACGATCAACAGCTTCATGGATCGCTCACCCCGAAATCACAGCGCGTTCGCCGCGTCGCAGATCAGCTTCACGCAGGCATCGTAGCCCAGCAGACCGCTGTCCAGCATCAGGTTGTAGTTGCGATAGTCGCCCCAGTGGCGGCCGGTGAAGCGCTGGTAGTAGTTGCGCCGGGCGGCGTCGGTGCGCTTCATCAGCTTCTGGATGTCGTTGGGGTTCTTGCTGTCGATCAGCTGGCCGACGCGTATGGCGCGGTGCAGCTCGTCGGCGTAGATGAACACGTTCAGGCAGTCCACGTTGGCCTCATTCAGTATCGCGTCGGCGCAGCGGCCCAGCAGCACGCAGGGGCCCTTGGCCGCCAGCATCAGTATCACCTTGCGCTCGATCTCGTGGATGACCTCCCGCCGGTCCACGTAGGCCGCCGGGGTGATCATGCGCAGGAAGTTGTCCGCCCGGGAGATCTCCTCCTCCTCGCGCTCGATGACGCCGGTCTCCAGGCCGCTGTCCAGGGCGGTGTTGCGGATGATGTCGCGGTCGTAGATCTCGATGCCCAGCTCCTGGGCCACGCGGCGGGCGATGCTGTGGCCGCCCGCGCCGTACTCGCGGCTGATGGTGATAATCGTGCTCATGCTGTAGCCTCCAATTCGTTCATGTGGATTGCCGGTCGACCGGCAGCAGGAAGTCGATGCCCGTGGGAACGCGCCGCAGATCGCGCCGGTCCTCGTCGATCCAATAGCTGGGCGTGTGGGGCACGGCGTTGACGTCCACGTCCAGCCAGCCCCGGGGGATCACGGGGCGTATGGGGCCGCGGCTTCGGATCATGCGGGCGTAGTCAAAGGCGCTCTCCAGCCGCCGCGGCAGCTCCACGCCCATCAGTAGCGCCGGGTTCGCCGTGGCGCAGTTGTGGTTGTCCGAGCCCGCCGTGGTCAGAAGCCCGTAGGCCTCGGCATAGTGCTTCGCGCTGAGGTCAAAATCCGGCTTGTTGCCGGTGTTGGCCACCTCGATGCCGTCGCAGTATTTCAGCCCCAGCAAAATGTACCGGATGTAGTCCCGGTTGCGGAACGGGTGCGCCTGGATCACCGCGCCGCCGGCCTTGTGCACCTCCTCCAGCTGCCTTTGCCGGGTCCAATGCTCGATGTCCGGGTGGGCCAGCAGCCAGGCCTTGTCCGGGCCGTAGATCAGGTACTCGTCGCCGTCGTAGTTCTGCTCCCAGCCGAAGAACACGTCCAGGCCCAGCTTCTGACCCTCGGCCAGCGCTTCCTCGTAGCCGGCGCAGAACCGATCGATGCGCTCCCGCCAGGGCAGGTCCTTCGGCACGGCGATATTGCCGCCGGTGAAGTGGTCGGTGATGATTATGCCCGCATACCCCATCTCGTGGTAGAACCGCGCCTGCTCCGCGCCGGTGGACCGACCGCAGGCGCTGCCCTGACAGGTGTGCATGTGGGTCTCGTACAGAAAGGACATGGCTTGCCTCCGAAATTATCCGTGTGTCGCCGCGGTTCACAGGGTGCTCAGCGCCTCGGCGATCTGCCGCGCGGCCATCGCCTGGGCCGCTCGGCTGGGGTGGCCGCGGCTTCCGTTGTCGCCGGCGCAGTCATTAAGCGCCAGGTATTCCACCAGCTCGTCGCCCTCGGCGCGGCGGCGCGCCACGGCGCGGCGCAGCTGATTTTCCAGCGGGTTGCCGCACAGGCCGTAGGCCCACACGATTCGCGCGCCGGGGTTGTGCACTCTCACCTGCTCAAGCAGCCGGACGGCGCTCTCCTCAAAGGCATTTAGCCCTTCCTGGCGCTCGGCGCCCTCCAGGCGGCCCAGCGCCGAGCCGTCGTTGGTGCCCAGGTTGATCACCACCGCGTCCGCGGGGCGCTGGGCGGAAAAGTCGTAGGGCACGTCGCCGCCGGGCACAATGGCGCACAGCCGGTCGTAGATTTTGCCGATGGCGCGCTCCGGGTCGGCATTGTACGACAGGTACGCGCCCCAGCCGCCCAGCGCCACCACGCGCTTTTCCGCGTTCAGGGCCTCGGCGGCCAGCGACGGGAAGGCGAACTGGTTGGATATCCAGATCATACGCCACTCGTGGCCCGACGCCGGGCCCACGGTGCCCTCCCCCACCGTCAGGCTGTCGCCGATGAACTCCACCAGGCGCGGCCTCGGCGCGGGGGCCTCGGGTTCGCCGTCGGTGTATACGGCCGTCAGCGCCAGCGGGCCGGAATCGGCGTCGGTGGGCTGGGTGTCCCGCAGTATGGCGATCTCGTGAACAGCGCCCGTCTCCAGGCGGCCCAGCACCGAATAGCGATGGGTGCCTGGACGCAGCGGGAACCGGGCCACCGGCGCGCCGCCCACCGTCACGGCCAGCCAGGGGATGTGCTCGTCGTCCCCGGCGCGGGCCTCCACCTCCAGCCGCGCGCAGGACAGGCGCGTGCGGACGCCGCTGCCGGACCACCACAGCGCGCAGCCCTCATCATCCGCGCCGCAGCGCCCCATGCGCAAAAACGCGGGGCCGGGCAGTTCATAGCGCTTCATCATCATTCGTCCACCGCCTTCAGGGTGTACAGCACGCTGGCCGCGTCGCACTGCCCAAGGGGGCAGCACAGGCCGGAGCGCATCAGCTCGTCGCCGCCGTAGACCTCGCCGGTCTCAACGATCCGGTAGCGGCGCGCGGGGTCCAGGCCGTCCAGCCGCACCAGCGGCGCGACGGGGTTCGGCTGGGACATGGCGCGCACCAGCGTGAAGATCGCCTCGCCCTTGTCCGGGGCCACCGAGATCCAGGCCGTCAGGTTCCCCTCGTAGGGCGAGCACAGCCGGTACAGGCTGCCGTACAGCCTCAAATCCTGGGTGCGGCCCGCGAACGCCACCTGGGCGCGCATGGCCTCCCGATCCGCGTCGGACAGCTTGCAGGGGTCCAGCTCGTAGCCGAAGCTGCCGCCCATCGCCACCGCGAAGCGGGTTTCCATCGGCGTGACGCGCCCGGTCTGGTGGTTCGGCACGGCGCTGACGTGGCTGCCCATGGTGCTGGCCGGGAACACCAGGCTGGTGCCGTACTGTATGCGGCAGCGCATCAAGGCGTCGGTGTCGTCGGAGCACCAGAACTGGGGCACGTAGTACAGCATGCCCGCGTCAAAGCGCCCGCCGCCGGAGGAGCAGCCCTCAAACAGCACGTCCGGGAAGGCGTCGGTCAGCCGCTGCATAACCGAATACAGGCCCAGCATGTAGCGGTGCGGCAGCTCCTGCTGGCGCTCGGGGGGCAGCAGCGCCGAGCCGATGTTGGAGAAGTTGCGGTTCATGTCCCACTTCAGGTAGGTCGCGCCGCTGTCCTTCAGCGTGGTGGAGACGGCCTCCACCACGAAGTCCTGCACGTCCTGCCGGCTCATGTCCAGCGTCAGCTGGTGCCGCGCGGTGATGGACTCTCGGCCCGGTATGTGGATGCACCAGTCGGGGTGCGCCCGGAACAGGTCGCTCTCCGGGGAGATCATCTCCGGCTCCATCCAGATGCCGAACTGCAGGCCCAGCGCCCGCACGCGCTCGCCCAGCCGCCCGAGGCCGCCGGGCAGCTTGCGCGCGTCCACGCCCCAGTCGCCCAGCGAGGTGGTGTCGTCGTCGCGGTGGCCGAACCAGCCGTCGTCCATCACGAACAACTCCACGCCCGCCTTCGCCGCCGCCGCGGCCATGGCGACCAGCTTGTCCTCGTCAAAGTCGAAGTAGCAGCCCTCCCAGCTGTTCAGCAGCACCGGGCGGGCCTTGCCCACCCAGCGCCGGGGCAGCAGGTGGTTTTCCCACAGCCGGTGGAAGCCCCGGCTCATGCCGCCGATGCCCCTGTCGGAGTACACCAGCACGGCCTCCGGGGCCTGGAACGCCGCGCCGCTTTCAAGCCGCCAGGCGAAGTCCCGGTCGTTGATGCCCAGCAGGGCGCGGGCCGCCTCGTATTGGGTGCCCTCGACCTCGGCGATGAAGTTGCCGCTGTAGACGAGCGCCGCGCCGATGACCTCGCCGCGGGCCTCGTTGGCGTCGGGGCGGGCCAGGGCCATAAACGGCGACACCTGCAAACTGCTGGCCCCGCGCCGGGAGGACACGCCCTGGTGCCCCTGGGTGACGGGCCTGCGGTGGATCGCCCGCTCCCGCGCCCAGCTGCCGGACAGGGTGATCAGGTCCCAGCCGTCGTCCGGCAGGTCCAGGCACAGGCTCAGCGCCCGGGTGACCGTCAGCGCCGCCGCGCCGGTGTTGATCAATTTCGCGCTGCGCGCCACGGCGGGGCAGTCGTCGTAGATCGCGTAGTTCAACTCGACTTCAAGGCCGGTGTGTTCGTCCCGAAGGCGCAGCCTCAGCGCCGCGCAGCCCTCGCCGCGGGTGGCGGGCAGCCCCTCCAGGGCCGGCTTCTCCCCGGGCGTCTCGACGCCGACGAGCCGCAGGTCCACCGCGCAGTTGCCGTCCGGCGCCTGTGCCGTCAGTGCGCCCTCGCGCATGTCGCCCAGGCCGAAGGAGGGGTACTCCTGGGGCAGGCGGTCCAGCGAGCACTCCTGCACGCTGTAGCTGCCGTCCGCGGCCACGCCGGCGCGGCGCAGCAGGTTTTTGGGGTCGAGCCGCTCCAGCCGCGGGCCGAAGTACAGGTGGGCCGGCACGCCGCCGGGCATTTCGCACATCACATAGCTGATCGCATCGTTTCTCAGGTGAATAACGCCATTTTCGCGCAGTATCTCCGCCATGATTCATCCTCCTTAATCTCGCCTGTGCGGCAGTCTCTCATACTTCGATTTCCGGCGCGCGGCGCAGCACCTCCAGCGCCATGCGGCCGTTGTGGTAGGGGCACTTCCAGGGCTCCACGATGGGCTCGTTGCCGGGGGTGCCGTCCGGCAGCACGTACCAGTACCACTCGGAGCCCTCCCGGGGGTCCCGCAGCACGTCGCGTATGAAGCGCCACTGGGCGGCGACGGCGTCGCGGTAGCGGACCTCGCCGGTGCGCTCCCAGGCGTTCAGAAAGCCCAGCAGGGCCTCCGCCTGCACCCACCAGACGCGCTTTACGTCCACCACGCCGCGGTCGCACTCGTTGGCAAAGCCGCGCTCGGAAAACGCGTCGTGCCAGGTGTGGTCGGCCATCGCAAGCAGCATGGGCCGGATGCGCGCGGTCAGCGCCGCGTCGTTCAGCACGTTCAGCGTGTGGTCGGCCAGCCAGCTGGTCTCGATGTCGTGGCCGTAACTGTACAGGTCGATCAGGCTGCGGTAGTCCATGTCGAAGAAGACCTCCTGGCGGCGCTTCTCCGGGTTCCAGATGTGCTTTTCCAGCACGTCCAATATGTAGTACAGACGCTCGCGCACCCGCGCGTCGCCGCAGGCCTCGTACAGGCCGGTGTAGCCCTCCAGCACGTGCAGCAGCGTGTTCATCGTGCGCCCCGCTTCCACGCCGTTCTCGCTGAGCTTGTCGTTGCCCGCGGGCCGCCAGTCGGCGGTGAAGGCCTCCAGATAGCCGCCCGCGTCCCGGCAGCGCGTCTCCACCACGTCGAAGAGATCGTTCGCCCGCTGAAGCGCCTCGCCGTCGCCGCAGGCGCGGTAGTAGGCCGACAGCGCGTAGATGGCGAAGGCCTGGTTGTAGGTGTGCTTCGTGCCGTCGGCGACGCTGCCGTCGGGCTTCAACGCCCAGTACACGCCGCCGTTCTCGGTGTCGGTCATGCGCTTCAGCATTTCATAGGCGTGCCGCGCCTCGTCCAGCAGCGCCGCGTCGCCCAGCGCCCGGTAGGCCTCGGAGAAGAACCACAGTATGCGGCTGTTGAGTATGCAGCCCCGTTCCGCCTCCGGTCGCCGGGTCAGGTCGAAATCCACCTGCCCGATGTAGCCGCCGTTGACGTCGTCCCGAAGGCCGCGCCAGAAGGGTATGATGCGGTCCGTCAATTCCTCTCGGACCTGGGTGACCAATTGCGCCATGAGCAGCTTCCTTTCCTCGTCGCTTGTGTATGAGTCGCCATTCCATATTGTACCGGATTGCGATGCATCAATCAAGGGATTTTGCCGAAAAAGCGAAAAAAAAGAAGACCCCGGGCTATTGAGAGTGGAGAGTGAAGAGTGGAGAGTGGAATGAGGGACGGTTCCTTATTCCATTTTTACGCAGCCAGGGGAACGGATTGCCACGTCGCCCGCTCCTCGCAATGACAGGGCAGAGAGGGCTGCCCCCGGCATGTCATTGCGAGGCGGCCGAACGCAGTGAGGCCAACGTGGCAATCCGGTCCCCGTTGCTGTGACAATGCAAAAGGGGACACCGGGGACAGACACAGCAGAACCGTCCCCAATGTCCCCCCGGTCCCCATCATTCAGAGAAATCCGAAGGATTTCAACCACAATTTCTCATTCCTCATTCCTCACTCCTCATTCCTCACTGGCTTCAAGCCGCCGGATTCACGTGGATCATGATGTGCTTCACGCTGGGGAACGCCTGCTCCACGTCGTCGTGGACCGCCTCGGCGATCTCGTGGGCGCGGCTGAGGGTCATGTCGCCGTCGAGGGCGATCTCAAGCTCGATGTACAGGCGGCTGCCGAACTCCCGGGAGCGCAGAAGGTCGATGTTCCGCACGGCTTCGTGACGCATCACGCAGGCGCGTATGGCCTGCTCGGTCTCGGGGGCGCAGCTGTGGTCCACCATCTTGTCCACGGCCTCGCGGAAGATGTCGAAGGCGGCCTTGACGATGAAGGCGCAGATCACCACGCTGGCCAGCGGATCCAGTATGGGCACGCCCATGCGCGCCCCGGCGATGCCGATCAGCGCGCCGATGGAACTGAGGGCGTCGGAGCGGTGGTGCCAGGCGTCCGCCATCAGCGCCTGGGAGCCCAGCCTGCGGGCGTGGAAGCGGGTGTACCAGAACATGGCCTCCTTCACGGCGATGGACACCGCCGCCGCCGCCAGGGCCAGCACCCCGGGCATGGGCAGCGCCTCCCCCTGGCCGGACAGTATCTGCAACACGCCGGCGCGGCCGATCAGAAGGCCCGTCAGCAGCAGCACCACGGCCAGCACGATGGCCGCCACGCACTCCATGCGCTCGTGGCCGTATGGGTGCTCCCTGTCCGGCGCCTTGCCGGACAGCTTCAGGCCGATGATCACGATGAACGTGCTGAACACGTCCGACGCGGAGTGAATGGCGTCGGAGATCATCGCGCCGGAATGGGCGATCAGACCTGCCGCGAGCTTGCCCGCGGACAGCGCCAGGTTGACGGCGATGCTGACCACCGAAACGCGAACCGCCTGTCTGGACGCATCTTCCATGCGCACATCCCCTTTCCTCTTCGCAAACAAAAAACGCGGGACACGTCATACTACGACTGTCCCGCGGGCAATATACCCCGCTGTCACGCTCGTGACCCGGCAACCGAATGCCTGTTCACCAATATGATACCGATTCCCGGCGGATTAGTCAAGAGAAACCGCCAAAATCAGTCTGCGAATAAAAAGTCAATAGGGCGAGTGGGAAAATAACAGGCACTTAACGATCAAAAAGAGCTTGAAACGAGTATAGAACAAATAAACCACCGAGAACACGCTGGTTGAGACAGTGGCTATAGAAGCAGTGGTTCCAAGCGACGGTCTGAGCATTTATTCCACGGTTCCCCTTGACAAAGGGGCCTGCCGGCGGTGCTTACTGACCAACGGACCAACCGGTCGCTACGCTGGGTTGGTCAGGCAAAGAGCCTAACACCGCCGACCCCATTGTCAAGGGGACTTTCGCGGCATAAACGCTCAGACCTGCGTTGCTGTCCTGACAGGGGGTCGTACTCGACTATGCAGAATTGTGACAGTCCCTGATCAGTCAGGATTGATTTCTTTGGATTCAGGCTCGGGCCACAAGCCTTTTTCCCTGAGGTAATCCCGGACCGTGCCATAGTAGATGCGGAGGAACTTGTTGGCTCCGGCAGTCATGTATACCAGATAAGGCTTGCCCTGCGATCGCTTTTTGTCCATAAAGGCAAAAACCGGGTTGTTCAATGGGGCTCGCTTCAGAATGCCGTCCATGACGCAAAAGAGTGTTTTCCTCAGATATGGAGAGCCTCTCTTGGAGGTGCGATTGCTCTTGCGATCATAGTCTCCGGACTGCTTGGCTCCAGGATCAACGCCTGCGAAGGCAGTGAGCGCTTCTCTGTGCGTAAAGCGGGTGGGATCGCCGATTTCTGCTATG
>CACYTF010000010.1 GCA_902777335.1 uncultured Eubacteriales bacterium
CTCGTCGCTGTTCGGATCAGGATAACGACCTCCGGCTCCAGAAATCGCTCTCGGTCATGATTTGGGTGTTTCTCGACTGCACGGAACTTGACAGGTTCAAAACGGTTGGGGTGCCCTATCCCCCGCTTCGCGGGTACTTCCCCATTGACATGGGGAAGCACTGGGCGGCGTCCACATTCTGTGCCTCCCCACCGCAGTGGGGAGGGGGACCGCTTGCGGTGGAAGGGCACCCCGGGCACTCCTTAACTTAATGCCATTGGGGACGGGATCGGCGGGGCGTTCAATGGGAGGAAGCGATGCGCATGAAAGACGCGGGCGTTCAACGGTTGTTTTCCAAGCTGAGGGGCGGGGGACCTCTGGCTGCGTGCATACTGCTCTTTCTGGCGGTCTTCGCCGCCTGTGTGCTCTATGTGGGGCTGATCACAAAGCCCATGGAGAGCTTCGACATCAGCCCTGCCACCGTTCCGGACAGGTGGACATTCACGCTTCCGGACGGGCGCGCGCTGACGCCGCAGGACGGCAGACTCCAGCTTCCGGCGGAGCATTCGGAAGTCGTCTGCCGGCTTCAGATCACGGAGGCGCTGGACGCCGCGCCGATGATCGCCGTCAGCGCGGCGCATGCCGACTGCGTGTTTGAGCTGGACGGAGCGCTGATCTATTCGCCGTCCGGCCGCTATCAGGAGGGGCGTTTCTCCGATGTCGCCTACGAAAAGTCCGCCGCCACCGGGCAGTTCTCGATGCGCAACATGCACAGCGGAAGTCTGATCACCATGATCGCGCAGTTTCAGGGCGATGAGAACCGAATCAGCCGCCTGCCGAAGATCACCCTCTATCCCGGGACCATCATGTATCTGACCAAGTACATCGCGCCGGTGTCGGAGGACGCGATGATGGCCGGCATATGCTTTACGATCACCGCCTTCGTGGCGGTCCTCTTCCTGGTGGGCCTCTGGAGAGGGAGAAAGAACGCCGGAATGATATTGACGGCGCTCTGTTCGCTGTCCACGGCTTTTTCATACACAAACTCGTTTTCTCATCAGGCGACGGTCCTGTTCCATTCTCCGGCGTTTGTCTGGTTCTATTCCACATTGCCCCAATTGACCATGGCCTGGCTGCTGTGGCATCTGTTATCCTCAAAGCTTCGGCTGTGGACGCTCCCCGTGCCGGGAAGCATTACCGGGTGGATCATCGTCATACTGATCGGCGGCTTTACCAATACGGATTGGAACGCGAGGATGAACGCGGTCTCGGTCTGGCTGCTGCCGGGCGTCCTCTTTCTGCTTCTCCTGATTGCCGCTCTGGACGCGATCCGGGGAAACGAGCGATACCGGCGCTTTTTTCGCTACGTTCTGTGGATCGTATTGGCCGCATGCCTGGCGACGGGCTGCTCCGCTTTGATCAACGGAAAGCTGGCGTCTACGCTTGTGGAGTCCTGGACCCGGGCCACGACGGCGAATTACAGCCTCTATCAGCTCGCTTCTCTGGTCAGCATGCTCCTGCTCTTGGCCTGCTTCATGCAGGCGGCGATGGAGCTGATCACGGGACTGGCCAGACAGGACGCGGAAATCCAGTCGCTGGCGCTGCGGGAGAAGAGCGCGGTCGAGAGCATGACGGTCATGCGCCGGTCCCAGGAGGAGACGTACAGGCACCGCCACGAGATGCAGCATCATCTGGTGGTGCTGGAGGAGCTGATCGCCCAGAACCGGACGGCGCAGGCCTCGGATTACATTCACCGCCTTCTGGATGAGATCGCGGCCGTACCGCGGGATCGGTACTGCGATAATCTGGTGATCAACGCCATCGCCGGGTACTATCTGAACGCGGCCCGCGCGGAGGGAATCCGGGTGGAAGCGGACATACGAACACCCGGCAGCCTGCCGGTCAAGGACGAAGAGATCTGCGTTGTGGTGGCGAATCTGCTGGAAAACGCGCTGGAAGCCTGCCGGGCGATGGGGCCGGATCCGGAACGCTTCATATCCCTGACCCTGTCCGCAAGCCAGGAGCATCTGATGATCCTCTGTGAAAACAGCACCCGCCGCGCGCCTCTGACGGACCAGGAGAAACGGATTCCCTCCACGAAGCCGGATCCCCGGAATCATGGCTACGGGATTGCCGCCGTTCAGCAGATCGTGAACCGATACTTCGGCATACTGACGATCGCCTGCCGGGACGGCGTGTTTCGGGCGGAGCTGTCCGTATGAGCGACGGCATACAAGGGGCATTTTACAAATTTTGCCATTGAGATGACTTTTTATGTCATCTTTCTTGAAAGAAGCGTCCATGCCATTATACTGTACACAGAGGCGGAGGCTCAATACAGGACTGCGCCTCCTGAAAAACAATGAAAGGTGGATTAGACCATGATGAAGCAACTGACCGCACTGCTGCTCTGCGCCCTGCTGGCCCTGGCCCCGGCCCTGGCCGAAGGCGGCGCGATCCTGGACGGGCGCTGGCTGAACGCCGACATCCAGGGGAACGTGACCGAGGACACCCCCGCCGAGCTCAAGGACGACTTCGGGCTGTTTGTCAACAAGGATTGGATTCTGCAGGCCCAGATCCCTGCCGGCGAATCCAAGACGGGCACGATGGAGGATGTCATGCGCACGCTGAAGGACCGGCAGATCGCCCTGATGAAGGACGACAGCCTCACCGGCCACGACGCCGAGCTGGTGCGCAAGCTGTACGCGCTGGTGTCGGACTGGGATTACCGCGACGCCCAGGGCGTGGAACCGGCCATGCCCGTCATCGAGGCGCTGAGGCGCATCGACAGCCTGGAGGCCGTCACAGCCTACCTTTGCGACCGGAGCAACCTCAAGCGGAACTATCCGCTGGCGATGGCCGTCGGCGCTGACTTTATCGACCCGGATATCTACATCACGCAGATCGGCACACCCGCCCTGATGCTCCAGGATTCGGCGGAATACACCCAGCGCACCCAGGCGGGCGAGCTGTACGCCACCATGTATGAGCAGCTCGGAACCTATGTGCTCACGCGGCTGGGTTACAGCGAGGACGAGGCCGCCCAGGTCATCGAGAACGCCTTCGCCCTTGACGCGCTGATGGCCGAGCACGTCAAGCCCATGGCGACGCACTACCAGGCGGACTACTTCGCCAGCCTCCTCAACTACTACAGCCCGGAGGAATTGCAGGCGCTCGCGGGCGACTTCCCGATTCTGGACATGCTCCAGGCTTACGGCTTGAAGGTCGGCCAGCGCTTCCTGGTCACCGAGCCCGATTACATCGCCGCGCTGCCCCAGATCTACACGGAGGAAAATGCCGCGCTGCTGCGGGATTGGATGACGCTGAAGGCGGCGCTGGCCATGGGCACTATGCTTGACCGTGAGACGTATAAGCAGGTGGAGGCCATCTCGAACGCCCTCATGGGCGTGACCGGCGAGTCCAGCGATGATGACAACGCGCTGCAGAGCGTATTGAACATGTTGCCCGTGCCGATGGACAACCTGTATATCCAGGCCTACTGCACCGAGCAGCAGCGCCAGGATATGCTGGACATCATCGGGGACGTGGTGGCCTACTATCGAACGATGCTGGAATCGGTGGACTGGCTGGGCGACGAGACCCGCGAGAAGGCCATCGAAAAGCTGGACAATCTGCGCGTCAACGCGGTCTATCCCGACGCGCTTGGCGACTGGTCGGCGCTGGACTTTGCCGGGATGGAGGACGGCGGCAGCCTGCTGGCGGCGAACGCCGCGGTTCAGGACTATGTGAACGGCCTCCAGTCGGACAAGATCGACACCGCCGTGGACAAGGACAAGTGGGATCAGCTGACGATGCAGACCGCGCAGGTCAACGCCTTCTACAATCCCCAGAACAACTCCATCAACATCATGGCGGGCATCCTCAGCGGCAATATCTACAACGAGGATATGAGCTACGCGCAGAAGCTGGGCGGCATCGGCACGGTCATCGGCCATGAGATCAGCCACGCCTTTGACACCAACGGCTCCCAGTTCGACAAGGACGGCGCGATCTCCAACTGGTGGACGGCGGAGGATTACGCGGCCTTCCAGGCGCGGGCGGCCAAGCTGGCGGCCTGGTACGACGGCTTCATTCCCTGGGAAGGCGCCAGTTACTCCGGCCAGCAGGTCCAGACCGAGGCCATCGCGGACATGGGCGGCATGAAGTGCCTGCTCGCCATCGCCGCGCAGCAGGAGAACTTCGATTACGACGCCTTCTTCCGGGAGTTCGCCACCGTCTGGCGCATGCAGTCGCTGCCTGCCTATCTCGTTACGCTGGTCGCGTCGGACACGCATCCGATGCGCTATCTGCGGACAAACGCGACGCTGGCGCAGTTCGACGATTTTATCGACTTCTACGGCATCCAGCCCGGCGACGGCATGTACGTCGCGCCGGAGGACCGGGTGGCCGTGTGGTAATACGACCTGCGGCGGCGCGGGAAACCGCGCCGCCGCAACGTTGCGGAAAGAGAGGAACATCGCCCTATGATGAACAGACGATTTGTCGCCGCCCTGGTGGTTTGGATGACGCTTGCCCTTCTGCTCAGTCCCGCCCTCGCCTTCGCGGAAAGCGCGACAGTCGGGGCCGCCTGGACCACGCAGATCACCGCCCGGTTTGCCACGACCGAAGAAGGACAGCAGCGGATGCGCGACCGCACGCTTTTCCACGACCAGATCACCGAAAGCATGCTGCCCTTCTTCCTCCAGGATAAGGAGGGGACGCTGGAGGATTATATCGAGTATTCCGAGGCGCAGGTCATGGCGTTTGCCCCGGAGGAGGAGCAGCGGGTGATCGACGCGCTGGCCTGGCTGCGGGATGAACTGGAGGCGCACGGCCTGAGCCTGCCCGACCCCGGAGAGATCACCTTTGTGAAAACCACGGGCCAGGAGGCGGTGGGCTCCGCGGGCTATACCAGCGAGGGCACGGTCTTTCTGGCGTGGTTCACCTTTGTCCCGGAATATTATCCGGATGAAGCGTTCCGCGAGATCGTCGTCCACGAGCTGTCCCACTGCCTGTCCAGGCTGTTCCCCGAGTACCGCCAGGCGCTGTATTCGCTGATCCACTTCACGGTGCTGGATGAGGACATCGAGGTGCCGGAGGAGATCCGGGAGCAGATCATCGCCAACCCGGACGTGGAGCATCACAACAGCTGCGCGACCTTTACCATCAATGGCGAGCCAAAGGATTGCTATCTCGTGTTCCTGACGGACAGCGTCTTTGAGAAGGCCGGGGACAACTTCTTCAGCGGCATGTATACCGGCGTCGTCCCGCTGGACGGCTCAAGGGTCTACCGGACAGACGAGGTGGACGACTTCTGGCAGGTCGTCGGCGAGAACACGGATTACGTGGAGGACCCCGAGGAGGCGATGGCTTCCAATTTTGCCTTTGCCATCACCCATCTGGACGACGGCTACGACGGCTTTAAGAACCCCGAAATCCTTGAAGGCATCGTCGACTACCTGAAGACGGGAGCCGAAGCGAAGGCAGCCGCCTGATATCAACGACGGCAGGGTGGCGTAACGACTGCAAAATTGAAGTACATCCCGAATTGATCGATCTGGAATGAGGTGCCCGCCGATGAGGTTGACAGTGCGATTCGTAAGCCTGCTGCTGTGCCTTGCGCTGTTCATGGAGTTTTGCCCGCTGGACGCGCTGGCGGCGGGAAACCTGTTGTCAGAGAGCGCGATACAGGCCGCGTGGGAGATCTCCGGCCAGGCCCCGGGCGCCGCTCACTGGCACAGGGGCATGACGCCGGAGAGCTCCTGGAACGCGGAGCAGCTGGACGAGTGGCTGGACTGGGTGCTCACAGAGCCCCTGTATTCGGTTCAGAACGCCCACAGCGACATGAAGGTGAACCTGAGCAAGATGCAGCGGAGCGCCCCCGCGGCTTACGACCGCCTGAAGGGAAGCGCGAACGGGCTGTACATGGAGTACATGACCGACGCGTCCCACCGCGCGGAGGACCTGCGGCAGCAGCTTCGGGCGCACCGGACGGTCTTTATCATGAACGCAGACAGGATCGCCAGCCTGATCGCCTACCTACGGGATGATTCCGTCAGCGAGCGGGATAAGATACGCTATTCCAGGCAGCTTGAAGCCGCCGTGAGCGCCATCCGCGAGGGCAGGGCCGAGGTGGTGGCGAACTGGAAGGAATGGCTGGAGCAGATCGACGCGTGGCATGCCGATTTCACCGGCGCGTCCAACGCGGACGGGCAGGCGCAGCTCGCCGCGAAGGGCACAGGCGCGTCAGGTATGAACGCCTGGGTGAAGGAGGTCATGTCCTGGCACGAGGACCCGATCAGGACCACGGTCTCCGTAGAGCTGCATCCCGACGGCAGGAACAACTCGGTGCTGGCAAAGCTGTCCATTGGCCACAGCGCGCTGGCGGCGCAGCAGTCCGACACCCAGACCATCCACGTCATCCCCGATACGCAGTTCGTCGTCAACCTGAACACCCCCGTGGAGATCGCCGATCCGTCTGATCCGCCCGAACCCGCGCCCTCGCCCATGCCCGTGCAGAACGGCACGGTCACGGTATGGGACGCGAAGGACGTCAAAAACCCCGTTACGGTCGACCTTCATCCCACCGCCGCCGTGACGGAGCTGAACGGTGACGCCACGTTCAACGTCTCGGATTTTACCGTGGACGAGGACGGCTGCATGCGCCTGGGCATCGTCGCCGTGGCCGACGGCTATCGATCGGTGAAGCACTACGTCGCGGAGGTTCAGAAGGGCGGCGTCTACGACATATCGCTGACGCCGGACGGCAGCGCCGCGCAGGCCGCGAACAACGCCGCGTCCCCGAACAAGCCCTATTTCTACGACTTTGAGTTCAACCGGAAGCCCGCGCTGGGCCAGAAGGCAACGATCTATTACAGCTCCTTGAACGACGTCATCGCGGAAATCGTCGCCGGCGTGGTCTATCCCGAGGGCTATACCGGCTCAAAGGACGTGACGCTCAAGTACTACGACGTCAATGGCACCGACCCGGAGACGCAAAAGAAGACGGGCGCGTGGGTCACCGCCACCGTGAAGCAGAGCGACGCAAAGGCCGACAAAACCTACGTGGGAAGCGGGACACCCCTGCTGTACACGTTCAGCGATAAATGGAACCAGATTTTGGGGCCTGGCAAGAAGGTCGAGTGCTACATCGGCGCGGAATCGGACGGCCTCGCCGCGGACAACATCATGCTCACGGTGGAGCGGGGCGTGGTGGACGAGCCCATGATCTCGGATTCGGGCACCGGCGCGCTGACCGGCGTCTCCGATAACCTCAAAGGCCTCGGCAACCTGTTCCAGATCGAGCTGCCCTCGAACCTTCGCGCGCCCCTCGGGGGGAGCTCGCTCTCGCTCAATATTCCGATCCTGGAAAACTTGCCGAAGATCAGCTACGATATCGACGGCACGCTGACCATCGCCTACGGCATCGATCCCGGGATCACGCACGAGCATATCACGCCCCAGCCGGATCCAGGCAGCCCCACGCCCGCGCCCACGCCCAAACACTGGTATGACGATCACTCCTGGAAGTCGAAGGGCCAGAGGGAGCGCGACGCGGAGTACAAGGACGCCGAGGGCAGAGCCACTTACGCGCAGTACAAGGCCGCGGTCGGTTCAATATGGGATGGCCTGATAGAAAAGAAAGCCGATTTCCTGGGCAGCG
Source organism: uncultured Eubacteriales bacterium (assembly GCA_902777335.1). Taxonomy (GTDB): domain Bacteria; phylum Bacillota; class Clostridia; order Christensenellales; family Aristaeellaceae; genus UBA2862. The sequence goes on from CACYTF010000010.1 coordinate 7,643, forward strand.
CCAAGTTCTCCATGGGTGCGTTCGGGATGGTCACCGGCCAGTTTAAAGCCTACAACGAACACAAATCAAAAGCTACGGCCGCCAACGGGGACACGCCCTTCTATTACAATTGCCGGAACCTGAACCTCACCATCGGCGCCATCGCCACCTTCACCGCCCAGGCGACGTGGCAGTTTACCGTTCTCGGCTACTTCTCGCTGGGCTTCAGCGCCTCGCTGGCCATGGGCCTGACCGTCGGCGGGGAGTGGTACAACTTCGACCCGGTCAAATCCAATTTCGGGCGCGTCCAGTGGAGCGGCCATTGGAGCGGCGCCTCCGGGCTGACGATCATGGTCAAGCTCATGATCACCGTCACGCTGGGCGTGGGCGTCAAGGGCGTGGTGAGCGCCTCCGTCACCGGATATGGGTATATCAGCATGCTGATCACGTGGACGAAGGCCACCGGTCCCACCCCGCACGTCAGGATCACCATGGGCGCGGGCGTGACCGCCTGCGTTGAGGTCTTTTGGCTGAAGTGGACCTTTGAAGTCTGGAAGCTGCCTCAGGAAGTGGAGCTGTACGACAGCGATAAGCAACAGACCGCCTTCAACCTGCTGGACGTGTTCACAGCCCCGGCGCTGGCGGAGGGGGACGACGACGAGCCGGAGGCCATGACGCCGCTGGAGCCGGAGTACTATCCCGCCCTCGTGCCCGAAGCGACGCAGGTGATGGACGATGTGGCCATGCGGAACACGATGATACAGTATGTCGATCTGGACGGTACGACCTTCGCCTTCTACATCGCCCAGACGGAGAGCGGCAAGGACCGGCTGACCTGGCGGAACCTTGCGACCGGGCAGACCGGGAACGTGCAGGCCGCGCTCCAGGAGATCGCGGACGCCGAGGTGCAGGAAGACGAATACCGCGTGGTGGATAAGATCGATTACGCCTTCGATGTGCAGGGCGAAACCTTCCGGCAAAACGTCGATCTGCCGCCCACGGTGCTGGCCGCGGTGCTGTGCACCTCGAGCCTGGCGGATGAGACATTTGAAGCCGACGGGCAGACCGTCACCGTCAAGGCGCCGACCGACAGCTGCGCCTACTACCTGATGCTCGCTTCGGACGGCAAGGGTGGCCTGTACAACCCGTTCTTTGACAAGGATTTTCCGCAGTTTCCCGTTCTTGGGCACAAGACGAAGCATGGATTTGTCTCCGTGGCGCTTGAGTTTGCCTGCGGGGAGATCGAACTGAACAACTACGACCTGTCCGCCGTGGCTGCGCAGGGAACGATTCAGCTCTATATTGCTGTAATCAACAGCGCTGCCAGGGAATATATCCCCCATAATGCGGATGCCGGGATGGATACAGGGCGCATCGCCAACGCCTATATCTATACGGCGTTGCCGGACTTCTTCAACAACGAGAGCATCACGACGACCCTGAACGACAGTATCCCCCTTCTGGACGGCAACAGCGTCCGCTTCCAGTGCCGGAGCGGATTCCCCGCCGGCGTCCTCAGCAAGTGTTCAACCTGGTACGCGCTGGAAAAGGCCGGCGACGACGCGCCGGGCACGCTGGTGCACGGTATGGACCTGGCCAGCGGAGGCGACCGGCTGACGGCCATCAAGGGCTTTGACGACGACGTGGTGTTCTACAGGAATATACCTCAGAGCTATGACCGGTATAACCACACCGACGACGTGTTCTACCTGGCCAGAACCGCGGACGACAACGGCGAGCACCACTGGCTCAAGCGCGCCGGCGTGACGTCCCAGACCAACAGCGACGACACCAGCTGCTTTACATCCGCCTACACCGTCACGGACTACGACGTGGAGGTCAAGGCCGGCAGCTTCTACGCGCAGAAGGTGAACGGCGTCACCTACGTCTACTGGCTGGCCACCGCGCAGAAGGAGAAGGAGACGGACCCGGACGTCTACCGCATCAAGGCCGTCGTCCACGACCCGTTCTCCGACACGATGAGCAACGAGATGGTGCTGGCGGAGTTCTCGATGCCCGACGCGGACCTGACCCCCGCGAATCTCTTCCTGAGTGAGAGCGGCACGGGCTACTGCACCGCCGTCACCGGGGAGGGTGAAAAGCTCAGGGCCGATGTATACAGCTTCCCCGTGAACTGGATCACCAGCATGGAGCTCAACGCCATGACCCTCTCGGACACCCACACCAATCCCGCCTCGTGGCTGGACACGGTGGTTTCGGTGATGAACTCGGGCAACACGGGCATCAGCGCCTTCGACCTGGAGCTGTACGTCACCCAGGAAGACGGCACCGAGACGGTGGTGGAGACGCTGCACTGCGACTGCCTGAACCCGGAGAAGAACGCCATCTATGAGGGCGGAAAGACGGTGTCGAACGGCGACCATACCATCGTTCGACTGGAGGATGCGGTGCAGTCCTTCCAGCAGACCGGCCACAACGTCAGCCGCAAGCGCTGGAGCCGGGACGGCGGCGGCGAAAACCAGCCGGACGAATACCGCGAAAGCGCCATGCTGCTGCCGGGCGCGGTGAAGAGCTACAGCATGCCGATCTACATCCCCGTGGACTGGGACGGCTACAAGACCCTTTTCATGCGGGTCGCGATGAACGCCACCCGCGCGAACTGGCTGGCCGCCAACGTCGCGGGTCCGGCGTCCAACGCCCTGAAGGCCGCCCGGGATGTCGAAGCGAACCCGGAGATCGTCTACACCCGCGCCGAAGACGGCATGATGGTGCGCTCGGACAGCGCCGCGCAAAACGGCGCGCTCCTGAAGTCCGCCGCGGCGAAGCTTGCCCCGAATTACCCCGATGCGGTGAGGGCGACCCGGCCCCTGGCGCTGAACCACGACATCCACGACCTGAACGTGTCTCACCGCGTATACCGGGACGCCAACGGCTATGAATACATCGCCATCACCTTCCAGAACCAGGCCGACACCGGCAGGGCGCTGACGCTGGACGCCTATATCTATATGGACGGGGACGAAACGCCCCTGGCGCTGGAGCTGCCCTACTACCCCGGCAAGACCACGGACAGCTATACCCACACCATCACGCTGCGCATGGACGCGCTGCTGGGCGGGCGTCACCCCAGGAACGCGCAGGTGGTCATCGAGCCCGAGGGCGTGGAGGAGACCGCGGTTCGCAACAACCAGTTCACGCTGCATTTTGACGACGAGGACGTGAACGACCCGCTGCGCCTGACTGAACAGCCATTGTCCGTGGCGGCGCAGGCCGGCGAGGCGGTGACCTTCACCGTGGCGGCGGAGGGCGGCGTCAAGCCGTATACCTACAGTTGGCAGGTGTGGATGGGCGAGAAGACCGGCTGGAAGGACATCCCCGACAGCGATTCACCCACGCTGACGGTGGAGAACGTCACCGCGGCCATGCACGGCCGGAAGGCGCGCTGCGCCGTCACCGACCACTACCTCAACCGCGTGGTCAGCGAGGCGGCCACGCTGACCGTCTCCGGCAAACTGCCCGAGACCGGCGACGACACCAATCTGCCGCTGTACGCCGCCGCGGCCCTGCTGGCGCTGCTGACGCTGTGGTGGCTCCGGCGCAGGGAGAACCAAGAACGGCATTGACGCGCTTCACACAAACGCCCTCCGGACACTGACGATGTGTTCGGAGGGCGATCTTATGGCCGCTGCCGCCTGGCGGCCTATGGCCGGTATACTTGAAGCACGCCGGAGACGAGGCGCACGTCGAAGGGCAGGTCCTCGTAGATCTCGCCGTCGATCTGTATCGGCATGGGCGCGTCCGAGCGCATGCACAGCCGCGCGTCCCGGCGGAAGCAGGTGGTGGGCAGCGTCATGATCTGCCGCTTCAGCAGCTTGACGAAGGCCCCCGGTATGCGCAAGCGGCGGATGTCGTCCACGATCACGATGTCCATCAGCCCGTCGTCGATCTTCGCCTCGGGGCAGATCGGTATGCCCCCGCCGATGCGCTGGCCGTTGCCCGCGCAGGCGATCAGCGCGCGGTGGGGCCGCTTTTCGCCGTTTATCAGCTCCGTGAAGCGCCGCGCCCTGTACACGCACAGCGTCATCACCAGCGAGGCCAGGTAGGCGGCGGAGCCCTTCAGCACCTTCATGCGGTTGTAGCGGCGCAGTATGTCCACGTCGATGCCGGTGCCGATGGCGTTGATGCCCCGCACGCCGGCGCACTCCATGTAATCGGTGTACTTCGCCTGTCCCTCTGTCAGGAGCTGAAGCGCGCCCTCCGGCGTGTCCGGTATGCCCGCCACGGCGGCGAAGTCGTTGCCGCTGCCGCAGGGCACGATGCCCAGCCGCGCCCCGGCGGGGTCGCGCAGGCCGTTCAGCACCTCGTTCAGTGTGCCGTCGCCGCCCATGGCCACGATGTCGCGGGCGGCCCTGTCCCCGGGCGCGGTGAGCCGGGCGGCGATTTCGCGGGCGTCGCCCGGCCCCCGGGTCTCATGAAAGCGGTGGGGGAGGCCCTTTTCCGAGAGCAGGGCCGCCAGTCGCTCGTGAAAGCGCTTGGACTTGCCCTTGCCGGCGATGGGATTGTAGATGAAGTGAAGCATGCCCGTGCTCCTTTCAAAGCGCTTGCGCGCCGTGACACCATTATACAGTATGCGGCGGAATCAGACAAGCCCGTCAGAGCGCGCCAAAGGTGAATTTTATCCTTCAACCGCTTGAATATTTATATAAACAGGGCTATAATAATCTCATATATTGACAAATGATGTTATAAGGCGGCGTGTTTGACATGAAGGACGATATGCGCGCGTATCTCGACGCGCCGGTGAGCCGGCTGGGCACCGATTGCGAAAAGTGGGACAGGCTCGAGCGGCACTTTGGCCGCGGGGACCTGATCGCCATGTGGGTGGCGGACATGGATTTTCGGACCGTGCCCGAGGTGACCCAGGCCATCATTCGCCGCGCGGAGCACGGCATATTCGGCTATACCGACGATGGCGAAGCCTCGCGCGAGGCCGAGGCCGGCTGGCTGAAGCGCCGCCACGGCCTGACGGTGGATCAGAGCTGGATGCTCTACAGCCCCGGCGTGGTGGACAGCCTGTTCTTCTGCGTGGAGGCGCTGACCGTGCCCGGGGACGGCGTGCTGGTGCAGCCGCCGGTGTACGGCCCGTTCTACGAGGCCGTCCGGCTGTTTGGCCGCAAGCTGGTCAGGAACCCGCTGGTGCGGGGCGCGGACGGCTGGCACATGGATTTTGACGACCTGGAGGCCAAGCTCTCCCAGGGCGTGAAGCTGATGCTGCTGTGCAGCCCCCACAACCCGGTGGGCCGCGTGTGGCGTCGGGAGGAGCTGCAGAAGGTGGTGGACCTGACCCGCCGGTACGGCGTGATACTGGTGTCCGACGAGATCCACGCGGATTTCGCGCTGGGCGAACGCCCCCAGGTGCGCGTGCTGTCGCTTCAGGACGCGGACAGGTGCGTGATGCTGACCTCCGCCACGAAGTCCTTCAACCTGGCGGGCCTGCGCCAGTCCAGCATCATCGCGCCGGACGCCGAGCTGCGCGAGAAGCTGGCCGGGGCGCTGAAGCGGGCCCATGCCAGTTCGCCGAACATATTCGGCTCCATCGCCCAGACCGCCGCCTATCGCCACGGCGACGCGTGGATGGACGCGGTGGTGGAGTACGTGCGGGAGAACCGGGATTACGTGGTGAACGCCCTGGGCGAGGCGCTGCCTCAGATCGGCTGCAGGCCCCAGGAGGGCACCTATCTGATGTGGCTGGATTTCACCGGCCTGGGCATGGGCCACGAGGCCGTGAAGGATATGCTGATCAACCGCGCGCGGGTCGCGATGAACGACGGCCTGTTCTTCGGCGAAGAGGGCAGGGGCTGGTTTAGGATGAATCTGGCCACGCCCCGGGCCAACGTGACGGGCACGGTGGAACATTTGATTGATGCGATACGGAGCCGTTAGACTGTGATGAATTTCTTCAGAAAACTGTTCAAAAAGCCGGACAAGCAGATCGCCATGGACGTGGAGCTGGACGGCATGCACCCCAGCCGGATCATACAGCTGTCGTATTTAGTGATCGAGGGCAGAAGGATACGGGGCAAGAACTTCTACTTTGCCGCCAAGGCCATCAACCGCTACGCCCGCCAGGTGCACGGGCTGAGCGTGTACCAGCTGCGCAAGCTGTCCGGCGGCAAGGGCTTTATCGACTACGCCGATGAGATCTACCGGGATTTCGCCGACTGCAAGCTGATCATCGGCCACGACGTGGCCGGGGACGTGCGCTATTTGCGGCGGGAGTTCGACCGCATCGGCGTGAAGCTGCCCAACTACCCGATCTTCTGCACGCTGAAGCACTACACCAAGGAAGCGAACATACCGCTGAAGCAGAACCCGAACGTGCTGAAGCCACCGAAGCTGACGGAGCTGACCGAGCACTTCGGCCTGACCGAGGCGTTCATCGCGCAGAAGTGCCACAAGTGGTACGGGGGCGGCGACCATCCCCACGACGCGCGCTACGACGCCGCGGCCGCCTACCTGTGCATGCTGGTGGGCGAGGAGATCGCGTGACGCGCCCGCCAATCCCCCAGACGACCGACGATTCACGAGGTGAGAACGCATGAAGAAGCTGAGCATGCTCCTTGCGCTGTGCCTGCTGGCGGCGGCGCTGCCGCTGAACGCGCTGGCCGAAGACGTTGAGAGCGCCATACTTGAGGCCGGCCCGGGCGAGGCCATGGGCCAGACCGGCGCGCTCGGCCTGATCGCCGTGCCGGACGACCCGTCAGGCGCCGGGGCGGACGATGCGCCGCTGGACCCGGACGAGGTGTTCGCCTGGCAGGAGGATTTCGCGGTTGCGGCCGTCCCCGAGGAGGAGACGGCGGTATCCCCCGAGGCGGCGCCGGAACAGGCGGACCCGGCCCAGACGGAACAGGCCCCGGGCGAAGCCGGGGAGGCGGGCGAAGCGCCCCAGACGCCGGAGGAACCGGCGGAGGTGCCTGGGCCCGAGCTGGCGGCCTATGAACTGACGCTGGGCATCGGAGAGGCGTTTGATCTGAAGCCCGCCCTGCCGGAGGGCGTCGTGGGAACCGTCGCCTGCGCCGTGGACGATACCGCCGTCGCCACCGTGACCGCCGAGGGCGTCGTGACGGCCGTGGCCGAGGGCGAGGCCCTCGTGACGGCGCTGTGCGACAACGGCGGCAGCGCCGAGTGCCTGGTCACCGTAAAGCTGGCCCCGGACAGGGTGAAGTTCAGCAAAAAGGCCTTCGCGCTGGGCAAGGGCGAGGTCACCGACGCGCTGAAAGTGATCGTCGGCAGCGAGGAGGACCGGTATGCCGGCGCGTACAAGGTATCCAGCAACCGCAAGAAGATCGTAAAGGTCAATCCGGACGGCACCATCGAGGGCGTTTCCAAGGGCAAGGCGACGCTGACGGTGGTCACCTACAACGGCAAGAAGGCCACCTGCACCGTCAACGTGGTGAACCCGCCCAAGGCGCTGAGCGCCGCCGTGGATAAGTCGGTGATCGGCGTCGGGGAGACCGCCCGGATCACCTGCAAGCTGCCGGACAAGACGGCCAGCCAGTTTGAATACAAAAGCGAAGCGCCGGAGATCGCCCAGGTGGACCCGGATACCGGCGAGATCACGGGCGTTGCCCCCGGCAAGGCCCGCGTCCGCGTGCGCACGTTCAACAAGCTCAAGAAGTATGTGACGGTCAAGGTGCTGCCCGAGCCGACCGAGCTGTCCTTCCCGGACGAGGTCGTCTGCCTGGGCGTGGGCATGAAGCTGGATGTCGCCGCCCAGGTGGACGAGGGCGCGGCGGGCAGCATCGCCTACAAGGTCAAGAGGAAGGCCGTCGCCAGCTATGCCGGCGGCGTGCTGAAGGGCGTGGCGAAGGGCGAGACTGTGCTGATGGCCCAGACCTACAACGGCCTGACCGCCCAGTGCACCGTCCGGGTGCTCAGCGCGCCGAAGAGCGTGAAGCTGCCCTACACATCGCGGACCATCGGCGTCGGCCAGACCCTGCAGCTTTCGCCGGTGCTGGACCGGGGAACCAGCAGCTTTACCTACGCCAGCAGCAATTCCAAGGTGGCCGCGGTCAGCGCCGACGGCGTGATCAAGGGCAAGGCGGCCGGCAAGGCCACCATCGCGGTGAAGACCTACAACAACAAGACCTGCAAGCTGGCGGTCACCGTGCTGAAGGCGCCGGGCTCGATCACATTGAAGCCCGCGAAGCTGGAGCTGTGCGTCGGCGAGAGCGCGCAGGTGGCCTACAGCCTGCCCAAGAACACCGCCGCCGAGGTCACGGGCGGTATCGAGGACGAGACCATCGCGAAGCTGGATACCTCCAACGGCAAGGTGACCGGCCTGAGCGCCGGCGAGACGAAGCTGACGGTCACCACCCACAACGGCCGGTCGGCCACCACCAAAATCAAGGTCTTCAAGAGCCCCGAATGGATCGACCCGGATACCAATCTTCTGGAGATGCTGGAGGGCGAGAAACACACAATTGAGATCGAGATGAGCCCGGGCAGCCGTTCGCCGCTGACCTATACCAGCAAGAACCACAAGGTGGCCACCGTGTCGAACGAGGGCGTCATCACCGCCAAGGGCGGGGGAAAGACCACCATCATGGTGACCACCAATGTGCCGGACGTGTTCTGCAGCGTGAGCGTCACCGTGTGGCCCGCGCCGGGCAGCGTCAAGTTCAACAAGAAGGAGATCGAGCTGGACGTGGGCGACACGGCCCAGCTGACGCCCGTCATACCGGAGGGCAGCGTCACCACCTACACCTACGCCTCCTCCAACGAGAAGGTCGCCAAGGTTTCCGACGAGGGCATCGTGACGGCCGTCGCCCGGGGCACGGCCGAGATCGGCGTGAAGACGCACAACGGCAAAACGGCCAAGCTGAAGCTGACGGTGCTGGACCCCTACTATCCCGAGTCGGTGACGGTGAGCAACGCGCCGGAATACATGGAGACGAACAGCACCTATCAGCTGCAGCTGACCACCAAGCCGGCGACCGCCATACCGGATCTGAAGTGGAGCACCACCGACGAGTCCATCGCCTGGGTGGACGACAGCGACGTGATCCACACCTCCGGCTTCGGCTATGTGAAGCTGTCCGCCGTGTCCGAAAAGAACAGCGATATCAAGATCGAGTTCATACTGGCCGTGGAGACCGACAGCGTGACGCTGGTCATACCGGAGCGCACCACGAGCATCGCGGGCATCAACGCGAACCTGGCGAAGATCGAGGCCATACATACCTCGGCGATCAACCAGCTGAAGTCGATGTACGCCGGCAAGGTGATCACCAGCAGCGACGCGCTGAAGCGCAAGAGCATCATCGACAACGCCTTCAAGGACTACGCCTTCCCGTGGATGACGCCGGAATACCAGAAGTACTGGAAGGCGGAAAACTCCGAGAACGGCGCCAAGGATTTCAAGGCCGATCGCGTGTACTACGGCCTGCCCTACATATCCGGCTCCGGCGGCAACCGGGCCTACAACGCGGCCAAGGCGCTGAGCGAGGCCCGCTATACCGACAGCGGCAAAGGCTATTACCTGCTGAACCGCAAGAACCCGCTGAACGGCAAGTACTGCGGCAACGACTGCTCCTGCTTTGTGAACGCCGCCATCTGGGGCACCAACAGCAGCCACAGCGCCGACCGCACCGCGGACATCGCCGTGTCCTCCGCCTACAAGACGGTGAGCGGCTTCAATTCGATGCGCCCGGGCGATTTGATCTGCAAGGGCTACAAGCACGTGGTGATGTTCCTGTACTACGCCAACAAGGACAAGACCCAGATCATGATCATCGAAAACGGCGGCATAGAGGCCGGCACGAACACCGTGCACTGCATGATCATGCAGGTCAAGTACTACGACAGCAACGGCTACAAGGTGCGCCGCCTGAGCAGTTTGGGATAGGCGCGTAAAACAACGGGCACATGCCGCAACCCGGCATGTGCCCGTTGTCATGTAAGGACCGTGACGCCTTCAGCGCCGCCGCAGGGCGGCGTGCTCCCGGGCCAGCTCGGCGTGCAGCCGATAGGAGCTCCAGGCGACGTTGGAAGGGGTCAGCACGGCCTTCAGCGCCACGCGCGGACCGCTCTGGCGCAGGCCCTCCAGCAGCGCGTCCAGCTGGTCCGAGAGCATGTGGCAGATCACCAGCATCCCATCGTCAAAGCCGGCCTCCGCCGCGCCAGTGGGGCTGTCGGCATTGGCGGCGACGGGTATGCCGGCCAGCGCGCCGACGGGCAGCGCGTACTCCGCCGGCTTCACCGGGCGGCAGCGGATGCCCAGCTTGCCGCACAGCGCATGCAGCGCAATAAAGGCGTCGGGGCTCAGGTTGTAGGTCAGCAGCAGCGGTTCGGCCATGGGGAAACCTCCTGTTTCTGTTGTGTGCTTTTGCCTGATTATACCCGCGGCTCCCCGGGCCTGTCAACCGATTTTCGCAAAAGGGCTTGATTGACGGACCTGAAATCGGCTATAATGGTGTCACAGATACCACATACGGGGGATGAATGCCATGGATGCTGTCAATGGATTGATGTCCTTTATCGACCGCGTGCCGACGGCCTTTCACGCGGTGGATGAGATCGCCGCTTCGCTGGACGCGGCGGGCTATGCCCGGCTCCAGGAGACGGACCGCTGGCCCATTGCGCCGGGCGGGCGCTACTACGTGACGCGCAACCAGTCGTCGCTGATCGCCTTCCGGCTTCCGGCGTCGGGGGTCGGGCACTTTCAGATCGTGGCCAGCCACGGTGATTCGCCGTCCTTCAAGCTGAAGCCCGCCTTCGCCCGGACCGGCGAGGGCTGCGCGCTTCTGAACGTGGAGAAGTACGGCGGCATGCTGATGTCCACCTGGATGGACAGGCCCCTCTCGGTGGCGGGCCGGCTGATCGTGGACGGCCCCGGCGGGCTGCGGGCGCGGCTGGTGAACGTGGACCGGGACCTGGCGCTGATCCCGAACCTGCCCATTCACTTCAACCGCGACGCCAACGACGGCGTGGCGCTGAACGCCCAGGTGGACATGCTGCCCGTGGTGGGCATGGAGGGCGTGGACTTCGCCGCCGCCGTCGCCGCCGCCGCGAGGGTCGAGCCCGACCGGGTGGTGGGGGCGGACCTGTTCCTGTACAACCGGCAGCGGGCCGTGCGCTTCGGCGTGGACGGCGCGTTCATCGCCGCGCCCAGGCTGGACGACCTGGAGTGCGTCTACGCTTCGCTGACGGCGTTTCTCGGCGCGAAGGGCGGCGCGCACACCGACGTTATGTGCGTGCTCGACAACGAGGAGGTGGGCAGCGGCACCCGCCAGGGCGCGGCCTCACCGTTTTTGATCGAAACCCTGCGCCGCGTGACGGCGGCGCTGGACGGCAATCCGCAGGCCCTGGAGGCGGCGCTGGCGGCCAGCTTCATGGTGTCCGCCGACAACGCCCACGCGGCCCATCCCAACCACCCGGACAAGTACGACAAGGACAACCGGGTGCGCATGAACGGCGGCGTGGTCATCAAGAGCAACGCCAGCCAGAAGTACGCCACCGACGGCCTGTCCGCCGCCGCGTTCGAGCACGTCTGCATCAGCGCCGGCGTGCCGGTGCAGCGCTTTTCCAACCGCTCGGACATCGCCGGCGGCTCCACGCTGGGCAACATCGCCCTGACGCGGGTGTCCATGCCCGCGGTGGACATCGGCCTTGCCCAGCTGGCCATGCATTCGGCCTGCGAGACCGCCGGCGCCCAGGACATCGGGCACATGGTCCGGGCCATGGAGGCCTTCTACAACGCGGAGATCGCCGTGAAGGCGGACGGCGCCATCGAGATCAGGTAGCGCCCGGCTCCGCCTCGGCCTCCTCGTCCTGCCGCGGGGGCAGCAGCTCGAAGTTGATCTCTCCCAGGGGAACGCTGACCTGTACCGCCCGCACGCGCACCCGGTCGCCGGGTTTGAACACCGTGCCGGTGGCCGTGCCGAACAGGCGCCTGCGGACAGCGTCGTACTCGTAGTAATCGTCCAGTGTGGAGATGTGCACCAGGCCCTCGGCGCCGTTGGCCAGCCCCACGTACAGCCCCCAGCCGGTGACGGAGGTCACAACGCCGTCGAACTTCCTGCCGATCTGCGTGGACATCCAGGCCGCGGTCATGATGTTGTCGGCCTGGCGCTCGCCGTTCACCGCGGCGCTCTCGCGCTCGGAGCAGTCCGCGGCGATGTCCGCCATGCGGCCCGCCATGCGCGCCGCGCCGTCCACGCGGCCCTCGATCAGTGTCTTCAGCATCCGGTGCACCGTCAGGTCCGGGTAGCGCCGAATCGGCGAGGTGAAGTGGCAGTAGTCCTGCAGGGCCAGCGCGTAGTGGCCCAGGGGCCGGTTGTCGTACCGGGCCTTTTTCAGCGCGCGCAGCATCGACCGGCGCACCACGTCCCGCGCCGGGTGGTCCTTCGCCTGCGCAAGTATCGCCTGCAGCACGCCCGGGTGGGGCTTGGGCCCGATCCGCGCGTACAGGCCCAGGCTGTCCAGGAGCACCTCCACCTCGTGCAGCCGGTCGGCGTCCGGGGCCTCGTGCACCCGGTACACGAAGGGCAGCTCGGTGTCGCGGGCCAGCGCGGCCACGGTCTCGTTGGCGGCCAGCATGAAGTCCTCGATGATGCGCTCGGCCTCGCCCCGGGGCTCCAGCAGGATCTCGGTGGGCTCGCCCTTCTCGTTCAGCACGAACTCCGGCTCGTCGATCTCAAAGTCGATGGACCCGCGGGCCTGCCGCCGCGCGCGCAGCGCGTGGGAGAGGTCCCGCATGTCCAAAAGCGCCTGGCGCACGGCGTCCGGAACGGCGCTGTCGTCGCCGCCGAACAGGCGGTTGACCTGGGCGTAGGTCAGCCGCGCGTGGGAGTGGATCACCGACTTCACCAGCCTATGATCGACCACGCTGCCGTGTTCCACGTCCATCGTCAGGCTCAGGGCCAGCCGGTCCATGTCCGGCATCAGCGAGCACAGGTTGTTGGAAAGGCACTCGGGCAGCATCGGCACTGTGAGCCCCGGCAGGTACAGCGAAGTGCCCCGCCGGTAAGCGTCCTCGTCGATGGCGCTGCCGGGGGTCACGTAGTGGCTCACGTCGGCGATGTGCACGCCCAGCCGCCAGCCGCGCTCGGTGCGCTCGATGGACACCGCGTCGTCGAAGTCCTTGGCCGTCGCGCCGTCGATGGTGAAGGCGAGCACGCCCCGCAGGTCCTCGCGCCCGGCGAGGTCGTCGGGCCCCACGCCGTCGGGCATGGCGTCCGCCTCCAGAGTGACTGCCTCCTCCGGTTCGGTGGCAAAGCCCTGGTTCTCGGCCACGGCGCGCATCAGCGCCGGAAGGCTGCCCTCGTTGCCCAGCACCCGCACGACGCTGGCGTAGATCGGCCGGTTCATCTCCGGGTACCGCTCGATCTTGAGTAGCGCGATCTGGTCGTTGCGCACGTAGGACAGATCGCCCGTCAGCACCACCTCGTAGGGGATGCGGGTGTCGCAGGGCACGGCGGAGGCCACCGTCTTCAGCTCTGCCCGGGTCCGCGGGCCGCCCCTGGGCTGCTTGCGCTCGATGCGCACATAGGCGGGGAAGGTGTCCCTGCCGCGCCTGAGGATCGTTTTCAGCTGGCAGCGGTCGCCCTGGGGCCGCACCATCACCAGGTCCCCGGGCATGCAGCGCGCGGCCCCGGACACCGCGACGGTCAGCGCGGGCCCGCCCGACACCGGCTGCGCCAGCGGCGTGCCGTTGCGCTGAAAGGCGATGGTCGCCGCCGCAAGGCCCACGGCCTCGGGGAGGGCCCAGCCGCCCTTGCGGGTCTCTACGGCCCTGCCTTCGGTTTCCAATGCGCCCAGCGCGGCCTCCACCTCATCCTGCGGGGCCGACAGCGCCTCGGCGATCTGCCTTACCGTGCGCGCGCCGCCGAAGCCGGCCAGCGCCTCAAGTATGCGTTCCTTCATCTGCGTTTCCCTCCACGGGCCGCGCCGGAGCGCCCCGACTGTCCTCTGACAATCGGGGCGCTCCTGTCATTGCGCGGCTTCATCGGCCTGTTTCTGTATCCGGATCTGCTCGACCTTGCGCCGGGCGGCGCGCTCCACGGTCACGTGCAGGCCCTCGTAGTCGAAGGTGTCCCCGGGCTGGGGGAAGTGCCCAAGCACCTCCAGCACCCAGCCGTTGACAGTCACCGAGTCGAACGACTCGCCGATGGGCAGGAATTCGCGCAACGCATCCAGGCTCGCGCCGCCGGACACCCGCCAGTCGCCCTCGCCCAGCCGCTGCACGTCCTCCACCACCTCGTCGTGCTCGTCCCAGATCTCGCCCACCAGCTCCTCCAGTATGTCCTCCATCGTCACGATGCCGGCCACGCCGCCGTACTCGTCCACCACCACGGCCATGTGGTTCTTGGTCTTCTGCAACAGCTTCAGGAGCACCGACAGCTGGGTGGAGGGCACCACGCACAGCGGGGCGGTCATCATCTTGCGGATCGACGCCCTGCCGCGCATCTGGTAGAAGTCCTTCTCGTGCAGTATGCCGACGATGGTGTCGATGGTCTCCTCGTACACCGGCAGGCGGGAGCGCCCGCTGCTCTCAAACGCCCGGGCCACGTCCTCGGCGCTGTCGCCCACCTCGACGGCGGTCACCTCCACCCGGGGGGTCAGTATGTCCTCGGCGGTCAGGTCGTTGAACTCGATGGCGGAGCGGATCAGCTCGCTCTCGTGCTCGTCGATCTCGCCCTCGTTCTCGGCCTCCTCGACGATGGTGATCAGCTCCTCCTCGGTGATGCCCCGGTCCTCGGCGGGCCGGAACACCCGGTAGACCAGCTTCTGCCAGCAGCCCGTCAGGAAGATGATGGGCGTCAGCAGCTTAAGTATGGCGCTCAGCGCCGGGTAGAAGGCCAGGGCCAGCTTCTCGGGCCGCTCCTTGGCGATGCTCTTGGGGGCGATCTCGCCGAACATCAGCACGATCACCGTCATGACCGCGGTGGACACGGACACGCCCGCGCCGCCCAGCAGCCGGACGAACAGCACCGTCGCCAGCGAGGCGGACAGTATGTTCACGATGTTGTTGCCCACAAGTATGCCCGAAAGCAGCCGGTCGTAGTCCTCGGAGAGCGCCAGCGCCCGCGCCGCGCGCCGGTCGCCGCCGTTGGCCATGCTCTTCAGACGCGCCCGGTTCAGCCCCGTGTAGGCCGTCTCCGACGCGGAGAAGAACGCGGAGAGCGCCACCAGCGCGATCAGCGCGACGATCAATGTACCGTTATCGTCCATTCAGGACCTTCACACTCCTTTGGGTTCGGCGAGGGGGCTTTCTCAGTCCAGCAGCCCCGCCACGTTTTCGGCGCGGTAGCCCAGCTCGTCGATCAGCCTGGGCCGGTCCGGCAGGCTGGACATCAGCACCTTGGTTTCGCCCACCAGCGCCACGCCCTGAAGGGCCGCGGGCACCAGCACGCTGTCAAACGGGTTGAGCGTCATCTCGCCGTCCTCCCAGCGCAGCAAGCATTGACTCATGGGGGTCAAAAAGAGCATCCTGCCGCTCTCCAGCGGCATCATGCCGGACAGGTTCAGCCGGCACAGCTCGAAGTTGGTGTCGGAGATGTAATAGGTGCGGCTGCCGCCCTTGCACAGCGCCGTGGTGCCCTCGATGCGGTCCAGGTCCAATTCGGGCCTGCACACGTCCAGGCCCTTCTGCACGTGCAGCTCGCGGGGCTGGCCGTTCAGGCCCACGCGGCCCCAGTCGTAGAAGCGGTAGGTGACGTCGCTGGACTGCTGAATCTCGTAGCACAGCACGCCCTCGCCCAGCGCGTGCAGCATGCCGCTGGGAATGTAGTACACGTCGCCGGGGCGCACGGCCTTCCAGCGCAGGCATTCCTCGAGGCGGCCCTCGGCCACGATGTCCGCCAGCGCCTCGCCATGGGTGTCCACGCCGTACACGATCTTCGCGCCGGGCTCGGCGTTCAGTATGATCCAGGCCTCGGTCTTGCCGCGCTTGCCCTCGTGCTCGGCGGCGTAGGCGTCGCCCGGGTGCACCTGCACGGAGAGGGCCTGCTGGCTGTCCAGGAGCTTTAATAGCAGGGGCATCTCGCCCTCTGTGCCGGTCAGTTCGCCGCCCCACAGCTCGATCATGCGTGAAAGGGACTTGCCCGCGTGCTCGCCGTTGGCCACCATGCTCTCGTGGCCCGGCAGGGCGGATATCTCCAGGCTCTCGCCGGTGACATCCTCCGGCGCGTCCTTCATCAGCGTATCCCGCAGCATGTGGCCGCCCCAGGGGGTCTCCTCGCCGTGGCGGAACGACGGCGCCATCAAAAGCGGATACAACTTCATGGTTTACATCCTCCTTCTTCTCTGCGCGCTTGCAAAAGCTGGCGTTGTGGATTATACTGAAACGGATGGGGAACGCGGGTACATTCATACCGCCCCCTGATAATGTAACATGATGTGGCCGCGCTGTCAAGGGAGAGGGGGAACGCCGGTGCAAAAAATCCATTCGGTGAGCGTGCGCGCGCTGGCGGAGTTCGCCTTTGAGAAGGGCGACCTGATCCCGGCGGCCCGCGCCGCGGCGCGGATGCGCGACGGCGTGCGGGGCCACCAGGCGCTGCAGGACCTGCTGCCGGTCAGCTGGCGCAGCGAGGTGCCCGTGTCCCGGGACATCGCGGTGGACGGGCATGTGCTGCGGGTCCACGGCCGCGCCGACGCGCTGTACGTGGACCGGGAAACGGTGAAGGTGCTGGAGATCAAGACCACCTCGAAGGACCCTTCCGCCATACTGAAGTACGACTACCCGGTCCACTGGGCCCAGGGCGAGATCTACGCGGCGCTGTTCTGCCTGAACGAGGGCATAGGCCGCGCCGAGGTGCGCCTGACCTACGCCCGGCTGGACGGCAAACAGCGCACCTTCACCGAGGAGAGCGAGGCCTGGGAGCTGGCGGAGCGGCTCACCGCCTACGCCCGGCAGTACCTTTCGTGGATTGTCACCGTGGACGACTGGAAGGAGAAGTCCAGGCCGACGCTGGAGAGCCTGCCCTTTCCCTTTGACACCTACCGCGACGGCCAGCGGGAGATGGCCCTGGCCGTCTACACCGCCATGCGCGACCACGCCAACGCCGTCATCGAGGCGCCCACCGGCATTGGCAAGACGGCGGCGTCGCTGTACGGCGCGCTGAAGGCGCTGGGCCGGGGCCACGTGAGCGCCATATTCTACCTGACCGCGCGCACCACCGGCCGCCGCGCCGCCGAGGACGCGCTGCAGCTGATGCGGCAGAAGGGCCTGGCCGTGCGCGGCGTGACCATCACGGCCAAGGAGAAGATCTGCCCGATGGACCGGGCGGACTGCCTGGGCTGCCCGCTGGCTGTCGGCTACTACGACCGGCGTCGGGACGCGCTGAAGGAGGCCATGGCCCTGCAGCGCCTGGACGGCGAGGCCATCGCCGATTTGGCCCGGGAGCACGAGCTGTGCCCGTTTGAGCTTTCGCTGGACATCTCCGAGACCGCCGACGTGATCATCTGCGACTACAACTACGCCTTCGACCCGAAGGTGCGCCTGAGGCGGTATTTCGACGCGAAGTCCGCCGCCGGGCTGCTGGTGGACGAGGCCCACAACTTGGCCGACCGGGCCCGGGACATGCTCTCGGCGGAGCTCTCCGGCGAGCAGCTGGACAGGCTGCGGCGGCTGGTGACGCGCTTCGAGGGCCCCGACAGCCCCATGGCAAGGCTGATGGGGGAGCTGCTCGGCGCCTTTGACGACAAGGAAGCCGAGCAGGAGTGTGTTTCCGAGCTGCCCCAGGCGCTGGCGGAGGCGGTGCGGCGCTTTGCCGAGATCGCCCAGGAGCTGGAGCCGACGGAGCCGGAGGTCGTTCAGTTCGTGTTCGACGCCCAGTGGTTTAGCCGAGTGGCCAAGCGGTTCGACCCGGATTGCTATCGCACGCTGATCGTGCCGGGGGAGAAGTACCTGTCCGCGCGGCTGTGGTGCTTCGACCCCTCGGGGTATCTGAAGAAGGCGCTCTCCAGGGTGGGCGGCGCGGCGCTGTTCTCGGCCACGCTGGCCCCGCTGGACTACTACGCGGCGCTTTTAGGGGCCGACGGCGAGGCGGACGTGTCGCTGCGGCTGGAATCGCCGTTTCCGCGGGAGAACCTGTGCGTGGTGCGCATGCCGGTGGCCGTGGGCATGAAGGACCGGGAGCGCACGCTGAACGCGGTCTGCCAGGTCATTCACGCGATGGCGCAGGCGAAGCCCGGCAACTACCTGGCCTGCTTTCCCTCCTACGCCTACATGACCCAGGCGTTCAGGCGCTACCGGATGCTGTGGCCCTATGAGGATGTGATCTGTCAGGAGAATCAGATGCCCGAACGGGCGCGGCAGGCGTTCATCGAGCGCTTCCGGCCCGCGCCAAAGCACAGCCTGGTGGCCTTCGTGGTGCTGGGCGGGGTGTTCGCCGAGGGCGTGGACCTGCCGGACGACCGGCTGTCGGGCGCGGCCATCGTGTCCACCGGCATACCGCAGCTCAGCTTTGAGCGGGAGCTGCTCCGGGAGCAGCTGGACGACGGCGACGGCGAGGGCTATAACGCGGCCTACGTGTACCCGGGCATGAGAAGGGTGCTGCAGGCCGCGGGCCGCGTTATACGCACCGAGACCGACCGGGGCGTGGTGCTGCTGATGGACATGCGCTACAGACAGGAGAAGTACCGCGCGCTGATGCCGCCCCACTGGGACGTGTGCGACGCCGGAAAGATGAGCGCGCTCACCGCGCGGCTGCGGGCGTTCTGGGAAGATGGGAATGAAAAACAAGGGCGCTGATCACAGCGCCCTTGAAAGGTAGATCATGTCGGTGAGGGTCTCTCCGTCTTCCACGATCGGCGGGTCGTAGTTTTTGGTGAAGAAGCCCTTCTCCACATAGTCGGGCTCGAAGCCGAAGCGGCGGTAGAAGCCCACGTTGGCCGGGCTGGTGCCCACGAACATCCGCGGGTATTGCAGCTGGTACAGCTTGAACAGGTGCCGGATCAGCCTGCCGGCGTAGCCCCGGCCCCGCATCTCGGGCGCGGTGGCCAGGTTCTTCAACTCGCAGGCGCCGTCCTCGCGCCTGGTGACCACGGCCTCGGCGGCGGCGGCGCCGTCCACCAGCAGCACGTACATGTCGCCCTCGGGCAGATACGCCTCCACCAGCGCCCGGTTGGGGTCGGCGTCCAGCAGCAGGGGCATGTAGGCCTCCTTGCCGGCGGAGATGCGCCGGATCTCCAGCGGCGCCAGCTCGCCCCTGGACCAGTGCCTGCGGCACAGCGCCACGTAGCTCTCGTTGCCGCCCAGCACGATCTGCTCGCCGGAGCGCACCACCTTGCCGCCCATGACGCGGGCGTTCATGATGGCCTTGCGGCCGCACCAGCAGACGGTCTTGATCTCCTCGATGGTGTCCGCCCAGGCCATCAGCCAGTGGCTGCCCTCGAACAGATTGCCCATGAAGTCGGCCCGCAGGCCGTAGCAGATCACCGGTATGCCCAGGCCGTCCACGATGTCCACCAGGCGCTGCACCTGCGCCTTCTTCAGGAACTGGGCCTCGTCGACGATGACGCAGTCGTACAGCGACAGGTCGATCTCGTCCAGCTCCTCCACGTAGCGGCAGGGCGCGCTCAGCCCGGAGCGGGAGCCCACGGAGCGCTCGCCGTCCCGGTTGTCCAGGCACGGCTTCAGCATCAGGGCGTTCTGCCCGCGCTCCTGGTAGTTGTATTGCACCATGATGGCGTTGGCCGTCTTGGACGAGCCCATCGCGCCGTAACGGAAGTACAGCTTGGCCATGATCGTTTTATCTCCCTTCGTTGGAACACGGGCCCATTATACACCATCATGGGCCCGTGTTCCAGAGAAGGGAGATTAATTCTTCTACGATCCGGCGGATTTGTACCGGCGCACGCCGATCTGCCACAGCGCCGCGCAGGGGATGAGGAACAGCGGCGTGAGCATCGGCATGAGCCCAAGGAACCAGTGCTCTGTGCGGCCCAGCAGCGCCATCAACGGGTAGTACTGGAACAGCGCGTAGGGGATCACGAACGTGCAGAACTTCAGTATGCCGCCGCCGTACACGTCCAGCGGGTACACGCCGTACTCCCGCATGCCGTGGGTGAATATGTTGACGACCTCGAGCCCCTCCAGCGTGAAGAAGCACAGCGCCGCGTAGAGTATGAACAGCGCCGCGAAGATCACCGTGCCCCCGGCCACCATCAGAAGAAGCACCAGCGCGCGCCAGGGCGTCCAGGCCACCGGCGACCTTGCGACGCCCCAGGCCAGCATGACGATCGACTGGATCAGCTTGCCCAGCCGGGCGAACTCGATATCATCGCACAGTACCTGCAGCATGAGCCCC
Source organism: uncultured Eubacteriales bacterium (assembly GCA_902777335.1). Taxonomy (GTDB): domain Bacteria; phylum Bacillota; class Clostridia; order Christensenellales; family Aristaeellaceae; genus UBA2862. The sequence goes on from CACYTF010000010.1 coordinate 27,898, forward strand.
CGGGGCCGCAGCATCACCCGGTCAAACCCGGCGCTCTTGACGATGCCGGAGAACCGGTCGAAGCCCCGGAAGAAGCACTCCGCCAGCGAAAAGCCGGAGAGGGTGACGCCCGCGCACAGCATGCACTCGCCCAGGGTGTAGCCCCCGACCGTGCCGAAGCGGGACAGCAAAAACCACATGCTCAGAAACGCCGAGAACGAGATCAGGAACTGGCCGAGCGTCGACATAAAGAACGACTGTTTGTAGGCCATGCTGCGCTTCAGGTGCATGGCGACGAACTTCAGATACAGCCTCATGGTCAGCCTCCTTGCAGGCACAGGCGCTTCAGGCCCCGGTGCTGAATAAGCCAGCCGAGCCCCGTCAGGGCGGCCAGCCAGAACACCTGCAAAAGCAGCGTCTCGGTCAGCTCCATGCCGCGGATGTCTCCGGAGTAGATGCGCAGCGGCGCGTTCACCATGGCCCCGAAGGGCGTGTAGCGCAGCACGGACGACAGCCACGCGGGCATGAAGGGCAGGGGAACGATGGCCCCGTTCAGAAATTCGGTCACCGGGTCGAGCACTGTCCGAAGCCCCTGGGACGACAGCGTGTAGAAGCAGGAGAAGTAGACGATCAGCGTCATGGCGCAGGTGACGCCGAGGGTCAGAATCAGCGACAGCAGGAAAGCCGCGAAGGCCCCCCATGAAGCGGGCGGGTTCAGACCCCAGGGGGCGGGCAGCAGCGCGGAGATGATCAATATCGGCCCGCAGCGCAGCGCCGCGCGGCTGACGCGCAGGGCGGCGTTTCGGGCAAACCACATGCCGTACAGCCCCACCGGGCGGCACAGCTCCAGGGCCACGTTGCCGCTCAATATCATGTCGAACAGCTCGTACTCGTAGCTCCAGGTGTTCAGAAGCGCCAGGAACGCCTGGCGCAGCCATATGTAGCTCACCAGGCCGGAAAGCGCCATCGGGAAGGTGGATTGGTGGGCGGCGTACAGGGCGCGGTACAGCTGGATCTGCATGAAGCCCCAGAAGAACTGGGTGAATATGCCGGCCCAGGCCGCGGTGCGGTACTGCAGGCCCTTGATCAGCTGCATCCTGAAGAAGCTGAGGTGGGGGTGGAAGCGGCCCATCGCGACACCCCCCTACACGCCGTAGCGCCGGTACAGCGCCGCGGCCATCTCGTCCAGGGAGCCCGTGCCCGGCAGCGACGCGCGCACGTCCTCGAAGCTGCCGTCCAGCAGCAGCTTTCCGCGCCCGATCAGAAGCACCCGCGTGGCCAGGGCCTCGATGTCCTGCATGTCGTGGGTGGTCAACAGTACGGTCGTGCCCCGTGCCCGGTTGCGCTCCAGTATGAATTTGCGCAGGGCCAGCTTGCTCACCGCGTCCAGGCCGATGGTGGGCTCGTCCAGAAACAGCAGGTCCGGATCGTGCAGCAGCGCCGCCGCCACCTCACAGCGCATCCGCTGGCCCAGGCTCAGTTGCCGCGCCGGGGTGCGCAGGAGCGTTTCAAGGTCCAATAGCCCGGTCAGCTCGTCCAGGTTCTTTTTGTAGCGCGAGGCGTCCACCCGGTAGATATCCTTCAGCAGGTCGAAGGAGTCGATCACCGGCACGTCCCACCACAGCTGGGAGCGCTGGCCGAACACCACGCCGATGCGCGCCACGTGGCGCTTGCGCTCGCGCCAGGGCACGCGCCCGTCCACAAGGCACTCGCCGGAGTCGGGGGTCAGTATGCCGCTGAGTATCTTGATGGTGGTGGACTTGCCCGCGCCGTTGGGCCCGATGTAGCCCACGATCTCGCCGTCCGAAACGGTGAAGGAGAGGTCGTCCAGCGCGACGACGCGCTCCGTGTCCCGCTTGCCAAGCGCGGCCACGGCCTTTATGAGCCCGCCGCTGCGACGGGACACGCGATAGGATTTGGTCAGGTGTTCCACTTGAATCATAAATTGGTGCCCTCCTTGGTAGTTATACGGGTTGGTCGTTCGTATCTTGCCAGGCGGTGAGGGCCGGTCAACGCCGCCGCCCTCCACTCCCGCGTATCCCGCGGGATACCGTTATGATGCGTATTGAGAGGTGAAGAGTATTCTATCACAAAAGGCGGCGGCTGTCAAACGTACATTAACCAAGCCAAATGCATGGATTTACCTTAACATACCTGTCCCGCGTCTTTACTTGAACTTTATTGACGCTGGGCAGGCGGCGTGCTATAATCGTTTCAAAAGAATAAAGCCGTTTGATGCCTGCAGGAGAGCGGACCACGGTCCCGCCGAAGGAGAGACACTCTCAGGCGTTCCCCCGGGAATGAGGACTGCATGCGGACGGCACTCTGGAGACGCCCGCCGAGCGGCGGGGGCCGAAGGTGAAAGCCCCGGGCACCGGGGCGAAGCTCTCAGGCAAAAGGACAGAGCACGCATCCATTCCCCCTGTGGGAGAGTGGGTGCGCCTGCGACCGGCTGCCTGGACCGGTCGTTTATTATGCACGGTTTGGAGGATATGAGCATGGTACAGGAGAGCATGGAATTCATTCGCAGTTACGACCCCGAGATCGGTCAGATCATGTTGAAGGAGCTGGAGCGCCAGCGCAACAACTTGGAGCTGATCGCGTCGGAGAACATCGTCACCGAGCCGGTCATGGCCGCGATGGGGTCGGTGCTGACGAACAAGTACGCCGAGGGGTACCCCGGACACCGCTACTACGGCGGCTGCGAGTTCGTGGACGAGGTCGAGAACGTGTGCATCGAGCGCGCCAAGCGGCTGTTCGGCGTGAAGTACGCGAACGTTCAGCCCCACAGCGGCAGCCAGGCCAACGCGGCGGTCTACCTGGCGCTGTGCCAGCCGGGCGATACGGTGATGGGCATGGACCTGAGCGCGGGCGGCCACCTGACCCACGGCGCGAAGGTCAGCTTCTCCGGCAAGCTCTACAACAGCGTCTCCTACGGCTGCGACCCCGAGACGGGCCTCATCAACTACGACCAGGTGCGCGAGCTGGCGCTCACCCATCGCCCGAAGATGATCATCGCCGGCGCTTCCGCATATCCGCGCGTCATCGACTTTGAAAAGTTCGGCGCCATCGCGAAAGAGGCGGGGGCCTACCTGATGGTGGACATCGCCCACATCGCGGGCCTGGTGGCCGCGGGCGAGCATCCCAGCCCGATACCGTATGCCGACGTGGTGACCACCACCAACCACAAGACCCTGCGCGGCCCGCGCGGCGGCATGATCCTCACCAACGACGAGGCCATCGCCAGGAAGATCAACTCCGCCATATTCCCCGGCAGCCAGGGCGGCCCGCTGATGCACGTGATCGCGGCCAAGGCCGTGGTGCTGGGCGAGGCGCTGAAGCCCGAGTTCAAGCAGTACCAGCGCCAGATCATCGTCAATGCCAGCACCATGGCGGATGCGCTGCTCTCCAGGGGCATCAAGCTGGTGTCCGGCGGCACCGACAACCACCTGATGCTGATCGACCTGAGTCAGGCCGACATCTCCGGCCGGGAGTTGGAGGAGCGCCTGGACACCGTGCACATCACCGTGAACAAGAACAAGATCCCCGGCGACCCGCGCTCCGCGAAGGAGACCTCCGGCATCCGCGTGGGCACGCCCGCCATCACCGCCCGCGGCTTCAAGGAGGCCGAGGCCGCGGAGGTCGGCGAGCTGCTGGCGCTGGCGGCCACCGATTTTGAGGCGAAGAAAGCCGAGATCCTCGATCGCGTGGCGGCGCTGTGCGAGCGGTTCCCGATCTACGAATCGTAAATAATTCCAAACGCGCGAAAGGGGCGGCACACGTGCCGCCCCTTTCGCGCGTTTGGAATTATACCAGGTTTCTGACCGGTTGGACCAAATGGCCGATGATCCAGAGCGCCGCGCGCCTGAGCGGCGAGAGCGGGGGAATGTCAAGCCCCTCGGGAACCTCGTCGGTCTCATTGTCGATCACCCGGCGGCACGTGCCGCGCAGGCCGTCCATGTCCCGGCGCATCCGGGCGTTGAAATCCTTTCCGCGGATCACTAGCATCAGTTCCGTGTCCACAAAGGTGCTGCGCAGGTCCAGGTTGTAGCAGCCGATCACGGAGAGGTCCTCGTCGATGAGCATGGCCTTGCCGTGGTGGTAGCTGTCTCCGGCGTATTCCAGAAGCGTAACGCCGGTGGCGATCACCTCGCCGCGGTGCAGCAGGTAGTCGCCGGTGCCCACCAGGTTGTGGCTGACCTCCGGCGCGTTGACCATCACCGTCAGCGGCGTGCGCGCCGCGATGCCGGCAAGCCGCGCCGCCATGTCGTCGTTCAGCACCGCGTAGGGAGATTGGAGGATGATTTCCCGCTCGGCCTTGTCCATCAACGCGCAGAGCTGCGAGAACACCACCGGCGCCTTGGCGTACACGCCGGTGGGGTTGCTGATCAGCCAGACGCCCCGGGTGGGAACGGTTTCCGTGGAATAATCCCATTCGCCAAAGAGCGCCGCCCTGTCCGTTCGCAGCGCCGCCGCGCGCGCGCGCAGGCCGTCCAACTGTTCGCGCGCCCGGGCCGCGTTTTCCCGCCTGCCGGTGAAGGCGGAGCAGCTGCCGCCGTCCCACACCGAGGCGAAGTAGTCCCGCAGCGCATATACCGAGCTCGCTGCGCCCTCGTCCGTGCCGTGGGCGGTGTTGTACACCAGCGCCTCCCGGTCGTCCTTGCGCAGCTCCACCGGGTAGTCGCCGATGAAGGCGTCGAAGGTGTTGCGGCCGCCCAGGATATAGGCCAGATCGTCCACGATGACGTACTTGTCGTGCATGCGGCCCATGTCGTGCCAGGGCTCGAACAGGCGCGGCGGGTTGTAGAAGCGTATCTCGATGTTCGGGTGGTCCTCCAGCGCCCGGAAGAGGGGGCTGGGGGAGAGCCGCGCCAGGCCGGCGATGCCGTCCACCAGCAGGCGCACAGTTACCCCGGCGTCCGCGCGCTCCAGCGCCACGGACAGCATGTCCCGGGTGCTCTCGCCGTCCCGCAGGTCGTAGCTGGTGATGACGACCTCGCGCTTCGCCTGGTGGATGAGCCGCAGGCGTTCATCCAGCGCGTGGTCGGCGCCCGAGATCAGCAGGGCCCGGTCGCAGGTGTCCGCGTCGCGCCGCATTTCGTCCGCCAGCGCCTCGATATCGGCGGTGTCGGTGAGCGCCGGGCAGTCTCTGAAGGGCAGGTAGCCGGCGACGATGTGATAGAGTGTGAGCGCCAGCACCGCCAGCAGCAGCACCGACACGACGCGCCGGAACGGGCGCTTTCTTTGATTCCTCTTCATGGTATTACAGACGCGCCGTCAGGGCTTTCAGTTCCTCATCGGTCACCTCGCGCCACTGGCCGGGTTGCAGCCTTCCGAGCCGCAGGTTCATGATGCGGATCCGGCGCAGGTGCACCACGTTCGCCCCCAGGGCCTCGCACATCCTGCGAATCTGCCGGTTCAGCCCCTGCACCAGTATGATGTTGAAGCTGCGCTCGCCGGTGCGGCGCGCCCGGCAGGGCAGCGTGACGGTGTCCAGTATCGGCACGCCGGCCATCATGCGGTTCAGGAAATCGGCGGTCACCGGCCGGTCGATGGTGACCTCGTACTCCTTCTCGTGGCCGCCCGCCGCCCGCAGCAGCCGGTTCACGATGTCGCCGTCGCTGGTCAGAAGCAGCAGGCCCTCGCTGTCCTTGTCCAGCCGGCCCACCGGGAACACCCGGTAGGGCAGGCTCAGGTAGTCCACCACGTTCATGGGCTCCCGGGGGTCGGCGGTGCATACGATGCCCCTGGGCTTGTACAGCAGTATGTACTTTTTGGCGCTCTCACCGGCGACGGGCGCGCCGTCCACGGTGACGGTCATGCCCGCCTCAACCCGGTCGCCCAGCGCGCCGGGCCGGCCGTCCAGCCGCACGCGGCCCTCCGAGATCAGCCGGTCCGCCTCCCGCCGGGAGCAGTAGCCGCTGTCGGCGATGTATTTGTTCAGTCGCTTGCCCATCCGTTCGTCTTCCATGCGCGCATCCCCATATCCATGATTGTCCCGGATATTGTATCACATTTCACGATAAAAAGCAAAGCGCCGGGCGTTCTGCCCGGCACTTTGCCGATTTCGGCGGGCTATCTGCCCAGCCGGTCGCTCCTCTGGGCGATCTTGACCAGCGAGAAGAACTCCTCGCGGTACTCGTCGCTCAGCGGGGCCTGCTTCAGAAGCTCGACGACCGATTCGAGGGTCGCGTCGCCCTTGTACTCGCTGTCGTTGAGCACCATGCCGAACTCGGCGACGGCGGCGGCGAACAGGAAGTCGCCGGAGGGCGCGTCGGTGACGCAGGAATCGTCCACCACGTTGGTCTGCAGCTTGCTCTCGTCGCCGCCGGGCTTCTTGTAGCGGGTGCTGAGCGTCAGCCACTCGCCGCCCTCGGCCGCGTCGGTGAGCGTGCTCTGCTGGTACTTCAGGCCGCCCTCGGCGTCGGCGCTGCCGGCGGGCACCAGCTCGTACAGCACGGTCACGCAGGCGCCCGCGCCCACCTCGCCGGCGTCCTTGGTGTCGTCCTCGAAGTCCTGGTTCTCCAGGGCGCGGTTCTCATAGCCCAGCTGCCGCCAGGCGGACACCTTGGCCGGGTTGAACTCGATCTGGAACTTCACGTCGTCGGCCACGGCGTACAGGGTCTGGGTCAGCTCCTCGCACAGCACCTTGCGGGCCTCCAGAATGGAGTCGATGTAGTAGTAGTTGCCGTTGCCGTCGTCGGCGAGGGTCTCCATCTTGGTGTCCTTGTAGTTGCCGTCGCCGAAGCCCAGCACCGACAGGTAGATGCCGGTCTGCTTCTTCTCGGAGACGAAGTCGTGCAGGTCGCTCTCGCTGGTCATGCCCACGTTCAGGTCGCCGTCGGAGCACATGATCACGCGGTTGTTTCCCTTGGGCCGCAGGTAGCGCTGGGCCACCTCGTAGGCCTGCGCCAGGCCGCGCTCGCCGTAGGTGGAGCCGCCGGCGTCCAGGCTGTCGATGGCGGTGATCAGCTTCGCCTTGTCATTGACCGGGTTCGCGCCCTCGATGATGATCCGCTCGCCGCTGGCGTAGGTGACGATGGACACGGTGTCCTTCTCCGTCAGCTGGTCCAGCAGCATGATCATCGCCTTCTGGGCCAGGGGCAGCTTGTCGCTGGAGCTCATGGAGCCGGACACGTCCATCAGGAACACTAAGTTCGAGCCGTCCTGGCTCACTTCCTCGGCGTTGGCGGCGCGCACGCCCAGGGCCAGCAGCATGTTCTGCGGGTTCCAGGGGCAGGGGGCGATCTGGGCCGTCACGCCGAACTTGTCGCTGCCGGCGGGGGCGGCGTAGTCGTAGCGGAAGTAGTTCAGCATCTCCTCCACGCGCACCGCGCCGCCGGGGATGTCGGCCGTGGTGTAGCCGTCGTTCAGCATGCGCCGCAGGTTGCAGTAGGAGGCGGTGTCCACGTCGGCGGAGAAGGTGCTCAGCGGGTCGGTGGCCACCTTGCGGAAGCCGTTCTCCTTCACGGCGGCGTACTCCTCGGTGTTGAAGTCGTCCACGTAGCCGTTGTAGGCCATGCTCGGGGCCATCGCGTACAGCGCGCCTCCCGCCATGCCCTCATAGGCCCGGTCCTCGTCGGCCTCCCCGTCGCACGCCTCCACCTCAACCATCGGGTATTCCACGGGGGCCTCGGTCGGAGCCTCGGTGGTCTTCGTCATGCCCAACAGCAGCATCGGCAGCGCGCAGCCCGTCAGCATCGTCGCCACGAGTATGAGCGCAACAATCATTGCAATTCGCTTCATGGTTCTTCCCTCCCGTTTGTTTTGTTGTCGAAGCTTGGACGCGCGAGGGCGGCAAAGAGTTCCAGAGAATAATCCATAATTTACAAGACTGTGCTATGATGCGTACAACAAACGACGGCAGGAGGCATGGGCCCATGGCGACGGTTACGCTGCGCAAGACCCGGGAGACGCGGGTGCGGGGAGGACACCCCTGGATCTACGCGTCGGAGATCGAAAAGGTGGACGGCGCCTTTGAAAACGGCGACATCGTGGACGTGACGGATTTTCGGGGCAAGTTCATCGGCAGGGGCTTCTACAACCCCGCCAGCCAGATCTCGCTGCGCATACTGACGCGCAACGACGAGGCGTGCGACCGGGCGTTCTTTGAAAGGCGCGTGCGCGACGCCTGGGAATACAGAAAGAAGCTCTGCGACCCGATGAGCTGCCGGCTGATCTACTCCGAGTCGGACTTTCTGCCCGGCTTGGTGGTGGACAAATTCGCCGATGTGCTGGTGCTGCAATCGCTGTCGCTGGGCATCGAGCGCGTCAAGGACATGCTGTGCGACATACTGATGGACATCGTCAAGCCTTCCGGCATCTACGAGCGCAGCGACGTGCCGGTGCGCCGCCTGGAGGGTCTGGAGCAGACCACGGGGCTGCTTCGGGGCGAAGTGCCGGACGTGGTGGAAATGCGGGAAAACGGCATACGCTTTTTGGTGGACGTGAAGCACGGCCAGAAGACCGGGTTCTTCCTGGACCAGAAGCAGAACCGCGCCGCCATCGCCCCGCTGTGTAAGGGGGCCCGGGTGCTGGACTGCTTCTGCCACAACGGCAGCTTCTCGCTGCACGCGGCGAAGTACGGCGCTTCGGACGTGCTGGGCGTGGACATCTCCGAGGAGGCCCTGGAGGTCGCCCGCGAGAACGCGCGGCTCAACGGCTTTGAGAACGTGCGCTTCGAGGCCCACAACTGCTTCGATCTGCTTCGGGAGCTGACCGACGCGGGGGAGCTGTACGACCTGGTGATCCTGGACCCGCCCGCCTTTACAAAGAACAAGGCCGCCGTGCAGAGCGCCCTGAGGGGGTACAAGGAGATCAACCTGCGGGGCCTGAAGCTGACGCGGCCCGGCGGCTTCCTGGTGACCTGCTCCTGCAGCCAGCACGTGCTGCCGGAGATGTTCCAGGACATCATCAACCAGGCGGCCCGCGACGCGAAGAAGCGGATCCGCCTGGTGGAATACAGGACCCAGGGCTACGATCACCCGATACTGCCCCAGTCGGTGGAGACCAAATACCTGAAGGCGATGATACTGCAGGTGCTGGAGTGAGCGGCTACTGCTCGCCGCCCATCTTCTCCTGCTTCACCTTGTGGTCGATCACGTGGCGGCGGGCCAGCTCGTTGTGAATATCCTCCAGGCGGATGCCCATCTGGATCATCAGCACCATCACGTGGTAGGTGAGGTCGGCGATCTCATAGACGGTCTCGGCCCTGTCGCCGGCCTTGCCGGCGATGATGACCTCGGTGGATTCCTCGCCGACCTTCTTCAATATCTTGTCGATGCCCTTTTCAAAAAGGTAGGTGGTGTAGCTGCCTTCCTTTTTTTCCGTCTTGCGGCCCTCGATCAGCTTCATGAGGCCCTCCAGCGTGAAGGCGTGGTTTTCCTCGCTCTCAAACAGCGTGTTCGTGAAGCAGGAATCCGTGCCCAGGTGGCAGGCGGGGCCGTCCTTGTTCACCAGCACCACCAGCGCGTCCCGGTCGCAGTCGGCGGTGACGGACACGATGTGCTGGTAGTTGCCGCTGGTCTCGCCCTTCAGCCAAAGCTGCTGCCGGGAGCGGCTGAAGAAGCACGTCAGCTCCTTCTCCAGGGAGATCTGAAGGCTCTCCCGGTTCATGTAGGCCAGGGTCAGCACGTCCTTCGTGGTCGCGTCCACCACGATGGCGGGAATCAGGCCCTTCTCGTCAAACTTCAGGGTGTCGATGTCAAAATTGATCATATTCAAAGCCTCACTGTGATGTCGTTGTCGCGCAATGTCCGCTTCAAATCCGAAATCTGGACCTCGCCGAAGTGGAAGATCGAGGCGGCCAGCCCCGCGTCCACCTTCGGTAGCGCCTTGAACAGCGTCACGAAGTCCTGTATGCAGCCCGCGCCGCCGCTGGCGATCACCGGCACGTTCACGGCCCGGCACACCGCGTCCAGCATTTCCAGGTCGAAGCCGCCCTTCACGCCGTCGGTGTCGATGCTGTTGAGCACCACTTCGCCCGCGCCGTTCTCCACGCACCGGGCGATCCAGCTTACGGCCTCCATGCCCGTGTCCTCGCGGCCGCCCTTGGCGAACACGCGAAACTCGCCGTCCACCCGCTTCACGTCCGCCGAGATCACCACGCACTGGCTGCCGTAGCGCTGAGCCGCGGCGGGGATCAGGTCCGGGTCGCGGATGGCCCCGGAGTTCACGGACACCTTGTCGGCCCCGCACTTCAAGACCCGGTCGAAGTCCGAAACCGTGTTGATGCCGCCGCCCACGGTCAGCGGTATGAACACCCGCTCGGCCACCTGGCGCAGTATGTCCGTAAACAGCGCCCGGCCCTCGGCGGAGGCGGTGATGTCGTAGAACACCAGCTCGTCCGCGCCGCAGCGGCTGTAGTACTCGGCCAGCTTCACGGGGCTTGACACGTCCGCCAGGCCCAGGAAGTTCACGCCCTTGACCACGCGGCCGTCCTTCACGTCCAGGCAGGGGATGATGCGCTTGGTGATCATGCCTTCGCCTCCTCGATGGCGCGCGCCAGGTCGATGTCGCCGGTGTAGACGGCCTTGCCGATGATCGCGCCGTACAGGCCCAGCGCGCGAAGGGCCCGCACGTCCTCCATCGAAGACACGCCGCCGGAGGCCACGATGTCCATCCGGTACTTGCGCTGAAGGTCCGCGTACAGCGCCCGGTTCGCGCCCTGCATGGCCCCGTCCCGGGAGATGTCGGTGCAGATCAGCGTCTGAACGCCCAACTGCTGGTACTTCTCGCAGAAGGCGTCCAGCGTGACGCCTGTAAGCTCCAGCCAGCCGCGCACGGCCACCTCGCCGTCCTTCACGTCGGCCCCCAGGGCGATGGCAGGGCCGAAGCGCTCCACGGCCTCGCGGACAAAGGCCTCGTCGGAAACGGCCGCCGTGCCCAGGATCACCCGCTTCACGCCGGCGTCCAGGTAGCGCTGAACCACGTCCATGTCGCGGATGCCGCCGCCGATCTCAACGAACAGGCCGGTGTTCTGCGCCACGCGGCGCACGGTTTCATAGTTCGGCGTGCCGCCGTCCCGCGCGCCCTCCAGGTCCACCATGTGCAGATGCTTCGCCCCGGCGGCCTCAAAGGTTTGGGCGACGTGCAGCGGGTCGTCGTCGTAGACGGTCATCTGGGCGTAGTCGCCCTTGTACAGCCGGACGGCCTTGCCGCCCACCAGGTCTATGGCCGGAAAGATGATCATGTGGCAGCACCGTCCCATTCGCAGAATGCCTTCAATATGCCCAGCCCCACGTCGCCGCTCTTCTCCGGGTGGAACTGACAGCCGCACACGTTGCCCTTCGCCACCGCGGCGGTCAGCGGCGCGCCGTACTCGGCGGTGGCGATCACGGAGGCGTCGCACCGCGCGCCGGAGTAGGAGTGCACGAAGTACACGCAATCCCCGGCCTTCACGCTTTTGAAGATGGGGTGGGGCCGCGCGATGTCCAGCCGGTTCCAGCCGATGTGGGGAATCTTCAGGTTCGCCGGTATGACCTCGGCGATGGGCCGCACCTCGCCGGGAATCAGCCCCAGCCCGGCGTGGGTGCCGAACTCATAGGACACATCCAGCAGCAGCTGCATGCCCAGGCATATGCCCATCACCGGCGTGCCGGCGGCGGCCATGGCCTTCACCACGGCGTCCAGGCCGTTTTCCCGCAGCTTGTCCGCCGCGTCGCCGAAGGCCCCGACGCCGGGCAGCACCACGTGGTCCGCCCGCCGGATGGTTTCGGCGTCGCCGGTGACCTCCACGTCAGCGCCCACGGCCATCAGGCTGTGGGACAGCGAGAACAGGTTGCCCACGCCGTAATCGATGATCGCAATCATAGTACTCCTTTGGTGGACGGTATCGCGCCGTTCAGGGTCGGGTCGACGGCGCAGGCCGCCCGCAGGCTGCGGGCCGCGGACTTGAACGCGCCTTCGGCGATGTGGTGGCTGTTTTCGCCCGCCAGCTTTTTGATGTGCAGCGTGACGTTGGCCTTGCGGACAAAGCCCAGCCAGAACTCCTGGATCAGCTCCGAATCGAAGGCGCCGATCTTCTGGGAAGGGATGCCCAGGTCGAAGCACAGCGTGGCCCGGCCCGACACGTCCACCGCGGTCAGTATCAGCGCCTCGTCCATCGGCAGTATCGCGCTGCCGTAGCGGCAGATGCCGCCCATGTCCGAAAGCGCCTCGGCAAACGCCATGCCCAGGCAGATGCCGATGTCCTCCACGGTGTGGTGGTCGTCCACGTCCATGTCGCCCACGCACTTCACGGTCAGGTCGAAGCGCCCGTGGCGGGCGAACAGCGTGAGCATGTGGTTGAGAAAGCCGCAGCCGGTGTCCACCTCGGCGATGCCGGTGCCGTCCAGGTTCAGCGTCAGGCGGATGTCCGTCTCCGCCGTGCGGCGGGTGATCTCGGATGTACGCATGGTTCAGCCCTCCAGTATTGATTGGATGGCCCCGAACAGGGCCTCCATCTGCTCGGGTGTGCCAACGGTGATGCGCAAAAAGTCGGAGATGCGCGGCGCGTCGAAGTGGCGCACCAGCACGCCCCGCGCCTTCAATTCGCGGTACAGCATGCCGCCGTCCACGCCCTTCTTGCGGGCGAACAGGAAGTTCGCGCTGCTGGGCAGCACCTCAAAGCCCATGTCCTTCAGGCGCGCGGCGGAGGCCTTACGGGTCTCGACGATCCGGCGGCAGTTCTCCATGTTGTAGCCGTCGCTCTCCAACGCGGCGATGCCGGCCGCCAGCGTCACGCGGTTCACGTTGTAGGGGTTGGTGCTGTACTTGATGCGCTCCAGGTCGGCGATGAGCCCCTCGGACGCGATGGCAAAGCCCAGCCGCGCCCCTGCCATGCTGCGGGACTTGGAGAAGGTCTGCACCACCAGCAGGTTGTCGTACTTCCCGGTGAGGGACACGCACGACTCCGCGCCGAAATCCACGTAGGCCTCGTCGATCAGCACCACGTGATTCGGGTTCGAGGCCACGATGGCCTCGACCTGCGCCCGCGACAGCGCCATGCCGGTGGGCGCGTTGGGGTTGGCGATGGCGATGAAGCCGTCCAGGTTCATGTAGTCCGCCGGGTCGATGGAGAAGTCCTCCCGCAGCGGGATCTGCCGGTACTCAGCGCCTGTGAAATCCGCGTACACCCGGTAGAAGCCGTAGCTGATGTCCGGGAAGTACGCCTTCGCGCCGCCCCCGGCAAAGGCCATGAACGCGAAGTACAGTATGTCGTCCGAGCCGTTGGACACGTACACGTTCTCCCGGGACACGCCGTAGCGGGCGGCCAGCGCGTCCCGCAGGTCGGCGCAGACCGGGTCCGAATACAGCTCCAGCCGCCCGGCCTCCCTGGCCGCCGCCTCCACGACGCCCGGGGCCGGGGGATAGGGGTTCTCGTTGGTGTTCAGCTTGACGTAGCGCATGTCCCGCGGCTGCTCGCCGGGCGTGTAGACCTGGAGGGACTGGTACTTTGAGGATAGATAGCGGCTCAACAAAATCACCCCTTATGATCTTCAAACCTTATCAGCGCGCTTCTCGCGTGTCCCTCCAGCCCTTCCTTGCGGGCGAAGGCGGCGACCTGGCCGGCGACGGCGCGCAGGGCGCTGGCGGTGAAGTAGGTGTACTGGCTCTTCTTGACGAAGTCGTCCACCGACAGCGGGCTGTAGAAGCGGGCGGTGCCGCCGGTGGGCAGCGTGTGGTTCGGCCCGGCCAGGTAGTCGCCCAGCGCCTCCGGGCAGTTGCGGCCCATGAAGATCGAACCGGCGTGCCGGACGCGGTCCAGGTAGTCGAAGGGGTTGTCCAGGCACATCTCCAGGTGCTCCGGCGCGATGGCGTTGGAGATCTCGATGGCGCGGTCGATGCTGTCCGCCACGATGATCTTGCCGTTCACGTCGATGGACGCCGAGGCGATCTCAAACCGGGGCAGCGCGCGCACCTGGCGCTCGATCTCATCTCGCACGGCCTCGGCCAGCGCCATGCTGTCGGTGACCAGCACCGCGCTGGCCATCTTGTCGTGCTCGGCCTGGGAGAGCATATCCGCGGCCACCTGCTCAGGATCGCTCTTGCCGTCGGCGACCACCAGGATCTCGCTGGGTCCTGCGATCATGTCGATGCCGACCCGGCCGAACACCTGCTTCTTGGCCTCGGCCACAAAAGCGTTGCCGGGGCCCACGATCTTGTCCACGCAGGGCACGGTTTCGGTGCCCCAGGCCAGCGCGGCCACGGCCTGCGCGCCGCCCACCTTGAATATGCGGCTGACGCCCGCCACCTTCGCCGCCGCCAGTATCGCGGGATTGACGCTGCCGTCCTTCGCCGGGGGCGTGGTGATCACGACCTCCGGGCACCCGGCGATCACCGCCGGTATGGCGTCCATCAGCACGGTGGAGGGATAGGCCGCGGTGCCGCCGGGCACGTACAGGCCCACCCGGTCCAGCGGGGTGATCTTCTGACCCATCACCACGCCGTCCTTCTCGGCCATGATGAAGCTGGTGCGCACCTGCTTTTCGTGGAAGGCGCGTATGTTCTGCGCGGCGGTGTGAAGCACCGACATGAATTCCTCGCCGACGGCCTCGACGGCCCGGTCGATCTCGCCGGCGGTGACCTCCAGCGCGTCCAGGCGCACGCCGTCGAACTTCGCGCAGTAGTCGAAAAGCGCCGCGTCGCCCCGCGCCTTCACGTCTTCGATGATGCCGGAGACGATGCCGGCCACGTCCACCTGGGGAACGGAGCGGGCGAATATATCTTCATTGGCGACCTCGCCGTACTTCATGATCCTGATCATGGGGTTCACCCTCCTTATGCTTTGACCTGCCGCTTCAGCCCGCGGGCCACGGCCTCGATCTCGTCGGCGTGAAACTTGTAGCTGGCCTTGTTGGCGATCAGCCGCGCGCTGATGGGAACGATGGTCTCCATGGGGACCAGGTCGTTCTCCAGCAGCGTCTTGCCCGTCTCGACGATGTCCACGATCACGTCCGACAGGCCCAGGATCGGCGCCAGCTCGATGCTGCCGTTCAGGTGGATGATGTCGATGTCCCGGCCCAGCCCGGCGTAGTAGCGGCGGGCGATGTTCGCGAATTTCGTGGCCACCCGCAGCGTGCGCTCCGGGTTGTCCCGAAAGTCCCGCTTCGCGGCCACGGCCATCCGGCAGACGCCCACGTTCAGGTCCAACAGCTCGTAGACCTCCGGCGCGTACTCCAGCAGTATGTCCTTGCCGGCCACGCCGATGTCCGCCGCGCCGCGCTCCACGTAGATGGCCACGTCCGAGGGCTTCACCCAGAAGTAGCGCACCCCGGCGGCCTCGTTTTCAAAGATCAGCTTGCGGTTGGGCTCCAGTATCGAGGGGCACTCAAAGCCCGCGGCGGCGAACATGGCGTACACCTTTTCGCCCAGGCGCCCCTTGGGCAGCGCGATGTTAAGCATTGCTTGCGATCCCTCCCTCTTCAAAGCGGAGCAGCCGCCGGTAGCGCAGCTTCTCCGGCACGCGCTTCAGGGCGCACACGCTGCCGCCGGAGCCGGTGAGCTTCTGTATGGCCAGCGACAGCGCGGCGGCGTCGGCGCTGTCGTCGTAGAGCAGCACCGTGTCCACGTCGTAGGGGCGCTGGCCGCCCGAGAGCCGCTCCAGCAGGTCGGTGTAGATGGCGAAGCCCACGGCCCGGGAGGCGTGGCCCATGCGCCGCATGAGCTTGTCGTACTGGCCGCCGGAGAGCACGGAGCTGGGAATGCCGTCGATGTAGCCCATGAACACGATGCCGTTGTAGTAGTTCATGTCGTTGACGATGGAGAAATCCACGTTCACGCCCTCGCAGCCGGTGGCGCTCAGCACGGCGGCCACCCGCTCAAGCTCGGCGAGCGCTTCCCGCGCGGGGCCGTCGGCGCACCAGGGCCGCATCGACTCGATCACATCCCGGGCGGGGCCGCGGGCGGCGATCATGGCGCAGATGGCGTCCGTATTTTGGCCCGGGCACAGCTTGCGCACGCCGTCGGCGTTCTTTTCCGCGACGCAGCGCAGCACCTGCTCCCGGACCTCGCCCTCCGGCTGAAGCGCGTCCACCAGCGCCGAGACCACGCCCATGTGGGAAAGGTCCAGCACATAATGCGGGTCGATGAGCTTCAGGCTCTGGGCCGCCAGAGAAATGACCTCGCACAGGTTGTACAGGTCCACGTCGCCGATGCACTCCAGGCCCGTCTGCATGATCTCCTTGAAGGAACGGGTGCTGCCGGAGATGCGGTACACGTTTTCGCTGTAGTACAGCTTCTGCACGTCGCCGGGGGCGTGGCGGGTGTTCTTGATGATCGACAGCGTCACGTCCGGCTTCAGCGCCATCAGGCGGCCGTCGGTGTCGGTGAAGGTGATCACGCCGTCGGAGATCAGAAAGTCTTTGTTGCGGGCGTACAGGTCGTACTCCTCGAACTTGCTCATCTTGAACTGGCTGTAGCCGTACTTCTGGTACAGGCCCCGCAGCGCGAACAGCACGCGCTCCTCGGGCTTCAACGGATACTCTGTCATAGGGCCGCAAGACCTCCGTGTTCAGAATGCTTTATTACAATAGCACGTTAGCATGGTAAAGTCAAGCAAGCGCAGGTTAAGATTCAATACCCAATGGGCAGAGATGCCCATTGGGTATTGAATCTTAATGTCCGAAGACCTCAGCCCTCGCCGCCCTCAGTGGCGCTGCCGCCGGTCGCGTTCAGTATGTCGCCCAGCTCCATGATGCCCACGGCGTCGCTGCCGACCACGGCGGGGAGCTTGCCGTCCCAGTTCTCGGCGATGGTGTTTCGGATGGTGTAATCGGTCAGGTTTTCGTTGATGGACTGCAGCCGGAACGCCTCGGCCTCGGCGGCCAGCTTCACGGCGTTGGCCTTGGCCTCGGCCTCGATGCGCACCTTCTCGGCGTCCGCCTCCGCCTTCTTGATGGCCACCTGCTTCTCGCGCTCGGCCTGGGCGATGGCGGTCTCGTTCTCGGTGGCGGCCTTTTTCTTCACCTGCTCGGCCACCTGCTTGGCCTCGACGGCGTTGATGAAGTCCTCGGAGAAGTCGAAGTCCAGTATGTTGAAGTCGGTGACGGTGATGCCCATGTCGGTCAGCTTCGCGTCCAGCTCGTCGCGCATCTTGTCCGACGATTCGGCGCGCTTGGAGATCAGCTCCTCGGCGGTGTACTGGGCGGACACGCTCTTGAGCACCTCGTGGGTCGCCGGGATGATGATGTTCTGTTCATAGCCGGTGCCGTGGGTCTTGTACACCGAGAAGGACATCTCCGGGCGCAGCCGGTAGTTCACCGCCAGCTTGGCGGATACGGTCTGTATGTCCTTGGAGAAGGCCTCGGTGTTCAGCTCCAGCTTCTGGACCCGGTTGTCCAGCGACACGATCTCCTGGATGAAGGGCAGGTGGAAGTGCAGGCCTTCAGACAGCGTGGAACCGTCCTGCACCCGGCCGAAGGTGACCATGATGCCGGTGGAGCCCACGGGCACCCGGGTGAAGCTGTTGGCCAGCAGCGCCAGCAGCGCCACGATGACGATGGCGACGATCGCGCCGTGCTTTGCGATGTTCTTCATTTGTAAGACCTCCTGTCTGTGGCGATTCATTGTGTTTCGGGAAACTCGCCGCTGGGGGAAACGCCTGCGCGTCCGTCGGCGATGATTTTATTATAGCAGGGCGCGGGGGAAAGGGAAGGGGAAGGCCCCACAATGTCCCCGGCGCGATCCAAGATGTCGCGAACGCGCGCCGTAATGACAACGAACGGCTCCGGATTGCCTCCGGAGCCGCGCGGTTCAATGGGGTTTATTCGAAGTCCACGGCGGTGACCGGGGTGATGACCTTGCCGTCCAGCACGTTGAAGCTGATGTCACCGCTGAAGGGATAGTACTTGTACGCGACGTTCTTCTCGCCGCCGGGCACGTAGCTGATCACCAGGGACAGCGAGTAGATGCCCTCCTGATACTGGCTGACGTCCAGGTAGAGCTCGAAGTCGCTGGAGGTGGCGTTCTGGCAGAGCGCGTCGGTGTGGGGCAGCCCGGAGGCGCCCGCCTGCAGCGTCAGCGGGTAGGCGATCTTCTGGCCGGAGGTCACCTGGGTCACCACCAGCCAGCTCCTGGCCTGCGCGCCGTCGAAGGAGCCTTCGTTGACGTAGCCGTAGCCGGCGATGTACATCAGCCGGTTGTCGTCCGCGGGGGAGACCTCGCACTTGGTGATGCCGATCATGCCGTTGTCGGAGGCCAGCGCCGGCAGCGTGGGCACGTTGGTGATCGGCGCGGCGACCTTGTCCGCCGGGAACGCGGTGGGCTCGGGGGTGGGCTCCGGCGTCGGCTCGGGCGTGGGCTCGGGGGTGGGCTCCGGCGTGGGCTCGGGGGTCGGCTCCTCGGTGGCTTCCACGGTCAGGTCCACCTCGTCCTCGGGCGGCGCGATGGGTTCGCCCTCGCCGTCGCTCTCAGGCAGCCCTTCCTCCGGGTTGCCGGCAAAGGCCTCGGTTTCCGTGCCCTCGACGTAGGGCCGAATGGTGGTGTTCGGATCCAGCTGGTCGGAATAGTCCAGCTTGGCCAGCGCAAACCATATGACGACCAGTATGATCATCAGTATAATCAGACCAATGATGAAGTACAGCACTGCAAGGCCCTTGGCCTCGCGCTTGCGACCCTTCTTAAGCATGCTCAGTCCCTCCACATTCTCATGTAAAACAATAGGCAGACTCCATAGCTACCGTATATCATAAGACAATTCCGATGAAGCTGTCAATCCATATCGAAAAAAAGTAGAAATTTTGTTACAACGTCTAAATTAAGGCGAATAGTCTTAAAATACAATATCTTTCACCGAATAGAGCTAAATAATCATAGTGGTTATGAAATATGATTAGGGAAAAGTTAGGGAAAATTGTGCTTGTTCTCTACCTGACTATATGTTAAATATAGAATGATAATGCGTGTATTATTTGTAAGTATGACAGTATGACAGTTTTGCAGAGGTTCATCTATAGGGGAAGTCGATACTGTCACGATTATGAAGGTTCTTGCCTCTGGATACTGTAGGATTGGGCGTAAACCTATGACAGTATGACAGTTTACACGATAAAAACAGTTTCCGTAATAGAAAAAGCTGGTTTTCGTCCCTGCGTGGGTCCTGGTGCAAGATGTGGTCCGGGTTGCCGGGGCCAGCACCAGCACGAACGAGACGTTGACGGTGCGGCATTGGTTATGGTACAATGATGGCGCTGGACAATGTTCCCGGAAGCGCCCCCGCTAAATACATAGGCGGGGGGTGATAGCATGACGAACACTGATTTGTTCTTTGCTCTGATTGCTGTTGCAAGTCTCGCGCTTACGATTTACTTCGGTTCGCATAGTAGATAAAAAAGGCTCCCGGGTAATTGCACTTACTCGGGAGCTGCTTTCCCATAGGTGACACTATGGCGGGGGTGTTTCCCCTGTAGCAAGTCCATTGTACAGCATTGGCGGCGGGTTGTCAAGACTTGCCGCCTTTTTTTCTGGGTAGTGGCTTCCCGTGGTGTTACTACTCAGTGTTCCCGTTTGAGAGGAACAGCGGCACGTGAACAGCACTCAGGCGAACAGGGGAGCACCTGAGAGAAGTGTTCCTCTATGACTTGCCGTGCTTTAATGCTGCCCTTGTGCACTTCCATCAGCCAGTTCGATATGGTGCCTTCCGACAGCTTTACAATGTTCCCCGTTAATGCACTGATCAATTCCACTATCCGGTTCATGGACTGTACTCCCTGTCCATATAACACCATTGCAGCGCCTTTATGTTCTCGCCATATGTCACTTCATTCTTATACGCATCCGGTATCCGCACCCGCCCGTCCTCATCGGCATAGAACCGCTTTATGATCGGTTTTACGTTCATCGGCAGGTCTATTATCAGTCGGTCTTTATACTTCTCGTTCCTGACCCCGATTTCGTCTGTTTCTATCTTGATTCCCTTTTCTTCAAGCTTCCTCTTCACATCGGCCATTCGCAACGTTTGCCCTTTATGCCCGGTCTGCCCTCCGGTTTTCTTCCCCGTATGACTGCGACCATTGTATTGATTCACTGCTTTCCCTGGCTTCTGGTCTGTAGATGGAGGCATTGAACTGTTGTGGCTGTCATTGCTATCGTTGCTCTTCAGCCGCGCTACCTCTGCTTTTAGTTTTGTATTCTCTTCACGCAGTTTTGTGTTCTCTTCCTTCAACGCAGTGATTTCTGCTCTGTGCTCCTCTCGCATTTGCCGGAACTCTTCTTGGCTCTACATAGGGGGCACTTTATCCTTTTGGAATTTTGTGTTAAGTCGTTAATTCTCTGTTGTTTCGCTGATCTTTCAATATATTACACTTCCTGCTTGTTCTGTTTTATCCCTGCCTTCGTCTCTCATTGTCATCTTTGCTCTGATCGGATACACTGAGTAGTAACGGAAAACCGTTTTCACCATTGCCGTGCCCGCCAACTGCGAGGCGCTGGTCAGGCTTCCGGATGGCAGCGAGCACATGCAGAAACCGGGGATTGTGACCTATTCGATCTGACAGGTGGAACAAGGTGAATAGTATCCCAAGGAAGTGACCGAACTGGACATATGATGTATAATGGATATGAGCATTCGAACGGAGGTTGAAACGCATGAGTTACGAGGAAGCAAGAAAACGCTACGCGGCCCTGGGGGTCGATACCGACGCGGCCATCGAAAGGCTGAAGAAGGTGCCCGTCAGCCTGCACTGCTGGCAGGGCGACGACGTGCGCGGCTTTGACACCGACCCAAACAAGCCCCTCACCGGCGGCATACAGACCACCGGCAACTATCCCGGCCGCGCCCGAAACCCCGAGGAGCTGATGGCGGACATCGACGTGGTGCTGTCGCTGATCCCCGGCACGCCCAAGATGAACCTCCACGCCAGCTACGCCGTCTTTGAAGACGGCGAATGGGCGGACCGGGACAGGCTGGAGCCCCGGCACTTTAAAAGGTGGGTGGACTTCTGTAAGGCCCGCGGCCTGGGCTGCGACTTCAACCCCACCTTCTTCTCCCATCCCAGGTGCGACCCGCAGACCCTTTCTTCCACGAATGAACAGACCCGAAGGTTCTGGATCGACCACGGCAAAGCCTGCATCCGCATATCCAATTACCTGGCCGAGGAACTGGACCAGCCCTGCGTGATGAACATATGGACCGGCGACGGCTTCAAGGACATCCCCGCCGACCGCATGGGTCCCCGGGCGCGCTACCGGGAGAGCATCGACGCGATACTCTCCGAGCCCTACGACTTCAAAAAGGTCAAGCCCTGCATCGAGAGCAAGGTGTTCGGCATCGGCGTGGAGGCCTACACCGTGGGCAGCGCGGAGTTCGCCCTTTCCTACGCCGCCATGAACAGGGACAGGTGCATCCCGCTGATGGACAACGGCCACTACCATCCCACCGAGGTGGTTTCCGACAAGATCCCCGCGCTGCTGGCCTTCTTCCCGGAGATCGCCCTGCACATCACCCGCCCCATCCGCTGGGACAGCGACCATGTGGTGCTCTTTGACGACGAGACGCGGGAGATCGCCCGGGAGATCGTGCGCTGCGGCGGCCTGGACGGGCGCGTGAACATCGCCCTGGACTACTTCGACGCCAGCATCAACCGCATTTCCGCCTGGGTCACCGGCTATCGCAACGTGCAAAAGGCCCTGCTGTTCGCACTGCTGCAGCCCAATGAAGCGCTGAAAGCCATGCAGGACAGGGGCCAGTTCACAAAGCTGATGGTCGCGCAGGAGGAACTCAAGACCATGCCCTTCGGGGAGGTCTGGGACGAATACTGCCGCCGCTGCGAAAGGCCCGCAGACGGGGCCTGGTATGGGCAGGTGGAACAATACGGGAAGAAGGTGCTGGCAAGCCGCGCGTGAACCGCGTCCTTAGAGCGCATTTCCGATCTGAATATTCTATTGAAATGAAGCGCGCGATGTGCTATAATCTTCCAAATTAAACATGGACCTGACGTGGCACGGCAAAGTCACGTCAGGTTTTGCCGCGCCGTGGGGCGCACGGGAAATACAGAAACCGGTTTCACCGCCGGCGCGATTCGTGGAGAGGGGGGCAGACGCGTATGACTTACTCGAGCGCGGGTATTCTTGCCCTGATCATCCATCTGGTGATCAACCACGACGTGCTGAGGCGGCAGTCCGGCAAGGACATCATACCGGCCCACAGGACCTATCGCGCCCTTTGCATCGCCGTTGCGGTCTACTATGTCACCGATCTGCTCTGGGGCGTGCTGTACGAGCGCCATCTGACCGGCCTGGTCTACGCCGACACCGTGCTCTACTTCGTCGCCATGGCGTTTACGATACTGCTGTGGACGCGCTTTGTGATCGACTACCTGAAGGAATACACCCGCTTCGGCAGGATACTGTCCGTCACGGGCCAGGTGATCTTCGCGTTCCAGATGGTGGTGGTGGCCGTCAACTTCTTCCTGCCGATACTGTTTACGATCGACGGCGCCAGGGTCTACCATGCCAAGTCCGCGCGGTACGTCATCCTGGCCGCCCAGATCGCCATGTTCACGATGACGGCCGTCTACGCCTTTTTGTTCGCGGCAAGGAGCACGGGCACGATGAAGCTGAGACACCGCACCATCGGCCTGTTCAGCGCCTCGATGGCCGGCTTTGTCACCGGCCAGGCCTTCTACCCGCTGCTGCCGCTGTACGCGATCGGCTGCCTGCTGGGCGGCTGCCTGCTGCACAGCTTTGTGCTGGAGAACGAGAAGGAGGAATACCGGGACGACCTGGAGGTGCGCCTGAAGGAGAGCATCGAAAAGGGAAACCACTACGACCTTCTGACCGGCCTTCCCAGCATGACCCGCTTCTTCGAGCTGGCGGATGTCGAGAAGTACGAGACGCTGAAAAAGGGCGGCGAGCCCGCGCTGCTGTACATGGACTTCAGCGGCATGAAGTTCTACAACCGCAAGTACGGCTTTGCCGAGGGCGACAAGCTGCTGCAGGCCTTCGCCCAGATTCTGATCCGCAACTTCGGCAACGACCACTGCTGCCGCATCGGCGGCGATCACTTCGCCGCCATCACCGTGAAAAGCGGCCTGGAGGACCGGCTGCACCACATCTTCCGGGAGGCCCAGGACATCAACGGCGGCAAATCGCTGCCGGTGCACGTGGGCGTCTATAACTGCCAGGAGGGCA
Source organism: uncultured Eubacteriales bacterium (assembly GCA_902777335.1). Taxonomy (GTDB): domain Bacteria; phylum Bacillota; class Clostridia; order Christensenellales; family Aristaeellaceae; genus UBA2862. The sequence goes on from CACYTF010000010.1 coordinate 50,986, forward strand.
ACGTCCACGCCAGCATCGCCTGCGACATGGCCAAGCTGGCGTGCAGCGAGCTGAACGGGGCTTACGCCTCCTGCTTCAGCTACTTCAGCCAGCAGCTCAGCGACGACGCGGAGCGCAAGCAGTACATCATCGAGAACATCGACCGGGCGATCTCCGAGCGGTGGATCAAGGTCTACTACCAGCCCATCGTGCGCGCCACCAACCGGAACGCCTGCGAGGAAGAGGCGCTGTCCCGCTGGATCGACCCGGTCAAGGGCTTCCTCTCCCCGGCGGATTTCATACCGGCGCTGGAGACCTCCGGGCTGATCTACAAGCTGGACCTCTATGTATTGAAGCGGGCGCTGGAGAAGCTGCAATACCTGAAAAAAGCCGGGCTGCCCGTCATTCCCCAGTCGATCAACCTCTCCCGGTCGGACTTTGACGCCTGCGACATCGTCGAGGAGATCCGCGGCCTGGTGGACCGCGCCGGCATCCCCCGCGACAGGATCACGGTGGAGATCACCGAGAGCATCATCGGCAGCGACTTCGACTTCATCAAGCGGCAGGTGCTGCGCTTCCGGGAGCTGGGCTTCCCGGTGTGGATCGACGACTTCGGGAGCGGCTATTCGTCGCTGGACGTGCTCCAATCGCTGAAATTCGACCTGATCAAGTTCGACATGGGCTTCATGCGCAAGCTGGACGAGGGCGAAAACGCCCGGACCATACTGAAGGAGCTGATGCAGATGGCCACGTCCCTGGGCGTGGACACGATCTGCGAGGGCGTGGAGACCGAGGAACAGGTCCGCTTCCTGGAGGAGATCGGCTGCTCCAAGCTGCAGGGCTACTACTTCAGCAAGCCCGTGCCCTTTGAGGCGGACGCCGTAAGCGGCGGCTCAGGCCCGGCGATACGGTATGAGAACCCGGAGGAATCCGCCTACTACGACGCCATCGGCAAGGTGAGCCTGTACGACCTGTCCAGCATCGTAAACGAGGACGAGAACCTCATACAGGGCATATTCAACACGCTGCCGATGGCCATCATGGAGGCCCGGGACGGCAAGGGCCAGTACGTGCGCAGCAACCAGTCGTACCGGGACTTCATGAAGCGCTGCCTGAACATCGAGCTGTCGGATGAGGTGATGGATTTCGCGGCCTCGCCCGACCAGTACGGCCTGGGCTTTATCCGCATCATACAGCAGTGCTGCGCCGGCGGGAACCGCGCGTTCTTCGATGAGAAGATGGCCGATGGCTCCACGGCGCACTGCTTCGTTCGGCGCATCGGCCAGAACGCGGTCACCGGCAAGACGGCCATCGCCATCGCGGTGCTGTCCGTGACGGACCCGGAGGAGGGCACCTCCTACGCGGACATCGCCCGGGCCCTGGCCGCCGACTACTACAACATCTACATCGTTGACCTGGACACCGAGCGGTTCATCGAGTACACCTCCCACGCCGGCGGAGACGAGCTGGCCATGGAGCGCCATGGCACCGGCTTCTTCGAGGCCGTCCGGCGCGACGCCATGGTGCGCATCTTCGAGGACGACCGGGAGCTGTTCACGAACTGGTTCTCAAAGGCGAACATCATCCGCGAGCTGGACGAGCACGGCGTGTTCACGGCCACCTATCGCCTGATCGACTCCGGCGCGCCCATCTACGTGAACATGAAGGTCACCCGCATGCAGCCGGGCGGCAACCGGATCATCATGGGCATCAGCGTGATCGACGCCCAGATGAAGCAGAAGGAGCACTACGACGAGCTGCAGCGGGAGCGCTCCACGCTGGTGCGGGTCATGGCCCTGTCCGACGGCTATCTCAGCCTGTACACGGTGGAGCCGGAGACGGGCTACTACGTGGAGTACACCTGCTCCGACGACTTCGCCAGCCTCGGCGCGCCGAAGGAGGGGGAGGACTTCTTCCGCCAGCTGATCGACGACGCGCCGAAGTACCTGAAGCCCGAAGACCGGGACAACTTCCTGCAGAGCTTCTCCAAGGCGAAGATCCACCAGGCCATCGCCAGGCAGGGCTACTACAGCATCCGCTACCGCATCACGCTTCGCGGCGAGTCCAGGCCCGTGATCCTGAGGATCGCCCCCTTTAAGGAGGGCGATCAGATCAAACTGCTGGTGGGCGTGCGGTCGTGGCGGGAGCGGCGGTAGGCCTCAGACCAGCGCCTTCATGACGATTCGGAGTATGAACAGCACCACCAGCACCCAGGACATCTTGTCGATTTTACGGACGCCGCCGGCCACGGCGTTGATGATCACATACGAGAGTATCCCGAACATGATGCCGTCGGATATGCTGTAGGCGCATACCATGAACAGCACGCACAGGAATGCGGGGATGCCCTCGGCGTAGTCGTTGAAGTCGATCTCCTTGATGGGTGAGATCATCATCACGCCCACGATGATCAGCGCGGGCGAGGTCGCCGCGCCAGGGATCGACGCGAACAGGGGCTCCAGGAACAGCGCCAGCAGGAACAGCACCGCCGTCGTCACGGCCGTCAGGCCGGTCCTGCCGCCCGCGGCCACGCCGGACGCGCTCTCGACGAAGGTGGTCACCGTGGAGGTGCCCAGTATCGCGCCGCCTGTGGTGCCGATGGCGTCGGCCAGAAGCGCCTCCTTGCAGTTGGGAATGGTGCCGTCTTCGCGCAGGATGCCGGATTTCCCGGCGCAGCCGATCAGCGTGCCCACCGTGTCAAACATGTCGATGAACAGGAATGTGAACAGCACCACCACAAAGTCGAATACGGACTTTCCGCTGGCGAAGATCTCGTCGAAGGCGAAGGGGAAGAGGTAGGGCGACGCGGGCAGGAATTTGCCGCCGGCGTACTGGGTCACGCCGAAGGGGATGCCGATGAGCGTGGTCACGATCATGCCGATCAGTATCGCGCCCTTCACCTTTTTCACCAGCAGTATCGACGTGATCACCAGGCCCAGCATCGCCACGCCCGCCGCGCCCTTGTACCAGTCGGCGCTCAGCTCCACCAGCGTCGCGCCGCCCACCACGATGCCCGCGTTCTGAAGCCCGATGAACGCGATGAAGAAGCCGATGCCGGCCCCGATGGCCTTCTTCAGGCAGGCGGGTATGCAGTTCACGATGGCCTCCCGGATGTTGAAGAAGGTCAGCAGCAGGAATATGACGCCCTCGCAGAGTATCGCGGTCAGCGCCCAGCGCCAGGAGTAGCCCATGCCCAGGCACACCGTGTAGGAAAAGAACGCGTTCAGGCCCATGCCCGCGGACAGGGCGAAGGGCAGGTTGGCCGCCAGCCCCATCACCAGCGTCGCCACGGCGGAGGTGATGGCCGTCGCGGCGAACACCTTTTCAAAGCTCATGCCGCAGGCGGAGAGTATGGTGGGGTTGATCACCAGTATGTACGCCATCGTCATGAAGGTGATAATGCCCGCCAGGACCTCTGTTCTGGCGTTTGTCTTCCGTTCCTTCAGCTTGAAAAACCGCTCCACAGTTCATCATCCTTTCAGATCCTGTCGGATGCCCGCTCACGCCCGCGCCTTGCTGGCCGGACACGCCTCTATTTTACCATATATGCGCTCTATCGACAACCCTGTGATTTGTCTTGAAAATCAGGGCGCGATGTGTTATCATGAAGCGGCGGTGCCGCGCGCTGCAGCGCTGCCAATGACGATGTAAGAGGTATATGTCATGATCGACCTGCCGGAAACCGACGATCTGCGCGGCGACGCCCACCGTATCATCAACCGGGCGCTGCGCGACGCGCAGCCCGGCGGGGCTGTGCGCGGCGCGCTCAAAGGGCTGCCGCTGCCGGGCAGGCTCACGCTGGTGGCCGTGGGCAAGGCCGCCTGGGAGATGGCCGCCGCGGCGCGGGAGGCGCTGGGCGACAGGGTTTTACGCGGCGCCGTGATCACAAAGCACGGCCACGCCCGGGGCCCGATCAACGGCCTGGACATCTTCGAGGCCGGGCACCCGGTGCCGGACGATTCTACCTTCGCCGCCACCCGGGCCGTCATCGACCTGGTGCGCCCGCTGGAGGCGTCCGACACCGTGCTGTTTCTGCTCTCCGGCGGCGGCTCGGCGCTGCTTGAAAGCCCGCTGATACCGCCCGGGGAGCTGCAGGACATCACGCGGCAGCTGCTGGCCTGCGGCGCGGACATCACCGAGGTCAACGCGATCCGCAAGCGCCTCTCCGCCGTGAAGGGCGGGCGCTTTGCCCGGCTGTGCGCGCCGGCGCGGGTGGCCTCGATCATACTCTCCGACGTGCTGGGGGACCGGCTGGACGCCATCGCCTCCGGGCCCGCCGCGCCGGACGCGTGCACCTGCGCTCAGGCCCGGGCCATCGCCGAGCGGTACGGCCTGCGCATGAGCGGCGCGGCGAGAAAGCTTTTGGACGTCGAGACGCCCAAAAGCCTGGACAACGTGGAGAGCCACGTGATCGGCTCGGTGCGTTTGCTTTGCGCCTCGGCCGCAAAGTGCGCCGAAGATCTGGGCTACGAGGCGCGGGTGCTGACTGCCTCGCTGCGCTGCACGGCCAGGGACGCGGGCAGCTTCCTGGCCAGCGTCGCTCGGGACCACAGCGCGCCCGATAAGCCGCTGGCGCTGATCTGCGGCGGGGAGACCGTGGTGCGCGTCACCGGCGGCGGGCTCGGCGGGCGCAACCAGGAGCTGGCGCTGGCCGCGGCGAAGGGCATCGCGCATCTTAAAAACGCCTGCGTGTTCTCGGTGGGCTCCGACGGCACCGACGGCCCGACGGACGCCGCCGGCGGCTACGTGGACGGCGGGACTGTGAAACGCCTCCGCGAGGCGGGCTGGTCCGTGGAGGCCGCGCTGGCCGACAACGACGCGTATCACGCGCTCGAGGCCTGCGGCGGGCTGATCACAACCGGCCCGACGGGAACCAATGTGAACGACCTGAGCGTGGCGCTGATCGGCAGGGCGCGCGCTCCGAGAGACGACGAGGCGATGTACTTTTGACGATTGAGGTGTTGAAAAGCTTCATCGGCAGACACTACGTGGAGCTGATGTGCCTGCTCCCCGTCGCCATCATGATGGCGGGGCTGACCTACACGGTATTGGCGGATACCTACATCCAGAAGCACCAGAAGCGGACGATGCTCATACTCTGCGCGCTGGTGTTCGCCCTGATCGCGCAGAACGATATGGATTACCTGCTGACCGTGGGCACGCCGCGGATCATGCTGCGGCGCGTCGTCGCCACCTTCGGCTACGCGGTGCGCCCGGTGATACTGCTGCTGTTTCTGCACATCATCATTCCCGGGAAGAAGCATGGGTGGGGGTGGGCGCTGACCGGCGTCAACGCCGCGCTGTACATACTTTCTATATTCGTGCCCGTCTGTTACGAGATCGACGCCAATAACAGCTTCCACGGCGGCGTCTCTGTATTCGGACACACCTGCACCATCGTCAGCCTGATGCTGCTTTGCATGCTGCTGATACAGACCTATCGGGTGTTTCACCCGTCCAGGCGCAAGGAGGCGCTGCTGCCGGTGATGGTGACGGTGCTGATACTGCTGTCGCTGATCATGGACGCGAACGTGGGCACGAGGCCGCAGCCCGTCAGCTTTCTGACCGTGGCCGTCGTCATCGGCTGCGTCATGTACTACAACTGGCTGCACTACCGGTTCGTGCTGGAGCACGAGCAGGCCATCACGGTGGGCCAGCGCGTGCAGCTGATGCTCAGCCAGATCAAGCCCCACTTTCTGTACAACGTGCTGAACATGACCCAGGAGTTCTGTGACGCCGACCCGGAGACGGCCAAGGTGGCCATCAACAAGTTCGCCCAGTACCTGCGGGAGAACATGGATTCCATCGGCCAGGCGGGGACCATACCGTTTGAGCAGGAGCTCAACCACACGAAGCTGTACCTGGAGATCGAGCAGATGCGCTTTGAGGACGCGCTGTCCGTGCGCTACGACATCACCTGCACCGACTTCGGCATGCCGGCGCTCACGCTGGAGCCGTTGGTGGAGAACGCGATACGCCACGGCGTGCGCAAGAGCGCGGGGGGCCGCGGAACGGTGGTGATATCGACCCGCCAGACGCCGGAGCACTTTGTGGTTTCCGTAACCGACTTCGGTCCGGGTTTTGATCCGACGCGCGTTCCCGAGGACGGGAAGACCCATGTCGGGCTGCAGAACGTGCGGGAGCGGCTGGCGCAGGTGTGCGGAGGACGGCTTGAGATCCAGTCCGCCCCCGGCCTGGGAACCACCGCGACGATATTGCTGCCCAGATAGGCAGGGAGACACGCACATGCTGATATTTGCCATTGACGATGAGCCCAAGTCCCTGAGCATACTGCACAGGGCCATAGCCGAGGCGGCGCCCCAGGCCCAAATCATGGATTTTCCCCTCGGCACCGAGGCGGTGCGGGCCATCGAGGCCCAGGGGCTTTCCCCGGACGTGGTGTTCTCCGACATTGAAATGCCGGAGCTGGACGGGCTGGCGCTGGCCGTCAGGCTGAAGCAGGTGTCGCCCGATAGCAAGATCGTGTTCGTCACGGCCTATTCGGAGTACGCGGTCGACGCCATACGCCACAGGATCAGCGGCTACATCCTGAAGCCCATTCAGAAGAGCCGGATCCTCGAAGAGCTTGAATACATCGCGCCGGCCGTGGCGCAGCCCCAGGAAAAGCTGACCGTTCGGTGCTTCGGGCAGTTTGACGTGTTCTGGAAGGGCAGCCCGCTGATGTTCGGGCGCAAGCAGACCAAGGAGCTGCTGGCCTACCTGGTCGACCGCAACGGGGCGGTCTGCACGGCGGAGGAGATCGCGGCGGTGCTGTGGGAGAGCGAGACGAACATGCACGTGGCGAAGCGGCGCATACGCCAGCTGATCTCCGACCTGAAGACGACGCTGGCCGGCATCGGCATGGAGGACGTGCTGGTTCGCCGCAGCGGGCAGCTGGCCATACTGCGCGACAGGGTGGACTGCGATTTCTTTCACATGCTGGATCACGACATGGACGCGCTGAACGCCTACCGGGGGGAGTACATGTCCCAGTACAGCTGGGCGGAGCTGACGGTGGCGAGGCTGCGCTTCCGGTAAGGCAGGATATAATTGTTAAATATTTGTGAAACGGGGACGCCCGTTTCATTTTTTTTCGGTGAACCGCGTTTTCAGGCACGTTTTTGGACGCGCTGTATGGTATAATGCGAACGGTATAATATGCACTTTTATGGAGGTAATAATGATGAATACCAAAAAGATGATCGCGATGCTCATGATGGCCGTCATGCTGCTGACGGCGGTGCCGGTATTTGCCGAGGAAGCCGCCCCGGAGGTCACAGAGGAAGCGGCGCCCGCCGAGGCGCAGGGCGCCATCGTGGACGCCCAGAAGCTGGACGCCAGCTACACGCTGGCGCTGAATGCCATCAACGACGAGGACTATGAAACGGCGAAGGAATACCTGAACGTGTGCTTCGCCTACAGCGACCCGCAGGCGAACCCCGCCATGTACGCCGACCTGCTGCTCAAAAGGGCCTGCATCGACGTGATCGAGGAGAAGAACGACATGGCGCTTCTGAACCTGGACGCGGCCATCCGCGTGCAGCCGGACCTGGCGGACGCGTACCTGGTG
>CACYTF010000011.1 GCA_902777335.1 uncultured Eubacteriales bacterium
GTCCCTCGCGCTCCCTGTCTTTTTTGTTATACCAGATGGCTCCGCCCTTGTATACCCCTTTCCATTCCCTGTCTGTGTCATTGTTGGCATGGGTGTTCTCTGTGTCAATGACACAGAGAACCGTCCCCATGATTTTGGGCGGGATATGATTGACAGCCCTCTGCGGCTGTAGTATCATTATGCTGTTGACCGCAAAGGCGCAACCATCCATGAGGAGCCGGAGGAAGTTCCATGCTTTCACAATACCTGATGATCGGCGAAATCACGAAGCCCCAGGGCGTGCGGGGCGAGGTGAAGGTGCGGCCCTGCACCTGCGACCCGGACCGCTTTGAGGGGCTTGAGACCGTGTATATCGAGAAGGGCGGCCTCTACGAGCCGCTGGAGGTCCGCGTGAACCGGCTGGGAACGGACGCGGTGTTCATGAACGTGGCGGGCGTCACGGACCGGGACGCGGCCCAGAAGCTGCGGGGCACGCGGCTGTACATCGACCGGGCCCACGCGGTGGAGCTGGACGCGGACAGCAACTTCATCACCGACCTGTACGGCCTGCGGGGCGTCGCCGACGACGGGCGGGACCTGGGCAAGCTCACCGACGTGATGCAGCCCGGCGGCAACGACGTGTACGTGTTCAACGGCCCGCTGGGCGAGGTGCTGGTGCCGGCGCTGAAGAGCGTGGTGGCGCGGGTCGATCTCGAGAAGGGCGAGATGCTGCTCTCCGGCAAGCGCCTCGATGAGGTGGCGGTGTTCGATGAGGATTAAGGTGTTCACGCTGTTCCCGGAGATGCTGCGGCCGGCGCTGTCCCAGTCGATCCTGGGAAGGGCCGTCGCCGCCGGGCTGATCGAGGTGCAGCTGATCGACATCCGCGAATACTCCGCCGATAAGCACCGCAACACCGACGACTATCCCTTCGGCGGCGGCGCGGGCATGGTGATGACGGCCCAGCCCATCGTGGACGCCTTCGCGGCCAACCTGCCCCCATCCTTCAGCGGCAGGCGCGTCTACCTTTCGCCCCGCGGGCGCACGCTGAACCAGCGCATCGTGGAAGATCTGGCCAAAGAAAAGGAGCTGGCGCTGCTGTGCGGCCACTACGAGGGCGTGGACCAGCGGGCGCTGGACAGCGTGATCGACGAGGAGCTGTCCATCGGCGACTACGTGCTGACCGGGGGCGAGCTGGGCGCGCTGGTGGTGATCGACGCGGTGGCGCGGCTGATCCCCGGCGTGCTGGGCTCGGACGAATCGCCGGAGGACGAGAGCTTCTCCACGGGGCTGCTGGAATACCCCCAGTACACCCGCCCCGCCGACTTCCGCGGGCAGAAGGTGCCCGAGGTGCTGACCGGCGGCAACCACGCCGACATCGAGGCCTGGCGGCGGGAGCGATCGCTGGCGCTGACACTGGAACGCCGGCCGGAGCTGCTGGACGCCGCGCCGCTGACCGACGCGGACCGGGCCATGCTCGCTCGCCTGCGGCGCGCCCGCGAGGTGGAGGCGCGGCTGGACGGCATCCCCCTGAAGCGCCTGGGCCTGCAGGACGCGGACCGCTTCCCGAAGGCATGGTTCAACGCCTTCGTGCCCGCGGAAAACCGGAAGGCGGCAAAGCGCCAGTGCTTCTCCGGGCGGCGGCACGTGGGCTGGCTGTGGCAGGCATTTTCGATGGGCTTCATACCGGATTTTGTCGAGGGTGAGGCCGCCCGGCAGCGCCCACGCGAAGAACAGCCCGGGGCCGGCTGGCTCTACCTGCCGGACGACGGGTTGCTGTATGAAGCCGGAGATTGGACGGTGCTGACGCCGGAAGCCCTCTCCCCCCTCGGCCACTTCATGCTGGCCGACGCGGCGCTCACCCGCACGTACGTGGAGACGGGCAGAGCCGAAAAGGGGCCGTACTTCCATGAAGTTTAACATCAAAAGGCATTGTGTTCCGTCTGCCCGCGTGCTATAATAGTCAAGTTGAATTCGGACGGTCCTCTGTGGCACATGCCAGTATGAACGCCCTGGTGAGGAAAGGAGGAACATCCCATGAATGAGATCATCCGTTCCATCGAGAGCGCCCAGCTCAAGCAGGTCATCCCCCAGTTCGCGGTCGGCGATACCGTTCGCGTTCAGGTGAAGGTTGTCGAAGGCTCCCGCGAACGTCTGCAGGCCTTTGAGGGCGTGGTCATCGCCCGCCGCAACGGCTCTGTCCGCGAAACGTTCACCGTTCGCCGCAATTCCTACGGCGTCGGCGTCGAGCGCACGTTCCCGCTGCACAGCCCCCGCATCGATAGCATCAAGGTCATTCGCCACGGCAAGGTCCGTCGCGCGAAGCTGTACTATCTGCGCGAGCGCAGCGGCAAGGCGGCCAAGGTCAAGGAGAGGACTTAATCTTCCGGGCCACAATCGGGAATCGCTCTGGCGGTTCCCTTCATTTTTATTCTGAAAGGCTTTTCCATGAACGAACGCATCAACTGGTATCCCGGCCACATGGCCAAATCCCGGCGCCTGCTGCAGGATCAGCTGCGGGCGGTGGACGCGGTGATCGAGCTGTGCGACGCCCGCGCGCCCCAGGCCACCCGCAACCCGGACCTGCAGCGCCTGACCCGGGACAAGACCCGCATACTGGTGCTGAACAAGGCCGACCTGGCCGACGACGCCCAGACCGCCCGCTGGCTGGAGCGCTTCCGCCGGGACGGCCTTACCGCCATGCGCTTCAATGCCAACGGCGGCAAGGTGAAGGACATACTGGGCCGCATCGAGGCGGCCTCAAAGCCCGCGCTGGAGCGCTACGCCGCCCGGGGCGTGCGCAAGACGGTGCGCTTCATGGTCATCGGCATTCCCAACGTGGGAAAGTCCACGTTCATCAACCGGCTGCACGGCTCGTCCATCGTGAAGGCCGGCGACCGGCCCGGCGTCACCCGCGCCAACCAGTGGGTCAAGATCGGGCCGTTCCTGGAGGTCCTGGACACCCCTGGCATGCTGCCGCCCCGCCTGGACGACCAGCAGGGCGCGCGGCTATTGGCGTACCTGGGCTCCATCCGCGACGAGATCATGGACACCGAGGACCTGGCCGGCGGGCTGATGGCGCTGCTGTACGAACTGAACCCGGCGGCCCTGCGCGCCCGGTACAAGCTGCCCGAGGGCTGCGGCAGCGCGCCCCACGAGCTGTTGGAGGCCGCCTGCGGGGGCCGGGGCTGGCTGCTGTCCGGCGGGCGCTGCGACACCGGCCGCGCCGCCGCGCTGGTGCTGGACGAGTTCCGCGCGGGCAAGGTGGGCAAAATCACGATCGAGAGGGCATGACGATGCAGAAGGACGCGCCCCGCAGGAAGCGGGAGACCCCGGAGGAAAAGCTCCTCCGGCTGACGGAAATCGAGCGCGGCCTGTGGGCCGAGGGCCTGGCCGTGGCCGGCATCGACGAGGTGGGCCGCGGCCCGCTGGCGGGGCCGGTGGTCACCGCCTGCGTGTGCATCCCCAAGGACAGGCTGGTCATGGGCGTGGACGATTCCAAGAAGCTGTCCGAGAAGCGGCGGGAGGCGCTGTACCCCCTGCTGCTGGCGGCGGCGGACTACGCCGAGACCTGCTTCATCGGCCCGGACGTGATCGACGAGATCAACATACTGCAGGCCACCCGGCGCGCCATGGAGACGTGCGCGGCGGGCTTTGGCGGCAGCCTGATACTGATCGACGCGGTGCAGGGGCTGAAGCTGCCCTGCGAAGCCCGGTCGCTGATCCACGGCGACGCGCTGAGCTACATGATCGGCGCGGCCTCCATCGTGGCGAAGGTGGCCCGTGACCGCTACATGGTGGCGCTGGACGAAAAATACCCGATGTACGGCTTCGCCCGCAACAAGGGCTACGGCACCGCCGAGCACATCGCCGCGCTGAAGCGGTACGGCCCCTGCCCGGAGCACCGGCGCAGCTTCATCGGCGGCATATTGGGAGAGGACCATGAATAAGCGGCAGTTCGGCAGCGAGGGCGAGGCCGACGCCCGGGCGTATCTTCAGCGCAAGGGAGCGAAGATCCTGGAGACGAACTACCGCCGCCCCACCGGCGAGATCGACATCATCGCCCGCCACAAAAGGGTACTGCTGTTCGTGGAGGTCAAGCGCCGCTCGTCCCTGCGCTTCGGCAGGCCCTCCGAGGCCGTGGACCGCGCCAAGCAGGCCCACATACTGCGCACGGCCCAGCTGTACCTGCAGGAGAAGCGGCTGCAGGACGCGAAGCTGCGCTTTGACATCATCGAGATCCTGCCCGGAGAGATCCGCCACATCGAAAACGCCTTCGACGCAACGGCGATCCAGTGATCGCCCGGCGCCGAAGGCGCTTAATTTATTCCGCGGGGCTCACCGACATTTCAAAGCCCTTGTCCCGGCAGTAGCGCTCCGCGGCGCTGCCCTCGATCACCTCGAACGCGGCCTTGCAATCGCCGGGGAAGGCGTCGTCGGCGATGCGCTCCAGGCTGGCGGGCAGCACCACCCGCGTAAGCGACGGGCACATGTCGAAGGCGTGGGTCTGTATGGACTGTACGCCCTCCCGCAGCTCGACCTCCCGCAGCCGGACACAGCCGGTGAAGCAGGCCGCCGGGATGTCGTGTATGACCGCCGGCACGATCACGTGCACCAGCGTGTCGCACCGGGAATACGCCCCGGGCGCCAGGCCGCTCACGACGCGCTCACCCAATACGAAGGGCACGGTCACGCTCTCCTCGCCGCCGGTATACGCCGTGACGACGGCGAAGTACTTGCCGTCCGGCGCGTAGCGGTAATCCCCGTCCCTCTCGTCGCCGTCGCCGCCCCCGGAACGCCTGAAGAGCCCGGTGAAGTCGGTGATGTGCAGACCGCGCACCGCGCTTCGCAGGTCGAGCCCCACGCGGCCCCGCAGCGTCGACACGCCCGTGGCGAGCAGCGCGCAGATCACGATCCAGCAGACGCCGGCCAGCATCAGACCGCCGCCGCTTCGGGGCGCCTTCTCCCGCTCCAGGTGAAACCGCTCCGGAGCGTCCGGATCGTAGCGCACCTCGACGCTCGTGCCCACGGGCAGCGCGGCGGGATTGCCGGAGGCACAGGCCTGCCGGTATACGGCGCCCTCCGCGGTGAACTCGACCACGGGCCGCGCCCGGCCCTTCTTCGATTGGGCGATTTCGACGATCGTGCCGGTGGCACGGCCGCGCTCCCGCTCCTCCCGGTCGCGAAGCGCCCTGCGCCGGCGCAGGCCCTTCACCAGGGCGACCCAGCCCGCCGCGGAAAACACCGCGAACCACACCAGCGCGTTCAGCTGAACGTCATTCATACCATCTGCCCTCCTCTTCCGGTCACGATATCGCCGATTCCGGCACCTCGCTGATGTCGGGATACAGCGCCAGGCCAAACTTCCGCTGCACCTCGCTCCGGTTGGCGCAGCCCGTCTTCTGGAGCACGTTGCGCACGTGGTACTTCACCGTGTTCTCGGAGATGAACAGCGCCTCCGCGATCTCGCTGTTGGTGTGCCTGTCCAGCATCAGCCGCAGGATCTCCCGCTCGCGGTCGCTCAGGTCGTGGTGCAGGCAGAACGCGTCGAACACCTCCTGCGCGCTGCGCTGGCGGACCTGTCCGGGCTCGTACAGCGCGCGGTACAGCCGGATGCACACCGCAAGCGCCGCAAAGAACGCCAGCGCCGCCGCCAGCACCAGCGCGGCGCGGTTTCCCGACAGCAAAAGGCTCGCGCCGGTGCCCGCCGCGTCGCCCACGCGCCCCAGCAGAAGGCCCAGCGGCGCAAGCTCCCAGCGGCCCATGCGCTCGGCCATATCCATCAGCAGCACCACCCGGAACACGGTGAAAAAGCCCGTGAACAGATAGTCCAGCCCGCGGCACACCGCCACCGGCACGGGCTCGCCCGTCAGGCCCACCATGATGAAGGGCAGTATCAGCGCCGCCATGGCGCAGAGCATGCCGTTTCTGCGGCTCCGGTCGCAGACGAGCCCCGCGACCGCCAGCCCGACGGCGTAGGGCAGCCGCGACAGCTCCGCCGGCAGCCCGGCCTGTACGCCCGATGCCGGGAAGCAGAAGCCCAGGCTCTTGACCGCGCTGATGGCCGCCACCGCCGCGCAGGCCTGCATGAGCAGCTTCCGGCCCGCGCCGTCCGGCTTCGGCTGGGCGGCGCTGCCCTCGATGGGCGTCAGCGCGTCCCGCTTCATCGCCATCCAGAGCGCGCAGGCGCACAGCGCCGCACAGATCAGCAGCTCGGCCCCGCCCCGCGCGACCAGCGCCCGCAGGCCGACGGCCGCGGTGGCAGCGGCGTAGCCCGCGCCGAACGCGACGCCCCGCCGTCCGGCCGCCACGCGCCGGGCGACGCCGTACAGGTAAAACCCGGCGATCGCGCCGCACAGGAGGTTCATGGCCAGGCCGAAGACGACGGCCCCGGCCAGCGTGTGCGCCAGCGCCGCCGGAACGGAGACCGCCATGAACAGCAGCGCGCTGGCCGCAAAGGGCCGCCGGACGGACGGCTCGGGCGCGCCGCGAAGCCACGGCAGCGCCAGGCCCAGGCCCACGGCCTGCGCCAGGTACCCGGCCACCACGCTGATCCAGTCCGCGGCGTCCCCCGCCAGCAGCGTCAGCCGGTCCAGCCACGCCAGCCACATGGCGGAGGTCAGGCCAAAGCACAGCGCGACCCACAGCGCCGCGCCCACCGCGGGCCGCTTCAGCCACGCGCGCCAATCCGACATACGCCCCAGCTCCTTTGTACAAACCTGGAGCCATTATACCAGATCAGCGGACCTTTCTCAACGCAAAAGTCGCCAAATCGGGCCACCTACCCCAAAACTATCCTCCGTTTTTGCCAAATTCCCGGCCAAAAGCTCTTGTTTCATTTGTGTTAAACAGTGTATAATGGTTTAAACGGGAGCGGGGGCGGCCCCTCGCCCTGCCCTTTGAAAAGGAGGATACACCATGCGCAAAATGATTTCCCTTCTGTTGGCGCTCCTGCTGCTCGCGTCCGTCCCCGGCGCGCTGGCCGAGGGCGCGGTCCCCTTCACCTGCGACGAGCAGGGCTACAGCACGCTGGTCGACCCCGGATGGCAGTGCGAATGGAAGGACGGCGACGGCGTGTACTATCACTTCACCGACAACAACATGCCCTATGTGCTGGCGTGGGTCAACGCCACGGACGGCCGGACCACCGACGGCGAAGCCTTCCTGGATGAGGAGTTCCCCGAGCTCCAGGAGCGCTACAGCCAGAACGGCGGGGTGTCCATCGTCCGGCACGGCGAATTCTCCGTGGGCGGCAGGCCGGTATCGGCGGCGGACGTGCAGTACCGCAACAGCCAGGGCCTGCCGATCCACCTGCTGATCGTCGCGGACGTGCGCGACGATTTCACCGCCATATTCCGCTGCCGCTATCTGGAGGACGCCGGCCGCCAGCAGGTGCTGGACGCGCTGGATCTGATCGACGCCAATCTGCGGCTGACCGGCGGCGCCGAAGCGCCCAAGACCGAGGCCCCGGCCCCGACGCAAAACGGCGAGGGGCAGCCGCTGGCCTTCGCGGTGAACGACGTCGCGCAGGGCGGCATGGTCATGGGCCGCTGCACCGCGCCGGTGGACTATCAGGTGACCAGCAAGGCGACCTGCAGCGTGATGGAGCTCGGCGCGGGCAATCCGTGGATACTGCAGGTGGCGGCCATGTCCCCGGACGCCACGACGCTGCTGACCTACACCTCGGGCCGGAACTTCATCGCCAGCGCCGACGGCGAGACGCCCGACGAGCAGTTCAACGCCGACTACTACACCCCGATGCTGCACTACATGACCGCCGGCGAATACTGCGATTACTGGGCCGCCAAGCTGAACCCCGGGGCCAGCCGCATCGAATTGGTGGATGAGAACACCTACCCCGAGCTGCAGCCCATGCTGCGCAAGCGGGAGCAGGAAGTGGTCGACGCGCATACGGGCCTGTTCGGCCTCATCGGGCTGAGCATCGACAAGGCGTCCGCCACCATCGCCACGCGCCGCTATCGCGTGACCTCGAACGGCCTGGACTGCTGCTTCTGCGTCACCGCCGCCACGGTCGGCGCGTGGTACACGGCCTCGATGCCGGGCATCTACGTGGACATCGTCAACAAGTACATCATGTGGGATGTGCCCTGCGTGTACACGATGTCGTGCCCCGAGGCGAACGCCGCCGAGGGCATCGCCGCCTTCACGGCCTTCTCGGAGAACACCTCCGTCAGCGACCAGTTCATCGTGGCCAACCGGCGGCTGTCCAACGAGCTGTGGGACATCATCACCGGCCGCGGCCCGACCTACGGCGACCAGTACAGCGACCAGGTGATGAAGGAGGAGACCGACAAGGGCGACGACTATGACGAGGATCGCTTTACCGACTACCTGTTCGACCAGAACGACTACACGCTGTCCGACGGCAGCCACGTGAAGGTCTCCACCGCCTACGACTACGTGTACGAGGGCGACAACGGCACGGTCTACTACTCAGACAGCGCCTTCACCCAGCCCGGCGGCAGCACGCAGCTGTACCCGAACCGTTAAGAAAAGGAGGCCGACGCCATGCGGAAACGGCTGATACTGACGCTGCTCATCGCGCTGGCGGTCTGCGCCGCCTCGGCGGAGCCCGTGGCGATGCGCATCGTGTCCTGCCCGGAGCAGAGCTTCTCCACGCTGTGCAAGCCCCAATACACCTACGACTTCCACCCGGACGGCGGCCTGACGATCTGCCTGGGCGAGGCGGAGGACCAGCCCTGCGTGACGATCTTCAAGACCGACGCGCCCGGAGCGGAGTTTGACGCCCGGTACTACCTGGACAACGTCTACGCCGGCCTGCTGAAGGACAGCTATGGCGACGGGCTGGACAGCCTGAGCGATACCGCCGCCTACACCCTGGGCGGACGCGAAATGCCCGCCCGCATGGCGCTGTACCACACCGACGGCGGGGCGTACATGCGCTTCTGCGCCTTCGACCTGCGGGACGACTGCTTCGTGCGCTACGAGGCCTTCAGCCCGCAGGAGGACATCGCCATAGAGGACGCGCTGCAGGCGCTGAGCGACGCGGTGCGATACTTCCAGCCCGACGCCGGCCACTACGGCGACGCCGGCACACCCATGACAGACGATTGACGGGAGGAAAAAAGCCATGAAAAAACTGCTCGCGTGCCTGCTGGCACTGGTGATCTTCGCCCTGCCGGCCCTGGCGGAGCCCAGGTCCTACCTGGACTACACCGACGATGTGCTGGAGGACGGCAGCCTCATCTACTACTTTATGGAGCTCTCGCTGAAGCTGCCCGCCGACTGGCGGGGCAAGGTGTTCGCGATGGCCGAGAACAGCGGCGTCGGCTTCTACCAGCGGGCCAGCTACGACGCGTTCCAGGCCGACGGCCTCGACGGCGGCGGGTTCCTGTTCCGGCTGGGCTGCAGCGTGAACCACAGCTTCGACCAGCTGCCCTCGTTCAGATACCTGGGCTTCAGCGAGGAATCGGCCCTGAACTACTACCTGGAGCTGCCCTCGGACTATCGCGCCTACGGCAACGACGCAGCGCGGGCGGAGTACGACGCCATGTTCGCCCAAATCGACTACGTGGTCGAAAACGCCTCCTTCTACGCGGACCAGGCCCAGGCGGAGCCGGCGACCGAGCCGCAGGCCCAGGACGATTCCGCGGCGGAGGGCGTGACGCTGGAGCAGGCGCGCTACCACTTTGAGCACAACGCGCTGCCCAGGTACTTCTACGACGACCCAGCGAATGTCATCGACGTGCTGAGCAACAACGGCGTCTATCGGCTGTGGAAGGCCTTCGCCGACGAAAACGGCATCGCGTACCCCTATACCGCGGCGGATTGCCGCGAGGTGCTGTTCGACGCGGACGACGGCACGGCGATACTGCTGCTCACGCTGCCCTGGCCGGAGGCCACCCCGCTGTGCTTCCGGATCTACATGGTCTACAACGCATCCACCGGGGCGGCGGGCTACTACACGGTGGAGTACAACAACCTGCTGGGCGACGCCGCCTTCCTGTGCGGCTGGTCGGCGGAGCGCGAACACACGAACTACGGCGACGCGCCGGTGCTGAGCGGGGCCGTCACCGGCGAGGAGCCGGAGCTCCTGGACGAGGCCCGGCAGGTTGCCGGGCTGGCGGGCGTTTCGACGGCGCTGACCCGCGCCGGGGCCGGTGGGCCGGTGGACCCCGAGCCGCAGGACCTGGCCCTGATCGAATGCCCTCAGCTGGGCTTCACCACGATGGCCGACCCCGCCTACACCTGGAAATACGAGGAGGGCACCGGCGTATACATCTTCGCGGAGGCCGCCGGCAGCATCCCCTACGTGATCGTCTACCGGACCGGCGACGTGATCGCCGAGCCGCTGGAGTACATCCGCGAGCAGTACACGCCCCACATGAAGCAGCAGTACGGCGACGACCTGGCGGCCGTTACCGAGTATGAGACCTACGAGACCGGCGGCAAGGCGCTGCCCGCGGGGCTGTACGTCTACCGCCTGCAGGGGCACCTGGTGTCGATGCTGCGCCTGTACGAGGTCACCGACAACGGCACCGCCGTCTACACCGCCAAGTACCTGGACGACGACGGCGCGGCCACGCTGGGCATACTCGACAGCGCCGTTCGCTGCTTCAAGGACGAATAGGCCGCTCTTTCCCGCACCCGTTCCATCCGCCCCGATCCGGGCGGATGGAATTTCTTTGCCTTTGCAGGAATTTGTGTTTCCCGCGTGGAAAATATATAGGTTAAAGCCATGCATTCCAAGGAGAACCGACCATGAAGAAAGCGCTCTGCGCCCTCGCGGCGCTCCTGCTGATACTGTCCCTCGGCCATCTCGCGCTGGCGGAGGGCGAAAACCTGCTGACCAACGGCGATTTTTCCGATGTGAAGGGCGATCTGCCCCGGGGCTGGCGGCGGGACATGTGGCTGACCGACACCGGCGTCAGCGTGCTGACGGTGGACGAAGACGGCTACGAGGGCAACTGCGTGACCGTCACCAACGTGGACGAGAACGACGCCCGCTTCGCCCAGGCCGTGAAGGTGGAGCCGGACACGCTGTACCGCGTTTCCGGCATGATCCGCGCCGAGGGCTGCGACGAGGGCGGCTACGGCGCGTCGCTGTCGCTGGAGAACGTGTTCGTCTACACCGACCCCGTGTACGACACCGGCGGCGGATGGCAGTATGTGGAAATGTACGGCCGCACCGCCCCGGACCAGACCGGCATGACGGTGTTTGCCCGCGTCGGCGGCTACGGCACGCTGGCCAGGGGCCGCGCCAGCTTTGACAATATAGAGGTCGTTGAATTGGACGAGGCCCCGGAGGGCGCGGTCGTCAACGAATTCTACCGCGAGGCCGCCTACGACGACGATGACGACGATGACGACGGCGGCGGCGATGACGGCGACGCCATGCCCGCCCGGAACACGGAGAGCTGGCTGCTGTTCACCTGCGTCTACGCGCTGGCGGTGATCGGCTTTGTGCGCAAGCGGGACCGGTCCGCCCTGGCCCCGGAGCCCGCGCGGCTGCGCCTCGCCCTGTGGCTGGGCCTGGCGGCGGCGCTGATACTGCGGCTGGTGCTGGCGGCCCGGGTGCGGGGCTACAACACCGACATCAACTGCTTCACCGGCTGGTCCGAGCGCATGTACAGCATGGGCGCCGCCCGCTTCTACGACCCTCAATACTTCTGCGACTACCCGCCGGGCTACATGCTGATGCTGTGGCCGGTGGCCGCGCTGCGCCGCCTGCTGGGGCTGCAGGCGAACGGCGGCGCGTACCTGATGCTGCTGAAGCTGATGCCGATACTGGCCGATGTGGGCGGCGCGGCGCTGGTGTGGCGCGTCACCCGGCGTAAACTCGGCGAGGCCGGCGCGGTGGCGCTGGCGCTGCTGACGGCGTTCAACCCCGCCGCGATGGCCAACAGCGCGGCCTGGGGCCAGATCGACGCGGTGCTGACGCTGGCCGTGGCGCTGTGCGCCATTGAGGCCGCGGACGGCCGATATCTGCGCGCGCTTCTTTGGTTCGGCGCGGCGATGCTGGTGAAGCCCCAGGCGCTGCTGTTCGCCCCCGTGGGCCTGACGGCCATCGCGTGCGGCATCGCCCGCTGCGAGGGGGACGACCGCCGCCGCGCGCTTCGCCAGGCGCTGACCGGCGTCGGCGCGTGCCTGGCGCTGCTGTACGCCGTCGCCTTCGTCTGCTGCCTCGGCCGCGCGGACGGCGTCGGCCAAGCGCTCACGCTGCCCGTCAAATGGCTGGCGGAGCTGTATTCCGGCACGGTTCAGGGCTACCAATACGTGACCGTCAACACGCTGAACCTGTACTGCCTGCTGGGCCTGAACTGGGCCCCGGCCGACGCGCACGCCGCCGTCACCGGCCTGGCGTGGGCGCTGTTCGGCCTGTCCTATGTATTCTGCATCGCGCTGACCGTACTGAGCCGGAGCCGCCCGCGGCGCCTGCTGCTCACCGGCGGGCTGCTGATCGTGCTGGTGTGCGTATTCGGGCCGATGATCCACGAGCGCTACGTCTACCCGGGGCTGTTGCTGTTGACGCTGGCCTTCGCCGAGGACCGCGACCGGCGGCTGCTGATCGGGCTGACCGTGCTGACGGCCACGCTGTTTTTGAACGAGGTGCTGGTGCTGCAGGGGGGCATGACCGAGGCCAACTACGGCCACCTGTACAGCGGCGAGCACTGGCTGAACTGCCTGCTCAGCGCCGTCAACGTGCTGAACGCGCTGTTCCTGGGCTGGACCGCGGCGGACATCTGCGTGCGCGACCACGTGTGGCCGCTGCGCCGGCCGGAGCGCGAGGGCGTGCCAGCCGGGGCGTACACGCTGGCCGAGGCCCCCAACTACCGCCTGAACCTGAAGCGCTCGGACGCGCTTCTGATCGCCGCCGTCACGCTGCTGTACAGCCTGCTGGCCTTCACCAACCTGGGCGTCACCGACGCGCCCCAGACCGGCTGGACCTCCAGCCGTTCCGGCGAGAGCGTGGTGTTCGACCTGGGCCAAACCCAGACCTGGCAGATGACCTACTACGGCGGCATCTGCAATTCCACGTTCACCGTGGAGCTCTCCGACGACGGCGAGACCTGGAACACCCCGCGGCTGGCCCAGTACAACCAGGGCGAGATCTTCCGCTGGCTGTGGTTCTCCCCGCTGGATGAAAACATGAACGTGATGTACAACGCCCCCGAGGGCGAGGACGATGCCGGCGTGCCCTGGCACTACGCCGGCGGCTCGGGCAAGCCCATGCAGACCGCCCGCTACGCGCGCATCACCGCCCGTTCCGCGGGCCTGGTGCTGTACGAGGTGGCGTTCCTGGACGAGGCAGGCGCGCCGCTGCCCATCGCCGGGGTCAGCCAGAGCGGCCAGGCCGACGGTTCCGCCGGCGACGCGGCGCACCTGATCGACGAGCAGCACGCGGTGCCCCCCTACCCCAGCTATCTGAACAGCACCTACTTCGACGAGATCTACCACGCCCGCACGGCCTTCGAGCACCTGCACGCCATGAACACCTACGAGTGGACCCACCCCCCGCTGGGCAAGGTGCTGATGATGGTGGGCATACAGCTGTTCGGCATGACGCCCTTCGGCTGGCGCTTCATGGGCGCGCTGGTGGGCGTGTTGATGCTGCCGCTGATGTACATGCTGGTCAAGCAGCTGACCAAGGACACCCGGCTGTCCTTCATCGCCATGTGCCTGATGGCGCTGGATTCCATGCATTTCACCCAGACCCGCATCGCCACCATCGACAGCTACGCGGTGTTCTGGATCATGCTGATGTATCTGTTCATGTTCCGCTACTGCCAGATGAGCTGGAACCGGGAGCCGCTGTGGCGGACGCTCATCCCCCTGGGGCTGTGCGGCGTGACGATGGGCGTGGCCTGGGCCACCAAGTGGGTGGGCCTGTACGCCTCGGCGGGGCTGGCGGTGCTGTTCTTCTGGACGGTGTTCCGCCGGCTGCGGGAGCTGAAGCACCAGAGCGCGGAGGACAAGGCCCGGTCCGTTCGGAGCCTTGTGATCACGCTGCTGTTCTGCGTGGCGTTCTTCGTGATCCTGCCGGTGCTGATCTACTACTTCAGCTACTACTGGTTCCTGCGGGCCGAGGGCGTGCAGACCCTGGGCGACATGTTTTCCGGCGAGCGCGTGGATCGGGTGATCACGCTGCAGAAGAGCATATTCGACTACCACGCCGGGCTGGGCGGCGACACCCACTACTTCCGCTCGCCCTGGTACCAGTGGCCCATCATCTGGTGGCCCATGTGGTACTACTCCGGCACGACCTACATGCCCGAGGGCATGATCTCCTCCATCAGCTGCATGGGCAACCCGGCGGTCTGGTGGTTCGGGCTGGCCGCGCTGCTGTTCGTGGTGGTTCGGCTGTGCTGGCAGCGGCGCGCCCACCGGCGCGACGTGATGACCGTGATCGGCTTCGCCTCGCAGTTCCTGCCCTGGGTGATCGTGCCGCGCTCCACGTTCATCTACCATTACTTCGCCAGCGTACCGTTCATCATCATCGCCTCGGTGCTGCTGCTGGACGCCATCCGCCGCAGGTCCGAGCGGGCCTTCACCGTCACCTCCGGCGCGCTGCTGGGGTCGGCGCTGGTGCTGTTCGCCGCGTTCTACCCGCTGGAGAGCGGCCTGCCCTGCGCCCGCGCCTACGCGAAGTATCTGCGCTGGTTCAAATGGTACAACTACTGACAAAACTCAGAGGAGGGTGTGTTCCATGGCATTCAAGCTGACCGTCATCGGCGCCGGAAGCCTGACCTTCGCGCGCACGCTGTTCACCGACATCATGACCGTCCCGGAGCTGCGGGGCATGGAGGTGGCCTTCACCGACATCAACGCCGACAACCTGGAAAGGGTCACCCGGCTGTGCCAGCGGGACCTTATGGCCAACGGCATCGCCACAAGGATTCAGGCCACCACCGACCGCCGGGAGGCGCTGAAGGGCGCGCGCTACATCGTAAACTGCGTGCGCGTGGGCGGCCTCGAGGCCTTTGAATCGGACATCGACATCCCGCTGAAGTACGGCGTGGACCAGTGCGTGGGCGACACGCTGTGCATCGGCGGCATCATGTACGGCCAGCGGGGCATCGCCGCGGTGCTGGACTTCTGCCGCGACATCCGCGAGGTGGCGGAGCCCAACGCCCTGCTGCTGAACTACTCCAACCCGATGGCCATGCTGACCTGGGCCTGCATACAATACGGCGGCGTGCGCACGCTGGGCCTGTGCCACGGTGAGATCCACGGCGAGATGCAGATCGCCGAGGTGCTGGGCCTGAAGGACCGCAAGGCGCTGGACGTGATCTGCGCGGGCCTCAACCACCAGACCTGGTACCTGTCCGTCAAGCACAACGGCCAGGAGATGACCGGCCGCCTGCTGGAGGCCTTCGAGAAGCATCCGACCTACAGCCAGACCGAAAAGGTGCGCATCGACGTGCTGCGGCGCTTCGGCTACTACTCCACCGAGTCCAACGGCCACCTGTCCGAATACGTGGCCTGGTATCGCAAGCGCCCGGACGAGATCGAGCGCTGGATCGACCTGTCCAGCTGGATCAACGGCGAGACCGGCGGCTACCTGCGGGAGACCCGTGAAAACCGCGACTGGTTCGAGACCGAGTACCCGAAGCTGATGCAGGAGCCGCCCAAGCGCTACGACGGCAGCGCGCGCAGCAGCGAGCACGGCAGCTACATCATCGAGGCGCTGGAGACGGGCCGGACCTATCGCGGCCACTTCAACGTGATGAACCGGGGCACTATATCGAACCTGCCGGACGACTGCGTGGTGGAGGTGCCCTGCTATGTGGACGGCAACGGCATCAGCGTCCCCCGCGTGGGCGATCTGCCGATGGGCTGCGCCGCCGTGTGCAGCCAGTCCGCGTGGGTGCAGCGCATGGCCGTGGAGGCCGCCGTGTCCGGCGACGCGGAGCTGCTCAAACAGGCGGCGCTGATGGACCCGCTGACCGGCGCGGTGTGCAACCCGCCGGAGGTGTGGCAGATGGTGGACGAGATGCTGATCGCCCAGGAGAAGTGGCTGCCCCAGTACAGCGAAGCCATCGCCGCCGCGAAGGCGCGCTTCGCGAAGGGCGGCCTGATCCCCACCAGGGAGGGCTACCGGGGTGCGGTCCGCCAGCGGGTAAAGACCGCCGAAGAGGTCGCCGCCGAGCGCCGCGAGCGCGAGGAGCGGCACAAGCGGGAGTAAGATTACACAGGAGGGCTTAGCCATGCTCGCATTTGTACCCAGCTGCGGCCTCGCCGGCATCGACGGCTTCGCCGTGGACGTGGAGGTCAACCTGTCCAACGGCATGGTGCTGTTTGAAATCGTGGGGCTGCCGGACGCCGCGGTGAAGGAATCCCGCGAGCGGGTGCGCACCGCGCTGAGAAACAGCGGCTTCATACTGCCGGGAGAGCGCCTGATCGTCAACCTGGCCCCCGCCGACCAGAAGAAGGAGGGGCCCGCCTTCGACCTGCCCATCGCGCTGGGCATACTGTGCTGCATGGGCAGCATCAGCCAGGCGGCGCTGCAGAGCGTGTGCGTGTTCGGCGAGCTGTCGCTGAACGGCGCCGTGCGGCCCGTGCGCGGCGCGCTGCCCATGGTGATCTCCGCCATGGAGCGGGGCGTGCGGCGCTTTTTGATCCCCGCGGAAAACGCCGCGGAGGTCCGCTGCATCGAGGGGGCCGAGATCTACCCGGTGACCACGCTCATCGAGGCGGCGCGGCACCTGGCGATCAAAACCCTGATCGAGCCGCTGCAGCCGGTGGCCTACAAGACGCTGGTCAGCCGTCGGCAGTTCTCCGAGGACTTCTGCCACGTGAAGGGCCAGAGCAAGGCCAAGCGGGCGCTGGAAATCGCCGCGGCGGGCGGCCACAACATACTGATGATCGGCCCGCCGGGCAGTGGCAAGACGCTGATGGCCCGGTGCCTGCCCACGATACTGCCGGACATGACCTTCGAAGAGGCGCTGGAGGCCACCCGCATCCACTCGG
Source organism: uncultured Eubacteriales bacterium (assembly GCA_902777335.1). Lineage (GTDB taxonomy): Bacteria > Bacillota > Clostridia > Christensenellales > Aristaeellaceae > UBA2862. The sequence goes on from CACYTF010000011.1 coordinate 16,931, forward strand.
TGGCCGGCATCGTGCCCCCCTCGGGCCTGCTCACCGAGCGGCCCTTCCGCTCGCCCCACCACACCGCCAGCCACGCCAGCCTCGTGGGCGGCGGGCCCAACGCCATGCCCGGCGAGATCTCCAAGGCCCACAACGGCGTGCTGTTCCTGGACGAGCTGCCCGAATACCACCGCGACGTGCTGGAGGCGCTCCGGCAGCCCATGGAGGACGGCTTCGTCACCGTCACCCGGGTGAACGCCACGAGCACCTATCCCAGCCGCTTCGTGCTGGTGTGCAGCATGAACCCCTGCCCCTGCGGCAACCTGGGCAGCCGCACCAAGCAGTGCCGGTGCACGCCCAACGAGATCAGAAGGTATTTGAACCGCGTGTCCGGCCCGCTGCTGGACAGGATCGACATGCACATCGAGGTGGAGTCCATCTCCGCCGAGCGCCTGGCCGACGCGGAGCTTTCAGAGTCCAGCGACAGCATCCGCCAGCGCGTCGAGGCCGCCCGGGCGGTGCAGCGCGCGCGCTACGGCGACGCCGGCATCCGCTGCAACGCCGAGCTGAACGCGAGGACGCTTCCCAAGGTCTGCACGCTGACCGCCTCCGCCCGGGAGCTTCTGAGCGCCTCCACCGAGAAGCTGAAGCTGTCCAACCGCGCCTACGCCCGCGTGCTGAAGGTCGCGAGGACCATCTGCGACCTGGACGGCGTCGATGAAATCGGCGACGCGCAGGTCGCCGAGGCCGTTCAGTACCGGGCGCTGGACCGGAAGTATTGGGGATGACGGGAGGTGTATATCCATGATCGCCTATCTCTCCAGCCAGGGCAAGTACACGTCCTTTACCGTTGGCGACAGGGTGCTGCGCTTTCGCACGTCCCACAACCTCGTGCGGTATGAGCGCGTCAAGGAATGGGACAACGGCTACATCGTCGTTGATGCAACCTATGACAAGGCGGGAACGGTTGAAGATTACATCGACCTCGTTCCGATTCTCGAAAACCTGCGTATTCCGCCGGAGGATTTCTTCGGCAATGTTCAGTCGGTGCAAATCAAATATGACCCCGTCCCGGCCTGACAGTCGAAAGGAAGTGTTCAGTCCATGACCATGCAGGAAATCGCCGACGCCGCGTCCTTCATCATCGACGGCTATGCCATGGAGGTGCTCGACAGCGGTATGCGCATCACCAACCTTCACAGGCTCGATCATGTCGCCTTCCTCTCCCCCAAGGGAGAGGTTTTGGAAACCACCATGGACGATATCGAACTGCACATCGCCATGAAGCACTATGAGAAGGCCCGGGCGTATATGGAGGATGACGATGCCGAAGTACTTTGATTTCAAAATCAACGGGTACTACCTTTACTTCACAACGCATTGCGTGGTTGAAGCCATGCACGCCCATGCCAGCGACGGACGGCTCACCGAGGGCGGCTCCGCCAAGTTCTTTGTGAAGTCAAACGGGGATACCGTCGTTCAAAACAGGGGGAGTATCAGCGAGGCCGATATCCGCCGCCTGCAACGCTTTATCAAGGATAATTACGAACTCATGTATGCCAAGTGGCGCATATACAGTTCGGAAGGGTTCTACAGGGGCGAATAACCCAATGAAAAAAAGAATTCCCCTCCACCGACGTGCTACTGAGTGTCTCCACCGAAAAGCTGAAGCTGTCCAACCGCGCCTACGCCCGGGTGCTGAAGGTCGCGAGGACCATCTGCGACCTGGACGGCGTCGATGAAATCGGCGACGCACAGGTGGCCGAGGCCGTTCAATACCGGGCGCTGGACCGGAAGTATTGGGGATAAGCCTTGCAATGTAGTGACATTGTATTGACATTTGACTATCAAAGTGCTATGCTTGCCTTGGAGGTGAACGTCATGTCCCAACTGAACGTCGTCAACGCGCCAAAGACAGCCACATTTCAGATGCGCATCAATCCTGAAATCAAAAACGAGGCGGAGCGGGTCTTTTCCCGTTGCGGCCTGTCCTTCACCGACGCGGTCAATCTGTTTCTTCAACAGTCGATCAACGCCGGAGGGCTGCCTTTTCTCATTACCGGTGACAGCAAGGAAGCCCTGCGCAACCAGGCCATCACCATGCTGATGTCCGAAATCCAAAAGGGCAGGGATTCCGTGCGCACCGAGAGCGACTGGGTATCCGAAGAAGAAATGCTCTCCCACTTCGGGGTGACACCATGAAACTGCGCTACACCCCACAAGCCATTGTGGATCTACAGGAGATTGACGATTACATCAGCAATGTACTGTTGAATCCGGATGCAGCCAAGCGAATCATAACGTCCATCGCACAGGACGCTTCCCGTTTGAAGGAGAATCCCTTACTTGGCTTTGACCTCAGTAAGAAAACCGGACGGGAGATCAAAGGCAGGGGGCTGGTTTCAGGCAAATACCTGTTGATCTATGACATAGACGACTGTGTCTCCATCTTACGCGTACTGGATACGCGGGTCGATTACCTCAGAATGATCGGTACTTGGTAATGCCGCGATGGTTTTTACTATGAAGAAGAGCACCTGTATAATGATATGGAGGTCTGCTACATGCCGATAACAATCGCTCCATCGTCAAACGACACCGAACTTCGTCAACTTATGAATGATGTTGATAGTGGCAAAATCCAACTTCCTGACTTTCAACGTGGCTGGACCTGGGATGATGACCGCATCCGTGGCATGCATCGAATCATGGAAGAGCGAACCTATGTCGCCATTAACTCGAACAGTTTCTTAATATCAGCCATCTGTTTTGAGCCAGATGGCAGGCATATTCCATTCGATACCATCTTCAAGCTGAAGTACAACTGCGCGCAGAAACGGATAAATACATAAAGGAGTCGTGTTAGCATGATTATATTTCCCCAGGTGATACTGGACATGCCTGAAGGCAGTGATCGTGACTATATGGAATGGCTCTATAGGGAGTATTGCGCCCTGATGTTTTCAACCGCATGGAAATACTTCAAGGATAAAGCAGACGTGGAAGACATTGTATCCGACGGTTGCCTCTCTCTAATGCAGAATATCCCTACATTGCGTTTGCTCGAACGTAACAAATTAGGGGTTTACATCGTCTCTACAATTAGAAACACTGCATTCAACCACTATGCCAAACAAAAAAGAACAAATGATCACACAACCGCTGCAAGCACTAAGGTGATTCAGTCGGTGGCTGACACAACCAATGTTGAAAGCAAAGTCGCCATGGAAGATGAATTGGCTTATGTCTGGAAAGCGATTGGACAACTTCCAGAAAAGGAACAGCAGATCTTGTACATGAAATACGCACTCGAACTACCGGATACCGTAATTGCAAAGCGTGTTGGATTGTCCATTAATAGTATACGCAAGTATATAAGCAGGGCGCGCGATCACATAAAAGCTATGATTTATGCGGAATAAAGGAGTCTATTTATGCGGAAGAATAGATATAATTTCGATGCGTTGCAAGATCAGCATCTCGATGCAATGATCCAATTGGCCTACAAACAAGCGGATGCGTTGGAATCCCAAAGAATCGCAGATGACTACTACGCTTCTCCTGCGCAGCCTTCTCCAGACGCCGCCGCAGCAGCCTTCGCGTCATTTGAGGACAAGTTGCGCCGACGCTCACGGCAAGACAGTAAAGCGGCGCGGCGGCGGCGACTGGGACATATGATCCCACGGATTGTCCAGGCGGCAGCCTGCATCGTCCTTGTCCTGGGAATATCTGCCCCAATCGCCATTGCAAATGTAGAATCCATCAGATTCAAAGTCATGGAACTGCTAATCAATATTCAAGAAGATCACGCAGAACTCGAAATGGTCGAAAACAACGACCTTGACCTCCATATTCCCGCTGAATGGGCAGGGAACTACTATCCGCTATATATCCCAGATGATTTCACAGCTATTGATGTGGGCAGCCTTTTCGCTACGATAAATTTTGCCAGTAGTGACGGGCGCAATATACGCTTTACGGAGCTTGCCCCGGATGACCAGACGAATATCGACATTGAAGATGCGTACCTGTCCTACACCACAATCAACGGCGAAAACGCTTTCATCGTCGAGAAATGCGATTCCATAACCGTCGCATGGGGAGTGAATGATCGCTACTTTGTTCTCAACTCCAATACCACGAAAGAGGAAACACTTGAAATTGCCAAGAACGTACGGTGCATCAAATAATTTCAGACATTCTGTCACGCCTTAACCTCCTGAATTGTCTTCTATTATGAACGATAAATCAGGAGGTATTTCAATGAAGAACCTTAGTTGGATGTGTCTTGTACTCCACACCTCAAGGTACTTAATGTCATGGATGAGAAGCGGCGCATAGCCTACATCCTAACCTGCGTTCAGAATGAATCCACCGATTTTATTCGCATGAAAATCCGTGAAAGGCAGCTCATGGCAAGACTGGCGCGAGATTTACAGAAGCCTGTACACATCGAAATCATCGACTCTATTTCTCTCCAAAGCGAGCTTGACGACCTTCTATCCGTATGCACGGGACAGGAATACAATGTTTTGTGCGACAAACGTATTGGCCTGAGCGACGAGGAAATTGCAGCAAGAATGCAAGTATCCAAATCAACAGTTCGTATTTATTGGCATAGGGCCAGAAAGCGTATAAGGGACATGTTACTCCGTAGCGAGTTTGATGTATAGAATGCCATAAAAGAAGGAGGTCCTATTGTTGGGTACGATCTATCTTACAAAATGTATGCTGCTGAAGTGTCTGAAAAGGAAGCGTGGATTGCCCATCGTTCTTTTTGGACTATTTATCGCAGCCCTTGGTATTCTGATCGTCGCTTCTGTGGCAAGAAACCGGGAATTGCAGTCTCCCTGGTATATGCAGAGATCCGCTACAGTCTTGTTTGAATACCCGGTATCGCCCAAGGAATTATACTCTTCCCTGCATGATGCATTTCGCGAAGGATCCGTCAACGGCTATGCGCTGATCGCAGACATCGATGTATCTGGAGGCATCTCTCTGGGGGGGCTGGAGGGCAACCTATGGAATCCTGTCGATAGCGAGGATGACCGTTTTTCTACCCGTGATAATATCTTCTGGATCCACCAGCAGGCGGTCCCCGAAGCGTATTTCTACGATTTGGATGACCTCAGGGCAACGATCAATGGCATAGAACTTGATTGTGCGGGCTTAACCTATTATGGATTGAATTGGGATTGGTCTCAAAATACACATTCAACTGATTCTATAGCCTTCACGCTCGATGGAAAGCGGCCTGTAATTGGGTATCCCGTATTTGAAAGCGTCAACATAGGCGGGGATTGGATCTATATAGCGCCCGTACTTACTGGCTCAACCTGGATGGCTGAGAACGATATACCAATCATAGGCGCCTGTATAACACTTTCGCAGCCCAATGATTTAACCGTGCTCAAAGACATCGTTGACATGCTCAGTACACCATGCACGTTGACAACCGAATGGAATGCTGGGCGGATCGGCTCTTTGACTGCCAATGAGTGGGTCTATTTGGGGGCGCTTGTCCTGGCGCTGTTAAATGTTGCAGCCCTTTTCTACGGCTTGATAGATAGTTATAAGGAAGAACTGTTCATCTTTCGGAAGATCGGCGCAACAAAGCGCTCCATCTGTATTGCGTCGTCAATACTCGTAATCCTCTTCTCCTGTCTTGCCAGCCTTCTCGCCCGAGGTGTATTTGAAGTATTATTCCATTGCCAGGGCGATACCGTTTGGTTGGCTTCCCTCCCAGGTAGCTACAATTGCGCACTGTTCCTCGCCTTTATCGGGATATGCGCGTTGCTGTCCTTGAACCACCTGAGCGGTATATTGAAAAATTTCCGAAGAATCGGCACGAATTTGTGAGGTGAACGGTATGCGAAAAGCCTCGTATGTATCCCGGGTCCTGTTATCCACATTTGGCACAAAACTGATCCTGCTTTGGCTCATTACCCTTCTGATCTCTTTCGGCTTATCCATGAGCATCGGGATCGCGCACGACCAGTTTGTTACGCAGTCTTATTATCTCAATGACGATATGAGCGACCTGGCCTTTTTCGTTGACACCACAGCAGCGTACTATCCCGATGCCCAGGGGCGCGCAAATGCAATACGAAAATTGCAAGATATCCTCACATCCTGGCCTGGTATGCAAGCGGTCTATGCACAAACCACATTGGAGGATATCGATCAAGGAATCGTCTGCTATGCGTACCCATCCGCCTTATTGCCCAGGCTGCATCTGCCAACTGCTCAGCATGGCATTGAGGTCGGGGTTGGCGGGGGCGAACGTGCAGTTTGGTTGGATAACCGTTTGGCCGGTCAATATCGCCCCGGCGATGAAATCTGCCTTGACCTTGATATGGGCGATGGGCACACCTCCCGGCAGACCTTCACGGTCGCAGGGTTCCTGAATGATGAGAATGTGCATTACGATTTTGATACCGGTTCTTCTGCGGAGACATTTTCAGCAGATTTTGTCGTCCGAAACCCTTCAAGCTACATATGCGTGACAGTCAGTGATCGTGTATTTTCCGATTCGGCATTTGACGGCTTGCGCTCCTCCGCGAAATTCCTCTTACCTGAGGACGGCGATTGCATTGCCGCATGGAAAGAACGTGCCCGCCAGCAAGGTGTCGGCACTGTCAGCAGCATGGCAGACATTTTGCAAAACGACCGGAAAAACACCAGTCTGATGACCACCCCTGTGCTGATCCTGTGCATTATTATGATGGTACTTGCCCTCGTTGGACTGATTGGGACACAGATGCAACTCATGAACCAATATAAGCAGGTGGCCTTTTCACTGGTCATGAGCGGCATGCAATGGCGGACTTGGAAGACGGCTTGGCTGACGATATTTTGTATACCGCTTTTTATCGCAAGTGCGATCGGGGCATCGCTTGGAAACGCTTGGGAATTGATCGTTATGTTGCAAGCGATCCGCTTTGTCTCACCCTTGACTGCCGCTGTCAGCATTGTAACCGTTCTGCTTTCCGTTCTGGGCATTCTTCCGAATATCAGCAGATGGAGCCGGATCGACATCAACGAATTTAGGAGGCTAAGTGAATGAACAACATTAAACTGAGCGGAATCACAAAGGTCTATGACCCCGGGAAACCATATGAAGTCGTAGCGCTCCAAGGAGTCGATGCGGAATTTGAATGCGGCCATTCCTATGCGGTCATGGGCGCCTCGGGCTCAGGAAAATCGACGCTGCTCAACATTTTGGGCGGACTTGACCGGCCTACCAAGGGAACGTATTCCTGGGGCTCTTTGAGAATGGATACCATGACTCCAAAGTTATTGACAAGAGTTCGGGCAAACAACATTGGTTTCATACTTCAGGATTACGGGTTGATCGACTATATTTCCGTCCTTGAGAACTGCCTTGCCCCCTGCATATTCGCTGGTAAAAAGAGAAGCCTTGCAAAGCGGGAAGCTGTAAATGTTTTGGAAATGTTGGGGATCATAGGTCTTGCCAACCGAGAGGTAAAAAAGCTCTCAGGCGGGCAAAAACAGCGGACAGCCATTGCCCGTGCCATCATCAATCGTCCGAACCTGATCCTTGCTGACGAACCGACCGGCGCACTGGACTCCAAGAACGCCGATATGATCTTGCAGGTTCTTCTTTCTTTGGTCAACGAACGGTCGATCGTAATCCTGGCAACACATGACGCTGCCGCCGCCCAGCGCTGTAATCATATTCTGCGCATAAAGGATGGAAAGATTATCTAAACCTCTTAATTGGGTTCACTCTATGGTCAAAATGCTCGGCTACCCGTTTTGCCGTATCAATAACTGGTATTTGAGCATTTAGATAACACAGTAATACGGTGCTGTGAATAATCTTCGAAGGAGCGTGACACATAATCTGAAGGGACATACTTTCTCCGACACATCAAATTCAAATCCATGAAAGGAGTGCTTTCCATGAAGAAGTTTACCTCTATGCTCTGTCTCACCCTGGTTCTTACCACGATTCTCGCAACGATTGCCTTTGCTACCTGTGATGGCAAAGGGCGCAGCTACAATGTCGATTGCTGGAAGACCTTCGGAATCTACCAGTACGCCAAAGCCACTCAGTCTGCAAGTTGTACTGGTGGCCATAATGTAACATTAACGACGAAATTGACGCTGCACTACACCGATGGCTCAACCGGTTCCTCAAGTGGCGCTTCGTCTGTACAGAAGCAAGTTCCCGCAGGAAAAGTCGGCAGCAAGGCTTCTGGCACATTCAATGCTAAATGTAGCGCTGGCTACAGTTTCCCGAAGCGTAGCGCGACTGATAAGTGGTAAGATATAGTAGGCCCTTACTTTGGGTGTTTCTCGACTACACGATTGTGGATCTATCCCATAATCTGTGTAAGCAAGATCATGCACTGCAAAACGATATAGAGTTAAAAAGCGAGCGGGCAGCGGATTTATCCGATGTCCGCTTGTGTGCATCATAGCATACCGGACGAGTAGAGTCAAGGGACGTCGCGTCGCAACGCAATGCCCAAGCCGATACAAAACGATAATTGCCTCTTTACAATTGCGGCGTTTTCGTGTACAATGGTTTTGAGCACTCAAAGGTATGCTTATACCAACAATCGACGAGGCAAGAAAGGAAGGTTCTCATGGCGAACAAGTCGAACTCAGGAAAACAGCTGACGCTGTTCAACCTGCCGTGGCCGATCTTCTTGATCATCACGGCCGTCGTGCTGATCGCTACCTATCTGGGCGTGCTGCCCGCGGGCATGGCCGGATGCTTTGCGTTCATGATCGTGCTGGGCACCATACTCGGCTGGATCGGCGACCACACCCCCATCATCAAGGACTTCCTCGGCGGCGGGGCCATCGTGTGCATCTTCGGCTCGGCGCTGCTGGTGTACTTCAACATACTGCCGAAGAAGATCGGCGTGGATGAGGAGACCGGCAAGGCCATCTACAACATGTTCCTTCCGTTTGCCAACGCCAAGGGCGCTTCCGACCTGGTGGGCAACATCGGCACCTTCTTCAAGACCGAGGGCGGCTTCCTGGATTGGTACATCGCCGCGCTGATCACCGGCTCCATACTGGGCATGAACCGCAAGCTGCTGATGAAGGCGGCGGCCCGCTACTTCCCCGCCATCTTCGGCGGCCTGATTCTGGCCTTCGCGCTGTGCTGCGGCGTGGCCGCCATCATGGGCTACCCGGTGATAAACGCGCTGCTTCTGATCGCCCTGCCCATCATGGGCGGCGGCATGGGCGCCGGCGCCACCCCGCTTTCCAAGATCTTTGAGACCAGCAGCAGCATGAGCGCCGCCGAGGCCCTGTCGGTCATGACCCCCGCCGTGGCCATCGGCAACGCCGTGTCCATCGTGCTGGCCGGCATACTGGTGAAGGTCATCAGCGGCAAGCTGAACGGCAAGGGCCAGCTGATGCATTCCGGCTCCATCGACCCGAAGGAGCTTGAGATCAGCCCCGAGATGCAGGCCAAGCGCGACAATCTGTCCTTGGCGAACCTGGGCATCGGCCTTCTGACCTCCGGCGCGTTCTTCGCCTGGGGCTTCATACTCGCCGGCGTGTGGAAGGCGCTGGTTCCCAGCATCACGATCCACGCCTACGCCTGGATGATCATCACCGTCGCCATCTGCAAGATCGCCAACATCATGCCCGAGCGCATCGAGATCGCCTGCTATCAGTGGTTCCAGTTCATCATGAAGAACCTGACGAACATGCTGCTGGTGGGCATCGGCATTTGCTATCTGGACATCGGCACGGTCATCTCCTCCTTCAGCATCACCTATTTGCTGCTGTGCGCGGCCACCTGCATCGGCGCGTTCGTCGGCGCGGCCGTCGTCGGCAAGTTCGTGGGCTTCTATCCCTTTGAGTCCGGCATCACCGCGGGCCTGTGCATGTCCAACATGGGCGGCACCGGCGACGTGGCCGTGCTGTCCGCCGCCGACCGCATGGAGCTTATGCCCTTCGCACAGATCTCCTCCCGCCTGGGCGGCGCGATCATACTGCTGATCGCGAGCCTGATGCTCTCGGTGCTGGCGCAGTTCATCGTCACGTCCAACCCCGAGGCCGCGCAGGCCGCGCTGAGGACCGTCGTGGACGCCGCCAAAGCGCTGGGATAATCGCATATACCCCATCCGTTTTCGCCAGGGTCCGGCTTCGCGCCGGGCCCTTTCCTGTGGTTACACAAGTTTTTCTTTATCATTTTACCCTTTTCTGCTATAATGGGCTGCATTGGGGCGCTTGTACTTCCCGCCGGTTTGTGATAACATATTATAGATAGGATTTTTACCGCCGGGGCACGCGGCCCGCCAAAGGAGCGCAGACCCATGAAAACCGCACTGATCATTCCCGCCTACAAGCCCGACGAAAAGCTGCTGGGGCTGCTGGCGCGATTTAAAGACAACGACGCCTTCGCACCCGTCGTGGTGGACGACGGCAGCGGCGCGGACTACCGGGCGATATTCGACGCCCTGCCCGCCGGCGTCACGCTGCTGCGCCACCCGCAGAACCGGGGCAAGGGCGCCGCGCTGAAGACGGCCTTTGCCCACGTGCTGGCGCACATGCCCCAGTGCGACCAGGCCGTCACCGCCGACGCGGACGGCCAGCACCGCTATGAGGACATACTGCGTGTGTGCGACAGGGCCCGCAGGCGCCCGGAGGCGCTGGTGCTGGGCAGCCGGAAGTTCGACGGCAGCGTGCCGCTGCGCAGCCGCTTCGGCAACGGGGTCACCCGCCACGTGTTCTCCATCGCCAGCGGCGTGAAGGTGTTCGACACCCAGACCGGCCTGCGGGCCTTCGGGCGGGAGGCCATGGCGCGCTTCTGCCAGGTGCCCGGCGACCGCTACGAGTACGAGATCAACATGCTGCTCACGGCGGCCCAGTCCGGCATGCCGGTGGTGGAGGAGTGGATCGAGACGGTGTACCTGAACGACAACGCCTCGTCCCACTTCAACCCGTTCCGGGATTCGCTGAAGATCTACCTGTGCATACTGAAGTTCAGCGCCTCGTCGCTGCTGTCCTTCATCATCGACTACGTGCTGGCACTGCTGCTGAAGGCGCTGACCGCGTCCTGGCCCGCGGCGGTCTCGCTGAATTTCAGCGTGATCATGGCCCGGCTGGTCAGCGGCACGGTGAACTTCACCGTGAACCGCAAGGTGGTGTTCAAGGGCAACGAGACGCTGGGCCGGGCCATCGTGAAATACGTGGCGCTGGCCGCGGCGATCCTGGCGCTGAACCTTGGGCTGATGCACCTGTTCACGTCGATGGGCTGGCCCTTCGCGCTGGCCAAGATCGTCACCGAAGTGCTGCTGTTCTGCCTGAGCTTTGTGGTGCAGGGCAAGTTCGTGTACCGCGGCAAGACCAAAAAAGGAGCATGAGCCCGGTGAAGAAGCGCAAGAAGAGAAGGCCCTGGCTCAGCCGCCAGCTGCGCCGGCGCCCCAGGCCGGTGTGGGTGCTCATACTGTGCGACGCGCTGCTGCTGGGGCTGGGTCTGGTGACGTTCGCGCTGTTTCACCACGTGCTGCCCCGGCACGAGCAGTCCGTGGGCATCGTCACCACCCGGGAATCCCTGATGGCCGCCCGCAGCCAGCAGGTCGATGTGCCGCGGGCGACGGACGCGCCGGCGATGGAAGCCGCGACCATAGCGCCCGCCGCGCCTGAAGGGGCCGCCGGGAGCGGGGAAACGGCCGAGCCCGCGCCCACCGAGACGCCGGACCCCGACGCGCCGAAGCGCAGCGTGCACACCACCGAGAACATCGGCTGGTTCGGCAACCGGTTCCCGGACAAGTTCACCGACGGCGAGGTCATCATCACCGACGACAGCTACAAGAGCAGCCACGTGAACATCACGCTGCAGCGCCACAAGAAGCCCGGCCTGGCGTTCTACGTGGCGGACATCTACATCAAGGACATCATCAGCCTGAAGACCGTGTTCGCCGAGGACACCTTCTCCCGGGGGCTGCGCGAGTCGGTGGTGTCGATGAACAAGCGCGTCGGCGGCATCATCGCCATCAACGGCGACTTCTACGGCTGCCGCGCCGACGGCTTCGTGATGCGCAACGGCGAGCTGTACCGCAAGGACACCCGCACCAAGCGGGACGTGGGCGTGCTGTACTGGGACGGCACGATGGAGACCTTCTCGCCCTCCAAATTCGATATCGACGACGCCATCGCCAAGGGCGCCTGCCAGATCTGGAACTTCGGCCCGCGGCTGCTGGACGAGAACGGCGAGGCCATGACCAAGTTCAATTCGGACGTATGGGGGCTCAACCCCCGCACGGCGCTGGGCTACTATGAACCGGGGCACTACTGCTTCGTGGTGGTGGACGGGCGCACCGACAAGTCCAAGGGCATGGAGCTGAAGGACCTGTCCAAGCTGATGCACACGCTTGGCTGCGTGCGCGCCTACAACATGGACGGCGGCAACACCTCCGTCATGGTGGTGGGCGGCAAGGCCGTGAACAACCAGAGCGGCAAGGGCCGCATCACCAGCGATGCCATCGTCATCGTGGACAACTGATTATCGGGAGGAAAAGCCATGTTACGCAAGCTGCTTCCGCACCTCGCCATCATACTGTCCTGCATGTACGTGGTGTTCTTCGGCATCGACCGGGTCAACTCCGCCATGGCCTTCATCGAGAACGACATCACCAAGTGGCTGCTGCTCGTGCTGTGCCTGATCTCGATAACAAACGCCGTGCTGGTGATCGTAGACGACAGAAAGCGTGAACGCCGCCGCCGGGCGCGGGCAAAGAAGCGCGCCCACGCCGGCACGGCGAGGTGACCGGGCCTATGGATTACACCGCCATGGAGCAGTACTGGGTGTGGCTGAGCAGCGTGGAGGGCATCGGCCCCAAGCGCTTCTACCGGCTGATCAGTCTGTACGAGGACGCCCGGAACGTGTGGGACGCCCTCGGCGGCCTGCTGACGCCGCCGGACATGCAATCGCTGGGCCCGGCCACGCTGAATCGCCTGCGGGCCGCCCGGAGCGAGGAATACTTCTACCGGCTGTTCGACCGGCTGGAGCAGGGCGGCATACGCGCCGTCACCCGGCTGAGCGACGCCTATCCGGCGGCGCTGACCAGCATCTACGACCCGCCGCCCACGCTGTACGTGCGGGGCGATTGCGACCTGAACGGCGCGCGCATGTTCGCCGTGGTGGGCTCGCGGCGCTGCACCCGCGACGGGCAGCGCGCCGCCCATGACATCTCGAAGGGGCTGGCCGAGAACGGCGTGACCGTGGTCAGCGGCATGGCCCGGGGCATCGACTCCTGCGCCCACCGGGGCGCGCTCAGCGGGCACGGGCCCACCGTGGCCGTGCTGGGCTGCGGGGTGGACGTGGTCTATCCCCCGGAGAACGGCCCGCTGATGCAGGAGATCATCGACGGCGGCGGGGCGGTCGTCTCCGAGCTCGTGCCGGGCGCCAAGCCCAACCCGGGCAACTTCCCCGCCCGCAACCGCATCATCAGCGGCCTGTCGTCGGGCACGCTGCTGGTGGAGGGCGCGAAGGCCTCCGGCGCGATGATCACGGTGAACCTTGCGCTGGAGCAGGGGCGGGACGTGTTCGCGATCCCCGGCGGCATCTATTCGCCGCTGAGCGTCGCGCCCAACCGGGTGATCGTGGACGGCGCGATACCGGTGCTCAGCCCCTGGGACATCCTCGAATACTACCGCTGGGCCCAGCGCCCGTCGGCGGGTCAGGCCCCCGAAGCGGCCCGCCGCGAGCCGCTGGAGCCGGACGACGAGGCCATCGTCGCCCCGCTGCGGATCGAGGCGCTGTCCTTTGAGGAGCTGGTCGCCGCCACCGGTTTTTCCGCGGCAAAATTAAATTCCCACTTGACAATGCTGGAACTTCGGGGAATAATAGAAAAGGCGCCGGGCGGAATGTACCGGGCATATCACTAATCGGAAGGAGAACGTCGAACCGGAACGGGCGTCCCCCTGTTCCCTGTTCCCCGTTCCCTGTTCCCTTTTTCGGAGGAAATTATGGCAAGCAAGCTCGTCATCGTCGAATCGCCGGCCAAGGCAAAGACCATCGGAAAGTTCCTGGGGCGCGGCTTCAAGGTAGAGGCCTCTCAGGGCCACATCCGGGATCTGCCCAAGAGCCAGATCGGCGTGGAAGTGGATAATAACTTTGAACCCAAGTACATCACCATCCGCGGGCGCGGCGACATACTGAGCAAGATCCGCAAGGAAGCGCGCTCCGCCAGCAAGATCTATCTCGCGACCGACCCGGACCGCGAGGGCGAGGCCATCTCCTGGCACCTGGCCAACGTGCTGGGCATCGACGAGGATTCGGCCTGCCGCATCGAGTTTCACGAGGTGACCAGCAAGGCCGTGAAGGCCGCGGTGAAGAGCCCCCGGAAGATCAACATGGACCTGGTCAACGCCCAGCAGGCCCGCCGCGTGCTGGACCGGCTGGTGGGCTACAAGATCAGCCCGATACTGTGGCAGAAGGTCAAGAAGGGGCTGAGCGCCGGGCGCGTGCAGTCCGTGGCCACCAAGATCATCTGCGACCGCGAGCAGGAGATCGAATCCTTCATTCCCGAGGAATACTGGACGCTGGGCACCACCTTCACCATCGGCAACGCCGAGATCGCGGCCCGCTACACCGGCATCGGCGACGAAAAGCACGAGCTGAAGAGCCGCGCCGAGGCCGACGCGGTCATCGAGCGCTGCAAGGGCGCGACATTCACCGTGTCCGCCATACGGCGCAGCGAGCGCCGTCGGCTGCCCGCGCCGCCCTTCACCACCTCGAACCTGCAGCAGGAGGCCAGCCGCAAGCTGGGCTTCTCCACCCAGAAGACCATGCAGATCGCCCAGCAGCTCTACGAGGGCGTGGAGCTGGCCGGCGAGGGCTCCCAGGGCCTGGTGACCCCGAGAAGCCCAACGTGTACAAGACCCGCAAGAGCGCCCAGGACGCCCACGAGGCCATCCGGCCCACCGTGGTGGACCGCAGGCCCGAGGCCATCAAGGCCTCGCTGTCCCGGGACCAGTACCGGTTGTACAAGCTGATATTCGACCGCTTTGTGTCCAGCCAGATGACCCCGGCGCTGTACGACACCCTGTCCGTGGACATCGACGCTAAGGACGGCACGCGGTTCCACTTCAACGGCCAGAAGCTGCGCTTCGCGGGCTTCAGCGCCGTGTATGTGGAGAGCGTGGACGACCCCCAGGAGGAGGCCGAGAACAGCACGCTGCCGGAGCTGACAGAGGGCATGGCCGCGCGCCAGGGCGAGATGAACGCCGAGCAGCACTTCACCCAGCCGCCGCCAAGGTACACCGAGGCCAGCCTGGTGCGCACGCTGGAGGAGAAGGGCATCGGCAGGCCGTCCACCTACTCCCCCACCATCTCCACCATCACCGGGCGCAGGGGCTACATCGCCAAGGAGAACAAGCGCCTGATCCCCACCGCGCTGGGCAAGATCGTCAACGACCTGATGTGCAAGAACTTCCCGGACATCGTGGACGTGACCTTCACCGCCGACATGGAGGACCAGCTGGACGACGTGGAGGCCGGCAAGGCCGAGTGGAAGAAGATCGTGGCCGACTTCTACGGGCCCTTTGAAAAGGACCTGGAGAAGGCCGAGTCCAGCATCGAGAAGGTGGCCATTGAAGACCAGGTGTCCGACGTGCCCTGCGAAAAATGCGGCGCGATGATGGTCTACAAGATGAGCCGCTACGGCCGCTTCCTGGCCTGCCCCAACTTCCCCGCCTGCCGGCACACGCTGGCGCTGCCGAACAACATCGGCGTGCCCTGCCCCAAATGCGGCGGCGAGCTGCTGGAGCGCATCAGCCGCAAGGGCCGCAAGTTCTACGGCTGCGAAAAGTACCCGGAGTGCGACTTCGTGTCCTGGGACCGCCCGGTGGCGCAGAAGTGCCCCGTGTGCGGCAGCTACATGGTCTTAAAGCGCGGCGGCCGCGACACGCTGTACCACATTTGCGCCAACGAGACCTGCCGCCACAAGGTGCAGGTGGAGGCCGGCGAGGACGCCGAATAGACCCGCCGACGACCCGCTATGAGGTGAGACACCATGAAGCTGATCCGACGGATGATCGCCATCATCATCGTCACGTTTGTTTTCCTCTTTGTCGCCATGCTGATGATGAAGGTCATCCGGCACGGGGGCGATTTCACCACGGCGCTGATGGAGGAGCTCCAGCCCCTGCTGGACTTCCTGAAGCAGCAGGGTGAGAAGATCGCGCATTCCATCAACCTGGGGTGACGCGCCGCGCCGGCCCCGCCTGGAGAGTACCGATATGTCGACCAATCCTTCCCCCGTGACCGTCGTCGGCGCGGGTCTGGCGGGCTGCGAGGCGGCCTGGCAGCTGGCGAACCGGGGCATACCGGTGCGCCTGATCGAAATGAAACCCTTAAAGTACAGCCCGGCCCACCACTACCCGGGCTTTGCGGAGCTGGTCTGCTCCAACTCGCTGAAGGCCGAGCAGCTGTCGAACGCCTCCGGCCTGCTGAAGGCCGAGCTGCGGGCCATGAACAGCCTGATCCTGCGCTGCGCGGAAGAGAGCCGGGTGCCCGCGGGCGGCGCGCTGGCCGTGGACCGGGAGCAGTTTTCCGACCGGATCACCGCCGCGGTGAAGGGGCACCCCCTGATCCAGGCCGAGACCGGCCTTGTGGACGACATCCCAAACGCGCCCGCCGTCGTCGCCACCGGCCCGCTGACCGACCCGGCGCTGACGGACGCCATCGCCCGGCGCACCGGTTCCGCGGCGCTGAACTTCTTCGACGCCGCCGCGCCCATCGTCACCGCCGATTCACTGGACATGACGAAGGTGTTCCGCGCCTCCCGCTACGGCAAGGGCTCGGACGACTACCTGAACTGCCCGATGACCGAGGCCGAGTACAACGCCTTCTACGACGCCCTGGTGGGCGCGGAGCTGGCGGAGCTGCACGACTTTGAAAAGAAGCTGGTGTTCGAGGGCTGCCTGGCCGTGGAGATACTGGCCTCCAGGGGCCGCCAGACGCTGGCCTTCGGGCCGCTGAAGCCGGTGGGCCTCATCGACCCGCGCACGGGCCGCGAGCCCTACGCGGTGGTCCAGCTGCGCCAGGAGAACGAACAGGGCACGCTGTACAACCTGGTCGGCTTCCAGACCCGGCTGAAGTGGGGCGAGCAGAAGCGGGTGTTCGGCATGATTCCGGGCCTCGAACACGCGGAGTTTGCCCGCTACGGCGTGATGCACCGCAACACCTACCTGAACGGGCCCCGGGTGCTGGGCGCGAACTACGCGCTGAAGGCCGACCCGCTGATCCGCTTCGCCGGGCAGCTGACCGGCGTGGAGGGCTACATGGAATCCACCGCCAGCGGGCTGGTGGCCGCCGTGGGGCTTTCAAAGGCCCTGGCGGGGCGACCGGAGCCGGACTTCACCGGCAAGACCATACTCGGCGCGCTGGCGCGCCACGTGACCACCCCCACCCCCAACTTCCAGCCGATGAACGCCAACTTCGGCATACTGGATCCCCTCCCCTTCCGGGTGAAGGGCAAGCGGAACCGCTACGAAAAGCTGAGCGAAGCCGCCATCGACACACTGAACGAGGTAGTGAGACAATATGAGCTATGAACCCACCAGCATGTTTCGCGGCACCACCATCTGCGCCGTGAAGAAGGACGGCGTGATCGCCATCGCCGGCGACGGCCAGGTCACCATGGGCGACAAGACCATCATGAAGGCCACCGCGAAGAAGGTGCGCCGCATATTCGGCGGCAAGGTCGTGATCGGCTTTGCCGGCAGCGTGGCCGACGCCTTCGCGCTGTCCGAAAAATTCGAGGACAAGCTGACCCAGTACTCCGGCAACCTGCCCCGGGCGGCGGTGGAGCTGGCCCAGGACTGGCGCATGGACCGCGCCATGCGCAAGTTAGAGGCGCTGCTGCTGTGCGCCGACAGGGACAACCTGATGCTGATCTCCGGCACCGGCGAGGTCATCGAGCCCGACGACGGCGTGCTGGCCATCGGCTCCGGCGGCAACTACGCCCTGGCCGCGGCGCGGGCCCTCATTCAGAACACCGATCTGGGCGCCACGGAGATCGCCGAAAAGGCGCTTCGGATCGCGTCCGACATCTGCGTTTACACCAACGGGAACATCATCGTGGAGACGGTTTGACCGCTGAAAGGAATACAACATGACAGAACTCACCCCCCGCGAGATCGTTCGCGAACTGGATCGCTTCATCATCGGCCAGGACGAGGCCAAGCGCGCCGTGGCCGTGGCCCTCAGAAACCGCTATCGCCGGGCCCAGCTGCCGGAGGACATCCGGGAAGAGGTCACGCCGAAGAACATACTGATGATCGGCCCCACCGGCGTGGGCAAGACCGAGATCGCGCGCCGGCTCGCCAAGCTGGTGGACGCGCCCTTTGTGAAGGTGGAGGCCACGAAGTTCACCGAGGTGGGCTACGTGGGCCGCGACGTGGAGAGCATCATCCGCGACCTGGTGGAGGCCGCCATACGCCTGGTGAAGGCACAGCACGCCGAGCGCGTGCGCATCCGCGCCGAGGCCAACGTGGAGGACCGGCTGGTGGAGCTGCTCACCAGCACCGTCAAGCGCAAGCCGGCCAACCCCATCGACATACTGCTGGGCAACAAGCCCAGGCAGCCGGAGCCCTCGCCGGAGGAGAAGACCGCGCTGGTGACCCGCCAGGGCGACGTGCGCGAGCGCCTGCGCCGGGGCGAGCTGGAGCACGAGATCGTGGAGGTCGAGGTGGAGCAGTCCATGCCCCAGCCGGAGATCCCCGGCATGGACATGAACATGAACGACGTGCTGGGCAGCATACTGCCCAAGAAGACCCACCTGAGGAAGGTGGAGGTGCGGGAGGCCCGCAAGATACTGCTCTCCGAGGAGGAGCAGAACCTCATCGACATGGACCAGGTCTACAGCGAGGCCATTGAGCGGGCCGAGCAGCACGGCATCGTGTTCCTGGACGAGATCGACAAGGTGGCGGGCCGCGGCGGCGGCGGGCACGGCCCGGACGTGAGCCGCGAGGGCGTGCAGCGCGACATATTGCCCATCGTGGAGGGCAGCACCGTGAACACCAAGTACGGCCCGGTGAAGACCGACCACGTGCTGTTCATCGCCGCGGGCGCGTTTCACGTGTCCAAGGTCACCGACCTGATCCCCGAGCTGCAGGGCCGCTTCCCGGTGCGGGTGGACCTGAAGCCCCTCACCGTGGAGGACTACCGGCGCATACTGACCCAGCCCGAAAACGCGCTGATCCGCCAGTACCAGCTGCTGCTGGGGGTGGACGGCGTCAGCCTGGAGTTCGAGGATTCCGCGCTGGCGGAGATCGCCGAATACGCCTGGCAGGCCAACGAGTCCAGCGAGAACATCGGCGCGCGCCGGCTGCACACGCTGATGGAGCGCATACTCAACGACATTGCCTTCAACGCCGGCGGCGGCGACGCCCCCGAGATCAGCGTGAAGGTGAACGCCGAGTACGTGAAGGCCCAGCTCTCCGGCGACATTCACCAGAAGGACGTCCGGAAGTACATCCTGTAAGCGCGCCATGGCACATCCGCCCATCATACGAAGAACAGAAAAGCTCCGCAAGCTGTCCGCCCTGCTCAGGGAAAGGCGGATCGTGTACCTCTCCGCGTTTTTCTACAGCGGCAAGACGGTCCTGCTGGACCAGCTCTGCGAAATCTGGAGCGGCGGCGTTTTGCGCTTCGACCCGGGCCAGGATGACTGGACGGCCTTCCGGGCCGGGGCCGCCGGGGCCGGGGACGCGCTGCTGGTCATCGACGGCGTCGACAGGCTCCCGAGCGTCATGGCGGAGGACCTGGCGGCGATGCTGGCCGGCCTGTCCGACGGGCAGTGCGCCGTGCTGGCGGGGCGGGGACAGGCGCCCTCCGCGCTGCACGGCCTGTGCTCCAGCGGCGTCATCGCCGTGCTGGGCAGGGAATTCATCATGTTCGACGAGGAGGAAATCGTACAGCTGTTCCTGGAGTATTCCATCGAGCTGCTGCCCTCGGACGTTCATCTGATACTGGACGGCCTTTGGGGCTGGGCCTTCGGCCTGCACATACTGGCGCAGCAGATCAAGGCGCATCCCGACACCACGCTGCGCGCCCTGATCGACGAGACCCGCGCGGACATCAAGCAGATTCTGATCACCGACATCGTGCTCGCCTTTCCGGAGCGGGAGCGGCAGCTGCTGTACAACCTTTCGCCCTTCGACAGCTTTTCCGAGGAGATGGCCCGCATCGTGACGGGCCGCAACGACGCGCCGCGGATCATGGCGGACATCGCCCGGAAATCCTTCATGCTGCTGCGCGAACGCGCGGACACCTATACCTTCGTTCCCATCGTCCGGCAGGCGCTGTTTGCCGAGATGCGCAACCTCTACAGCCAGGATTACATCAACGGCCAGTACAAGCGCGCCGCGCTCTACTTTGAACTGCAAAACCAGATCCCCCAGGCGATCTCCTATTACCGGCAGCTGGGGGACCTGGAAAAGATTCGTGAATTGCTGATTCGCGACACCTTCAACCGCCCGGCGGACGGCGATACGGTCGACCTGCTGGAGGGCTACGCGCTGCTGGATCGGGAGACGATACTCGCCTACCCCGAGCTGATGAAGGGCAAGTGCGAAATCGAGTGCCTGCTGGGCCACGCGGAGGAGAGCGAGCGCTGGTACGCGGCGCTGGAGCGGTTCATCCGTCAGACGCCCGTCAGGGACGCGCGCCGCCAGACGGCCATGGAAGCCAAGGCCTACCTGGACCTGTGCCTCTCCCAGCGCGGCACCCGGCACACGCTGAAGCGGCTGATCGCCGCGGCGAAGTCGCCCGAGCTGATGCGCTCCAACGCCTGGCACAACGGCTTCAACGTCTCCGGAAACAGCGTGAGCCTGATGAACGGCGGCCTCGACTTCTGCCGCTGGGTGCCCCACGGCTGGGCCATCTACCGGCTGTTCAAGGTACCCATCGAGCTGGCGCTGGGCCATGGGGGCAGCGGCGTGACGGACATCGCCATCGCCGAGCGGGAGCTGGAGGCGAACCCGGACGGCGATTACTCCGTGGCCCTGGCCAAGGTGCGGCAGGGGCTTCAGCGCGTGTCGGACAATCTGGAGATGCGCTGCGCCGCCATCGGTATCCAGAGCCGCATCGAGGCGGCCAGCGGCAACGCGGACGAGGCGCTGCGCATGATCGACAACGCCATCGCCGCGCTGCCCGATCAGCACCCGCCGAGGCTTGTGCAGAACCTGCGGGTATTCCGGCAGGAGCTGATGCTGCTGCGGGGCGAGGTCGCCGGCGCGCGCAGCTGGCTGGAGACCGAGGCGCCGGATGAGACGGGCGCCTTTGTCATCATGGACCGATACCGCTACATGCTGAAGCTGCGGCTGTACATCATACTGGCCCAGCGCTCGAAGGTGCCCTTCCTGGCGGCGACGCTGCGGCAGTATTACGAGAGCTACGACCGGCCCTACCTGCTGATCCAGCTGGACCTGCTGGAGGCGCTGTACCGCTATCGCGGCGGGGACGAGACCTGGCGCGAGCGCATGGCTGAGGCGCTGGCGCTCGCCAAGCGCTACGGCCTGGTCCGCGTGATCGCCGGCGAGGGCATCGCCATCATCGACATGCTGAACGAAATGGCGCTTCCCGACGCGCCGTGGGAGAACAGCGTGCTGGCGCTCACGCGCCGGCAGGCCGCCTATTACCCCAACTACATGAAGCAGACGGCCAAAAAGCCGGTCTTCACCGACCGGGAGTACCAGGTCTACTCCCTGATCATCGCCGGCTACAAGAACGCGAAGATCGCGTCCATACTGAACATCTCCGAGCGCACCGTCAAGTACTTCTGTGGCGTGATCTACAAAAAGCTCGACGTCGAAACGCGCGCGGAGGCCCTGAACCGGGCGGCGGAGCTGGGGGATATCCGATAGGGCGGGCGCGGCATCCGCGCCGCTTTCAAACGGACCTGTACCAAAGGACAGTATACAATATGGGAAAAATCGCCTATAATTGTACAAGTTCCAATAGGGACAATACAAAAAAAGAGAGGTTATTCCCCATGAAGAAGCTTTTGGCTGTTATCGTTGCCCTGATGCTGTTGGCCTCCGCCGCCATCGCCGAAGCGCCCGCGCTGAGCTGGTCCGATTTTGAGCCCGTGCTCGAGGCCGGCGGCGTCACCGGTCAGTTCTACACCTTCGATGAGATCGCGATCAAGATCTGGCTGCCCGACGGCATGAACGCCGTTGAGCTGACCGACGAAGACAAGGCGAACGGCTATATCGGCTACTACATGCCCGAGGATCAGTCCGCCACCGTCGCCGTGATGTATGTCGACGTGAACGGCATGAGCCTTGAGGAGTATGGCAGCTACCTGAGCTCCGAGGCCGGCGCGACCGAGGTCGAAGTCGGCACCGTCAACGGCTTCCCCTGCGTCTCCTACAAGCTGCCCGAGCAGGACACCGTCAGCGTGGCCTTCACCACCGAGGCGGGCTATGTGCTGGAAGTCACCTGCCAGCCCGCGTCCGAGGAGAACGCCGATCTGGTCTGGGGCGCCGTCGTCAGCTCCATCCAGGCTGCTTAATCCAATAAGGCTATCAAATCGCGCCCCGGAGCGTTGCTCCGGGGCGCGGTTTTTCTGTTGAGGCAGAGTAGTCCGGTCAGAAGTCCCGCCAGTTCTCCTCGTCCGAGCCCACGTAGTCGGCGTCTGGGTTCTCCTCCTGCACGTTCACGGTGATGGTGGACCTGTAGTTCTTCTGAAGCTCCACCACCTGCTGCCCCTCGTCGTCGAAGGTCATGATCTCGTAGCTGCCCTCGTCGCCGAAGCTCTCTTCTTCACCGTACCAGTTCTTGCCGGTGCCGTCCTTGATGATGTATCTGCCCGCCGGCAGGGACACCGTGGACTTGCCGGTGCCGCCGATGAACATGGTGCGGGCCAGCGCTTCGCCGTCCTCGGTGTAGATCTTCACCAGCATGGCGGTGTCGGAGTCGGTGAAGAACTGCACCACCAGCTCGGTGTTGCTGCCCTTGACCTCCGGATTCTTGTACAGCACGCCGTTCTTGGGCCAGGGCTGCACGCAGGCCTCGGCGCGGGCCTCCCAGTCGCCGTACTGGCTCTGCTCAAACCAGTGCTTCGCCGAGGCGAACTTCCCCTGGGCGACATAGGCGCAGGCGCGGGCATAGTCGAACTCGCCCTGTTCCATACCAGGCACCAGCAGCGCCTCGGCCCCGTCCGGGTCGGTGGCGATCAGCAGCCGGGGCAGCAACGCCGCGTAGCCGCCGGCGTCCAGTTCCTCGGTCTCCTCCAGCCCGAAGGCCGCCTGCACCGCGTTCAGCGCGGCGATGGACTTGGGGCCGACGTTGCCGTCCACGGCGATGTCCTGGCCGAAGTCCGCCAGCGTCTGCTGCACGCCCCTGGCGGCGTCGCCCTTGCTGCCCTTTTTGACCACCTCGCCGGCCAGCAGCGCGTCGTAGGTGGCGCGGTAGACGTCGCTGCCCAGCGCGTCCAGTACGTCGCCCGTACCGCCGCTCTGGGCGAGGGCAGGCAGTGTGAGCAGCAGCGAGAGTATCGTCAGCATCGCAAGCAGCTTCTTCATGATATTACCTCCTCATCTGTCGGCAGTTCATGGCTTTCCCAATCATTATATCACATATCTTTCCCCACAACAACACAAATCCCCGGGCCGGGGCTTGATGGATCCACCGGGGTATGGTATACTCTTTTCATGGAATCAACAAAGGTCTCCCTGCGTCAGGGGTTGCGTGTGACGCCGCGTCATTTGATATTATGAGTGAGAGAACCTTTTGCGCGTTTATCAGCTATCGCCATACCGACCTCGATCAGAAGATCGCCGTGCGGCTGCACCGGCTGATCGAGCGGTATACGCTGCCCAGCGCCCTGCGCAGGCAGAAGGGCATCCGGCACCCGGGCATGGTGTTTCGGGACCAGGACGAGCTGCCGCTTTCGGCGAACCTGGGCAGAGACATCGAGACGGCGCTGGACAACAGCGCGTGGCTGATCTGCATCTGCAGCCCCAGGTATCTGCAGAGCAGGTGGTGCCTGCGGGAGGTCGACTACTTTCTGAAGCACCACCCCGCCGACCACGTGCTGACGCTGCTGGTGGAGGGCAGGCCCGAGAACAGCTTCCCCGACGCGCTCCGCTTCGCGGTGGATGAGAACGGCAACAGGATCCCCAAGGAGCCCCTGGCCGGCGACGTCCGGGGCGGTTCGCTCCGGGAGAGCCTGAAAAAGCTGAAGCGGGAGAAGCTGCGCCTGCTGGCGCCGATGCTGGGCGTGGCCTACGACGACCTCTACCAGCGGGAGCACCGGCGCACGGTCCGCAGGGGCCTGGCGATATCAGGAACGACCACGCTGATCCTGGGCGGCTTTCTGGCCTACGCCCTCATCCAGAACGCCCGCATCGACGCGCAGCGCCTGATCGCGGCCCGGAGCCAGTGCGACCTGCTGGTCGAAAAATCGCTGTCCAGGACCGCGGAGCACCGACGGCAGGAGGCCCGAACGCTGGCGCTGGAGGCGCGGGATGTGTCGGCGCAGCTGAACGGCTATGAATCGGACGCGGTGAACGACGCACTGGCGGCCACCTGCTACATGGGCGATTTCTCGATCGACGCCGCGCTGGACCTGCCGGGGGCGTATGCCGAGATGTGCGCGTTCTCCCCGGACGGCAGTCGCATCGCCGCGGTGGTCTCCTCCGCCGCCGTGTTCTGCTTCCGGGCGGACACGGGCGACGCGCTGTGGAACGCCACGCCCTCCAGCCTGCAGCTGACCTCGCTCACCTGGAGCGCCGACGGCCGGTACCTGGCCGCGACCTCGATGACGGAGCATCGGGTCTATGTGCTGGACGCCGAGAGCGGCGCCACGCTGCATGCGCTGGAGGTCCCCTGGCCTTCGGGCGCGGCCTTCGCCGACGACGGCGTCATGGTATGCTTCGAGCAGGGCATACTGAACTGGGACCCGTCCTCTGAATCCGCCACCGTTCCCTTCGCCGCGCAGGCCGGAAACGCGTGCCAGTATTCCGCCTGCCAGGCCTCGGCGGACGGGCGCTTTGTGCTGTGGATCAATCCCGTCACGCCGGAAGTGCTGGCGGTGGACACCCGCGAGCAGCGGGCCTACCGGTATGTGCCCGAGGCGCAAGCGGCCGTCAGCGCCTGCGGCCTGTCCCCGGACGGCGCGACGCTGTACCTGCGCCAGTGGGACCGCGTCATCGCGGTCCGGCTGGAGGACGACGAGGTCGTGTGGCAGGGGAGCTTCGACGATCCGGCCGGCGGGCAGACGGCGATGGTGCAGGCCGCCGCGTGGACGGGCGAGCGCATATTCGACAGCGGCCGCATCTACGACGCCGGTACCGGTGAGTGCCTGGCAACTGTCGAGGATTCGGCCGCCACGGTCTCCGCCGACGGGCAGTTCTTCATCGGCGACAGGGCCATCTACCGGGTGTCGGACGGCAGCGCCTACGCCGCCGCGCCCGGCACGGTGCTGGCCGCGGACCCCACCGGCCAATACCTGCTGATCCAGCGCGACACCGCCTCCAAGGACACCATGCCCGGCAAGGGGAGCTATCGCCGGCTGGAGCGGTACGCGGGCACGCTGCTCGACGTGCCGGACTTCTCGGAGCCCGCGCAGGATTATACGCCCTTTGACCCGGTTTCCTGGGGAAGCACGGAGAATAATTTCGCGATGCGGCTGTTGATCAGCCCCGACGCCCGATACTACGTGATGATCAACGCGGCCAACCACATCAAGGTATTCGACGCCACCCGCGGGAGCGAGCCGGCCTATCGCCTCTACGGACACCCGATGAACGGGACCGTCAGCGTCGGCGACGCGTCCTTCTCCGCGGACGGCCGCCGTCTCGGCGTGGCCGGAAGCATGGGCACGGTGGCCGTCTACGACCTGGAGACGGGAAAGGTGCTGCAATTCTGGAAGGACCTGAACGGCAGGCTGTCGCTGGAGGGCATCAAGTTCAACCGGGACGGGACCCTGGTGATGGTGGCCGGGTACCAGAGGCGGCTGTTCGCCATCTATTCGGTGAGCAACGGCCTTCAGCTGTACCTGATCCACCCGGAAAAGGACGTGGCGGACTGGGGCTTTGACGAACAGACCGGCGACGGCATGATCGTCTACCAGGACGGCTCGGCCCTGGCGGCGGACATCTTCACGACGCCGGAGGAGCTGTACGAATTCGCGGGCACGTGATCGACCCGCACATCAATACGACGACGGGAGGCTGACCCATGGCGACGAAGAAGAAGTTCCGCATCCCCGGCCTGACCTTCAGCTGGAAGCGGGCCCTGGGCATCACGCGGCTCAAGCAGGCCATCGCCCGCAAGACCGGCATCCCCACGACCAAGCAGGGCCGCCAGCGCAAGCTGGAGCGCACGCTGTTCAGGACCATATTCGGCGGAAAAAAGAAGTGAACTCCCTCTATCGCCCCAGCCGTATCCGGCGGCGCTCCAGCGCGGCGGCGTATTCCCGCTGCTCGGCGTCGGTCTCGGGGGTGAAGGGCGGCACCGGGATGGGCGCGTCATGCTCGTCCAGCGCCACGAACACCAGGTAGGCGCGGTTCACGGGCTCGCGGACGCCGTCCAACCGCTCCACGTAGCTGTCCACCCGCACCTCCAGCGAGGTCCGGCCCGTCCAGGTGACCCGGGCCTCCTGCACCACCGTGTCGTTCAGATAGGCGGGGTTCAGAAAGTTCAGGTTGTCCACGCACACGGTGGTCACCGCGCTGTGGGTGTAGCGGCGGGCCGCCACCCCGCCCACCACGTCGATCCACGCCATGATCTGCCCGCCGAACAGGCGGGGCTTTTTATACCCGTTGCAATGCTGCGGCAGCACGATCTGCACGCTGGTGGTAATCTCGCTCATCCAAATCCCTCCTGTTCCCTGTTCCCTGTTCCCTGTTCCCTGTTCCCTGTCCCCTGTTCCCTGTCCCCTGTACCCTGTTCCCTGTTCCCTGTTCCCTGTTCCCTGTACCCTGTTCCCTGTTCCCTGTCCCCTGTTCCCTGTACCCTGTTCCCTGTTCCCTGTTCCCTGTTCCCTGTACCCTGTTCCCTGTCCCCTGTTCCCTGTTCCCTAATTCTACCACCCCCCGCCCGCCCTGTCAAAGAAATCGTCAAACTTCGGCGCAAATCAATGTATTCTTTGCATTGATTCGCTATAATGGGTACAGAATATCCACACAAGACGAGGTATCCCAACCATGCTTGAACTAAAACATCTGACCTTTGGGGTGGACAGCGAAGGCGCGGGCCGCGAGATCGTGCGGGACGTGAGCCTGACGCTGCCCGACGGCAGGCTGATCGTGGTGACCGGGCCGAACGGCGGCGGCAAGTCCACGCTGGCGCGGCTGATCATGGGCATCGAGCGGCCCACCTCGGGCCGCATATTTCTGAACGGCCAGGACATCACCGAAAAGAGCGTCACCGAGCGCGCCCGGCTGGGCATCGGCTTCGCGTTCCAGCAGCCGGTGCGCTTCAAGGGCCTGCAGGTGCTGGACCTGCTGCGCCTGGCGGCGGGCAGGAAGCTGACCCCGGCGGACGCCTGCGAATACCTGGCCGCCGTGGGGCTGTGCGCCCGGGACTACATCAACCGCGAGGTCAACGCCAGCCTGTCCGGCGGCGAGCTGAAGCGCATCGAGATCGCCACGGTGCTGGCCCGGGGCGCGGCGCTGTCCGTGTTCGACGAGCCGGAGGCCGGCATCGACCTTTGGAGCTTCCAGAACCTGATCGAGGTGTTCGAGGGCATGCGCAGGAACATACGCCACAGCGCCATCATGATCATCTCCCACCAGGAGCGCATACTGAACATCGCCGACGAGATCGTGGTGCTCAAAGACGGCCGGGTGGACCGGCAGGGCCCGCGGAATGAGGTGCTGCCGGATCTGATCGGCACCGCGGCGGCGGTGGCAAGCTGCCGCCGGATTTTGTGAGGAGGCGTTGGCAATGGAACTGGACAGCATACAGAAGCACCTTTTGGAGGAGATCGCGGACCTGCACGCCATCCCCGACGGCGCGTACAACATCCGCAGCAACAGCGCCTCCGCGGGCAGGCGCTCCACGCCCACCATCGAGATCACCCCGAAGGCGGACGTCAGCGGCCTGGACATACACATCAAGGCCGGCGGGCGGCGCGAGAGCATGCACATACCGGTGGTGATGACCCAGAGCGGCCTGAAGGAAACGGTGTACAACGACTTCACCATCGACGAGAACGCCGACGTGGTGATCATCGCCGGCTGCGGCATCGACAACTGCGGCATGGCCGACTCCGAGCACGACGGCATCCACCGCTTCTACGTGGGCAAAAACGCGAAGGTGAAGTACGTGGAGAAGCACTACGGCTCAGGCACCGGCGCGGGCAAGCGCATACTGAACCCCGGCACCGAGGTGTACATGCAGGAGGGCGCCAGCATGGAGATGGAAATGGCGCAGATCAAGGGCGTGGACGACACCGAGCGCACCACCACCGCCAAGCTGGCCGCCGGCGCGAAGCTGATCATCCGCGAACGGCTGATGACCCACGGCCAACAGCGGGCGCTGAGCACCTACGTGGTCAGCCTGAACGGCGCGGGAGCCAGCGCGGACATCGTCTCCCGCTCGGTGGCCCGGGACGACTCCTTCCAGCGCTTCGACGCGAAGATCGTCGGCAACGCGCCCTGCAGCGGCCACACCGAGTGCGATTCCATCATCATGGACCGGGGCCGCATACTGGCCGTGCCGGGGCTGGAGGCCAACGACGTGGACGCCGCGCTGGTACACGAGGCCGCCATCGGCAAGATCGCCGGCGAGCAGCTGATAAAGCTTATGACGCTGGGCCTCACCGCCCAGGAGGCGGAGGAGCAGATCATCAGCGGCTTCCTGAAGTAGCCGCGCAAATTGACACGCGCGGGCGATTCAGGTATAATGACTCTACAACGGTAAGGTATTACAGTACGGGCGGCGCGGCAGCGCCGCGGGAAGCGGGAGGCGGTAGGGTGAACGCCAGGAAGACGCGGTGGCTGATTTGCGCCGTCGGATGCGCCTGCATCGCGCTGCTCGTGGCCGCCGCGCTGCTTGCGCCCGAGACCCACAACGCCGGCCTGGAGGCGGTTTCGTTTTCGCGGGATTCCGGCTTCTACGACGCTCCCTTCAGCCTGGAGCTGAGCGGCGGCGGCAGGATCTACTACACCCTGGACGCCAGCGACCCCGACGAGAACGCCATCGAATACACGGGCCCCATACCCATCGGCGACGCCAGCGAGAACGAGAACGTTTACAGCATGAACACGGACGTGGCGCTGGACTTTGTCAGCGACGTGATCCAAGGCCTCGGCTACAGCTTTGAGGGCACCTACCGCGTGCCGGAATCGAAGATCGACAAGGCCACGGTGGTCCGGGCGGTGTCCATCGGCGCCGACGGCAGCCGGAGCGCCACGGAGAACCGGGTGTTCTTCGTGGGCTTTGACGAGAAGACGGGCTACGACGGGCTGAACATCGTCACCGTCACCACGGACCCGAAGAACCTGTTCGACCCGCAGACCGGCATCTACGTGCTGGGCAAGGCCTTCACCGACTGGCTGGAGCAAGGCAACTACAAGCTGGACCCGGATTGGATCTACACCTTCTCCCCCGCGAACTACTTCTACAAGGGCCGGGACTGGGAGCGGGAGGCCAGCGTCTGCTTCTTCGACGCCGACCGCCAGCTGATCGCCTCCGGCAACTGCGGCATACGCCTGCAGGGGCACGGCTCCAAGGCCAAGCTGCCCAAGAGCCTGAACCTGTTCGCGCGCAAGGAGTACGGGACCGCCGCCTTCTCCGGAAAGGACCTGCTGGGCGTGGACTACACCCTCGACCGGCTGAACCTGAACACCGGCAGCCAGGATTCCGATTCCCTGCTGATGGACAGCCTGGTGAACGCCTTCTGCGCGGACATGCGCTTTGGCACCCGGGAATACGTGCCCTACGCGCTGTTCCTGGACGGGGAATACTGGGGCGTCTACTGGCTGACGCCGCGCTACAAGAAGGACTACATGGCGCAGAAGTACCAGATTTTCGAGGACAACCTGGTGCTGTACTTCGGCTACAAGGTCCACAGGACGAGAAACGCAAAGCAGACCGACAACCTGATGGACATCACCGCCGGCCGGATCAAGATCGGCAACGACGAGGACATGGCGCTGTACACCGACATGCGCGACTTCATCGCCGGCAGCGACATGCGCATCCCCGATAATTACGCCCGGGCCTGCGAGCTGATCGACATCGACAGCTGCCTGGACTACTATGCCACCGAGATCTACATCGCCAACAACGACTGGCCCATCTACAACACCGCGCTCTTCCGGGCGCGCAAGAAGGCGGCCGGGCCCTACTCCGACGGCAAGTGGCGCTGGCTGCTGTTCGACGTGAACATGGCCATGAACGTGCCGGACGCCCAGAGCGACTATGTGGCGCGCACCGTCAAGCAGGACCCTCTGTTCGCCAGCCTGATGAACAACGAAGCGTTCTCGGACGCGCTGTACCGGCGGCTGGTGCGCTTGGCCACGGAGACCTTCGACCCGGAAAAGGTCGGCGCGTTCATCGACCGCCACGAAGCCCTGCTGGACGAGCAGATGGACCTGAAGAACCAGCGCTTCTACAACGACGAGAAGAGCCCGGACTACTTCATCAAAAACTGCGAAAAGGTCCGGCAGTTCTACGCCCTCAGGCGCGAATACATACTTTCGCAGTACGGCGAACAGTACGGTTAGACACCGGCGCTTTTCCCGTCGCCCGCGGGGCCATAATTAACACAAAATTGATAGACTGTTTCTGCCGTCGATGGTAAAAAGGAAGCGGGGCATATCATACCACACCGCCCCGAGGAGGTCGTGCCATGAAGAAGATCATCGCCGCCGTTTTGACGCTGGCGCTTTTGTGCGCCGGCCTGCTGACCGCCCTTGCCGAGGGGCAGGACCTGCTGGACAAGGTCCTGGCCGCGGGCAAGCTGGTGGTGGGCAGCGAAGGAACCTACCCGCCCAACAGCTACTATGACGAAAACAACAACCTGACCGGCTTCGACGTGGAGGTGGGCCGCGCCATCGCGGGCAAGCTGGGCGTCGAGTACGAGCCCTACGTGGCCGACTGGGCCTCGCTGATGACCGCGCTGCAGTTCGGAACCATCGACACGCTGATCGAGGAGCTGGAGCCCACCGAGGAGCGCGCCGCGATGTACGACTTCTCCGTGCCCTACACCACCATCCACGGCGCGGCGCTGGTGGCCGGCGACAACGACACCATCGTCTCCGCCGAAGACCTGGCCGGCAAGCGCGCCGCCCAGAACGACACCAGCCTGTGGGGCCAGCGCGCCCGGAACTACGGGGCCGAGATCGTGTCCGTCACCGACGACTACCAGACCTACGAGCTGATCACCACCGGCCGGGCCGACGTGACGCTGAACGCCGAGACGGCCTTCAACGACTACATGGCCCAGCACCCGGAGGCCAACGTGAAGATCGCCTTCTACACCGAAGACACCTCCACCTCGGTGGTGCCGGTGCGCAAGGGCAACGAGAAGTTCCTCGCCGCCGTGAACCAGGCCATCGAGGAGCTGCGCCAGGAGGGCGTGCTGTCCGAGCTGTCCACCCGCTTCTTCGGCTTTGACTACACCCAGGAATAATCCGACATGTTCAACGAGCGCGTATGGAAGCTGCTGGCGGATTCGCTGTGGCCGCTTCTGAGCAAAGGACTGACCGTCACCATCCCGCTGACGCTGGCCTCATTCACACTGGGGCTGGCGCTGGCGATGGTGGCGGCCTTTGTGCAGGTGGCGAAGGTGCCGGTGCTGCGCCGCTTGGCGCGGTTCTACATATGGGTGTTCCGCGGCACGCCGATGATCGTGCAGCTGTTCATCGTGTTCTACGGCCTGCCGGGGCTTGGCGTGTACGTGAACTCGATCCCGGCGGCGATCATCGTGTTCTCGCTGAACACCGGGGCCTACGCCGCGGAGACGGTGCGCGCCGCCATAGAGTCGGTGCCCGTGGGCCAGTTCGAGGCGGGCTACATGGTGGGCATGAACTACCTGCAGATCATGGGCCGCGTGGTGCTGCCCCAGGCCATGCGCACGGCCTTTCCCCCGCTGTTCAACACGCTGATCGGCCTGGTGAAGGACACCTCGCTGGCCGCGAACATCACCGTGGTGGAGATGTTTCGCACGGCCCAGCTGATCGCGGCCCGCACCTACGACGTGTTCGCGATGTACTGCGAGGTGGCGGTGCTGTACCTGCTCTTCTGCACCTTCTTGACCTGGGTGCAGCACGTCTGCGAGCGCAAGCTCGAGGCCGGGAGGTGACGGGCGTTGCTCAAGATCGAGCACCTGAAAAAGCAGTTTGACGGCCAGGCCGTGCTGCGGGACGTGTCGCTGGAGGTGGACCCCGGCGACGTGATCACGATCCTCGGCCCCAGCGGCTCGGGCAAGACCACGCTGCTGCGCTGCGTCAGCTTCCTGGAGCGTGCCGACGCCGGCACGCTGGACTTCGACGGCATTCGCACAGACCTTCACGGCGCGGACCGCAGGACCGTGGCCGCCGTGCGCCGGAAGATGGGCTTCGTGTTCCAGAGCTACAACCTGTTCAGCAACATGACCGCGCTGCGCAACGTCACCGAGGGCCTGACCGTCGCCCGGAAGCTGCCGAAGGCCGAGGCCGAGCGCCGGGCCATGGCGGCGCTGGAGCGCGTGGGCCTGGCCGACAAGCGAAACGCGTACCCCAGCCAGCTCTCCGGCGGCCAGCAGCAGCGCGTGGCCATCGCCCGCGCCATGGCGCTGGAGCCGGACGTGATCCTCTTCGACGAGCCCACCTCCGCCCTGGATCCGGAGCTGGTCGGCGAGGTGCTGGCCGTGATGCGCCGCCTGGCCGAGGACGGCATGACCATGCTGGTGGTCACCCACGAGCTGAACTTCGCCCGCCAGGTGTCCACCCGCACGCTGCTGATGGACGGCGGCGTGATCGTCGAACAGGCCCCGCCCGAGCAGTTCTTCACCCACCCGCAACAGGAGCGCACCCGGCAGTTCTTGCAGTCGTTCCGGGAGCGGGAGGGGCACGTTCACTGACATTCAGACCTTCTGCGCTTTCTCGAGCAGCCGCGCCTTTTCCCTGCGGGCATGCTCAAGTCCCGTATCCTCGGTGAAGCCCCACTCATTTTCAAGCAGGTCGATGATGCGGTCACAGGTGTCGGCGGCCTTCCCGTATTCGCCCATGATCTCATGGATATCGGCGATGGCCATCAGCGCATCCGTAAAGCGCGGCCGGCGGGTCTCGCTTTCAAAGGACCGCTCGTAGAGCTCGATCGCTCTCCCGTAATCACATTTTTTCGCGTAATACTGCGCGGCTTCAAACAGGTAGACAAAATCCTCCGGATGCGCGGCGACCAGTTCTTCGATGATCCCGTCCGCGGTCTTTTCATCAAATCGGGCGAGCGCGATGTGCGCCCGATAGGCCCTAACCATGACGGGCCTCGCGTCCGGAAGCCGGCTGACCCGCTCCAAATAGTGCTCCGCCTCGTCCGCCCGGTGATCGGCGAGCAGGTTGTCGATCAGGTAGAGATACGGCAGGCGGACGTCCGGGTTTTCTTCAACGACGCCGCGCCAAAATGCTACCGCCTTTGCATGGTTGGCGATGTTCCAGTCCCAGGCCGCATGGCCCTCCGCCCGGTCCAGTATCCACTGGCAATCCTTGACGCCCGGCGCCGTCCGAATGGCTTCTTTGGCGTAGTGGGCGGCCTTCTGCGCACAGGCATTCATGCGATGCCAGTACAGGTAGGCGATGAGGCTTGTGGCCCGCTGCCGGTTCTGCGCATCCTCGAGCTGCGCCTTCAGAAAGTCCTCGTAATCCCGGAACAGGTCCGGCGAGAGCTCCTCCGTGATGTCCAGGCTGTTCTCGATGCGGCTCAGGCGCTGCTCGCTCGTCAGGTCAAACAGCTCGTCGATGGTGACGCCGAAGACCTCCGCCAGAAGCGGCAGCGTGGTGATGTCCGGCATGGAGGCGGCGTTTTCCCATTTGGAAACCGACTGCGGCGCGATGCCCAGTTTGTTCGCAAGCTGCTCCTGCGTGAGCTTCGCCCTGAAGCGCAGCTGCCTGATCTTCTTTCCCAGTTCCATCCTGTTACCTCCGTATTCGGGATCGTGTTTCATGAGCACGGCTTCATTATACGGAAAAGCCCGGTCGGAATCAATAACGCAGTTGTCGAGCCGGGTCTCCTGTCGGTGGAATACTGTCTGCGGGCGTCTACAGGTTGAGAAATGCCTGCGGTTCAAGGGCTTTGACCGGCGAATCCCTGAAGTCTTTGGCATTTCGCGTGACGATATAGTCCATGTGGCAGCGCGCGGCGATGGCGGAGACGAGCGCATCCTCAAAATCCGCCATGTTGGACGCGATGGCGGCGTGAACGTCCTCGCCCAGGGCATCGGCAAATCCAACCAGCTGTAGCAGCCTTTCAAGCCCGTCCTTCGCGGCCTGGTCATCCTTCAACGCCCGGCGCAGAAGATAGTATATATCCGTGGCCGCGGTTGCGGAGACGAAGCCCTCGACCTGCTCCAGCGCGGAGCGCTTCATAACTTCATAAGACGCCTGAAAGAATGGCTCCCGCCTGAGCAGCACATCCAGCACGACATTGGTGTCGATCATGATCTTCATGCGTTATCAAGGCGCTCCTTCCTGATGCCGTCCAGCGTGATGTCCTCTGATTCCGCGATCCCGACAAGGCTGTCCAACACCGCGACGCGATCCGGCGACGGGTTTGTCAGCTTTGCGATGCGCTTTCCGTTTTTCGTGATGAAGATATCGCGTTTGCCGGCCATGGAAAGATACTTGCCCATGTTCAGCTTCAATTCCGTGGCAGTGATCTGCATGGCGTTCCCTCCTCTCTTTCGCGCTATTATTATATACCATTCGAACGATATTATCAACAATTTTGTTCGATCTTGTCAGCGGGACGGTCCTTCTGACAACTTTTTTGATTTCAAAAAGGGACACTGGGGACGGTTCTGCTGTGTCTGTCCCCAGTGTCCCATTACCCAAAAGAAGGGACAGTGGGGACGGTTCTGCTGTGTCTGTCCCCAGTGTCCCATTACCCAAAGGTGTTCTTAGTCATCATACGATACACTGTTGTTCCGAAAAAGGCGCGAGGCTGTACGCAAGGACCTCTTCCGTCTGTCCTTCGGCCAGCCACCTTCCCCATAGGGGAAGGCTTTTGTGCGGGCGGCGAATCGCCGCCCCTACTGCTCGGGCGGTATGAATCGCGTGCACACCGCACATGAGATCGCAGTGTCTTCTGCTCCTCACGCCTAACGCCTCACTGATCGCTGACTGGCTGCTCCCCCATCACCACGAACGCCTGCGGGCCCATCTCCAGCCCATCGCCATCAACACCGACTTCGCCGAGCGTGAAGATCGGGCGCAGGCCGGTGACCGGGGCGGCGGCGCGCAGGGTTTGGCCGGTGGGGTTCACGGCCAGCACGAGGCGGCCGCGGCTGTACACGAAGGGTTCGCCGGGGCCTTCGCTGAGGGCGGCGTAGGGCGCGTCGGCCTGCAGGTCCTCGTGGTCGTGGCGCAGCTTCAGCAGCGCCACGACGAAGTTCAGCAGCGAATCCGGGTCGCTTGTCTGGGCCTCGACGGTCGGGGCGTCGGGGGCCGGGTCCACCGGCAGGTACAGGTCCTTCGCGTCGGCGGTGGAGAAGCCCAGGTTCCTGCCGGCGTTCCACTGCATGGGCGTGCGGGAGCCGGTGCGGGTGTAGCCGCCCTCCTTGGTGGGCACGTCCAGGAAGCGCATGCCGATCTCGTCGCCGTAGTACATGAACGGCACGCCCGGCATCGTGAACAGGAAGGCGTAGGCCAGCTTCAGCTCGCGCACGTTTAGGCCAAAGCGCGGGCGGGTGGTGTCGTGGTTGCAGGAGATCAGCGACACATAGCCCAGCGCCGCCGTGTCCGCGTACCACCTTTCATACACGTCCAGGAAGCGGCGGATGTCCCTGTGGGGCGCGTCCTTCTTGAAATAGCTGTTGTTCACCGGCTGGTCGTAGTCCCGCATCAGCGAGGCATAGCCGGTGTCCCAGTTGTTCAGGCAGAAGTCCATGTCAAAGCCCGCCCGCAGTGCCAGGGGCGGATTGCTCCACTCCGAGACCAGCGCCGCCTGGGGAAACTCCTCATCCAGCATGGTGCGGATATCGCGCCAGATGGCGCTGGTGCCGCTCTTCTGCGCGTCGTCCCGCTTCACCAGCGAATCGGCCATGTCCACGCGGAAGCCGTCGCAGCCGTGGCCCAGCCAGAAGCGCATCACGTCCTTGATCGCCTCGCGGGTGGCCAGCGCGTCCGGATGGTCCATCGGCAGCTGCCAGGGCTCCGTCGGGTTCAGGAAGCCGTAGTTCAGCGCGGGCTGGCACTTGAAGAAGTTCAGTATGTAGGTGCCGTCCCGCTCGCGCTCGCCGCCCACGTAGGGCAGGCCGTTCCCGCCCTGCCACCAGTGGTTGGTCCAGATGTAGCGGTTGCTGTATTCATTGGGCTTCGCCTCGCCGCTGCGCATGAACCATTCGTGTTCCTCGCTGGTGTGGCCGGGCACCAGGTCCAGCAGCACGTGGATGCCCTTTTCGTGGGCCGCCTCGAACAGCCGGTACAGATCCTCGTTCGTGCCGTAGCGCGGGGCGACCTTCTTGTAATCGCGCACGTCGTATCCGGCGTCCCTGAACGGCGAATCGAAGCAGGGGTTGATCCACAGCGCGTTGCAGCCCAGAGCCTTCACGTAGTCCAGCTTTTGGGTGATGCCCGCGATGTCGCCGATGCCGTCCCCGTTGGCGTCGTAGAACGACTGGGGATAGATCTCGTAAAAAACGGCGTCCTTCAGCCAAGAGCGTACCATCTGTATTCCTCCTCTACTCCACCAGTTTCCTTCTCCACTCCTTGTTCTCCCGGTGCCGCTCCAGGCGGAAGGCCACGGAGCTCTTCAAATAGTCCAGATAGGCCTCGTCGCGGCACATGGCCTTGCCGGGGCTGTCGGAGAGCTTGGCCACGGCGCGGCCGTTCACGGTTTGCAGCTTGATGACGATGTTCAGCGGCTCCACGTCGGTGTCGTTGGCGCAGAAGGTACCGATGCCGAAGGTCACCTTCACCCGGTCATGGAAGTAGTCGTACAGCGCCTGGGCGCGGTCGAAATCCAGGCTGTCGCTGAACAGCAGCTGCTTGGTCATCGGGTCCACGCCGTACTTTTGGTAGTGGGCGATGATCTTCTCGCCCCACTCGTAGGGGTCGCCGCTGTCGTGGCGCACGCCGCTGAAGTTGTTGACCATGGCCCGGTTGAAGTCCAGCAGGAACAGGTCGGTGGTAACGGTGTCCGTCAGCGCGGTGCCGTTGTCGCCCCGGTACTCGTCGTACCAGTCCTCGAGGGCGCAGTGGTTGGTGTAGGCCAGCGGGATCGAATCGATGCCCTGGTACATCTGCACAAACTCGTGGGCGTAGGTGCCCACCGGCGTCAGGTTGTGCTTCTTGGCCAGGTACACGTTGCTGGTGCCCACGCAGTTGTTCGTCTCGCGGGTCAGGCGGCGCACCACCTCGTCCTCCCACTCGCGGGACAGCCGCCGGCGGCAGCCGAACTCGGCGAAGCGGAAGGTGTACCTGCCGGAATTGAAGCCCTCGATCTTGGCGTTCAGCCGGGCCTCGGCGGAGGCGCGCAGCTCGGAATAGTCGTAGCGCATCCTAAAGTAGACCTCGTTGACGATCTCCAGTAGGTAGATCTCAAACTGCATGGCGGAGAACAGCGGCCCGCGCACCACGATGCCCAGCTCGCCGCTCTCGGACAGCGAGGTCTCCACGTAGTCCCGCAGCGGCCGCCACAGCCGCAAAAACTCCACGTAGTCGTGCTTGATGAAGCGGATCGAGCGCAGGTATTCCAGCTCGTCCTTTCGGAACGTCAGCGTGCACAGGTGGTCGATCTGGGCGTTGATCTCGTCGAACATCTCCCGGGTGAACACCACGCCCTCGTTCCGGCAGCGGAAATAGTACTCGCCGTTCAGGTCGGTGTGCCTGTGGAAGATCACCTGGTCCATGTTGAACTTGTACAGGTCGGTGTCCAGCAGCGATATGACAATGGGGTCCAGTTTCATGCGATTCTCCTCCGTTCAAAGCATGGCCAATATATCTCCGGGCACCAGCTCGATGACCTCTCGCTTCAGCGCCTGGATCTGGGACATCAGCTCCCGCACCCGGGTGGACGACACGTCCCGCAGCGCCTCCGGGGTCTGAAGCACCCGGATGTATGGCGACAGCGCGCTCAAATACGGATCCCCGGCGATCTGTTCATCGCAGGCGTCCTTGCCCCGGGTCAGGCACACGATGCCGAACGCATGGGCGATCTCCTCCACGTGCAGCCAACCGTGCTCCAGCTCCGGCAGCTTGTCCGAGCCCAGCAGCAGCGCCGGGTCCAGGCCCTCGTCCCGCAGGCGGCACAGCGTGTCGTAGGTGCGGGGCTGGCGCTGGGCAGTGAGCTCGCAGTCCGTCACGTCCATCCAGGGCCGGTTCCCCGAAAGTATCTTCAGCATCTTCAGCCGCACCGCGTCGCTGTAGGCGTAGTCCTTGCCCTGCTCCCCCTGGATGTACGCGGACTTCGAGGGCACGAAGATCACGCCCTCGCGGCCGGTCTCATGCATGGCGAAGCGGGCCAGGTCCACGTGGGCCGCGGTGGGCGGGTTGAAGGCCCCGAAGAAGGCCAATACCCGCCTCATGGCCGCGCCTCCCCGTCGAAGGGCGTGAGGATCACCGGCATGCGGCGCTTGTGCAGGTTCGCCCGCTCCTTCGCGCGGATCTTCTCGTCGATCTCCGGGTCTCCGCAGCTGCCCAGCCGGATGTAGCGGTGGATGTCCGCGTAGGAAAGTCCCAGACGCTCCTCGTCGCTCTTGCCGGACAGGCCGTCCGTGGGCGTCTTCTCCACCAGCTCCCGGGGCAGCTCGGGCATGGTCAGTCCCACCTGCACCACCTCCACGCTGGTCAGCGCGCCCAGCAGCGCGAAGTCGCAGGAGGTGTCCCCGTCCTTGGTGCAATAGCCCACCGTGGCCTCGGAGAGGTTGCCGGTGCCCACCAGTCGCGCGCCCAGGCTCTGGCCGATGTAGCGCAGCACGGTCATGCGAAGCCGCGGCCCGACGTTGATGTCGCTCTCCCGGCTGTAGGGCACGGCGAACTCCCCCGCCCCGGCCCGCTCGCCCAGCTGGTCCGTGGCGCCCTTCAGCGCGTCGTGGATCGGGCCGATGTTGATCACGCGCCTGTGGATGCCCAGCGCCGCGCACACCCGGGCGCTGTCGTCGATGTCCTTCTGCGCGCCGTCCGGCAGCATCACGCCGTACACGTTCTCCGGCCCGAAGGCCCTTGCGCACAGCGCCGCGCACACGGTGGAGTCCTTGCCGCCGGAGATGCCCAGCACCACGCGATTGAAGCGCTGGCTCTCCCCCAACGCCCGAAGCGCGGCCACCAGGCCGTCCCGCGCCTTCTCGGCGTCAAAACGATATTCGTTCATGGTTTTTCCCTCCGTTCGCCCGGAAAGCCGGGCCCGCATGGCTCTATTATACCTGTATGAACCCGGATTCGCAAGAGGTTTACATCATTAAGCGCGGCGGCACCAGATTTCGCAGTGCCGCCGCGCCCGTCGTTCAGCCCCCGGCTCAGCCGTTGATCTGATCCAGCAGGGCCAGTATCTGTTCCTCGGTGACCATGCCCGCGCTGAAGCCCAGGGCATTGCGCAGGGGCATGTAGTTGATCATGGCCGCGCCCATCTCGTCGTTGATGGCCTCGGCGGCGGCCTGGGTCTGCTCCTCCGGGTTCGGCGCGAACATCGCGAAGGCCTTGTCGATCAGCGGCTTCACGACGGCGGCGGCCCTCGGGTCGGCCAGTATGTCCATGAATATGCTGTTCATGTCGTAGTGCCGGGGGATCCGGGCGGTGCCGGTGACGGTCACCTTTTCGCACAGCGGCAGGTCGCGGGAGGACGCGCCCACCTGCACGGCGTAGTCGCCGGACACCACGAACCAGTCGTGGATCTCCGCGTTCCAGTAGGCGAAGCTGCGCTTGTTAAGCGTAAAGCTGACCGTCTTCGCCTCGCCGGGCTGCAGGTCCACCTTCACAAAGCCCTTCAGCTCGCGCACCGGGCGGATGACGTCGGCCTCGGGCGGCGCGACGTACAGTTGCACCACGGCCTTGCCGGCGCGCTCGCCGGTGTTCTTCACGGTGACGGTGGCGGTGACCTCCTGGGTATCGTCGATGGCCTTTTCGGAAAGGCGCAGGTCGGAATACTCAAAGGTGGTGTAGGACAGGCCGTGGCCGAACGGGAACAGCACGTCCATAGCCTTCTTGTCGTAGTAGCGGTAGCCCACGAACACGCCCTCGCGGTACTCGGTGACATTGCCCTCGCCGCCGTAGTACAGGAAGCTGGGGTTGTCCTCCAGGCGCTTCGGGAAGGTCTCGGCCAGGTGGCCGGAGGGGTTCTCGTCGCCGTAGAGCACGCGCACGGTGGCAAGGCCCACGGCCTGGCCGCCCAGGTACGCCTCCAGAACGCCCTTCACGGAATCGATCCAGGGCATCTCCACCGGGGAGCCGTTGTGCAGCACCACCGCGGTGTTCGGGTTGGCCGCCGCCACCGCCGCGATCAGTTTGTTCTGGCAGTCGGGCAAGCGCATGTGCCTGCGGTCGTAGCCCTCGGATTCATAGGCGTCCGGCAGGCCGGCGAACACCACGGCCACCTTGGCGGCCTTCGCGGCGGCCACGGCCTCGGCGATCTGTTCGTCGGTGGCGGTATCGCTGGCGGCGCTGTAGCCCTGGGCATAGGTCACCTTCAGGCCCGTGGCGGCCTCCACCGCGCCGGTGGTCTTGAAGGAATTGATGTGGCTGCTGCCGCCGCCCTGATAGCGGGGCTTCTCGGCGAACTCGCCGATGAAGGCCACGGCGTCGTCCCGGTTCAGGGGCAGTATGCCGCCCTCGTTCTTCAACAGCACCATGCACTGGGCCGCGATCCGCGCCGACATCTCGTGCTGGGCCTCCTTGTCCCAGGGGGTGTCGGGCTTCGCGTGCTCGACGAATCGGTACACGATGTTGAGTATCCGCTCGACGCACTTGTCCACCTCGGCCTCGTCCAGCGCGCCGGATTTCACGGCCTCGACGATCTTTCTGTCGTTGGCGCCGCCGGAGGCGGGCATCTCCAGGTCCAGCCCGGCCAGTATGCCCTTCACGCGGTCCGCGGTGGCGCCCCAGTCGCTCATCACGTAGCCCTCAAAGCCCCACTCGCCTCTGAGCACGTCGGTGAGCAGCCACTTGTTCTCGGAGGCGTAGGTGCCGTTGACACGGTTGTACGAGCACATCACCGTCCAGGGCTGGGCCTGCTTCACGGACATTTCAAACGCCGGGAAGTAGATCTCCCGCAGCGTGCGCTCGTCGGCGTCGGAGGAGGAGCTCATGCGGCGGTGCTCCTGGGAGTTGGCCGCGAAGTGCTTGATGGAGGTGCCCACGTCCTTGCTCTGCACGCCGTTGATGTAGGCCGCGGACATGCTGCCGGCCAGATACGGGTCTTCGGAGAAGTACTCGAAGTTGCGGCCGCACAGCGGCGAGCGCTTGATGTTCACCGCCGGGCCCAGCACCACGGACAGGCCCTCATGCTGGCAGGAATCGCCGATGGCCTCGCCCATGGCGCGGATCATGTCCACGTCAAAGGAGGCCGCGGTGGCGCAGGCCGCCGGGAAGCAAACGGCCTTGATGCTGTCGTTGATGCCCAGGTGGTCGCCCTCGGTGTCCTGCTTCCGGAGGCCGTGGGGGCCGTCGGAGACCATGCTGGCGGGCACGCCCAGCCGCTCGACGGGCTTGGTGTGCCAGAAATCGAGGCCCGAGCACAGCCCGGCCTTTTCCTCGAGGGTCATCTGGGAGATGAGCTTTTTGATGTCCATTGAGTCACGCTCCTTGTTGGTTTGGGGAGTTGGGAGTTGGGAGTAGGCAGTAGGCAGTAGGGAGTAGGGAGTAGGTATGGCGGAAAAAACGTCAACTCCTACTCCCTACTCCCTTGTCCCTGTTCCCTACTCCGCCTTCAGATCCACCGTGCTCAGATCCCACGCCTCGTGGATCTTCGGCACATCGGAGATCAGGCGCTTGGTGTAGGCGGCCTTGGGATTGATGATCACCTCGTCCGCCTTGCCGAACTCCACGAACTTGCCGTGCTCCATGATGTACACGGTGTCGGAGATGTAGTAGGCCAGGCCGATGTCGTGGGTGATGAATATGATGGTCATGCCGGTCTCGTCGCGCAGATCCAGCAGCATGTCGAGTATCGTGGCGCGGGAGCAGGCGTCCACCATGCTGGTGGGCTCGTCGGCCAGCAGAATCTTGGGCTTCAGCAGGAAGATGCGGGCGATCATCAGGCGCTGCATCTGGCCGCCGGACAGCTCGAACGGATACTTGTTGGTCAGCTCGGCGAACTTCAGGTTCACGAACGAGCAGGCCTCCGTCATCATTTCGATCTTCTTTTCCTTCGGCAGGTTCTTGCCGCCGCGCATGTTGATGCAGTCCAGCAGCACGCTGTCGATCTTGTGGAACACGTTGTAGGACGAGAAGGGGTCCTGGAAGATGGCCTGTATGCCCTTCCAGTATTCCCGCTTCTTGGCGCCGGAGGAGATATCGCGGGGCTTGCCCATGAACTGGATCTCGCCCTCGGTGGCGTTCAGCAGGCCCAGCAGCATCTTGGACAGGGTGGTCTTGCCGGAGCCGGACTCGCCCACGATGGACACGAATTCGCCCACGTGGAAGTCAAAGTCCACGTGATCGACGGCCACGGTCTTCTTGTCGCCCAGGCCGAACACCTTGGTGACGCCGCGGCCCGACAGGCACATCGGGGCGTTGGTGAAGTCCTTGGACTGCCTGGTCTTGGTCTCACTCATGGCTGTACACCTCCTTCAGCTCGTCCACGCCCATCAGGCAGCGGTACATGCGGGTCTCGTTCTCGCCGAAGAACCGCTCCGGAATGCCGGTGTAGCGGCATTCGGGCTTGGCGTACTTGCAGCGCTCGGCGAAGCGGCAGCCCTGCGGGGGCTTCTTCAGGTTCGGCGGGGTGCCGGGGATGGCCGTCAGCGTGGTGCCGCGGGTGCCCTCCTCGGGAACCAGTATCGAGCCCATCAGGCCGTGGGAGTAGGGATGCGTCGGGTCGAACACCATTTCCTTCGCGGTGCCCTTTTCCACGATCTGGCCGGCGTACATGACCATGATGTCGTCGGTCACGTTGTACAGCAGCGGCAGCTCGTGGGTGATGAACATCATGGACTTGATGTAGCCCTTCTCCATCAGCTCGCGCATCATCTTGATGACCATCTTCTGGCTGGTGACGTCCAGCGCCGAGGACGGCTCGTCGGCAATCAGCACCTTGGGCGAGAGGATCGTCGATATGGCGATGACGGTGCGCTGCTTCATGCCGCCGGACAGCTCCACCGCGTGCTTGTCCAGCACGCTTGCGGGCAGGCCCAGCTCGGCAAAGCGCTTTTCGGCGCGCTCGCGGATCTCCTTCTTGTTGGCGTTGGGCTCGTGCACGCGGATGACGTCCTCGACGAAGCGGATGATCTTCATCGTGGGGTTCAGCGCGTTCATGGCCGCCTGCGGGATGTAGGCGATCTCCGTGCCCAGGATGCTCTTGCGCACGGCGTCCGGGTCCATGCCGGAGATGTTCCTGCCGTCGATGATGATGTCCCCGCTGATGTAGTGCAGCGGCGGGAAGTAATAGCCCATCATGCTCAGCGCCAGCGTGGACTTGCCGCAGCCGGACTCGCCGGCCACGCCCAGGCTCTTGCCCTCTTCGATGTCAAAGGAGACGCCGTCCACCGCGTACACGTCCTCGTGGAAGCGGGTGACATACT
The DNA here is from genome assembly GCA_902777335.1 of uncultured Eubacteriales bacterium. Classification (GTDB taxonomy): domain Bacteria; phylum Bacillota; class Clostridia; order Christensenellales; family Aristaeellaceae; genus UBA2862. The sequence goes on from CACYTF010000011.1 coordinate 60,742, forward strand.
TTGTCTTGAGGTTCCTGACCTCCAAAATCTTCTTTCCCATGGCTGCCTCCTTAATCCCTCAGGGTGGGGTTGAACACCTGGTCCAGGCCCGTGTTCATCAGGTTCAGCGAGAACGAGATGAGCGTGATGGTGAGGATGACCGGGAAGTACGCCCACCAGGAGCCGTTCGTGTGCGCCGAATACAGCATGGCCCAGTTCATCATCAGGCCCAGCGTGGGCACCTCGGTGGTGCGCGGTCCCAGGCCCAGCAGCGACAGCTGCGCCTCGGCCAGTATGCCGCTGGACACCTGAAGGATAAACGCCATCACCACGTAGCTGGCGATGTAGGGCAGTATGTCGGTCAGTATGATCCTGAACAGGCTGTGGCCCGACAGCTTGGACAGGTTCACGTGGTCGCGGTTTCTGAGGGAGATGACCTGCGAGCGCACGGAACGGGTGGTCCACGTCCAGCTGGTCAGGCCGATGACCAGGGCGACCACCGTCGCGCCGCGCTGCTCCTGGCCGATGGAATAGCTGATCAGGATCAGCAGCACGAAGCCCGGGATGACGGTGAAGATGTTCGTGATGAACATGATGATGTCGTCCACGAAACCGCCCACATAGCCGGACAGCAAGCCCAGCGTGAGGCCCACCAGCGTGGCCACCGCGCCGGCCAGCAGGCCGATCAGCAGGGAGGTGCCCGCCGCGGAGATCAGCTCCTTCAGCACGTCGCGGCCAAAGTTGTCGGTGCCCAGCGGCAGTCGCTTCACATTGGCGACGGCGTTGGTGTTCACATAATCGGTCTTGGTGATCTTGCCCTGCTCCTCCAGCTCGCCGGTCTCCTCGTTCTTCTCGGTGATGATCAGCGTCTCGGCCGCGCCGATCTCGGCGATGGAGTTGTTCAGGCGCTTGTAATAGTTCCGCTTGGCCTGGGTCATGCCCTTGGGCTTGACGGCGGGATCATAGTTGGCCTTCCACAGGTCGATCATCGCGTCGGTATCCGAGATATCCAAGCCCTCCACGCTGATCTGCATGGCGGTGAACCATTCCACCATGGCCACGCGATCCTCGTTCGTCAGCAGCTTCGCCAGGCGCTTTTCATCCGCGTCCGGCAGGCGCAGCGTCTCGGTGCTGGTCTTGGTGGCGTCGTACAGCGAAACATAGGTGCCGGGCTTGGCGAAGGTGCCCACGCCGATCATCTGCAGCGGATTTCCAGGATTGACCAGCGGATAGATGAACATGGTCAGCAGAATCGCCAGAAAGATGATAAAGCCCACCAGAAACTTTGAGGAGTGGAAAACCTGCTTGAGTGTATTCTTCATGCTCTGCTCCCCCTTCCCTATGCGTCGAACTGCGCAGCCTTGACGCGCGGGTCGATGAAGCCGTAGATGATATCCAGCAGGAACGTCACGACCAGCACCATGAAGGTGATGATCAGCGTCGTGGCGGAAATCAGCGGATAATCCGCCGCCGTGACCGCCGAATACATCGTGCTGCCCAGTCCCGGATAGCTGAAGATGATCTCAGCCACCAGCGCGCCGCCGATCATCGTGCCGATGGACAGCGCGAGGCCCGTCACCTGGGGCAGCATGGCGTTGCGGAACACATAGCCGACGATCTTGCGGTCCTTGATGCCCAGGAAGCGGGCGTACTTGACGTAATCCGCGTTCAGCTCATAGATGGACATGGAACGCATGCCGATCGCCTGGCCGCCGACGGACACCAGCACGATGCTCCAGAAGGGCAGCTGATAGTGGCTGATCACCGATTTGATGAAGCTCCAGCTGAAATTCGGGATCATGTCGAAGGCGTAGCCGCCGCCGATCGGTGCGATCTTCCAGTTCACCGCGAACAGCACCAGCAGCGTCACCGCCATGCCGAAGGCGGGCACGTTGCTCAGAAACAGCGATACCGGCAGCAGCACCTTGTCAAAACCCTTTCGTATATACGCTGCCAGCGCGCCCAGCAGATTGCCCAGCAGCCAGCCCACCAGGATCGCGGGCAGCTGGAGCGCGATGGTCCAGCCGATGGCGCTGGAGATGATGTCGCTGACCCTGCGGGGATACTGGCTGAACGAGGTTCCCAGATCCCCCCGGAACAGGTTCTTCACGAAGATGAAGAACTGGGTGATCATGGGCTTGTCCGTGCCGAATTCCGCCTCATAGCGCTTGTAGATCTCCTGAACCGCGCTGGCGTCGGTCATGCCCTGAGCCATCTTGCCGGTGATGGCGGACACGGGGTCCGCCGGCATCAGGCGCGGCAGCACGAAATTCAGGATCACGGCGGCGACCAGTGTGATCAGAAACCACACGATCTTCTTGCCGAAGTACTTCCTGTATCCTTTCATACCGGGTTATCCTCCCTTACTGTCACCCTGCAATACTGTCCTCATTCGAAAGCGCGGCGCAGCGCCGGATGCCCTTTCCCTACCGGCGAAGCCGGGCAGCCCGTCGTTGGCATGCTGCAAGGCCGGCGCCGAAAAGTCGGCGGCAGACGCCGCGGATTGAATCGGGAACAGTATAAATGGGGAATTGGGAATTGGAAATCAAGACCGGCCGCGCAGGCCGCCTGCAGAACAAAACCTGCCCATGCCTTGCGCCACGGGCCCGGTTTCCATTCCCAATTCCCAATTCCTCATTCGATTGATGAAGAACGGCCATGCTCCGAGATGGTCGAAGCATGGCCGTTCGCGTCATGCCTTAATCGGAATCACAACCGATTATCAGCCGACAAGCTCCAGCTCATACAGAGCGGCGATGCCGTAGCCGTCGGTGCAGTCAGCCGGCGGAATGTTGCGGCCGTCGTCGCCAGCCGGGAAGTTCGTCCACACGGACTCGTTCACGGCATGGAACAGGGAAGGACGATACATCAGGGAGAAGCTGGGAACCTCGGTCAGGTAGATCTTGGTCAGCTCGGTATACAGGCCCTTCAGCTCTTCCTCGTCAGTGGTCAGCGGGATCTTCTTCAGCAGAGCGTCCGCCTCTTCATTGACATACTGGCCCCAGTTGCCGCTCCAGTTGTTCTCGACGCCCACGAACTCGCTGCCCATGAACTGGTTCACGCGGGTCCAGGGGTTGGAGGGAGAAGCGGCCTCGGGAGACCACATGTAGATGGCATACTCGGTCTGGTTGGGGTTGGTGAACACGGTCTGGTAGATATCCCACTCGGGGTACAGGGTGGTGATCTCAAGGCCGATGTTCTTGCCGGCGGCCGCGACCACTTCCATGGAAGCCTGCCAGTCGGTCCAGCCGTTGGGGCACACGGCGTTCAGGGAGATCTTCTCGCCGTTGAATTCGCGGATGCCGTCGCCATCGGTATCGAGCAGGCCAGCCTCGTCCAGCAGGGCGTTGGCGCCGTCGATATCGTTGCCGGCCCACTGCAGGTCGGCGACCTCGTCCTTGTTGTACAGGGCCTGCTCGCCGTCGGTGGGATTCATCAGGCTGCGGGGCACTTCGGAGAAGGAGGGGCTCTGATTGGTCATGGCGTTGGCGATGATGGTGTCATAGTCAACGGCCATGGCGATGGCCTTGCGCAGCGCCGGGTTCTCAGCCAGCACGGGCAGGTTGAAGTTGTACCACGCGGTGGGCATGGTCAGGCACACGCCGTAGGGCGCTTCTTCATAATAGGTGGAAATCGGCAGACCGTCTTCCAGCCACAGGTTCTGCACGTTGCCGATGAACTGCTGGCAAACGTCGACCTCGCCGGCCTTCAGGGCGTTCTCGCCCGCGGGGTTGTCGGCATAGATCGCGTGCGCGATGTACTTCGGCACGGGCAGCTTGCCCCACATGGAGGCATCCTGTCCCCAGTAGTTGTCGTCGCGGATCAGCACGACCTTCTGGTCGTCCGCGAAGTACTTGGTGTAGGGGCCGCTCCAGACGACATCTTCGCCGGCGTCGTTCAGGATGGACACGGCGTCGCCGCCATTGCGCTCGACCACGGTGTCAATCCACGCGGCCTGGGCGATGGGGGTGCCGGTCAGGAAGTCCAGAACCTTCAGCGGGTTCACGGGCTTGCCCTCTTCGTTCACGGCGGCGTTGATGGTCACGTTGTTGCCGTCGGCTTCGATGCTGGCGATGTAAGCCTTGAAGCCGGTGCCGGTGCCGTTGCCGATCTCCACGCCGATATCAAAGGTGCGAACCACGTCCGCGCCGGTGACGGGGGTGCCGTCGGACCACTTGGCGGCGTCCTTGATGGAGAAGGTCAGCTTGGTCATGTCCTCATTCCACTCGTAGCCGTCATTGGCCAGCAGGCCGATGATCTCGCCGTTCATGAAGTTGTACATGTACAGCGTCTCGAACATCAGGGTGCGATAGCCGGACGCGCCGCCCGCGATCGCCATGGAGTTGTTCTGGTTGGTTCCGATGATGTTCCAGCTGTTCACGGTGCCCCACTGCTGGCCCGCAAAGTACAGCGTCTCCTCACGCGGGAGATTCACGTCCTCCGCGAACGCGGCAGCGCCGCAGATCATGATCGCCGCAACCAGCAGCGCCAGGATCTTCTTCAGGTTCTTCATACTTGGTTCCTCCTTGCATATAATCGTTAAGGCCATTGGCCATAACTTCTCAAAAAATTACGTCGGTCTGCTCAGATGATAACGCGCCGATACACATATTTTGCTATTCTGGTCATCATTTTGTAAATTTATTATAAGCACGGCGGCCCGGTTTGTCAATACATAAAAAAGATTCGAGGCGAAAAAAAACAGGCCGGAACAAAATCCGGCCAAGGAGAAACAAGAAACCGCATCGTCAGATAATTCTTCTTCCTTCCATATAATATCGTTTTTCGGTGGCTTCGCCCATCGAGAAGGTCTTGCGGGGCAGCACGCCGTGGCGGCGGATATAGGCAAACAGCTCCGCCTTGTCGAAGGCCCGGGGCATGAAGCCCAGGGTGTCGGGGCGGCAGACCAGCTGTCTCAGGGCGTCCTCGCCGTGGATGTAGTCCACCGAGGCCTGAGGGTGGCGGGCCAGGTAGTTGTCGATGAAGCGCTGCAGCCGCCACAGCGGGTGCTCCGCGGAGCGGAAGCCCCAGGTATTGCCCGCGCCGTCGAAGGCCACAAGGTCGTCCCCCGCGCCCTCGTCCGCGCCATCCGCCGCGAGGCTTTCCCGGTATTCGGCCATCAGCGCCGCGGGATCCACGCCCGTCAGCAGCCGGTGGATCGGCTCGAACATTAGGGCCGGGCAGTGCAGGTTCACCAGCTCCACCAGCGCGAAGCGGGCGGGGTGGTTCTTCCGCGCGTCCTCCGGCAGGGTATCGCGGATGTCCAGCCAGCACCGGCGGGCCGCCGCCAGCGAGTGATTGCCGTCGCCCACCGCGTAAAGAAGGCCGTTTGCCTTCGCGTTCAGCGCTTCCACGGCGTCAAACACGCCCCGGGTGGCCTCGCCCTCCACGGCCCAGCCGCGCAGGTGCCCGCCGCCCAGCATCAGCTCGAAGTCGTACAGCGGCCGCAGGGCCTGTTTGCGCGCGTACAGCGGGCCGATCACCGTGTCGCCCGGGTCGTCGATCAGCATCATCACGTGGGGCAGCTCCACCGGCGCGCCGGCGCGGATGCGGGCCCTGGGGGGCACGCGCTCCAGCACCGTGCCCTCGGTGGCGCGGATCAGGCTTTCGGAGCCGGGCGTGAAGTCGTAGGCCTCCAGGTCCAGCGCCGCCATGAGCCCGGGCCGCACGCCCGCGGCGGTGGTGCGCTCCACCAGCACAAAGCCGTCCTTCACCGCCGTATTCAGCACGCCGGCATCCAGGTAACCGGCCATGGCCCGGTGGATGGCCGGCACGCGATCATCGCGCTCGGCCAGCCACGCCTCCGGCAATATCAGCCGCAGCGCCGAGGGCTCCTCCCCCACCAGCGCCCCGGCACTCTCCCAGTATTCCGGCTGCGCCGTGAACTGGTCGCAGGCCACCACCGCCCACTTGGACAGATCGACGCCCGGGCGAGGCAGCAGAATGTCGGCAGTATGCAATGCGTTGTTCATGTTTCACCTCATAGAATGATAACGGTTTCAGGTTTGCCGGGCAGTGCCCGAAAACCCGAAACCGTTATGATTTTCATGTTCGCGCTTACGGCATCAGCAGCCGCGTGCGGTACACCGTCTCCAGGGCCTGCAGCTTTTCGCGGGTCAGGGCGCTGGGCTTGGCGTCCACGTCCAGCACCGTGTAGGCGTAGGCCCCGCGGGACTGGTTCACCATGTTTTCGATGTTCAGGCCCTCGCCCGAAATGATCTGGGTGATGGCGCCGATCACGTTGGGCACGTTCTTGTGCAGCACGGTGATGCGGGGAATGGCAGGCTTGGCCAGCGGGGTGTTGGGGTAGTTCACGCTGTTGACGATGCTGCCGTACTTGATGAAGTCGTTCATCTGCTTGGCCACCATGCGCACGCAGTTGTCCTCGCTCTCCGGCGTGGAAGCGCCCAGGTGGGGCGTGACGATCACGTTCCGCGCGCCGATCAGCCGCTCCTCCGGGAAGTCGGTGACGTACACGCGCAGCTGGCCTTGCTCCAGGGCCTCCTTCACGTCGGCCACGTTCACCAGCGGGCCGCGGGCGAAGTTCAAAAGCGCCGCGGTGTTCTTCATGCGGGAGATGGCCCCGGCGTCGATCATGCCGCGGTTGCCGTCGGTCAGCGGCACGTGCAGCGTGATGTAGTCGCTCTTCTCGATGACCTCGTCCAGGCTCATGGCGTGGGTGACGGAGCGGGACAGCCGCCAGGCGTTGTCCACGGAGATGTAGGGGTCGTAACCCAGCACGTTCATGCCCAGCGCCACGCCGGCGTTGGCCACCTGCAGGCCGATGGCGCCCAGGCCGATGACGCCCAGCACCTTGCCGGAAAGCTCGGGGCCGATGAACTGCTTCTTGCCGGCCTCCACCTGCTTTTCAACGGACTGCTCGCCGGGGGTCAGGCCCTTGCACCATTCGATGCCGTCCGCGATCCTGCGGCTGGCCAGCAGCAGGCCCGCCAGCACCAGCTCCTTGACCGCGTTGGCGTTGGCGCCGGGGCTGTTGAACACCACCACGCCGTGCTCGGCCATCTTTTCCAGCGGGATGTTGTTCACGCCCGCGCCGGCGCGGCCCACGCACAGCAAGTTGTCGTTGATGGCCATGTCGTGCAGGCTGGCGCTGCGCACCAGTATGGCGTCCGGGTTCTCCACTTCATAGGAGACGTTGTATTCGGCGTCGGGCAGTATGCCGTGGTACACCGGGGAGATGGAATTCAGCTTCTGGATGTTGATCATTTATTGCGCACCTCGAATTCCTTCATGAACTTGACCAGCTTTTCCACGCCTTCGACGGGCATGGCGTTGTAGATGCTGGCGCGGATGCCGCCCACCAGGCGGTGGCCCTTCAGGCTCACCATGTCCTGGGCCGCGGCGGCCTTGACGAACTCGGCGTCCAGCTCCGGGCTGGGGGTGGTGAAGGTGACGTTCATGCGGCTGCGGGACTCGGGCCGGGCCTTGGCGATGTAGAAATCGCTGTCGTCCAGCGCGTCGTACAGCAGCTTGGCCTTGGCGATGTTCACCTTTTCGATGCCCTCGACGCCGCCCTGCTTCTTCAGCCACTTCATGCACAGGCCCGCCATGTAGATCGCGTAGGTAGGCGGGGTGTTCAGCATGCTGCCCTTCTCGGTCATCAGCGTCCAGTCCATGATCTTCGGGGTGTTGGGCATGGCCCGGCCCAGCAAATCGCGGCGCACGATCACGATGGTCAGGCCCGCGGGGCCCACGTTCTTCTGCGCGCCGGCGTAGGCCACGCCGAAGCGGTTGATGTCAAACACCTCGCTGAGTATGTTGGAGGACATGTCAGCCACCAGCGGCACATTGCCGGTCTCGGGCAGGGTCGAATAGCGGGTGCCGAAGATCGTGTTGTTGGTGGTGATGTAGAAGTAATCCGCGTTCGGGTTGAAGGCGGCGGGGTCCAGCGCCGGGATGTAGGCGTAGCCGTCGTCCTTCGACGAGGCCACCACGCTCACGCTGCCGTACTTTTTGGCTTCCACCATGGCGCCGTGGGCGAAGTTGCCGCTATCCACGTAGTCGGCGGTACCGCTGCCGGTCATCAGGTTCATCGGAATGGCCGCGAACTGGCCGGTGGCGCCGCCCTGCAGAAACAGCACCGAGTAGGTGTCCGGAATGTGCATCAGCTCGCGCAGCAGCGCTTCGGTTTCGTCGAAAATGGCCTGGTACTGCTTGGACCGGTGGCTCATCTCCATGGCGCACATGCCGGTGCCGCCGAAATCGAGCATCTCCCGCGCGGCCTGCTCCAGCGCCTCCTGGGGCAACATGGACGGGCCTGCCGCAAAGTTGTAAACGCGCTTCATACTCAACAGTCCTTCCGGTTTGATGTGTGCATAACGCCGGGTACGGCGTCTTCGCGCTTTATTATAGTGCATCAATGTTGTCAAATGGCGTATCGCGCGTTAAATATGTCTTTGCCGAAGGAACAGGCGTTTTTCTGCGGCGGAATCGTCGTCAGCCCTCCGCCCCGGCGAACTGGCTGTTGTACAGCTCGGCGTAGAAGCCGTTTTGCGCCAGCAGCGACGCGTGATCGCCCTGCTCCACGATGTGGCCGTCCCGCATCACCAATATCACGTCGGCCTCGCGGATCGTGGACAGCCGGTGGGCCACGATGAAGCTCGTCCGGCCCCGCATCATCCGCGCGAAGGCGGACTGTATCTTCAGCTCCGTTCGGGTGTCGATGGACGAGGTGGCCTCGTCCAGGATCAGCATCGGCGGCAGGTGCAGCTCGCCGCCCTCCGGCCCCGGCTCCGCCGCTCCGTCGCCGCACAGCATCACCCTGCAGATGCACAGCAGCTGCTTCTGGCCCTGGGAGAGCTGGCCGCCGTCCTCGCCGATCACGGTGTCGTAGCCCTCCGGCAGCCGCCGGATGAAGGAATGGGCGTGGGCGGCCTTGGCCGCGGCCACGACCTCCGCCTCCGTGGCCCCGGGGCGGCCCATGGCGATGTTCTCGCGGATGGTGCCGGCCTTCAGCCACGTGTCCTGCAGCACCATGCCGAAGCCCGCGCGCAGGCTGGCGCGGGGGATGGTCCGGGCGTCGCGGCCGTCCACCGATATCGCGCCGCCGTCCGGGTCGTAAAAGCGCATCAGCAGATTGATCAGCGTGGTCTTGCCGCAGCCGGTGGGGCCCACGATGGCCACCCGCTGGCCGGGCTTCACCGACAGGCTGAAACGCTCGATCAGGGGCTTGTCCGGCGTGTAGGAGAAGCGCACGTCCCGCCAGTCCACCCGGCCCCGCACGTCCTGCAGCGGCTGGGCGTCCGGCGCGTCCGGAACCTGGGCCGGGGCCTCGATCAATTCGAACAGCCGCGCCGCGCAGGCGATGGCGTTCTGCAGCTCCGTCACCACGCCGGAGATCTCGTTGAAGGGCTTGGTGTACTGGTTGGCGTAGCTGAGAAAGGCCGTCAGCATGCCCACGGTCATGGCGCTGCCCGGCGTCAGCGCGCTGAGCGCGCCGGTGAGCGCCACCAGCGCGTACACCACCGAGTTCACAAAGCGGGTGCAGGGGTTGGTCAGCGACGAGAAGAACGTGGCCTTCAGCGCGCAGCTGCGCAGGCGGTCGTTGATCTCGTCGAAGCGCTCGGCCTCGGCCCGCTCGCGCCCGAAGGCCTGAACCACCTTCAGGTTGCCCAGCCGCTCCTCGATGAAGGCGGTCTGCTCGCCCCGGGTCTCGGACTGCAGCCGGAACATCGAATAGGTGCGCGTGGCGATGAACCGCGCCACGAACATCGAAAGCGGCGTCACCGCCACCACCACCAGCGTGATCAGCGCGTTCTGGCTGAACATGAACGCCAGCGTGAACAGTATGGTCAGCACGCCGGAGAACAGCTGCGTAAAGCCCATCAACAGGCCGTCGGCGAACTGGTCCGCGTCCGCGATCACGCGGCTGACCGTCTCGCCGTGGGGGTGGCTGTCGATGTAGGAAAGCGGCAGGCTGTTGATGTGCTCCAGCGCCTCCTCGCGCAGGTCCCGCACCACGTCGAAGGTGATGCGGTTGTTCACCGCGTTCATCACCCACTGGCCCAGCGCCGTCAGCGCCACGCACACGGCGATGCCCCGCAGCAGCGGCCAGATCACGTCAAAGCGCACCGCGCCCGCGCCGATGATGCCGTCCACGGCGCGGCCGATCAGCACCGGCACGATCAGCGTCAGCACCACCGTGGCCGCGGACAGGCCCAGCGACAGCAGCACCAGCCAGCGGTAGCGGCCGATGTGCCGCAGCACCTTCTTCAGCGTCTGCGCCTGGCTGCCGGAAAAGAGCGCGCGCTTCATGAGGCCGCCTCCTTTCTGAACTGGGAATCGTAGATCTCCCGGTACACCGGGCAGCGTTCGAGCAGCTCCTGATGGGTGCCCTTCCCCGCCACGCGGCCGTCCTCCAGCACGAGTATCACATCGGCGTTCATGATGGAGGCCGTGCGCTGGGAGATGATGAACACCGTGGGCCGGTAGTCCAGGCCGGCGATGGCCTTGCGCAGCCGCGCGTCGGTGGCCATGTCCAGCGCCGAGGCGCTGTCGTCCAGTATCAGTATCTCCGGCCGCCGCGCCAGCGCCCGGGCGATGGTCAGCCGCTGCCGCTGGCCGCCGGACAGGTTGCCGCCGTTCTGGGCGATCCCGCCGTCCAGCCCGCCCTTGGCCTCCAGCACGTCCAGGGCCTGGGCCGTCTGCGCGGCCCGCAGCAGGTCGTCGTCGGAGGCGTCCGGGCGGCCCCACAGCAGGTTTTCCCGGATGCTGCCCTTGAACAGCGACGCCTTCTGCATCACCACGCCCACGCGCCCGCGCAGCGCGTCCTGGGGCCAGTCGCGCACGTCCACGCCACTCACCAGCACCTGGCCGCCGGTGGCTTCGTAGAACCGGGGGATCAGCCGCGCCAGCGAGCTCTTGCCGGAGCCGGTGCCGCCGATGATGCCCACCGTCTGGCCGGGGGCCACGGCAAAGTCGATGTCCTCCAGCGCGGGGCTGGCCGCGCCGGGATAGGTCAGCGTCACGTGGCGAAATTCCACCGCGGGCGCGGCGGGGTCCGTCTCGGTGGCCATCGCGTCGGGGGATGTGATCGACGGCTTCAGCGCCAGCGCGCCGGCGATGCGCTTCCAGCTGGCCCAGGCCTTGTTGATGGTCACGGTCAGCGAGGCGAACTTCAAAAGCTCCACCAAAATCTGGCTCATGTAGTTGTACAGCGCCACCACCGCGCCGGTGGTCAGCGCCCCGGCGTTCACCCGCAGCGCCCCCTGGCGCACCAGCACGATCACCGCCGCGTTGATCAGCGCGTAGGTCACCGGATTGAGCAGCGCCGACACCCGGCCCGCCCGGCGCTGCCGGGAGGTCAGCTCCCGGTTCTTCGCCCGGAAGGCCTGGTACTGGGCGTCCTCCCGCCGGAACGCGCGGATCACCCGCACGCCGGTCAGATTCTCGCGCGTGGCGGCCAGCACGGCCTCCAGCTGGCGCTGCACGCCCTGCATCATCGGTATGTTCACCGCCATGATCGCGCACACCACCGCCGACAGCGCCGCGATCACCGCCAGGAAGATCAGCGCGCACCGCGCGTCGATGGTGAAGGCCATCACCATGGCGCCCAGCACCACAAACGGCGAGCGCAGCAGCAGCCGCAGCGCCATGTTCACGCCGGTCTGGGCCTGGTTGACGTCGCTGGTCATGCGGGTCATCATCGCCGACACGCCCATCTGGTCCACGTCCGGGAACGACAGCGCCGTCAGCCGCGCGAACAGCGCGTGCCGCACGTCCGCCGCGAAGCCGGTGGCCGCCTTCGCGGCGAAGTACTGGGCCGTAACCGCCGCCGTCAGCCCGATCAGCCCCAGCGCGATCAAAAGGCCGCACATGCGCCACACGTGCCCCGCGCTGCCGCCCAGTATGCCCCGGTCGATGATCGACGCCACCACCAGCGGCACCAGCAGGTCAAACACCGCCTCCAGCATCTTGAACAGCGGCGCGCACACGCACTCCCGGCGGTATTTCTTCAGATACTGTAACATCGCTCTCTCTCCTTGTGGGGGATGCGTTTATTGTAGACCATTTCCCAGGCAACTGCAAGCACGGATGTGTGAAGGAACATCCTCCAAAATCAAGGGGACGGTTCTCTGTGTCATTGACACAGAGAACCGTCCCCTTGATTTTGGTCGCCCGTTTCCAGATATTACCTTTGCAATCCATCCGGCGGATGTGTGATAATATCCGTGAAGCGTATATTTCTTTTACACACCTTCCTGGGAAGGAGAACGCCCATGAAAAAGCGCCGGGGATGGGTTTTGCTGCCGGGGATCACCGTGCTGTACGCGCTGCTGTGCGCCGTCAGCCCGGGGTTTGCCCGCCGGGCGCTGAACGGCCTGTCCCTGCCCGCGATGGCGGCGCTGCACCGGTGGACCGCCCGCGCGCCGTTTCCCGTCGCGGAGCTCATGGCCGCGGGCCTGGCCTCGGCGGCGGCCTGCGCGCTCGTCGAGGCGCTGGCGCGGGCCATGGCCGGGCGAAACGCAATGCCGTTCAAGCGCTGGGCGGCGGGCGTGCTCCGGGTATCGCTGGCGCTCGCCTGCGCGCTGACGCTGCTGTGGGCCCCCGCCCGGGCGCTGCCCTTCGAGGCCCCGCCCGTGCCAAACGCCGAACAGCTGGAGGCGCTTTGCGACGCGCTGGTGACGTTGCTGAACGCCTCGCCGCTGCGCTTTGACAGCGCGGAGGCCGCGCTGGCCGCCGCGCCGGAGGTCGCGGGCCTGCCGGGGGCAACGGTGAAAGCCGCGCGCTGGCCGGAATGGATGCGCGCCCTGCGCGTCTCCGGCCTGTTCGTGCCGCTGACCGGCGAGGCCGTCGCCGACCCCGGCGCGCCCGCGCCGCTGGTTCCCTTCACCGCCGTGCACGAGCTGATGCACCTGCGCGGCATCGCCGACGAGGGCGCGGCCAACATCGAGGCGTGGCGGCGCTGCACGGAGGTCGATGGCCCCTTTGCCGACTCCGCCCGGCTGTGGGCGCTGCGCTACGCCCTGGGCATGCTGGGCCAGGCCGACGCCCCCGCGCGATTGCGCGTCTATGAAAAGATGAAAGACCCGCTCCGGCAGGTCTTTCACGCTGTCCACGGCGAGGCCAGTTCCGCGCCTGCCCCCGCCCCGCTGCCCGGTCTCGTGCTCACCCGGGGCGACTATGGGGCGATGGTGGGGGCACTATGCATAAAGAGTGTGGAGTGTGGAGAGTGGAGTGTGGAGTGTAAAGAGTGAAGAGTGGAGAGTGGAGTTTTGGTTGAAATCCTTCGGATTTCTTTGATTGAGAGGGAACGGATTGCCATGTTGGGGCTGTCTCAAAGCACATAAGTCTGCAAGCGTGTTCATGTTGTAGGGGCGGCGATGCGCCGCTCGCCGGGAAGTACGATGCGTTTCGTACCCGGGCGGGCGGCCATTGGCCGCCCCTACACATGCTTCACGCATGCAACACGCATTTTAGACCGCCCCAACGTGGCAATCCGTTCCCCCTTGAAACCAACAAATCCCGTCAGGGATTTGCACCTCCATTCCTCATTCATAATTCCTCATTCCTCATTTCGCTCTTTGCACTGCCTCGCGCACCCCTCGCACCCACACCCGCAGCCGCCTGTCTTGCGGGTGCGCAGGACGCGGCGCAGGGCGAGGGCCACGGCGGCGGCCAGGGCGGCGAGTATCGCGATATCCCATCCGTTCACGGTTCGTCATCCTCCTATCATGCCGATCAGGCGCACGGCCAGGGCGGCCGCCCACGCGATGGCGCACTGCCACAGCACCACCGCCAGCGCCCAGCGGCGGCCCAGCTCCCGGCGTATGGCGGCCACGGCGGCCACGCAGGGCGTGTACAGCAGGCTGAACACCAGCAGCGACGCGGCGCTCAGCGCGGTCATGGCGCCGGCGACGCCGTCCACGTACAGCACCTCCAGCACCGACACCACGCTCTCCTTGGCCATGAAGCCCGTGATCAGCGCGGTGCAGATGCGCCAGTCGCCCAGGCCCAGGGGCTTGAACAGCGGCACCAGCACGCCGGCGACGGCGGCCAGTATGCTCTGGCCGGAGTGCTCCACTAAGTTGAAGTGGGTGTCGAAGCTCTTCAGCACCCACACCACGATGCTTGCGATCAGTATCACCGAGAAGGCGCGCTGCAAAAAGTCCCGGGCCTTCTCCCACAGCAGCTGTCCCACGCTGCGGGGGCTGGGCAGGCGGTAGTTGGGCAGCTCCATCACAAACGGCACGGCCTCGCCCCGAAACAGCGTGCTCTTGAACAGCACTGCCGCCAGTATGCCCATCACGATGCCCAGCGCATACAGCTCGGTCATCACAAGGCCGCCCCGGCCCGGGAAGAAGGCCTGTACGAAGAAGGCGTAGATGGGCAGCTTGGCCGTGCAGCTCATGAACGGCGTGAGCAGTATGGTCATCTTGCGGTCGCGCTCGCTGGGCAGCGTGCGGGTGGACATCACCGCGGGCACCGTGCAGCCGAAGCCGATCAGCATCGGCACGATGCTGCGCCCGGACAGGCCGATCTTGCGCAGCAGCTTGTCCATGAAGAAGGCCACCCGGGCGATGTAGCCGCTGTCCTCCAGCAGCGACAGGAACAAAAACAGCGTGACGATGATGGGCAAAAAGCTGAGCACGCTGCCCACGCCCTCGAATATGCCGTCGATGATCAGCCCGTGCAGCACCGCGTTCACGCCGGCGGTCGACAGCGCCCGGTCCACCAGGCCGGTCAGCGCCTCCACGCCCAGCGCCACCAGGTCCTGCAGCCACTTGCCGATCACGTTGAAGGTCAGGAAGAACACCAGCGCCATGATGCCGATGAACACCGGCAGCGCCGTGAAGCGGCCCGTCAGCACCCGGTCGATGCGCTGGCTGCGCAGGTGCTCTTTGGTCTCCCGGGGCTTGATCACGCAGCGGTCGCACACGCGCCGGATGAACGAGAAGCGCATGTCCGCGATGGCGGCGCTGCGGTCCAGCCCGCGCTCCTTCTCCATCTGAAGCACGATGTGCTCCAGCGTCTCCCGCTCGTTCTGGTCCAGCTGCAGCTTTTCGAGGATCAGCCCGTCGCCCTCGATGATCTTCGACGCGGCAAAGCGCACCGGCAGCCCCGCCCGGACAGCGTGGTCCTCGATCAGGTGCACCACCGCGTGCAGGCACCGGTGCACCGCGCCGCCGTGCTCGCCGGAATCGCAGAAGTCCTGGCGCAGCGGCTTTTCCTGGAAGTAGGCGATGTGCATGGCGTGCTTCACCAGCTCGTCCACGCCCTGGTTCTTCGCCGCCGAGATCGGCACCACCGGCACGCCCAGCGCCGCCTCCATGCCGTTGATGTCCACGCTGCCGCCGTTGCCGGACATCTCGTCCATCATGTTCAGCGCCACCACCGTGGGGATGCCCATCTCCAGGATCTGCATGGTCAGGTACAGGTTGCGCTCGATGTTGGTGGCGTCCACGATATTGATGATGGCCTTGGGCTTCTCGTTGAGCACGAAGTCCCGCGACACCAGCTCCTCGCTGGAGTAGGGCGACATGGAGTAGATGCCCGGCAGGTCGGTGATCGACGTGTTCGCCTGGCCGCGGATCGCGCCGTCCTTGCGGTCCACCGTCACGCCCGGGAAGTTGCCCACGTGCTGGTTGGAGCCGGTCAGCTGGTTGAACAGCGTGGTCTTGCCGCTGTTCTGGTTGCCCACCAGCGCGAAGGTCAGCTTCGCGCCCTCCGGCAGCGGGTTGCCGCTGCCCCGGGCGTGGTACTTGCCGTCCTCGCCCAGGCCCAGGTGGGGCTCCTCGCGGCCCCGGTCCGGCGCGGCGCGCTCGGTCAGGCGCTCGATGCGCGTGGCCTCAATCTTCTGGGCGTCCGCCAGCCGAAGCGTCAGCTCGTAGCCGTGGATGCGCAGCTCCATCGGGTCGCCCATCGGCGCCAGCTTCACCAGCGTGACCTCCGCGCCCGGAATCACGCCCATGTCCAAAAAGTGCTGCCGCAGCGCGCCCTCGCCGCCCACGGCATCGATGCGGGCGCTCTGCCCGACCTTCAAATCCCTGAGGGTCATATGCCGTCATCCCCCGTTCATGCGCTTCCGACTTCCCGACGGACACTATCTATTCCGCCGGAGGGTCCTTCATACCGTTTGAAGTTAGTATAACATAACCACTGTGTATTGTCAAGTTAATTGTAATTAACTTGTAGACATGAGAAAACGACCGCTTTCCATCAAAAGCAGTCGTTTTCTCATGACCATCCCATTTACTTGTCCAGTATCACGATCTTCACGCCGGTCCTGGCCCACTGGATGATCTTCTTCATCACGTGCTCGGGCACGGCCACGCAGCCGGCGGTGTACTTGGTGCTGCCGGTGCAATGCAGGAAGATGCAGCTGCCCTTGTGGGCCTCGCCCGCGGCGTTGTAGTCGATGAACATGCAGTAGTTGTACACGCCCTTGTATTCGATCAGGTACTCGTCGGCGGAGGTGTGCTTCCGGTCGGTCACCCGCTCGTCGATGAACTGATTGTAGTAGCCGCTGTCGGACGCGCCGCACCAGTAGTGGTAGGGCGTGAGCTTGGTGTAGGGCATCGCCGCGCCGGGGTCGTCCAGTATGCCGAAGGGCGTGGTCAGGTTGTAGACGCCCAGCGGGGTCTTCTTGTCGCCCTCCACGGTCTTGCCCACGCCGTTCTTGCCCACGTAGGCGTCGCATTCGTACAGCTGCTGCCACGCGCCGTTGCGCTTTTCGTGGATGGAAAGCGCGGCGTCGCTGCCGCCCTTGTAGCGCACCAGCACCACCTGGGCGGTGTCCTCCGGCAGGTCCAGCCCGCCGGGCAGGCTGCCGTCGTCGGCCTGCGCCGCCTTGCCGGTCACGGTCACCGGTATCTTCGCGATCTGCTCGCCCAGCTTCACGCCCAGCAGGGTCTCCCCCGCCGCCAGGCCCGTCACGACGCCCGCGCCGTCGACGGAGGCAATGGCCTCATCCTTCATCCTGTACACCTCCACGCCCCCGCGGGGCAGTTCATAGCGCTCGCCCGCCGCCAGCCGAATCTGCGCCGGCAGCACCAGCACGCCGCACTTGGCCACCGCACCGCCCGCCTTCGCGCCCAGTATGGCCACGCCGGGCTTCACGGCGGTCACGGTGTTGCCGTGGGTGGCCAGCACCTCCGGGTTCGAGCTTCCCCAGGTCAGATCCGACAGCTTCAGGCCGACGAGGCCCGGCTTCAGCGTGACGGTCCGGCCCTCCGTGAGCATGCCGGCCTTGATCGGAAAGAGTATGGCCGTTCCCTCGGCCAGAGCGCCGGCGGCCATGGGCAGCAGCGCCACGGCCAGCAGCGCGCAGATGATCCTTTTGATACGCATATGAATCCCTCCCTGATTATCCATATGCATACTATCACACAATCATGACAGGGCTGTAACCACAGCCGCTCAAAATGTTGCCCTTTGCTGGACAAAGCCGATTGACAATCCCGCGGGGGCTGTTATAATGAAACCAACAAACGTCAATATTCGGCAAAGGGGAATACCGATGAGGGACAAGCTGTTTTCCGACCGCACGTTTTACGCCAAGCTGAAGCGGCTGACGCTGCCCATCGCGCTGCAGAGCCTGATGCTGGCCGCCGTGGCCGCCGGCGACGCGGTGATGCTGGGCCGCGTGACCCAGGATTCCATGGCCGCGGTGTCGCTGGCCACGCAAATTCAATTCGTGCAGAACATGATCGTGACCGCCGTCACGGCCTCCGGCTCGATCCTCGGCGCGCAGTATTGGGGCAAGGGCGACGAGCGCACCATCAACGACGTGTTCCTGATGATGCTGCGCTTCAGCGGCCTGGTGTCGCTGGCCTTCTGCCTGGGCTGCCTGTTCGCGCCGCGCTGGCTGATGCTGGCCTTCACCCACGACCCGGCGCTGATGGACATCGGCGCGGGCTATCTGCGCATCGCGGGCTGGTCGTACCTGCTGACGGGCGTCTCCCAGTGCTACCTGACGGTGATGAAGGTCACCGAGCACGCCACGCCCAGCGCCTGGATCAGCTCAAGCGCGGTGGTGCTGAACATACTGCTGAACGCGGTGTTCATATTCGGCCTGCTGGGCGTGCCCGCCCTGGGCGCGCGGGGCGCGGCCATCGCCACGCTGCTGGCCCGGGCCGCGGAGCTTGCGATGTGCCTGATACTCTCCCACCGGCCCAAATACCTGCGCCCGAACTGGCGGCGCATACTGCACCGCGACCGGCTGCTGGCGGCGGACTTTCGCAAGGTGTGCCTGCCGCTGCTGGGCGGCGGCCTGTTCTGGGGCGTGGGCTTCACCAGCTACACCGCCATCATGGGCCACATGGGCGGGGACGCCGCCGCGGCCAACTCCATCGCCGCCGTGGTGCGCGATTTGGTGTGCTGCCTGAACATCGGCATCGGCACCGCCGGCGGCATCATGGTGGGCAACGAGCTGGGCGCGGGCAAGCTGGAGCTTGGCAAGCTGTACGGCATCCGCCTGGCCAAGCTGTCGTTCATCACGGGCTTTCTGTCCACCGCCATCGTGCTGGCCGTCACGCCGCTGGTGACCAATTTCATGCTGATGACGCCCCAGGCGCGCCAGTACCTGACCGGCATGATGATCGTGATGTCCATCTACATGATCGGCCGCAGCGCCAACACCGTGATCATCAACGGCATATTCGCCGCCGGCGGCGACACGCTGTTCGACGTGTACAGCCTGGCCGTGTGCATGTGGGGCCTTGCCGTGCCCCTGGCCGCCCTGGGCGCCTTCGTGCTGCACTGGCCCGTGATCGCCGTGTACGCCTGCACCTGCCTCGACGAGGTGGGCAAGATCCCGTGGGTGCTGTATCACTTCAAGAAGTACAAGTGGGTCAAGGATCTGACGCGGGAGAACGCGGGAAACTGACGTTATTGCGGAACGATGAGGCGGTCTCTTATCACGCGGACAACCGCGTGATAAGAGACCGCCTCATCGTTTTTTCCTACAGCTTGTCCGCGTAATCCTGCAACCGACTGAAATACCGCTCTACATATACTATAAGCCATACTTCTCCCTCGTTCGCCTGAGGGATTCCCGGGCGTCCGTCACACGGCCCTCGGCAATATCCTCCTCGGCCTGCATCAAGTGCTCATAAACCGAAAGGTTTTTTACCCGGTCATAGACCTCCGCGCTCATGATGACCATGTCGGAATAGCCGTTCTTGGTGACAATCACCGGTTCACGGCTCTCATGGCACAGCTTTGAAATCGCGTTGGTATCCTTCAGATCCCGAATCGGGATGCACAGCACACAATCGCCTCCTTGTCGTGGCCATATTGTGCCACATTCATGGTGAACCGTCAGATACTCCAATGTGGTTGATTGAGCAGTTCGCACACCCGAGCTTCCCCATGTCAATGGGGAAGTACCCGCGAAGCGGGGGATAGGGCACCCCCAACCGCTTAACTAAATGCCATTGAGGACCGTCCCCTATTCCATTTTCGTACCAACAACCGCCCGTCCTCATTCCACCGCTACGCCGGCAAAGTTCCTGTTCCCGATGATCGCCCGCAGCTCCTCCGCGTCGATCTCCCCCGCCCTGCAGCGGTAGGCCGCGGTCATCAGCCTTGCCGCAAGACCAACCGCCTCCATCTCGAGGGCGGCAAAGGGGCTCAGGTCCAGTTTGTCGGCGAGGCGGGTTCTGTAGGACAGGGCCGCGGGCGCGCCTTGCGTCCATCCGAGGAGGAGGTTCAGCAGCCCGAACCGGTCCGTGAACAGCCGGTACAAGAGCTTCGTGTGCCGGTAGCTGACCCGGTCCCGGTCATCGTCCCAGCCGCAGACCCGCTTTATGGCCGCCCTGGCCTCCGGGACCTGGGAAAAGGGCGGGAGCAGCGCCATGACGTCCTTCAGGGACTTACCCTGCCGCTTCAGCTCGACGGCCTCTAACTTGTGCTCGATGGCCATATGCATGTAGCCCCGATCGCCCCGCAGGGCGTTCACCAGCGGGTGCAGCGTGGAATCCGCCGCGTAGTGGCACAGCCAGCCGCAGAGAAACGAGAACGCCTCCGGGCTTTCGCAGTTCGCGGCCAGCGCCGTCACCAGCGCGCCGGGGCTGGAATCATGGATCGCCTTGGACCGTTTGTGAACGCCGCGCCTGAAATGCGGCGCAAAGAACCGGAACGCAAAAAACAGGTCCGGCGCCATCGCCGCGAACCTGAATACTTCCGGCCGGATCAGCCGGCTGATTTCCGGGGCCAGCCCTTCGGCGGCCCGCTCCGCTATCGATATGTGTACGACCACGTCCGGCATATTGCACCCCGCCTTGCACTGCTGAAAAAGGGAATAGAAAACCCATGGGTTCAAACCAGGCAGCTCCCGCGGCGCTCGCCAACTTCCGCTTATTGCTGCTGCCTTCCGGCCCTGACAAGATTCACGGCATGACGCCGCACGGGACCCGGTCATCATCACCCACAGGCTTTAAGAGTATAGCACAGGACATGCCAAAATGCAAGTTATTTTTCGCTTTGCATTGATTTTGGCATGTCCGCGCGCTTTTGTCGTTATTTCAGTATCCTTCTGCCCCAGCTGAACACGCGGCTGTAGTAGCCGGTGGTCAGGTTGCTGACCACCACCCGGTGGCCGCCGGAGGAGGCGTGGATGAAGTAGCCCTCGCCGATGTACACGCCGGCGTGGTCGCTGCGGTCGCTGTCGGAGATGGTGTCGAAGAACACGATGTCGCCGCGCTTCAGGTTCTGCCAGCCCTCGATCTTCGGGAAGCCGTCGTCGTAGCCCTGGGCGTAGGCCGAGCGCTTCAGCGACACGCCCACGGCCTTGAATATCCAGGTGGTCAGGCCGGAGCAGTCGAACTTGTCCGGGCCCGCCGCGCCGTAGACGTAGGGGCAGCCCAGCTTGCTCTGGGCCAGGTAGATGGCGTGCTCCAGCTTCTCGGCGTTCGACATGCCGCTGTCATAGCTGCTGGTGGTGGAGGCCAGGCCGTTGGGCACGCTGTCCAGGTAGCTGCTGGAGGACGTGCTCTTCTGCGCGGTGGCGGCGTCGGCGGCCTTCGAGCCGGAGGGCAGCTTCTTCGCCTCGGTGCTGTACAGCGCCTTCAGCGTCGCGGAATCCGCCGTGCCGCTGGCCGTGATGCCGCTGGCGTTCTGGAACAGCTTGATCGCCGCCTGGGTGGTGGTACCGTAGTCGCCGTCCAGGCTGGTGGTCTTGCTCAGATAGCCCAGCGCGTACAGCCGCGCCTGCAGGCGGCTGACGTCGTCGCCGGAATCGCCGCTGGACAGCTTTTTGTACAGCAGGCCGCTCACCGGCGCGCTGCCGCTGTAGACGATGCGCAGCATGTTCTGATCGGCCACACCGGTCTGCTCCAGGCCGCAGGCCTTCTGGAAGCGCTTGATGGCCGCGATGGCCGCGGCGTTGTAGCTCTCGGAGGGCTCGGCGTCGTAATAGCCGGCGCACAGCAGCGCCTTCAGCAGCGTCAGAAGGTCCTTGCCGTCGCCGCTGATGGGGCTGTAGACGGCCTTGCTGAGCGCCTTCAGCGGCACAAAGCCATAGCTGCCGCTCTGCTGGACGCAGGCCCAGCTGCCGTTGTAGGCCACGACCTTTAACTCCGCGCCCAGCTTCAGCGTCTCGTTCTCGGCGTCCAGGTTGGGCGAGGCGTACACCCGCGCGTCGGAGGTGATCACCGTGGCGGTGATGTCGGCCTTTCTGTAGCCCGCGGGAATGCTCTGCTCGCTCTTGTCCACGCTCAGCCCGCTGGTCTGGCAGAAGCCGTAGTAGCCGTTCAGCTCGATGTAGGCCCAGCCGCCCTCGGTCTTGAGCACGTTCACGGTCTGACCCTTCTTCAGCGTACCCAGCTTCGTGCCGCCGGTGCCGGCGGTGCGGTACACCGCGAGGGTCCTGGCGGTCACTTTGCCGGTCTTCGCGTTGGCCGTGCTGGGCGCGAAGGCGGACGTCGTGCCGTCGTCCACGGGAACCAGGTCAGACAGCGCGCAGTAGCCGTAATTGCCGTTCAATTCTATGTAGGCCCAATCGCCGTCCCAGCGGATCACGTTCACCTCGCGGCCCATCTTCAGCGTGCCCAGCTTCTGGCTGGCCGCGTCGGCCTCGCGGTACACCGCCGTGCTGTCGGCGCTGACGGCGCCCCGGCGCTTCACCGTTTTATCGCCGTCGCCAGTGGGCGCGGCGGTCGGCGCGACGGTGGGCGCGGGCACGGCCCCCTCCTTCAGCCTGTCCAGGCGGCAGAAGGCCTGCTTGCCGTTCAGCTCGATGCAGGCCCAGCCCTCGCTGTTGCTGGCGCGGACCACGACCTGGGTGCCCGCCTTCAGCGTGCCCAGCGCCTTGCCGGCGTCGCTGGCCTTGCGGTACACGGGCGTGTCCGAGATCACCATGGCGTCATAGCTGCGCACGGTGACGCCGGTCTCCTGCCCCGGCTGCACCACCCCGGCGTCGGGCGAGGGCGAGGCCGCGGCCTCCTGCTTTTCCACCAGATCCTTTTTCACATAGGCCACATAGCCCTTGCACTCGATCATGGCCCAGTCGCCGGACTCCGCCAACAGGTACAGCTCGGTGCCCGCCGCCAGGCGCACGTTCTCGGACTGCTCGTCCGGCGTGCGGTACGCCTGCGCTTCGGACTTCAGCGCCGCCTTCTGGGCCACGGCGTCCACCCGCTTCATGTCCGAGATTTTCGCGTATCCGATTTTCCCTTCATAGGATATCTTCGCGATGGTGTTGGAGTAGCCGACCACGCGCACCACGGTGTATTTGTCCAGCGTGCCCAGCGCCTGGCTCATGGAGGCCCCGCCGTAGACCGTCATCGTTTCGGCGGTCACGATGGCCGCGAAGGGCTCCGCCATCGCCGGCACGGCAACGGTCGACAGCAGCAGCGCCGCCATCAGCAGCGCCGCCGCCAGCTTCCTGACGCCTGCTTTCATCCCTGTCATGCTCTCTCCTCTGGTCCCAGGCGCGCCGGTCGCCGCGCCTCCTATTTGCGTATGGATGGGCCATGGGCATACCTATGGCCTGTCGGTTATGAATTCGACACGGGCCATGCATCTCCTGCCGTTTTGAAATTCAAAAAAAACATGTCCGAATTGTGTTTGTAATATGTTTGAAACAGTAATGAAATATCTATTGACCCATTTGACAGGCACTGCCGGGTGTGCTATAGTTGAACGCGACAGGATTGGAGGGATGCACGTGGCACTGTTTGACAGCGCGGAGGAACAGGCACGCAGGGCGAACCTGAAGAAGCTGGAGGACAAGCGCCTCGCCTTTGCCCAGAAGCTGGAGGGCCAGGGCTTCGCGCCGGAGGATATGCTCTTCTCCCAGAACGACAACGGCGGCTTCACGGCCGTGTGCCGCTTTAACGGGCGCAACTGGCTGATCATCGGCCCGGGCTTCGGCACCGACGACGACTTCATACTGGAGGACGCCGGGGCGCTGGAATACCGGGTGCAGGAGGTCTTCAACAAGGCCGAGGGCATGGGCGGCATATTCGGCTTCGGCAAGAAGGCCGAGGTCGGCGCGGACTTCATCGTCACGCGGCCCGACGGCAGCGAGGCGAAGCTCTCCTTCGTCAGCGGCCGCAACAGCTGGCTGCGCGCCAACCGGAAGAAGAATCCGCTGCTGAAGACCAGGCGCCGCCGGGGCGACGCCAACGTGGTCTGGGATTTCCGGCCGCTGGACAGGAGCGAGCTGCAGGCGGCGATGAACGCCGCGCAGGCCTACTTCCCCCCGCAGGAATAGACAAGAAGGCTGCCCCGATCGAGGCAGCTTTCCTTATACATTCAGGTGGGACACCCGCTCGATGCCCAGCCCGCTTAAAAACGCCAGGGCCCTGTCGAACAGGTCCACCCGATCCAAATGCTCCGGCCGGTGGGCGTCGAAGCCGATGATGGCCCTGCAGCCGCAGGTGGCGGCGATCTCCCAGAAGCGCTCGCAGGGGTAGCCCAGCGCGCCCCGCTCCGAGGGCCGGGCGTGGTACTGTATGCCCAGCAGGTTGTACTCCAGCGGCAAACCCAGCGCCGCGGCGGCCTGGCACAGGTCCCGCGCGGCGGCGGCACAATCGGCGTCGAACCGCGCGTAGACGTGGCAGTACAGGTCGGGATGGGCCACGTAGTCAAAAAGCCCGGTTTGCATGCCAGCGATGGTGCGCTCGGCGTACCGGCGCACGTGGGCCGGACGGGTGCAGCGCCCGAAGTAGAAGCCGCCCCCGATGTCGAAGGCCTCGTGATCGGCGTCGTCCCGCAGGTCGTAGTGGTTGCCCAATATCAGGTAGTCCAGCGACTTCGCCTTCAGCTCGGCCAGCCACCCCATGTACTGCGGGAACGCCTCGCACTCCAGGCCCACGGGAATGCGGATCTGCCCGGCGTACTTCTCCCCCAGCGCCCGCACGGTGGAAAGGTAGCCGTCCAGCTGGTCCAGCCGCATGCGCATGCCGGCCACGTAGCCGTTTTCATAGGGCCAGGGCGTGTGGTCGGCAAAGCCCAGCACCTCGAACCCCCGCCCGATGGCCCGCCGGACGTATTCCTCCTCCGTGCCGTCGGCGTGCAGGCACCGCCAGGTGTGGGTGTGGTAATTGACCAGCGCCCGCGGCTTTTCACTGTTCATGCGCGATTCACCTCTGTGTGTGTGCTGCCCTATATTATACCGCCCCCGCGGGCCTCTTTCGCCCACGCTGCTGTTATTTTTCCGAAACTTTCGCCTCATTCCCCCTCCCCGCCTTGACATTTCATCCGCCGATGGGGTATAATGGTGTCTGCCGTGGAGGTGTATCGAAGTGGTCATAACGGCCCTGACTCGAAATCAGGTAGGGTGAAAGCCCTCGTGGGTTCGAATCCCACCGCCTCCGCCACGCCCCGTCTGAGCGATCAGACGGGGTTTTTACGTCGTCACTGGCTTCATTCCCAGACCGTTCATCATGGCTTGGGCCGACGAGAGCTTGGAATTGAAGTCCAGGTGCGCGTAGATATTCGCCGTGGTTGAGAAGTCGCTGTGCCCCATCCACTCCTGAGGGAAATAGGTATAATAGTATCAGGCGACTCTGTAGAGGAAGCTGACGACAGACTGGAATTTGACTCTGCAAGGGTCTGATCTTCCAGGTCTGACGGGGAGGAGCTCACGACTGATCAGGGAATCTGGATCAGGCGGAGCTTTCCTTTGCAGAAGAGGAAGAAACAGCAAATATGAATAGCGCGGGCTCAGTTCAACTGATAAGTACGCCAAGCAGGAACGCCTTGCGGGATGCCTCTCGCTCGGCCTCGATCTCGTCAAGAGTTATACCGGCGCGGAAAACCTTGATCATCTCATCCTTCGTCTATGCCGCGTCGGACAGTTCTTCCTCTGCGCCGGGCAGCCCGGTCTTCTTTACGCCGTCGCCGTAGATCGTCTTCCAGTCGTTCGCCATCGAGATCGCCGTCCAGCCCTCGGCCGCCGCGTTTTCATAGAACGCGGCCGCCTTTTCGGCGCTGCCGTATTCCCGTTCGGTATCGTCGCAGACGATGAAGAAGCCCATGCCGGCGTGGTCGGGATTGCCCTGGGCGTAGTTGAGCATCGAATAATCGCCCGTGCTGTTGCCAAACGCGAGCACCGGTCGCTTTCCGATCTCGCGGGCGATGGCCGCCGGCTTGCCCGACTTGCCGCACTCCACGGCGTCCAGCGGCGCGCCGAGCAGCATCTCCTCGTCCTGGCCCATGTTGTAGGCGTCGGCGGGCTCGTCGCCCTTCCCGGAGGCCACGTAGGGCACGTCGGTGGCGACGACGTGATCGAACGGTATACCGAAGCGCCCCACGAGCGCCCGCACGACCTCGCGCTCGCAGGCCGAGACCATCCACACGTCAAAATCGTTGGCGTGCAGGAAGTCGATCACCTCGATCATGGGCCTGTAGAACGACTGGCCGTAGGTCATGCCCTCGAAGCCCACCGCGTCCACCTTGTCGGCGAAGTCGGCGACGTAGGCGCGGAATTGAGCGGGCGTCATGCCGGCAAAGGCCGACGCGACAAGGTCGTCCTTGGTAATGCCCTCCGGCTTATACGTCTCACCCTCTGAATAGGCGTGGTCGCGCACCTGCTGCATGGCGTCGCGCTCTTCTTCGGTCGCGCTGTACGTCGGATCGTCCAGCACGCGATACATCGTCAGGCAGTAGTCCAGATAAACCGGCGCCTTCTCGCAGAGTATGGTGCCGTCCATGTCAAACGTCGCGACGCGATCCTCGGGAGCAAGGTAACCCGGGCTCGCTTCGTCCGTGGAATCATTCACAAAATCAACCAGCACCCGAAGCGATTCGCTGTCCGGATTCCATGAGGGAAAGACCTCTGCAAGGTCGATCTCCGCGCCCGGCTCAACCGCCGCGGCGTCCACTTTCAGGGCGCTGTAGGTCGCCTCACCCACGATGCCGGTCGCGTCCAGGCCGTTGTCCTTCTGAAAGGCCAGTACCGCCGCTTCTGTCTTCGGCCCGAATATCCCGTCCGCGGAGCCGTCCAGATAGCCCCGCGAGATCAGCGTTTCCTGGACTTTCCTTACCGCTTCGCCCTTCTGTCCCCGCCTGATGTTCTCCATCGCAAGGCCGTTGACGGACACGAGGACCGCCATCACAATGCAAACAACCGCGACTGTTATCTTTTTCATAAACACACCCTCCTAAATTTGTATACCTGTGAAAACCGACGTCATTTCACCTCGATCACATAGATCGCCCCGACGATATCGGAATAGGCGTCGGCTCCGCGAATTGCACGACCACCGGGATCTTGAGATCCTGCGTCGTGCTCAGGTCCACCGCGTCGACGCTGATGACATGCCCCTCCAGGTCGGAGCCGCCGTCGTGGCGCTCTATCCGCGATACTCGCAGCACAGCATGGTCATGTCGTCGAACTGCGGCGCATGGCCCGTAAACAGCTTCACCTCCTCGTGACCCCGGTGGATCAGTTCTTCAGGGCTGGCGTTCGCGTCCTGATTCAGCGTGTCGATCAGCAACTCCGCCCTGAACATGGCCTTGACGGCATTGGTCGCCTCCGGCACGCCGTCGGTATAGACAAACACGCAGTCGCCGGGGTGAAGCTCGAATGCGCGATTCCGATACTTCGCCCTTTTCAGGCCGCCGACAAACACGTCATGCCTGTATTTGAGCAGTTCAAACGCTCCTCCCGCGCGCCGGATACACGGGTTTTCGTGGCCCGCGTTGCAGGCCAGGCCCTTACCCGTGGAGAGCTCCAGCACGGCCAGCCACACCGTGACGAACATCTTTGAGGGATTGCGCTCGCAGAACTGCAGATTCACTCGCTCCAGCGCGGTCGCCGGATCGCAGCCGGCCATCAGCTCGTTTCTGATCAGGGTCTTGGATGCCATCATGAACAGCGCGGCCGGGACGCCCTTGTCGGATACGTCCGCGATCACCAGCGCCAGATGGTCGCTGTCGATCAGGAAGAAATCGTAGAAATCCCCGCCCACCTCCCTGGCCGGCGTCATGGACGCGAAGAGATCAAACTCGGTTCGGTCAGGGAACGCCGGAAAGGTCTGCGGCAGCGCGCTGGCCTGGATGTCCCTGGCCATGCTCAGCTCCCGGGCGATCCGCTCCTGTTCCTTGCGCTCGTTCTCCAGCGCCATCTGTTCGCGCTCCATGCGTCGGATCGTATCCATCTGCCGGGAGAGGGCCGCGCTGGTTCGGTTGATCTCCCGCTGCATCTGTTTGAATTCCTCAATGGAGGTGGATTCAAAGGCCGTGGATTCCAGGTCGCCCTTCCCCATGCGGACGATCCCCTTGAGCAGAGAGGAAAACTGACGCAAGAACCTTCTCAGCCACGCTTCATAGAGGATCAGAGCAACCAGCAGGATGATTCCGCCCAGAGCGATGACGGAGGCGCGGACGCCGCCGATCACCCGCTCATAGTTTTCCATCGAAACCTTACGAATCAGCGTCCACGCGGGAGACAGGATGTTCCTGACCTCATTGACGGAGGTAGCGATCATCGGCAGCAGGATGCGGAATCGAAGGGATTTCAGCCTTTGCTTCATTGTGATTATCCTTCCATGTGGGCTCACGGCTGCCGCTCGTACTGCCCGGGCGCGTAGGGCTCGTCCCGTTTTCGCGCTGCACCTTAAAAACCATGGGCACGACGATGGCCGCCGCGGCGTCCCACTTTTGCCGATAGACCTCGAACACCTCCGGTTCGCCCATCTCGATCAGCTTGCGGATCGTCTCCTCCCGGATCGCTTCAAACGCCTCGTCCGTCTCCGCCAGGATCAGGTCCACCTGAACGTCCTCCAAAATCGCCTCGGCCTCGGCGAGCAGATGCAGCTGGTCCCGGTCCATGCTGCTGATGGTGGAGGAGATCGCCTCGCCCCAGTCGTTTCGGAAATCCAGCCCGCCGGCGTTGTAGAATGCGTCCGAGGGCAGCTGGGCGTCGTAGTGCGCGCAAATGTCCCGGGAGAGATTGTTGGTCATGGACGCCGCTTCGTATTCCCGGGACACGGTGACGAAATCGATCATATCGCCTCAAATTGCGCGGAGGTCTGGGTAAAGATCTCCATATCGAAGGAACCGTCCGCCCTTCCGACGCGGTAAAGCTTGTTGTACCAAGCCATGGACGTCCACCACATGGAATGCGCCGGGTCCGTGTACCCGTTGTATACCTCAGAATCCCCGGTTGATCCTCCCCCTCCCTGTAGAAGGCCGAACGGTCGTTGAAATCGCCGATGGTCAGCACGGGACGATCCTCCTCCGCCAGGCAAGCAGAACAGGCCGCGGGCAGAAGCAGCAGCGCCGCCAGCACCGACACGAGGATTCTCTTCAATTCGTTCCACCCCTTTTCATCCGGGATCACGGTTTTACTGCGTGTCGATCCACGATGGCGCCTCCCGACCCGCCGTTGGGTTCGATCAGCCCTCCTTGATCCGCTCCAGCGCGTCCTTCTTCAGGGCCACGCCGTCGATCTTGCCGCTGCCCAGCATCGGGAATTCATCGTACACCACGAAGTGCGAGGGCACCTTGTAC
>CACYTF010000012.1 GCA_902777335.1 uncultured Eubacteriales bacterium
GTCAGCGCACCCGCGCGGTAGCCTTGGCTCGCCCCGGTGACGGGGAGAGCTGGCGCGCAGCGCCTGAGAGGGGAATCCCACAAGAAAACGTGAAGATCCTTCTTTTTGTAGCCGCAATCGCAGTACGGGCCGCCGGAGGCCAGCGTGTACTGGCGGACAAAGTCGCTCGCGCCGCCCCATTCGCTCATGGCGTAGTCCAGGCGGCACATGGCGGGCACGTAGGCGAAGAGGCCCAGCTCCTGCATCAGCGCGCAGATGCCGCACTTCGTAAACCGCGCCTCGTAGCCGCTGCCATCGGCATAGGGGTGGAAGGTCATGTTCCAGGAATAGGGGTTGCGGTCCGCGGCGTTCAGCGCCGCGGTCTTCTTCATCCCGCGGACGTCCCCGCGGGTGAACTTGCGGCTGCCGGCCATGCGGCAAAACGCCTTCATCACGCCGGTCGACATGGCGTTGCGGTAGTAGTCCGCCGCCTGATCGACCGTCGGCCTGACGGGCAGCTCCAGCAAAAACGCGGAGAACATCGCGCAGCTGACGATGTTCAGCTTGAAGCGGTCGCCCTTCTCAAACTCCGGCAGGCCGCGGATGATCCACTTGTACTTCCGCTTGGCCAGCAGGGCGATCTCCTTCGCGCGGGAGGGCGTGAAGCCCAGCGTCTTCGAGAGCTGTTCCCTGAAATTGCCTGAAAACATCAGCCACTTGCCCGCGGGCATTCCGATATACTTCATCATGATCACCCCAATGTCGTGTCCAGTATCATCATCAGCACAAAGCCCAGCGAAAACGCGACGGTGCCGGTGTTGGAGTGCTTGCCCTGGGACATCTCGGGCACCAGCTCCTCCACCACGACGTACATCATCGCCCCCGCCGCGAAGGCCAGGAAATACGGCAAAACCGGCGTCACCAGCCCCGCGGCCAGCAGCGTCACCACGGCGGCGACGGGCTCCACCGCGCCGGACAGCACGCCCATCCAGAAGGTCTTGCGCCTGGGCATGCCCTCCGCCAGCAGCGGCATGGAGACGATGGCGCCCTCCGGAAAGTTCTGTATGGCGATGCCCAGCGCGCCCGCGGCGCTGATGCCCGTGCCGCCCCGAAAGCCCGCGTACACGACGCCCACCGCCATGCCCTCGGGGATGTTGTGCAGCGTCACGGCCAGGATCAGCTTGGTGGTGCGCTTGAAGCCGCTGTTCGGGCCCTCGTTCTGCCGGTCCATGTGCATGTGCGGGGTGACCATGTCCAGCAGCAGCAGAAACCCCATGCCGGCCAGAAAGCCGATGGCCGCGGGCAGGAAGGCCAGCGCGCCCATGGCGGTGCTCGCCTCCAGCGCGGGCTGCAGCAGGCTCCAGAAGGCGGCCGCCACCATCACCCCCGCGGCAAAGCCGGTGAGGACCTTCTGCACGCGGTCCGAGAGCTGCTTCTTCAGCAGGAAGACCAGCGCCGATCCCAGGCTGGTGCCCAGAAACGGTATCAGTATGCCCGGTGCGATTTGTGGAATCATTTCCATGTTTATGCCTTCTTCTTCAGCAATACCGTCCGCGCCCATTCCTCGGTGTCGTCGTCCTCGATGTAGCCGTCGTAGGGCGCTTCGGGGTCGGGCACGCGCTTTCGGAACAGGGAGCACAGCTTGTCCCGATGGGCGAAGGCGAAGTCCAGATCGTCCGACCAGCCGGTGTGGCCGGTGATGACGGCGATGCGGCGCTTGCGCGCCCGAAGGTTCACCTCCAACTTTTCGAGGTTTCGGACGGCCACCCTGTTGCTCTCTGCCAGCGTGCTGATGAAGCTGTAGCCGCCGTCCGCGCCGAACCAGATCGTGTCTCCGGTGAACAGGTATTCGTCGTCGATCAGATACACCATGTGGCCCCAGGTGTGGCCCGGCACCAGCAGGCACTCCACCTTGATGCCCCCGATGTGAAGGATCTGACCGTCCCGCAGCGTCACGCGTTTGTTGTCGGTCTTCACCATCGGCAGCTTGTACAGGTGATAGATCACCCGCCGCCGCGCCTCCCATATAATTAGTTATTGCTAACGCAATGCCGTCATACAGCGCCGCCCGAAACCGGCGGCGCTGTATGGCGGAAGCTGTGATCAGGCCTCGGCCTCGGGCGCTTCCACGGTGACGCTCTGCTCCTGCAGCTCCTTCTCGGCGATCAGGTCCTCGATGGTCTCCTTCGTGCGCATCAGCTCCTCCACGGACATGGTCTCATAGTCCGCGCCGCGCTGCCTGATGTCCATGCCGTGGCGGCGCAGGAAGCCGTCCACCCTGTCCTCGTTCTTCTTATAGGCATAGAAGCCGACGGCGCTGACGCCGACGCCGATCAATATGCCCTTCCATACGGTGTTCCCGGTCCATCCAAACATGCTGCTCGTCCTCCTTATCTCGCTTTGGTCAGTATCTCCGTGCCGCGGCGCAGCATGGCGCCCGCGAAGTCCGCGCCGTCCCGCCTGCCCTGCACGGGAATCAGCGTCGTGCGCCGCCCTTCCCGGCGCACCAGGTATTCCTGCTCCCGCGGCGCCCTGGGGATCAGGTGGCGGCCAAACGTCGCCGCCCACGCCACCAGGCTCGCCTGCACGCTGTTGGTCTTGCCGATGGAATTGATCAGGTAGGCCACGGACATGACCTCGGGGTCAAAGGTGCCCTTCGACTCCAATTCCTGATGGGCGTGCTCGATCACCGCCGCCAGCGTCGCCCCGGCGGAGAACCACCGGCTGACGCCCGTCAGCGGCGAGCCCGCCAGGTTCAGCGCCCCGTCGACGCCGATCAGCGCCAGCGAGAGTATGCCGGTGGGGCTCATCGAAAAGCCCGATTCCTCCGGCCGCCGCACGTGCAATAGCTCCGCCCCGACCGCGCCCGCGTAGACCGCGCCCATGCGCTGGATCAGCCTGTCCTCGCCCACGCGCTCCGGGTCGTACTCGCACACCAGCGTCTGCAGGCGCGGGTTGTAGCGGCAGCGCCTCACGCCCACCAGGCCCGAAAACAGGCCTTCCGAGGCGATGGGGCGCTCCAGGCGGACCCGCAGCCGGCCCGGTATCGCGTGCAAAACCTCAAAATGCAGCGCGCCGCGTTCGCATTTCATGCCCTCGCCTCCCCTCAGACGTCAATGGGCGGGAAAAACATCAGCCGCAGCGAATTGGCCACCACCAGTATGGTGGACATGTTGTGCATGAGGGCGCTCATCATCACGGAGATGCCGCTGGAAGCGCCGAGGATCAGGCCCACCGTGTTGATGCCCACCACCAGGGCGAAGTTCTGCTGGACAATGCGCATCGTCTCCCGCGAGAGCCGGCGCAGGGCGTAGATCATCATGGGGTCGTCGCGGCTGATGACCACG
Source organism: uncultured Eubacteriales bacterium (assembly GCA_902777335.1). Taxonomy (GTDB): domain Bacteria; phylum Bacillota; class Clostridia; order Christensenellales; family Aristaeellaceae; genus UBA2862. Next base: position 3,327 of record CACYTF010000012.1, read on the forward strand.
TCGCTGGTCTCGATGGCGATGTCCGTGGACTTGCCACCCAGCGATATGCCCACGTCCGCGTAGGCCAGCGCCGGGGCGTCGTTGATGCCGTCGCCCACCATCACCACGCCGTTGCCGTGGGTCTGCAGCTTCAGCACCGCCTCGGCCTTCTCCTCCGGCAGAAGCTGCGCCCGATAGCCGTCCGCGCCGATCAGCTCGGCCACCAGCGCGGCCTGGCCCTCCATGTCGCCGGTCAGAAGCTCGATGTCGCCCACGCCGTCGTAGCGCAGGCTGTTGACCGCCCGGCGCACGTTCTCCCGCGGGCTGTCCATGGCGAACAGCACGCCCACGATCTCACCGTCCACGCCCACGTAGTTGGCGATGCTGACGCCGGGTTCGGGCAGAGTCCTTCGGGCGCTGACGCCGTTCTCCCGCATGTACTTCAGGTTGCCGACGCGCACCGTCCTGCCGTCCACCGTCGTGCGGCTGCCCCGGGAGACCTCGGTGACCACCTCGCCGTGGGCGGGGATCTCCACGCCCTTCTGGGCGCCATAGGCCAGTATGGCCCCGGCCAGCGGGTGCGAGCTGGTCTCCTCCGCGGCCATCGCCACGGCCAGCACCGCATTTTCATCGATGCCTTCCGCCAGCACCTGCATCGAGACCACCTTGGGCTTGCCCTCGGTGATGGTGCCCGTCTTGTCCAGCAGCACCGTGTTGGCCTGACTCATCTGCTCGATGTACGCGCCGCCCTTGATGAGTATGCCCTGCCTGACCGCCGCGTTGATGGCGGCCGAGAACGCCGTGGCCGTCGAGAGCTTGATGCCGCAGGAGTAGTCGATGACCAGCATCTTCAGCGCCTTCTGGGGGTTGCGCGTCACCAGCCCCACCGTCAGGCTCAGCAGGAAGTTCAGCGGCACCAGGTAGTTGGAGAAGCGGTCGGCGTAGCGCTGGATCGGCGCCTTCTTCAGTTCGCTGGCCTCCACCATGCCCACGATGCGGGAGACGACGGTCTGATCGCCCACCTTGCGCGCCTCGACGCGGATGTTGCCGTTCTTGACCACCGTGCCGGCGAACACCTCGTCGCCCGCGTGGCGCTCCACCGGCACGAACTCGCCGGTGATGGCGCTCTGGTCCACCACCGCCGAGCCGGAGCGCACCGCGCCGTCCACGGCGATCTTCTCGCCGGTATGGACCTCGATGACCTCTCCCGCGCGCGTCTCGGAGATCGGGCAGCGCGTCAGGCCGCCGTCCGCGTTCACCTTCCACACGCTGTCGTCCTCCACGGAGAGCATCTGCTTGATGGAGGCGCGCGTCTTTTCGATGGTGTAGGCGGTCATCATCTCCGCCAGGTCTGACAGCGCCAATATCATCAGCGCCGAATTGGCGTTGCCCAGCAGCAGGCTCGCCACGATGGAGGTCACGGTCAGAAAATCGGCGTTGGGGCGCATGTCCCGGCGCAGGCCCTCCAGGGCGCTGCGGGCGATCGGCGCGGACAGCCCCAGGCTCGCCAGCGCCTGCACGGAGGTGAACCGCCCGAGGACGCTCTGCGCGCCCGCCGCCCTGAACACGGTGTTTCCCAGCGCCATCGCCCCGGCGTTCACGGCCAGCCGCTTCAGCAGCGTGTTGACCGGCATCGAGAGCTCGGCGCCCTCCTCCTGGCGACCCGTGTGCCGGGAGCGGTAGACCACCATCGCGTACTTCTGGATGACCAGGTTGGCGCGCTCCAGCATGACCGGCGCGTCCAGCCGCTTCCCGTCGTACTCCAGCAGCACGCCGGCGGTGGGCACGTTCACGCGGGCGCGGCGCACGCCCGGAATCCCCGCCAACGCCCGGGCCAGCTCGTGCCGCTCGGCCTGTATGTATTGAAGCCCCGGCACCACGAGCCGCAGGCGGCCGGGCAGGCTGTGGGCGATGCGCGCCTTCATCCAGTCGCGGGCCGATTCACGTTTCAACACGGTGTATACCCTCTTTGTTCTCACATATGGGGCAGGCGCAGCACCAGCCGGGCGCGGACCATTTCGGCGAGGCGGGCCTCGTCGACCGCCTCCGCGTCGATCTCCCGGGCGATCTCAAGGCCGGTGTCCACCACGATGTCCACCCATCTTAAGATCTGCCGCGCGCCCACCGACTTCGGTTCGTACAGCACCAGTATCGAGCCGATGCGCGGGTTCAGCTGGACCGCCCGCACGCCGGGCAGCAGCTTCAGCACGTCCTCCACGTAGTGCAGGTAGGGCTTCGCCGCCTCCGGCAGCAGGGCATGGCGCGCAAAGCGCAGGCGCAGGCGGCCGGGCAGGTCGCATTCCACCCTGGGCTTCAGGCAATGCCGTATCAGGCGCTCCCGCGGGTCAATCATTGCCGCGCCTTCTGAACACATTGGCCGCCCACCAGAGCAGCGTCAGCGCGCCGGGGCCCGTCGCGCCGCCCGAGATGAGCCCGCGCAGGGCGGCCGCCGTCAGCGCCGAACCGGCCAGCATCCGGGCGTCCATCAGCCCGTCTGTCGCCTCCATGACGCCGTGGTTGACCGCGTCCCAAAGCGTTCGCAGGCTGGTCTCCATGCGGCTGACCGGCTGGCGGTTGATTTCGGCGTCCAGCCCCATCAGTCGGATCGCCGCCCCCTCGACCACCGCCGCCTCCACCCGATCCGGGGCATACAGAAACAGCGCCGTTCCCGTGCGCGGGTTCAGCCGCACCTGAGAAATCGCGCCGGTGGATTCCAGCTGCGCCTTCATGCGCTCCGCCGCTTCCGGTCTTTCGGCGATGGCGGGCATGTACAGCCGCAGGCGGCCGGGAATGCCGGAACGCACCTCGGCGACCCCTCTGAAGGAGGGCAGCTTCAACGCGTTGCGCGGCTTGCTCCCGGACGCGGACACCAGCGCGGCCGCGGCGGCAAACACCATCCAGGCATGGCTCATAGACACCCATCCTTTGCGTAGATGCGCCTTCGTTTGGTTTATTTATACTCTTATTATGTTAAGAACGGCCCGTTTTCACGGGCCGTCAGGCAAACTGGACAATATCAGACAAATACGGGATGTGAAGCCGCGCCTGTCAGCGCTTTTCAACGGCGTTGAAGCAGCCGGCAAAGCGCACGCCGTCCATGCCGAGAAGCGCGTCGATCTGCGCCGCGGTGACGCCCGCCGGGTTCTCGGCCTCCAGGATATAGTGATAGCTGCCCAGGGCACTGCCCTCGGGCCGGTCGTGCAGCACCACCAGCTCCAGGCCCGACGCGTTGGCCCGGACGATGATGTCGTCGATGTAATCGGCCCGGCAGGTCGCCACAAACACGGCGCGGGTCAGCCCCTCGCCCTGAAGCGGCTGTTTGGACAGCACGTAGAAGCGGGTCTTGTTGGCGTCGGTGATCTGCACGTTCTCCGCCAGCACCTCCAGGCCGTACAGCGCGGCGGCCCCGGGGGCGGCCACGGCGGCGATGGACCTGTCGCCCTGCTCGGCCACGTAGCTGGCCGCGGCGGCAGTGCTCGCCATCTCCAGGGCCTCGGCGTCCGGCAGGTGCTCCGCCCGCCACTTAGCGCTCTGGGTGAGCCCCTGGGCGTGGGAGCAGACGGTCTTCACGTCCTCCAGCGTGGCGCCGGGGACGCCCATCAGCGTCTGGTTGATGGGCAGCACCACCTCGCCCACCACGAAGGCGTCCGAAGCTGCGATCAGCGCGTCCACATAGCCCACCACCGCGCCGCCCAGCGTGTTCTCCTGGGGAATGACGGCGCAGTCGGCCTCGCCCGAGAGCACGTCGGCGATGGCGTCGTTCACGGTCTGCTTCGGCATGAACGAGGCGTCCTCCCCGAAGAAGAACCGCGCGGCCTCCTCGGTGTAGGTGCCCTCCGGGCCCAGGTAGCTGACGCGGGCCGCGGGCTCCGCCTGGGCAGAGGCACACGCCAACAGGGCGCAGAGCAGCAGCGTCAGCGCTGAAAAAACACGTCTGTTCACGGCAATTCCTCCGATCTATCAGGCCGTCGGGTCAGAAGGTCTTCTTGATCACGAGGTCGATTCGATCGCCCCTGACGCCGACGATCACGTCGTCCGCCAGCTTGGCGACGATGGATTTCTCCAGCTCGTCCCAGGCCGCCTCCGCACCGGTATCGCCGTCGGGGGCCGCGTTCAGGTCGCTCACATAGCTCTGCAGCGACCACACCGTCACCATGCCGGTGCTCGCGCCCGCCATGTCGGGCGTGTGCACGATGCCGTACTTCATGGTCTGCTGGCCGTAGGCGTCCATCGACTTGCCGGCGCTGTGCAGCATGCCGGAAATGGTCTCGCCCAGCCTGGCCATGAAGCCCTTGGCCGAGGCGTTTTTGCCCGTGCTGGACACGGACAGCAGCTCCTCCTTTTTGTCGGCGTTCATGTCCGCGGTGGCCTCGAAGTGGATCTCGCAGGCCCTGCCCTCGGCGGTGAACCAGATCTGGCCGTAGAAGTCCTCCAGCATGGTCCGGGCCATGCCCAGCGTCTCCTCCACCAGCAGGTCCAGGCGCAGCGTGTCCCGCTTGGACAGCTTGGCCTGCCAGGCGAAGTTTTCGGTGGCGTACCGCGCCGCCTCCATGCGCCCGGCGTCGCTGTTGACCATGAATTTATCGGAAACGATCATGGCGCAGCTCCCCCTCATTCAATGTCCAGTATGTCCACAAAGCCGGTGACGTCGAATACCTCTTTGACGATCTCGTTGACGTTCACGACCTTCATGCCGCTCTTCTTGCTCATGGTCTTGTGGGCGCTCAGCAGCACGCGCAGCCCGGCGGAAGAGATGTAGTCCAGCTTGGCGAAATCCAGAACCAGCGCATCGGCGCTGTCCAGGCTGCCCTTCAGCGCCTGCTCCAGATCCGGCGCGGTGACGGTGTCCAGGCGGCCCTCCAGGGCGACGTTCAGCGTGCTTCCGTTCACAGTCTTGGTGATGTTCATTTGGCTTTCCTCCCTTGATTAAATGGTCTTGGTGATGGTGAGTATGTTCATGCCGTCTCTTCTCTGATAGTCCACCCGGTCCATGGTCTTGCGGACCAAATATATCCCCAGGCCGCCCACCGTCCGCTTATCGGCGGAGAGGGTGACGTCCGGTTCGTCCTGCGCCAGGGGGTTGAAGGGGACGCCGCTGTCGATGAAGGTGATGGTGGCCGTGCGGGCGGCCTCGTCCAGCGAAAAGCGCACGGCGGCGTCGCCCGCTCCGCCCGGATAGGCGTAGTGGGCGATGTTGCCGAACAGCTCGTCGATGGCCACGTCGATCTGCATCTGCGCTTTCATGGAGCAGCCCGCGTCCTCCAGCAGCGCATCGATGAACGCCGTCACCTGCGGGATGTTCCCGACGGTCGCTCTTACGGTCAATTCCTTCACAGTGTATCCCCTCCCCTGCGCGCCGGACTCAGCGCGGCTGGTCTGTGGCTCAGTTGGCCGAATAGAACTCGGTCTGCGTCGGGTTCGTCTGAATGAGCACGGAGCTCTGGTTAAAGGTCTCGATCAGCTCGTCCGCCACGGCGTGGACCGCGTCCTCGGTGGTGTCCGACAGGTAGATCACCAGCGTGTACTCCTGATACTCGGTGTCGCCGTCCACCCAGCCGCCGTTGGCCTCCTGGATGGTGTAGCCGCCGAAGTGCTTCAGCAGTATGGCCTTCGCCTGTTCAATGGCCTCGGCCTGGGTGAACACGGGCTTGTTGGTGTCCTTGTCGTTGGTGCCCAGGTACATCACGTACTGCACGTCTTCGGCCTCAGCCTCGGGTTCTTCGGCCTCCACGGGCGCAAGGTTCTCCGCCAGGTCGCTGAACCAGTGGAACTCGCCGGTCTTTTTGACGTCCTCGCCGTAGATGGTCTTCCAGTCATTGGCCATGGAGATCACGTTGAAGCCCATGCCTTCCCACTTCGCCCTGAGCTCCTCGCCCTTGGCGGCGTTGCCGTAGTCCCGGACCTCGTCGTCGGCGATCAGCTGGAACGACGCGCTCTTATAGCGGTTGTTGTAGAGCACATAGTTGTGCATGCTCACGTCTCCCGAGCTGTTGCCGAAGGAGAGCACCGGCTGGCGGCCGATCTCCTGGGCGATCTGCAGCACCTTGTTGGTCTTCAGGTTCTTGATGAGCAGCCGGTCCGTGCGCACCAGCGTATCTTCGCTGGTGAACACGTAGTTCAGGCCGTCCGCGTCGCCCTGGTTGGTCGCCTCCAGCGCCACGTCCATGCCGATGATGTTCTCATAGGGGATGTCCAGCATGCCCTCGATGAACGTGCGGCAGATGAAGCGGTCGCTGCCGGAGCAGATGTAGCACTTGAAGCCGTTGGCCTGCAGGTACTCCACCACCTCGATCATCGGCAGGTAGAAGGTCTCGGCGTAGGTCATGCCCTCAAAGCCGTCCGCCTCGCGCACCAGCATGCGGGTGACGAAGTCGGCAAACTCCTGCATCGTCATACCCGCGTAGGCCTTGGCGGCGTGGACGGCGTGCAGCATGTCCATGCCCTCCGGGAAGGACTTGTCCAGCGCGCAGTCCCGCAGCATGCGGCCGAAGGCCAGCATCTCCGCGTCCGGCGCGTAGGTCGGGTCCTGCAGGATGCGCATGGCCAGCAGGTAGTACTCCAGGTACGTGGGGTTCAGCTCCGCGCACAGGGTGCCGTCCATGTCGAAGGTGGCGATGCGGTCCACCTCGGGGATGAAGTCCGGGGAGTCGGGGTCGGTGACGGCCTCGATGTACCCGATCAGCGCCTTCAGCGACGGGGCGTCCGGGTTCCACTGCTCAAAGGGCAGCTCCTGTTCGACGGTCTCCCCCTCGGCGAAGGCGCAGCCGGTCATGGCCGCCAGCGCGAGCGCCAGCGCGATCAGCAGGGAAATGAGAGAAATGCGGTTCTTCATCGTGTCCACTCCTTTTATTGATATGTCTTGTCAGTTCTTCGGCTTGATCAGACCGGCGATCAGCTCGGCAAGGCCGGTGATCGGCATCGTCTGCAGCAGCACGTGGCCGGGACCGGTGACGACGGTGTTGAACAGGCCCTCGCCGCCGAACAGCGCGTTCTTCACGCCCTTGATCTGCTGGATCTCCATGCTCACGGTGGCGTCCATCATGGCCAGATACCCGGTGTCGATCACCAGCTGTTCGCCCTTGCTCAGGTTGTATTCCACCGTGGAGCCGTCGATCTCCAGGAAGGCGAAGCCGTTGCCGGAGATCTTCTGCATCACAAAGCCCTCGCCGCCGAACAGGCCCGTGCCGAGCTTCTTCTGGAAGTGCACGTTCAGCTCGACGCCCTCGGAGCAGGCCAGGAAGGCCTTCTTCTGGCAGATGATGGGCGTGGAGGGCGTGATCTCATACGCCTTGATCGCCCCGGGGAAGCTGGAGGCGAAGGCGATGATGCCCGGGCCCCGCTTCGCCGTGTAGTGGTTCTGGAACATGCTCTCGCCGGACATCATGCGGCCGAACATCTTGCCCAGGCCGCCGCCGGAGGTCTCCATCTCCATGTTCGGGCTCATCCAGCTCATCGCGCCGGACTCGCAGGTGACGCGCTCGTCCTGCTCCAGCTGGCAGATGACGACCGGCATCGGCTCTCCCTTGATCTGATACTTCATGTGATCTGCTCTCCTCGTCTGGTTTATTATGTGCGCGCCTTCCCGCGGGAAGGCCGCGTTCCATTCCCGTTTGCCGCCGCCTGCGACGCGCGCCTACGCGCCGAAGCGGATGAGCGCGTAGCTGTACGCCCGGTTGACGTCCTCGATGAACATGCCCACCGTGGACCAGTCCGCGTTCAGCTTCACGGACCAGCCCTCATCCTGGGCGTCCGCGAGCTCGGTGTAGGCGGCGGTGAAGTCCTGCCAGCCCTTGGGCCGCATCACGCCGGCGATGTTGATGATGGAGCGGTAGGCCAGTTCGTCCAGCCCGCCGTACTCGCCCAGCAGCACCGTGAGATCGTTCACGTCGCCGTTGGCGACCATCATGACTTTGCCGATGCTGCTGCCCATGCTGGTGCCGTCCGCGTCCAGCGCGCCGCAGTGCAGCGTGTTCTCGTCGAACACCATGTCGTCCAGCTCCTTCATGTCCCAGGGGCCGGCGATGTTGATGCGGACGTTGCTCGCGCCGGTGACCCCGTCCTCGGCGATGCTGAAGTTGTCGCTCTCGAGCTTCAGCGCGCTCAGGCCGTTGACGTAGCTCTGGGTGAGGGTGGGGTTCATGCCGAAGGCGACGGCCACCGCGTCCAGGACCTGGGTGGTGATGCTCAGGCCGGTGTCGTCGTCCTTGGCGAAGGCGGCGGTCAGGTAATCGCCGTCCCGCGTGAACGTCCAGCTGCCCTCCATGTACGCGCTGCCGCCGGCCGTGATGGTGATGGCGTCGTCCGACAGCGTCTCCTCAAAGGTCGCGTTCTCGTAGAACTGCTGATACAGCCCCTTCATATCGCTGTAGGCGGAATCCTCCGCCACCAGCGCGTCGAATATGGCCTTCATGGCGTCGCCCGGTTCGGCGCAGGCCACCCGCGCCGTCAGCAGTGCCAGGACCAGGGCCAACAGGGCGGCCGTTTGGGAGCGCTTCTTCATGTCCGTGTTCCTCCTTCTGCCCGCCCGGCGGCGTCAGGCCGCGTCCGGGACAAATCCGGGCCGGCTCAGCGCTTGTCCTTGTCGATGAATTCCAGCGTGATCGTGGCCAGCAGCGCGAACGCGAGCACGAACAGCAAAAGCTGCGCCCAGTAATCGACCACGTTGTCCAGGGTGAATTCATAGTCCGCCTTGTAGCTGGTGGCCGCGGCCTTTTCCTCCAGGAAGGCCTTCACCCGGTCCTCGCCCACGATGTTCAGGAGCTTGCCCAGCGTGGTCTTCACCGTGATCTCCTGGTCCCGCCTGGCCTGCACGTCCGGGTTGTTCGCCAGCAGGTCGATGGCCTCGCCCAGGGTGAAGGTGGCGTCGATCTGCGTGTCGGCGTACTTCTCCATGACGCCCGCCGCGTTGACGGCGTCCAACACGTCGCCCACGGTGGTCGTCTGAGTGATCTTTTTCTCCAGCAGCGAAGCGGCCCCGTCGGTCTCGGCGATGTCCTTCAGGAGCTTCCCCAGCGTGATGCCCGGCAGGCCGAAGTCGTAGTCGCGAAGCGTCTGGAGGTCCTCGGCCTCCAGTATGAAATGCACGACGTCGCCCAGCGTCATGTCCTCCAGGATGTGCTCCTGCCTGAACGCCTCAAAGGTGGCGGACCCTTCCAGCGCGTCCCGGATCTCGCCCAGCGTGATCACCTGGCCCAGCTGCTTGGAGCGCAGCTCGCGCACGGTTTCGTTGTCGGTGTCCGTCACCAGGTCCAGCACCTGGCCCACCGTCACGGTGCCGCCGATCTCGCTGTCCCGCATCTTGCCGATCATGTCGGAGATCGTCACGAAGGGGCGATGGTTGGTGTCCGCCTGGGTGGCGATCACCTTCAGGCCGGGGTTGGAGATGGTGAAGTGGGTCAGCGGCTTCGTCCACGCGGGCAGCGTGAGCATGCCGCCGGAGAACACCAGCTGGAAGATCAGCACGAAGGGCATGATCGTCATGGCCGCGGTGGTGGTCCGCGCCAGGGTGCTCACCCACAGCGACATCATGTCCGACGCGAAGGTGATCAGGAACATCGAAATGCCGAAGTCCACCAGGAACAGCGGCGTCACCAGCCCGGCGGCGGGGTATTTCACGCCCACCGCCATCGTCACGTACAGCGTAACGACCGTCTGCGCCAGGCACAGCAGCGCCTGGTACAGCATGTGCGCGAATATGTATGAGGAGATGTGCATGCCCGAGCGGTGCTCGCGCTTGATCACGTCCCGCTCGCGGCAGATCACCTGGATCGAGTTGAAGCACCCGTTCCAGATGGCCACGCACACCATGGCGAACGCGCCCATCAGCGTGCCCTCCATGTTGAGGAAGAACTTCCTGCGCACCACCATGCCCACCAGGCCCGCGATCAGCGCCGCCATCGGCAGCACCTTCCAGTCGCTCTGGTACACGAACATGCGGATCAGCTTGCCAAAGTAGATGCCCACCTGCGCGGTGCGGCCGCGGTGGCGTATGGCCATCTTCCGGGAGCTTCTGCCCGTCTGCTTCTCGGCCATGCTATGCCACCTCCTTCGCGTACTTCATCACAAACTCGTCGGCCAGGCCGTCGCCGCCCTCCTCCTTGCGGTTGACGGACTTGACGATCTGCTCCATCTTCTCGCGGCCGAAGAACTTCCGCGCGTCCTCGATGCTGCCGTACCAGGCCAGCCGCCCGGTGCGGGCGCTGTCCTTGGCCAGCACGATCACGTCGTCGAACAGGTCGATCACGCGGTCCGGCGTGTGGGTGATCACGATGACGATCTTGCCGGTGTCGGCGATCTTGCGCAGCTGCACGAACAGCTCGCGGGCCATCACGCCGTCCAGGCCGGAATCCGGCTCGTCCAGTATGAACAGCGAGGGGTTGCTGATGAATTCCATCGATATGGACAGGCGCTTCTTCTGGCCGCCGGAGAGCTTCTCCACCAGGTTGTTCTTCACCGGCTTCAGGCCGAAGATGTCCATCACCTCGTCCACCCGCGCGCGGCGCTGCTTGGCGGACACGTCCACCGGCAGGCGCAGCTTCGCCGCGTCCAGAAGCGTGTTCAGCACCGTGTCCTTGCCGCGCATCATCTCGGACTGGGGCACGAAGCCCACCTCGTACTGCATCTTCTTGTACTGCCTGTACATGTTGGTGCCGTTGAGCATGACGTCGGCGTCGGCCTTCTCGTAACCGTTGATGGCGTTCAGATAGGTGGTCTTGCCCGCGCCGGAGCCGCCCAGCAGCAGCACCATGTGGCCCTGGGGAATGGACATGTGGATGTCCCGCAGCAGCACCTTTTTCTGGAAGAATTCGGTGGCGCTGCGCTCCCGCAGGTTCACGGTAAGGCCCTCGTCCATCACGGTGGCGCTGCCGGATGAGGCCAGCCGCGCCATCTCGGCGCGGATGTCCTCCACCTGCCATTCGGGCCGGTACTTGTCGCTGAAGCCCCACAGCAGCGCGGGGATCCAGCAGGTGTAGCTGATGAGCCACAGCCACATCCAGCGCCTGCGCACGCCGTAGACCTCGATCAGGCCCCGCCACACGCGTATGCCGTAGAAGAACTGGACCATGGCCAGCGTAAACATCAGCAGGAGCAAAACGATGGCGATGCCGCTGGGCGTTTCTGCATTTTCCACGTCCGGCTGTGTAAAAAGCATCACCGCGCTCAGAACGATAACCGCCACGCCCGTCACGCTGTAGACGCGGCCCTCGGGCTCGCGGCCCGCGCACCGGCAGAGCTGGTAATCCCGCGCGCCGGGAATCAGCGCCCACCAGCCCTTCAGACCGGATTTCTCCAGCAGCCGCCACAGCCCCACCAGAAACAGCGCGTGCACGATCACGCCCACGACGCCCGAGTTTCCGTCGAACATTATGATGCAGAAGAGCCTGATCACTTTGTCCACTTTGCTCACTTCCTCTTTTGTTCTTCATCCGCGCCCATCGCGGCCTCGATCCATTCATCGTCTTCCCATCGGAAGCCCTCCGGGAAGGTCATGCGCTCACCGTCCCAGTGAATCTCGATGCGCTCCAGCGTCATCGTGCGCATGAACACGTCCTCGATCACGTATTCCAGGAAATAGGTGCCCGCCGGCAGCGGGATCTCCGCCACGTCCAGCGCCCGGTACATCGTCATCGGCGCGCTGAACCGGTAGACCGGGCTGTCGAGCGCCTCCGTGCCGTCCACCGGATACATCAGCCGGTACTCCCGGCCCACGTATTCCGGCAGCGGCGTCACGCTGCGGTCCAGCAGCGTGCTGTTGATCTCGTAGCCCTCCCACACGCCGTAGATCTCGTATTCGTTGATTTTCTCGTAGTTTTCGTCGTACAGCCGACGCCCGCAGCGCAGCACGCAGGGCTCCGTGCCGATCATGACCGGAACGTTGTAGAGCTTGTTGCCGTCCTCGGCCCGGACCAGATCCATGCAGATCAGCTCGCCCTCGATGGCGGGCCAATGCATGGGGTCGGAGGCGCGCCAGGCGAGGTCGAGGCTCTCGTCGTTCAAAAAGCCCCTGAGGCAGTTCGTGCGGCCCAGGCGTACCGTCTCGCCCGTCTCTTCGTCCAGGCGGTACAGGCTGTAACAGACGCTCTCCACATTCGACATCAATTTGGGCTCGATCAACAACCCCGGCATGCCGTCCGCGAACATCCTCCTGCGCATGAGTATCTTTAATCCGTCGATCGCATCGATCTCAGGCAGGCGCCGGGCGGATTCATACACCCACTCCGGCGCGGTCCAGCTTGAGATCGCGTCGAGGTAGGCCAGATAGCCCGGCATCGGAAAGTTTTGCGCGTAGACGTCCAGTTGGTCGTTGCCAAAGCCCGCCGGATAGCAGTAGGACACCCCCCGCGCGTCGCTGCGGCCGTCGCCGTGCACGCAGTAGTTCACCGCTTCGAGGAGCGCCTGGAGCCCCGCCTGGCGCACGGACCGCCTGGAATACAGCGCCAGATCACTGCTGTAAAACAGGCTGCCCAGATCCCGCATGTTCTGCTGGCCGTCGCCGTATTCCACCGTTTTGAACAGGGCCCGGAAATAATACCCAAACACTTCGGGATACCTGTCCATCTCGTCGCCGAGCTCCGTGAAAAGGCGATCGACGGCCTCCGCCAGCGCGCCCGCCTTTGAAAGATCGATCACCGACCAGGTGAGCGTGGACCGCGCCGCCTCCTGCGCCTCGCTGGCGTACTTGACGCAGGTGGTATCGCAGATCAGGCGGCCCAGCCATTCGCCGTCCGCCTCCGGGTTGAAGAGCAGCTGCTGCAGCCACTCGCCGACGGCGGTGCCCTTGCCGGGCACGGTCTCCTCCGAGGCCACCAGCCAATTGGCCCAGTCCTTGACGTTCCAGGCCGTTTCGATATTCGCCATCAGGCAGGCGTCGATGATCAGGGCCTCAAAGCGCGTTCCCCCGTCCGCCAGCGCCTGTTTCAGCTCGTAGAGGTTCATGGCGTCATTGCCGAACAGCTCGTCGATGAACAGGCCCGACCGCGCGCCGTCGCCGTGGTCCCACAGCACCAGCGCGTACTTCTTCGCCGGGCAGGTCTGAACGCCCCAGCGGATGAAATCGGAGAGCGTCTGCGGGTCGGCCATGCTCTGCAGGGGCAGCGTTTCCACCAGCTCAAAGCCGTTATAGATGGCGCTTGTCACCTGTTCGTCCACGCCGTACATCCTGTAGCGCCAGCGCTGCAGGGCGGCGGGGTCCACGTCCATGCCCAGCGCCTGGGCGTGCCACTCCCGGCTGCCGCCGGTCTGCACCAGCAGGCGCACCTTCCCAGACGGCTTCAGCATATCGGCGTCCAGCCGGTTTTCCGCGTCGTCGATATAAATCGGCAGCGCGTTGAACGGGTAGTACAGCTCGGTGAACTCCTGCAGGTTGCCGGTGGCCAGGCTGTGCCGGCTCTCCAGGTCAGACCCGCAGAAGTAGAACAGCACCGTCCATTCGGCCGGCTCGTCGTCGGGCTCGGCCAGGGCCGGGCAGGCGATCAGCGCCAGCGCGCAGAGCAACACCGCCGCCAGCACAATCAGCTGTTTTCCTTTCACATCGTCCTCCATAGAGCGTTCATAACCTCCCTGCCCGCAGGCGGGGAGGGGGACCGCTTGCGGTGGTGGGGGCCTCAAACGTGTCGTTCGCGCGATGCGGTTCGTTTGGGTGGCCCTATCCCCCGCTTCGCGGGTACTTCCCCATTGACATGGGGAAGCTTTTGGTATACGCACTCCCCCCTCACGCCGCGGCAGCGTCTTCCGGCAGGGGCAGTTCATTTTCATTATACCACACGCCGTCAAGTCTCTTGTAGCTTTATCCGCCGATGTCCTCCGCGGCGTCCTTTCCGGTCCATTCGGGCCAGATGGACTGGCCCTGCTTGACGGTGACGGTCAGGTCGTTGTTCACGATGCCCTCGACGCGGGTATAGTCGCTGTCGAAGACATCGCCGTCGAAGGTGGCTTCATAGAAGCCGTCGAACATGCTCACCTTGCCGCCCACGCCGTCGTTCATGGCGAAGAAGTGGTCGGTGAGGCTGTAGGCCGGCAGATCCGCGCCCAGGTCGAAGCCGCGCAGCACGATGCGCAGGCTCTTGGGCACCTCCAGATCGCGGCCCTCCAGCACGTCCGTCATCACCTTGACCAGGCTCTTCTCGCCCTCGGGCGTATCGAAGAACAGCGCGTTGTACTTCTCCTCGCCCATCCGGTCGGACTTGGAATCGCGGAACAGGTACAGCGAAACGTCCACGGGGCGCTCGCCCGCGTCGAGCATCGCGCGGCTGGTGCGGAAGGCGTCCAGCTCGTCGGTGGCCTCGTCGTGCAGCAGGTACACCAGCGCCTGCCCGTCGTCCGCCGCGGTTTCGGGGGTGTCGCCCAGCCAGTACCGCTTCCGGCCCTCCGCCTCGCCATCGGGCGCAAGGCCCTCAATGATCGGGCCGGTGGGCAGCGTCTGCTTCGAATCATCGTCCAGCACGTAGGTGTTGATCGCGTCCTGATCGGCGTCCATGCGGCGGATGAAGCCCTTCTCCAGCTCATTCAGCAGCCACTGGCCCGAAACCTCGTGCAGGTACAGCTCGAAATCCGAGCTCGCGGGCAGCGTGAACGTGCCGGTGGCAAAATCCAGCATGCCGCTGGCCCCGATGGGGATCACCGGGTGCCGGAAGGCGTTGGCGTTCAGGGCGGTAAAGATGTCGATATTGTACGCGCCGCCGTCGCCCCGCACATCGCCGCGGATGACTTCGGACACGTAATCCAGCGACGGAGCGCTGTAGAGCCGCGTGGCGTTGGGCAGCATGTCAACACCGTGCTGGGTCTGGGCGTTCGTCCACAGGCGGTACTTCGCCAGACGGTCCTTGCCGAAGGTCACGTCCTTCGTCAGCGGGGCCTCCACATCCAGCACGTAGATCGCTTCGGCGGCCTTATCGTCCTCCTCGCCGTAGCGGGCCTTGACGACGTAGCCGAGGTCGTTCACCATGCGGCTGATGTCATTCACCGGCGCCAGGGCCTTCTCAAACAGGCTGGCCAGCCGTGTATCGATTGAACCAAATCCGTAATCGAACTGGCCCCAGTTGCTGCCCACGTTGCTGCAGAACGCGCAGAACGCGGTCCACGTGTGGTTGGATTCGTCCTTGCGTTTGCCTATGGATGTCCCCCAGCCGGTGCACAGCGTCTGCCTGCTGGTGTACCAGTTCGTGCTGGCCACGTGGGTGAAGGTGCCGCTGGCCTGGACGACGCCGGAGTAGATTTTGGGCTCCCATGTCGTGTAGATCCTTGCGTCGCCCCTGCCGGTCACCTTCACATGCGATCCCTCGTAGCCGACGCCGTACAGCGCGGAATTCGCCTTTGCCGTCACCTGGGCGTTGCCGTTCTCGCCGTAATTTGCCCGCAGGTTCACGCCGCCGCTTCCGCCGTTCAGTATGCTTCCGTCTATCCAGATGAACGGCTCCATGTTCAGCTTGATCGTGTCGTAGGCGTCCACGCCGCCCAGCAGGCCGCTGCCCTCCACGTAGTTATCCGCGGTGATCTTCAGGCTTTCCATCTTGGACTTGATGTTGACCCCGCCTTCGCGGCTGATCAGCTTCGCGGAAGCGTCGCTGGTCGTGCCCCGGCTGCGGTTGATGTTGATCCCGTTGTCCAGGACCATTTCGATGTAGGACTCGCCCGTGGGGGCGGCGTCAATCTTGAAGTTCTCCGCCGCGTCCACGCTGCCGTCGGCCTTGATGCTGCCGCCCATCATGGCGGTGATGTTCAGGCCCTTCCCCGCGGTCAGCTCCACCGCGCCAAGATTGATCTTGTTGCGGTACACGCCATTGACCTCGGCGTAGCTCTTGGCAAACTCCAGCGCCGCCCGCACCTCTTCCTCCGCGTTGGAGTAGATGTCGTCGCCGGTGCCCAGGTCCGCCGTCACCTCCAGCTTTCCGCCGGCGGTGGCCGTCATGTCATCCGCCATGCTCACCTCCATGGTGCGCGTGGCCTTGTTGTAGGACTCCGCCCGCTGACCCCCGATGAGGCTCCAGGAGCCGGCATAATCGCTCCGGGCCCGAAGGTTGGCCTTGCTGCCCGCCTTGATCAGCATGTCGGCGCCGCTGTTCAGCTTTGCCCGCGACCCGATCAGCAGGCTGATGTTCTCGCTCACCTCGTTATAGCCCTTCATGGTGGCCACGTTCAGCAGCAGGCCCGTGCTGGAGCTGTTCACCTCGGATTTGTTGGTCATGTTCGATTGGGCCGTCATGCTCAATGCGCCCTGGGCGTTGATTTCGGCCTGCGCGCCCACCACCAGGGATGTATCCACCCAGGACCTGGTGGGCTGAGAGGAGCTGTTCACCTGGGCCAGGGAATACCCGCCCCTCTTCGCAAAGGAAGAGGTGGCCTCCGCGTTGTTCTCCGCCAGTATGGTGACGTTCCTCCCGGCCTTGATCTTCACGCCCTCGCCGATCAGCGCCTGCACGCTCTGCCGGTCGCCGCTCGTGCCGATGTAGCCATAGGTGTTGGAAACGCCTCCGCTGATCATCTGGTAGCCGCCGGGGGCCGCGCCCACGGCACTGGAGGCGGCCCGTACCCGTGCCGTCATGATCACGTCGCCGTCCACGTTCACGTTCACGCCCCGCAGCATGGTGCTGAAGCTGTCCTTGGCCGTGGACGAGGATGTCAGGTTGCCCAGTGTGAGGAAGGATACGTTCTGCGCCCCGTTGGTGCTGGCCTTGGCGTTGCTCTTGCCGCTGGATTTCTCCATCACAGCCTCCACCACCAGGCCGTTGGCGTTCAGGTTGCCCTTGGCGACCTTCTTTGTGCCCACCTCCAACCAAACCGGGTCAAGATAGGTGCTTCCGCCCCTCCATGTCTCTTCGGCCACCTTCTCCGGATAGCGCCCCATATACCCATACCGGTCATGCCATACGTCATAGTACAGCTCCGTCAGCTTCTCTGTCTTTTCGGCGCCGATCACCGCCGCCGTGCTGCTCATGTTCTCCCGGGCGTAGGCGCGGCTTTCGGTAAGGTTGGCCAGGCTGATGGACGCGCCGCTGGAGCCGGCGTTGCCCAGGCTGGCGCTGGCCTCCGCCTGCCGGGAGATGGCCTGCACGTAGGCGTTGTTGCCCAGATTCAGGGTGCCCTCGTTCAGGTGGATGGTGGCCGCCTTCCTCAGCGACATATCCGCGTTGGCGAAGTTCGCCGCCACCTTGACGCCGCTCACCTCGATCTTGACCGGGTTGATGGTGGCCGTGGCGGTGCCGGTGCCGATGCTCTTCACCGTCGCGTGGTTCCCCACCTTCGCCGTGCCGCTGCTCACGGCCAGGTCCGCCCCCGCGTAGGAGGTGTTCCGGGCCGCCGCCAGGTTAACGGTCAGCTTCAGCAGGCTCGCATCCAGGCCGCCCTTGTGGGGGGTCACGTCCGCTTTCACCCGGTCGCCGTAATCGGTGGTAAGGGTCATATTACCGGTCACATTGCTGCCGTCGCCCATCGTGACCTTGGTGTCGTACACCCCCTGCCCGAAGGCCGCGCCCATCATGGCCGTGGCCTTCACGGCGGCGTAGGCGCCGTTGGTGATCTTCGTATTGGTGGCGCTGGAGGTGTCGTTGACCGCGTTGACGTTTCCAGCGGTCAGCTTCTTCACGTTCACGTCTATCACGCCGCTGGAGCGCCCGTAGGCCACGCCCACGTTGGCCGTGCCCTCGAATACTGCGCCGCCGCCGGTCTGGATGTTCGCGTCCGTGTTGGCCCGCTGGTATACCTCAAACTTCACGGTAACCCCATCGGCCTGGAGCTTGTCGGTCTTTACCGATGTGCGGGTGTCCGCGTCGTTCAGGGCCACCACGGTATTGGCCGCGATCTTCAGGCCTGCCGCCTGCACCCCCTGCGCGCTGGCTTCCGCCTTGGCCAGGTCGTGGGCGCGGATCTGGGCGTTCTTCTTCACCGTGATTTCGCCGCCATCCACCACCGCGTAGTTCCGGGTCTTGTTCCGGGCGATGGCCGCGTTCAGGCTGATGGAGGCGAAGCCCATGCCGCCCGTGATGGTCTGGGCCACCGCGTTGCTGTTGTCGTGGCTGCTCCGGCCCGTTTGCACCAGCAGGGTGTCCACGTTCACCTTGGCCCGCTCCACCACGGCCCGGTTCAGGGCCTGCATGTCCGCGTAGTTCACCGAGAGGCCCACGGCGATTCCGCCCGCCTGAGCCGCCTCCAGCTTGGAGGTGACGCTGCCCTGCAGGTTGGCCGCCACGATCAGGGTCCCGGCTTCCACGCTGCCGCCGCTCACCCGGGCCCGGCTCTTCGTCTCGTTGAAGGCCAGCAGCACGTTGCCGCCCGCCGCCAGGCCGCCGCCCGCGAAGGACAGCACGTTCGGGGTGGCGGAGCTCACCACGTCGTTGGATACTTCCACCGTTCCACCCGCCGCCTTCAGCGTCGCGTTGTCCGCGTAGGTATCCAGCTCCGCGTTCACCTGGGAAACCGCCGCCCCCAGAGCCACCGCCCCCGCGCCCACGGACACGCCGATCAGGCCGCTGTCCGCCGCGGTCTCGGAAGCGCCCTTCACGGTGATGTTCTTGGCGTTCACCACCGCGCCGCTGCCGATGCCGGTGTTCTGCTTCATGCGGTTGATGGCCAGGGCCACGCCCGCGTTGGCGGCGATTGCCCCCGCCCCCGCAGTGACGGCCACGGAGGTGGCCTTCTGGTTCCCGGTTCCGGTCACCTTCACGTCCCCGCTGGCGGTGATGTTGGCCTTGTCCAGGATCTTGGCGTTCACCGTGCCGTTGGACTGGACCACGGAGACGGACGCGCCCACGGCGATGGCCCCCGCGCTCAGCGCGCCCACCGCGCCGGTGATGTGGCCATAGTCCTGCTTGGCGTCCACGATCACGTTTTTCGCGCTGCCGATCTTGCCGCCCAGGGTGGCCTGCGTCATGTTGTCGCTAAGGACCACGCCCGCGGCCACGGCCACGCCCACCGCGCCGGCAGAGGCCGTCGCGCCGATGACGCGGATGCCGCCCGCGGCGGGATCGAGGTTCTTCAGCAGCTTCTTCAGGTCGCTGCTGCGGTTCGCCACGCTTCCGCCGGACTTCGATTCCGCCGTCACGGACACGTTGCCGCTGGCCGTCTGGATCTCGCCGCCCGCGCTGGCCAGCACATTGCTGCGCAGCATGGCCACGGCGGCGGTGACGCCCACGCCCACCGCGCCTGCGCCCACCGTCGCGCCGAACAGGTCGGCGGTGACGGGCTGGCTGGCCGATACGGCCACGTTCCTCGCCTTTTCGATCACGGCGGTGTCGGTGATCCGCGCGATCACCGCGTCCTCCGGGTCCCCGGTATAGGTGTAGGTGTTCACCTTCTTGGCGTTGGCCACGTCGGTGGTGTCCTTCGCCTTCAGGTTCTCGCCCCGTTGGGTCTCGCCACTGTCGCTGTAGTTCTTGTTGTCGAAGTCGCCGCTGCGGTAGCCGGAGCTGGCGTCAAAGGTGCCCTGCTTCTTTCCGTCCTTGGTTCCCGTGCTGCCCACGGACTGCTTGCTCTCGTAGTGGCCGTTGCCCGCCACGTCCGCGGTCAGCTCCGATGCCTTCAGGGTGTCGCTGGTCTTCACCTTGCGGTTGCCGTTCCCATCCAGCGCGTAGTTGCCGTTGGCGTCCTTCTCGTATTCCTTGTAGGTGCCGGATACGCCCTTCGCCCCCAGGAACTTGTCGGGATCGAAGGTCTTGTTGGCGTTCGTCTTGCTGGAGGCGTTGCCGTAGGTCAGCATGTCGGCGGCGTCCTGGCTCATCTTCGTGCCCGCCACCAGCACCATCACGTTTACGCCCACGCCCACCGCGCCGGCGGACAGGTTCGCGCCCAGGTTGGTCACGCTCCGCTTGCCGCTGGCCGTCACCTTCAGGTCGCCGGACAGGTTGGCCCTGCCGGCTACCTCGGCGGTGGTGTTGCTCTTCAGCACGCTCACCACGGCGTTCACGCCCACGCCCGCGGTGCCGCCCGCCAGCACGCCAGTGGCGGAGGTCAGCTTATAGTCGCTGTTGGCCTCCACGTTCATGCCGGCCGCGGTCACGGAGGTGTTCTGCTCCGCCGCCGCCCGGGTCTTGTCCTTGCTGACCATCACGTTGGCCGTGCCGGATACGCCGGCCCCGCCGCCCACGGCGAAGCCCGCGGAGTACAGGTCGATCTCCTTGCTGGACCTGGCGTGGATGTTCACGTCCGTGGCCGCCTTCACCGTGCTGCCCTTCATCAGCAAAGCCCTGGCCTCGCCGGAGAAGTAGGTCACCACGCCCACGGGGGTCACCGCCGCGCCGCCGGCTCCGGCCACCGCCCCCGCCGCGTTCAGAAGCTTCGTATCGTTGTTGGCCTGGATGTCCACCTTACCGTCCCGGGCGCTCACCTCGCTGCCCACCTCGGCTGCGGCCTTGCTCTTCAAAACCTGCACCGCCGCGCCGATCTGCACCGCCGCGCTGCCGGCAAGGCCCGCGTTGACGGCCACCTGGGTGATGTCGTCCTTATTGTCCGCGCCCACGGAGACGTCGCCGCCGGCCTTTATGTCGTGGGCCAGGGCCTTCACGTCCTTGTTGGACACCAGGGTCACCACGGAAGCGCCCACGCCCGCGCTGGCCGACGCGCTCACACCGCCCGCCAGCAGGATCTGTTTCGTGTCGTCCGCCGCCTTCACGGCGATGCCGCCCCTCTTCTTAAGCTTCGGGAAGGACAGGTC
The DNA here is from genome assembly GCA_902777335.1 of uncultured Eubacteriales bacterium. GTDB lineage: Bacteria > Bacillota > Clostridia > Christensenellales > Aristaeellaceae > UBA2862. The sequence goes on from CACYTF010000012.1 coordinate 23,950, forward strand.
GTTCACGTTCACGTCGTACAGCCTGCCGTCCACCCAGTATTTCAGGCTGGTCAGGCTGCCCTCCTGCAACCTCTTCACATAATTCATGAATGTGGCCATGGAGGCGGTTTTGCACCAATAATATCCTTTCTTCGTCATCGGCGTGATGTATTCGAAATAGATCCTGCTGAATCTCCAGTCTTCCGACTCGCTGTTCAGCGCCGCCCTGGAGGCGTCGGCGACGACGGTGTTGTTGTTCACCAGCACGTCCACCACGCCGTTGACGGCTGCGCTGCCCGCGGCGGCCACGCCCGCTGCCCCCAGGAACTGGGTCTCCCTGGCGTTCGCGCCCACATAAATTCCGTTGGCTTCCTCGCCGGACAGGCTCTTGACCACATCCTCGCCCGCCGCCGTGATGGCGCTCTCGCCCAGGCTGGTCCGCACGTCGTTGTTCTTCACCACCGTCAGGGCGGTCGCACCCACCGCGGCGCTGGAGCCCGACAAGGCGATGCTGCCCGCCGCGCCCACGGTGAAGTCGCTGAAGTATGCCTCCAGCAGGGCGCTCTTGCCCGCCCTGGCGGTGACGCCCTTGGTGATGTTGGTGTGGATGTCGTTGTTCTCCACCAGCACGCCCACGTTGCCGCTGACGGCCGCGCCGGTCACGCTGCCCGCCAAGGCCAGGCCCGCCAGGATGGTGGTGTCCCGTCCGCTGGACTGGGCGGACAGGTTGCCGCCCGCCGTCAGCGTGCCGTCGGACATCACCACGTCGGCCGCACGGTTGAACACGTTCACGTTGAAACTGCCGCCGATGGCCGCGCCCGCGCTGCCCGCCGCCGCCAGGGTGGCGTTCAGCATCCAGGCGTCGTTGTTGGCCTTCAGGGCCAGGTCGCCCGCGGTGGCCGTCAGCTTCGCCGTGTCGCCCACGGCGGTGTTCGCCACGGACTTGGAGACGATCACGTTCACCGAGCCCGCGCCGCTCCTGCCGGTGGCGGAGAGGGCCGCGGAGGCCGAAACCGCGCCGGAGATCATCTGGTCGGACACGTCGGAGGTGATGCTCAGGTCCTTGCCCGCGGTGACGGTATTGCTGTTGCCCAGCGTTGTCGTGGCCCTGGTGCTGTCCACGATCACATTGATGGTGCCGCCCGCGGCCACCTTGGCGTTCGCGCCGGCGGACACGCTGGCGCTGCCGGAGATCAGCATCAGGTCGTACTTGGCCTTGCTGTCGATGTTGGCGTTGCTGCCCGCGCTCACGACCGCGCCGTTGCCGAGGGTGTTCTCGGCCACGCTCTTGTTCACGATCACGTTGATGGCGCCGCCCACGGCTGCCTTGGCATCCACGCCCGCGGCCACGGACATGGCGGCGGTGAACACCTGGGTGTCGCCGGTCTGGGTGGCGGTGTGCTTGATGTCCTTCGAGGCGGTGATCTTCGCGTCCTTGCCGGTCTTGGCCACGGCCTCGTCGCTGTTCACCAGCACGGCCACGGTCGCGCCTACGCTGGCCTTGGCCGGAGCGGCGGACAGGCTGCCCGCGATGATGCGGGTGGTCGCGCCGTCGGCGGCGGTGATGTCGGCGTTGCCATTGGTGGCGTTGATGGTGACGCCCTTGCCCAGCGTCGCCCGGATGGTGTTGTTGTTGACGGCCACAGCGAAGGAGCCCGCCAGGCTGGCCTTGGTCTTGCCCGTGGCGACGGAGCCCGCGATGGCCTCGGCGTAGGTGTTCTGGCTGGACAGGAAGTTCAGGGCGTCCACCGCGTCCAGCAGCTTCTCCTCGGAGAGATTCACCTCTACCTTGTAGTTGTCGTCCTCGCCCTTATGCAAGTCGATGAGGCCGGTCTTGGCCTTCTCCCGCTGCTCGTCGTTCAGTTCGCTGGAGTCCGTCACCAGGTACCGCATGTCGATCAGCTGCTTGAAGTCCGCGTCCGTCACGGCCAGCTTCTCGGCATTCAGCTTGAAGCTCTTGGTGTTGATCGTCGCGCCGCCGCCCACATTGGCGGTGACGTCGTTGGAGCTGACCACGGTGGTGCTGGCGATGCCCATGCCGACGCTGCTGCCCTTGGACACGCTCAGTCCGCCCGCGCGCGCCGCCAGCTTGCTCTTGTCGGTGGCCTCGATGGTCACGTTGCCGCCGGTGATGTTCTTGCCGTTCGCCTTCACGGCGGATTCGGCGCCGGACACCACGACGCTGACCGCGCCGCCCATCGATATGTCGGAATCCTTGCCCGCCACGCTGCCGGCCAGCGCCTGCGCGGCCAGCTTGCCGCGGAAAACGCCGTCCATGTTCTGGGTGAGGTTCGACTTCAGGGTGACGTCGCCCTCGTCCTGCGCGATGATGTCGCCGGAGGCCACGACCTTCGCCTTGTTGCTGTTCACCGATACGGCCACGCCGAAGGCGATGGAGTTGGCCTTCTGGGCCAGCGACATGGCCGCGCCGGTGCCCATCGTATTGAAGTTGCCGGTGTTCTCGGCGGTGGCGGAGATGTCCTTGTTCGCGATGATGCTGCCGACCTTCACGCTGGCTTCGTGGCTGGCCACGGTGACGCCCACGGCGGCGGCCACCTGGATCTTCTTCTTGTCGCCCTTGCCGCCGACGCTGTTCAGATCGGTGCCGGCGCCGTCCTTGATCTGCTTCAGGCCCTCGTCGGTGCCCTCGGCGCTCTCGGAACCGTTCTCGGCGGTGACATTCTGGTTGCGCAGGGCGTTGCTGGACAGGCTCAGGTTCTTGCTGCTGTCGCTGCCGCCCTCGGTCTTCTTCTTGTCCAGCTTTTTGTTGATGTTGTCGGCGGTCTTGTTGTTCGCGTTGTCGCCGTCCTTGTCGTCCTTGTCCTTGCCGAACAGCTTGCCCTCCAGCAGGTCGTTGCTCTTCTCCTCTAACTTCTCGGCCTTCTCGCCCACCTTGTTGAGGTTCCGGGCGATGTCCGCGCCCATGGCGGTGGCCAGGGCCCGGGTCACGTCCTCGCTGTGGCTGTCGGCGCTGATCTGCGCCGCGCCGGCGACGGTCAGGTCCTTCGCGGCCTCCACGTTCACGGCGGAGGAGGCGATGTTCACCGCCGCCGCCGCGCCGACGGCCGTGGCGCTGCCCACGGCGTAGCCGCTGGCGCGGGTCTCGGAGACGGCGTTTTCCGCCGCGGTCAGCTTCAGGTCGCCCTCTGTGGTCTTCGCCGCGCCGGAAAGCGTGGCGGAGACGTCGTTATCCAGTATGTCCAGCGCCACGGAGGCGTCCACGGAGATGTCCTTCGTGGCGTCGGTATTCAGCTCGCCGGTCAGCGGGTCGGTGCCGGACACGGAGGACGTGCGCTCGGCGTGGTCGGATTCGGCGCTCACGTCCAGCGCGCCGGTATTCACATCGCGCCTGATCTCGCTCTTCACCGCGGAATCGCCGTAGATCATGGCGAAGGACGCGCCGACGCCCACCGAGCGGCCCTTGCTGTCCGTCGCGGCGGTGTCGGAATTGTTCTCGCCTTCCCCGGCCTTGTCCACCTCCACCAGTATGCCCGTGACGTCCTGGGCGGGCATGGCGAAGGTATACACAATCTGATCCCCGTTCTCGGTGGCGGAAAGAGGAACCTCGTGGTTCTTGCCGTCGGCGGTGTTGTAGCTGATGCCGTCCACCCGCATGCCGGACAGCTTCTTCTTGTCGATGGCGACCTTCACCGTGTCGGTGGTCTTCGCGGACAGCTTGCCGTCCTTCACGGCCTCGTCCCGGCCCTCTACCGTCACGCTGACCAGGCCGTCGGGCACCTTCTTGCGGGTGCCCGCGTCCTCGTCACGAAGGTCGATGGTATCCAGGCCCGTGAGGGTGTGCAGGTCTTCCTCCGGCGTCACGGTGATCGTGGTCAGCTTGCCGGTCTTCTTCTCGGCCTCGGAGGCCTTGATGTAATACTTCGTCTCGCCGTTCACGACCTTGGAGTAGACCTTCAGCTTGCCGGTCTTCTCGGGGCCGGATTTCTTCTTGTCGGCCTTGGAGGTGTAATCGGTGTAGCTCCAGGCGGCCTTGTCCTTGCCCGCGGTGATCTTCCAGCCCTCCGCGGGGGTGATCCAGATGATGTCGGCGTCGGAAGCGTCCTGCGCCAGCGTCGCGCCGGCCTTCGACTTCACCTCCAGCTGCTCGCCCAGGTGCACGGTGCTTTCGGCCTTGCCGGCGGTGTCCTTCTCTTCCTTCCTGCCGGCGTCCTTGTTCTCGTCGGCCTTGCCGTTGGCGTCCAGGGCCGCGGTGGCCACGGTGGTGACCCTGCGGGCCTCGCGGGCGCTCACGACGGTTTCGCCCGCCACCGTCATGTCGCCGCCGGCGGCGACGGCGGCGCGGGTGTTCGCGTTCAGCACGGCCACGGCCACGCTGCCCGCGATGCCCACGTCCTTCGCGCCCGCGCCGGCGACGGCCTCGGTGCGGATCACGTGCTTGTCGGACACGTCCTCGGGCTCAAGCTGCACGTCCAGGTTCTCCACCAGCGACTCAATGGCCTTGTTGGCCAGCTTCGCCGTGGAGGCGTTCAGCGCGCCGGTCATGATCTGCTTCGCCTTGGCCTTGAAATCGGTGTTCGCGATCTTGTCGATGGCCGCGGTGTAGTTGAACACTTTATTCTGGAAGGTATCGACCAGGTAGTTGACGAACCCGTCCTTCTTCTCGTCCAGCGACGTGGTGAAGGCGGAGTTGATCAGGTCGATGTTCTGCGGGGTCAGCGTCGGCACCACCTCGCGCAGGCGGGTCAGCGCCTCGGTCAGCAGCTTGTTCGAGAAGAGGGTCCACTCCGCCTTCACGGCGTTCTTCACCGTCTTCTTCGCCTTTTCCCGGATGGAGGGCGAATCCTTGCCCTTCAGCCCGCAGTTCACGGCCTCCAGCAGTAGCGCGCCGATGTCGTCCTTGGCCCGGTTCAGCACCGCCGTCACCGTGCTCTTGAGCAGGTTCGGCAGCTGGGTCTTCAGCTCGTCCGTCAGCACCTGCTTCAGCTTGTTCGGACTCACCTGCTTCAGGGCGTCGATCTCGTCCTGCAGGGTGGTCAGCGGCTTCAGCAGCTCGGAGGGATAGTCCTTCACGGCATCCCACAGGTCGTTCAGGTCGTTCAGCACGTTTTCCGTCTTCTGGTCAAAGTCGCCGTCGCCCAGCAGGTCGCCGAGGCCGGTCTCCTTCAGCACGTAATCGACGAAGGTCTCGGCGAATTCGGCGGCCAGCTCGCCGATGACGGTCTGGTCCACGCCCAACTCGGACAGCGCGTCGTTGATGCCGTCCTTCACGTATTCCGCCAGCTGTGAGGCCAGCGCGTCGCGGGTCTCCACCATCTTGACGGTGTTCATGTCGTCGACGTCGTTGTCCGCCGCCTCCGGCATCAGCGCGGAGACGGTCAGGCTCCCGGCGTTCACCGCGCCGTTGCCGATCTCGGCGATGTTGTCCAGATTCACCACGTTCACCGCCACGGCCACGCCCACGCCCGTGTCCGTCTTGGCGGTGGAGCCGTTGGCGCTGACGCGCGTCTCGGTGCGGTTCCCGGAGGTCACCTCCACCGCGCCGCCGATGTCGATGTTCACGCCGTCCCCAACGCGCGCGTAAGCGCCAGTGGACAGCACGTTCACGGCCACCGCCGCCGCGCCGCCCACCGAGCCCTCGCTGGTCTGCGCCTTCTGGCGGTCCTGGGCGCCGGAGCCCTTCAGGCTCAGGCTGTTCGACTTGTTCTTCGCGGCCAGGTTGCCCGCGCCGGAGAGTATGGAATCCACCTGCTTGTCGGCGCTGCCCGCGCCGCCCTTCTTGCCCGCCTTGCCCTTCACGCCGCCGGACACGCCGGCGGTGGCATTCACGCCCTGGGTGGCGTTCAAAACGGCGGATACGGTGACGGCGCTGTCCTCCGCGGCGCTGCGGACGCTCTCGCCCAGCCGCGCCTGCGCCTCGTCGTGGATCACGGTGACGGCGAACGCCCCGCCCAGGGCCACGCTGCCGCCGCCGGTGCTGGCATCGGCGGTCATGTCGTGGGCGGCGGTGTTCTCCGCCGAGATCTCCACGGCGTTCGCGTTCAGGCTGTCCCCGCCGATATTGCCCAGGTACGCGCTGGCGCCGGAGCCGAACACGTCCACGCCGATCACCGGCGTGACGCCGGTATCGGCCTTCGCGCCGGCCTTGGCGCTCACCTTGTCGTTGCTCCTGTTGACGGCCTCGAGCTTCACGCTGCCGCCCTTCACGGTGACGGTCGCACCGTCCTGCACGCCGGCGGCCACGTCGGCGCTGGAAACGTTCACGGCCACGCCGGAGCCCACGCCCGTCTCGCCGGCCTGCTTCGCGCCCGCGGCGCTGCCGATGGTCTCCAGGCCGTGGCTGCCCTCGGCGGTGATCTCGATTTTCTTCGCGTTGACGGCGGCGTCCTTCTTCACCAGCGCCCGGGTGTCGAACGAATCCACCTGCACGCCGAAGCCGCCGGCCAGGCCGGTGACAGCCTTGGTGTAGCCCGCGGAGGCCTTGGTCTTGCCGGTGCCCGAGGTGAACGCGTTCAGGTTCACCGCCTTTCCCGACACGCTGCCGCCGGAGATGAGCGCGCTGTTCTTCGCGATCACCACCGACACCGCCGCGGCGGCCCCGAAGCTGGTGTTCAGCGTGCTGGAATCGGGATTGCCCGCTTCGAACGCGCCGTTCAGCTTGACGTTCAGCTTCGCCTCCTGAAGCTCCGCGCTGGTCATCGAGGAGGGCAGCGTGAAGGCCAGGGTATCGTCGCTCAGCCGGCGCAGCTTCAGTTTGTAGGTGCTGGTGGAGGTGGTGATTTGCACCATGCCGCTGCCCTGCTTGAAGCGGTAGCCGGATTCCGGCGCTATGGACACCTTCACCTCCTCGCCCTTGTCGGCGCGGGCCGCGTCGATCTTCAGCGTGCCGTGTTCCAGCTTGGCCTCGCCGCCCTCCAGCGCGAGGGCCTTGTCCACGGCGTTCACGGCGACTTGCACGTCGGTGCTGTCCTGTATGTCTTCCGGCAGCGTGAGCTTGCCGTCCTTCAGCGCCACGTTTTCCGTCTTGCGCCGGCCGTCCCGGTCGGTATAGGTGACCTGGGCGGTGTCGTTCAGCTTCCTGCCGGCCTGCGCGGCGTCGTCCGTCAGCGAGACGGCGATCTTATCGCCGGCGCTGACCTTGTTCGCGGTTTCGATGGTCACGTCCGTGGACGCGCTGTCCTTCATCAGCGTCAGCGTCTTCGCGTTGAACGCCGCGCTGACCCGCACGCTGGTGTCGTCCGCCAGCACGGGCATGTAGAACACGACCTCGCCGTCCTCGTCCGGGGTCATCTCCACGGTCTTCTCTTTGCCGGTCTTCTTGTCCCGGTACTTCACGGTGATCCTGCCCGGGCCGTAGTTGGCGTTGGGCTTGGAGGTGATCGTGACGGCGTCGGTGGCCCTGGCGCTGGTCTTGCTGAGGGTCACGTCGCCGTTTTCCATGTCTTCCTTTTCGATTTCGTGCTTGTCCTCGGTAAAGCGCACGTTCACGGTCGCGTTGCCGCCCTGGGGCAGGCCCAGCAGGTCGGCGGCGTCCACGACCCAATAGCCCGAATCCTGGCGCAGGGCGACCTTGCGCTCGTTGCCCGAGCCGTCGGTGTAGGAGACCCACAGCGCCTCGGTGTCGGATTTCTTTTCCTCGTTATCGCCCCCGGCCTTCACGGTATAGCCGTTGGCCGTGTCCGGCTTGATCTCGAAGTAGTACTTCTCGTTCCTGCCGCTGCCCGTGGTCTTCACATAGTAGACGTTGCCGATCTTGCGATGGCCCACGTTGTAGGGGTCTTCCTCTTTGGACAGCTGGAACACGTTGAAGCTGACGTCCACCGTGAAGCCCGACGTGCCCACCGGAACGATCTTCTGGCCCTTGAGCAGCTTCTGCTGCTCCTCCTGCTTCTTTGCCTTCGCGCCCTCCGCCTTCTCCGGGTTCTTCTGAACGCCGGTGCCGTCGGTGTTGGTGTTCACCCTGGTCTTCTCGATGGCGTCGATCTTCACCTTGCCCGACGCGGTGACGGCCGCGCCGCTCTGAACCTCGGCCACGTTGTCGTTCATCGCCACGGTGACGGCCACCGCGCCGTTCACCTGGGTCTCGGTCTGGTCCACGTTGGAGTCGGTCTCGCCCTTCTTCTTATCAAAAGTGCTGACGACCTTGAAGGCGATGCCGCCCTCGTACTTGTCCGTCCGTATATCGTCCGGCACGGTGAAGGTGTAGCGCCCGTTGCCGTCGTCCTTCAATACGGCCTTCTGTTCCTTCTCTTCCCCCGTGGTATAATAGGTAACGACAAGTCCGTCCTCCGCCAGCTTGTAGCCGCCCTTGGCGTTCGCGATGAAGGTGACCTTGCCGCCCTTGGCCACGGTGTCGGCGCAGACGCCGGTGGCCTTGTCGAAGTTCGTGTTCAGGATCGCGCCGACGGTGTGGTCGTCGCCGTCCTTCGTTTCGCTGGGCTCCACGGAGAACTTCAGCCGGTCCGCGTCTTCGTCGTCGTCGGCGTCCGCGGGTTCCTCGGCGTCGGAATCCCGCGCGCCGCCGGCGGCGTCGTCAAACAGGCTCTGCAGGTCCTGGCCGTAATCGTCGTCGTTCTCGTTGAACAGGTCGTCCGGGGTCCAGGTGTCCGGATCGTCGGCGCGGCTCTCGCCGTCCTTGTAGGTCACGTACACCAGCACGTTCGCGTTCCTCTGCGGAATGGTGTAGAGGTCGTCTTCGTCCTCTTCCAGCTGGGTCACGGTGTACTTTGTGGCCGCGTCCTGGCCGGACTCGTTGTTCAGGTAGACATAGTACACCTTGTCCACCCGGTGGCCCTCCCAGGGCGTGATGGTCACGTCGGTATACGCCTTGCCGCCGCGGGTGGTCGTCGTGAACTTCACGTCGCCCTTCTGCTCGCTGTCCTCGGCCAGCTTCACGGTGTAGTTGCCCCCGGCGACGGACTGCATCAGCTTGTCCATCTTCTCATAGGGCGAGGGGTCCCGCTTGAACAGGCCGACGACCTTGTCGATGACCTTTTCCTTCAGCTTGCCCCAGATGCCGCCGCCCAGTTCCTTGGCCATGCCGAGGCCCATGTCGGTGGTCTTGTCCCAGCCGGAATCCTCCTTCTCCTCGGCGAATTCGGTTCCCTCCGCCTGCTTCGACGCGCCGCCGCCGGACTCTGCGCCGGACCTGGCGACGGTGGTCGCCTTGATGTTGGCGGTGGACTTCACCTTCACCGGGCCGCCCGCGTTCACCGCCGCGCCATCGGCGATCTGCGCCCTGACGTTCTGCAGCGCCACGGTGGTGCCCAGGAACACGCCGGACAGGCCGGATTCGTGCTTCGCGGCGGCGTCGGTGGTCAGGTCGCCCCGCGCGGTCGCGAACACGCCCTTCCCGGCGGTCAGCGCGCCCTTCACGTCCACGGTGGCGTTGTTCAGGATCACGCCCACCGCCGCGGCGAAGGGCAGCTCCTTGCTGGCGATCTTGTTGCCGGCGCTCGCCGCCGCCTGGATGGCGCTCCCGGCGTCCACGGCGATGTTCCCCGCCGCCTTCAAAACGGCGCCCTTCTCCACGTTCACGGCGGCGTTCTGCACCGCCACGTTCACGGCAATGGGCATGGCCACCTTGCCCTGGCCCGAGGTCATGTCCGCGTTCAGCTTCGCCCGCACGTTGATGGAGCCGCTGCCGGAGGGGCTTTCCGCGCCGTCCGCGCCGTAGCCCGCCGCCAGCAGCGCGCCGGAGGCGATGTTCACCTGGGCCGTGCCGATCTTCACGTTCACGGGATCGGCGATCATGCCGATCAGGTCGTTCTGCAGAAGGCCCCCCGTCTGCTTCACCAGGGCCGTCAGATCGATGTCGTTGACGGCGAACAGCTTCGCCGTGCCCTCGACGTTGATGACGGCCTGCTTGACCACGTTCTGGTCGAAGGAATGGGCCACCCAGTCGATCACGTCGCCTGCCTTGTCCAGCAGGGAATCGGAGTTCGGGTCGATGACCCGGTTCTCATGGGTCTCCTCCGCCAGCACGGATATGCTCTTCGCCTTGACAGTGCCCAGCAGGTCGATCTGCACGCCCTTCGCGCCGGCCTTCTTGCCCTTGATGAGCAGGTTGAAGCCGGTGGCGTCGATGTCGCCCACCCGGGCGGCGTCGTTCAGCACCAAATTGGTGAGCGTGAGGTTTGCCGGGGCGGCACCGTCGCGGCTCCAGGACAGCACGCCGTTCGTGTCGACGGCGTTGTCCAGGGCATAGTCGGTAAAGTCCTGGTAATTCCCGGCGGCCTCGGAGATCTTCTTCGTGCGCTTGTTCTCCAGCGCGTCGGTCAGGGACCAGAAGTTGTTCACGCCTCTGACGATCAGCGTCTTCCCGCCGTTGGGCCTGATCGCAAGGCCGGTCTTCGCCTCGTCGCCCCAGGCGATGCGCGCGTCTTCCCCGACCTCGCTGTCCAGCTCGCCCGTCAGGTGCAGGCGGCTGCCGGCGGCCGGATCGGTCACGGTTTCGATGGTCGCGTAGTCCTTGCCCACAGACAGGTCCAAATCCAGCCGGGACGCGCCGCCGCCCAGGTCGATGCGCATCCTGCCGACGGGCGTTTCAGTGGCGGTGTCGTCCGACTTCTTCACCGAGACCCGGTCGTCCCCGTCGCCCGCCTGAACGCTGATGTCGTCCGAGCCGTGCCGCGCGTCGATCTCCACAACGTCCAGGCCTTCGCCGGTGGAAAGCAGCGTGCCGCCGTTGCTGATCACCGTCGCCTCGATCCGGTCGTCATCCTTCCCGGTCTCAACCTCGACACGGCCCGCGCCGTACTGCAGGTTCAGGCTGACCTCGTCGTCGCCGTCGCCGGTGTCCAGCGTCACGGTGCCGCCATAGGCGGTAACGCTGGCCTTGTCCTCGCCCTCGCCGGTATGGATGACCGCGTCCTTCGCGCCGTCGTACAGCGTCACGGACACGTCGTCGTCGTCGCCGTAGGTGTTGATCGTGGCCGAGCCGTCCTTCGCCAGGTCCACCTCCAGCGTGTCCGCCTCGCCGGTGCCCTCGAAGGTCAGCGCGGCGTCCTCAACGGTGATCTTCTTGCCCAGCGCCATCATCACGCCGCGCATCAGCACGCTGATGCCCTTGATCTTCAGATCTCCGCCGACGATGGTCTTCCCGGAGCCGCCGCCCTCGATGGGCGCGTCGTTTTCGTCCAGCGCGTCCTCGGCCAGCAGCTGCAGCTGGAAGTCGTCCTCCACCGTCTGGTCCTCCGACTTCTCCAGCTCCACGTCGCCCTCGTAGGTGGTGTTCTTCGCCAGCACGATCTTCACGATGCCGGTCAGCGTCGAAAGGGACGACAGCTTCTCCTGAATCAGCTTCTGGAGCGCGCTGACGGTCTCCTTGGCATCGTCCTTCTTGTCCTCCGAATCGCCGTCGTCCGAGCCCGCCAGGAGGACCTGCCTTCCCAGCGGCGCCGGCATCTGAACGGCGTCTCCGTTCGCGCCCACCGCCGCGACCGCCGCGTCGGGATTCGCCGGCGGGGTTTCTATAGGTGAATCATAGATGGGGGCTTCGATTGGTTCTTCGACGAACTCCTCGACCAGCTCCTCGACGGGTTCTTCGGTGGGTTCTTCGGTGGGCTGTTCGACGGGGGCCTCAACGGATGCCTCGACAGGGGTCTCGACGGGCTCGTCGACGGGGAGGACCTCTTCCGTCAGCGCTTCCGCGCTGCCACCTTCCCCATCGGGGGAAGGCTTTTGGGCGTCGACGGGGGTCTCGACAGGGGCCTCAGCGGGCTCATCGGCGGATGCCTCGACAGGTTCCTCAGCGGGCGCATCGACGGGTTCCTCGACAGGCGCCTCGGCTATTACTTCTACAGTTTCAGATTCCTTGACCGCCTCGGGCACCTCGAAAGGTTCGGCTTCCTCGACCGGTGCAACCGCTTCGACCGGTGCCGCTTCCTCCGCGGGTTTCATCTCCTTACCGACTTCAGTCTCCTCTGAGACTTTCACTTCCTCCGCCGGTTCCGCTTCTTTACCGACTTCAGTCTCTTCTATAGGCTTTGCTTCCTCAGCGACCTTGGTCTCTTCCGCGGGCTTCGCTTCCTCGGCGGGCACTTCCTGCACGGCTGGGGCTACCTCCAAGCCTTCCCCTTCAGGGGAAGGCTTTTGGGCGTCGTCGGGCTTCACTTCTTCCGCGAGCTTTGCTTCCTCGGCAGGCTTCGCTTCCTCGGCGGGCACTTCCTGCACGGCATGGGTCTTTTCAGAGCCTTCCCCTTCAGGGGAAGCCGTAGCGCCCGGAAAACTCCCCAGTGGAGAGTTTTCAGCGAGGCCGGGCTGGCAAGCCCCCTCTGGCGCGGCGTCAGCCGTGACGGATGAGGTCGTCTCCTCTTCCGCCCTGCTGTCTGCCTGCGTATCGTTCGGGGAGGCGACCTCTTCCGCTTCGCTTCGCTCAGCACCTTCCCCTTCAGGGGAAGGCTTTTGGGCATCGTCGGGCTTAACTTCCTCGGCGGGCGCTTCCTGCACGGCTGGGGCTACCTCCAAGCCTTCCCCTTCAGGGGAGGCCGCAGCGCCCGGAAAACTCTCCAGTGGAGAGTTTTCAGCGAGGCCGGGCTGGCAAGCCCCCTCTGGCGCGGCGTCAGCCGTGACGGATGAGGTCGTCTCCTCCTCCGCCTTGCCGTCTGCCTGCGTATCGTTCTGGGAGGCGACCTCTTCCGCTTCGCTTCGCTCAGCACCTTCCCCTGAAGGGGAAGGCTTTTGGGCATCGTCGGGCTTAACCGCTTCCGCCTCTGAGGAAGGCTCTGTAACGTCGTCAGTCGTCCCCTCCTCCGCGGGCCGGGCTTCCTCCCTTCCGGGCTCGGCGGCCTCCGCGTTCGCCTCCTCGGCAAATGCCGCAAACCAGCCTGGAACATAGCCTGCCATTGAACTGAGCATCATGCACAGTGACAGTGCCATCGCCATGATGCGCTTCGTCCGCTTCATGCTGTTCTTCATCATCATCGTCTCCTGTTCCAATCAAGTTTTTGGCATTGGGCGTGCCGCCGGCTCCGCTGAACCGATGGGCGCAACTTCCTATAGTTTATCACTATGATATTACTACGGGCTGTCCAATAAATGTCCAGTAAAAAAAGCGGCCCGAAAGCCTGGAAACGTTTCTTTTGGGCTTTCGGGGCCGCTTTGCTATTGTTAAATTATGGTTAACGTCCGTCAGTCTCTGAGCGCCATCGCGCTCTCGGTCTGCCTGGCCCAGGAATAGTTGCTCATATACTCCCCGAGGAAGGCGTCCGCCGCCTCCCGGTCGCCCTCCAGCCAGCGCCAGGCGTCGCAGGACAGGCGCTCGGGCCGAACGCGCATGGCGGCGTTGCCCAGCTCGAAGATCTCGCCGACGCCGCTGTCCGTCAGCGTCGCGCGCAGGGAGCGTATGATGACGTCGAACTGCTTCTGCATCGGGCGGTCGTACAGGCGGTCCTCCCACAGCACGGCGAAGGCCTCCCGGCGCGTCACGCTGGCGCCGCGGCGGTCGATCAGGTAGGCCAGCAGCTCCTTGCACTTCGCCTGCCGGAAGGTCAGCGGCCTGCCGTCCACCAGCAGGTCGAAGTTGCCGAAGGTCCGCGCCTCCACGCGGCCGGTCCGCGGCGGCCTGAGGCGCGCCGCGTGGGCGAGCTCAGCGGCCAGCTTATCGGCTCCGACGGGCTTGAGCAGGTACCCGGAGGCGTGCATCTCGAAGGCGTCCAGCGCGTACTGGGAATAGCCGGTCAGGAAGATGATGGCCGTGTCCGGCCACTTCTCCCGTATGATCGCCGCCAGCTCCATGCCGGACATGCCCGGCATGTCGATGTCCAGCAGCGCCACGTCCGCCCGCGCGCCCTCCAAAAAGCGCAGCGCGTCCTTCGCCCGGGTGAAGGCCACCGCCTCGTCCACCCGATCCAGCGCCCGGCACATGGCGGCCGTGTCCTCGGCCAACAGGCGCTCGTCGTCCACGCAGATCACTCTCATGGCTCCACCCCGTCCGGCTCGTCCCGGGCCGGAATCGCTATCGTCACCGTGGTGCCCTCGCCCGGGGCGCTTTGCACCGTCAGCGTGCCGCCGCACATCCGCTCAACCCGCTCCCGGACGTTCTGTATGCCGATGTGCGTGCCGTCCGCGGGCTGGATCGATCCCACGTCAAAGCCCGCGCCGTTGTCCCGCACGGTGATCTCGATCCGCCCGTCGCGCCGCCGCGTCGCCACCTCCACGATTCCCGCCTCGCGGATGCGCACGCCGTGGCGGATCGCGTTCTCCACCAGCGGCTGCAGGGTCAGCGGCGGCACGTCGAACCGGTCCTCCCCAATGTCGTACCGCACGCGGATGTTGTCGAAGCGGACCATCTCGATCTCGACGTAGATCTTCGTGTGCTCCAGCTCCTTGCGAAACGGGATCAGCCCCGAAATGCCCAGGGAGTCCAGGTTCCGGCGCAAATATGCGCCGAACTTCTCCACGACCTCTCCCGCCTTGTCGGCGTCCCTGCGGCAGAGCGCCCGGATGGTGGCCAGCGTGTTGTACAGGAAATGGGGCTGGATCTGCGTCATCATGATCTGCACGCGCTGCTCCGCCTGCAGGTTCTTCTCATGCTCCCAGGCCAGCTGCGTATGCAGCCAGAGGCAATACACCATGCAGCTGATGACGACGGTGATGGTGAGGTAGCTGATGGGCTGCCCCGTCATCTCCACGTTGTAATCCAGGGCCACGCCGCCCAGGATCAGCAGCAGCACCAGCAGCGGCAGCCAGTTCTCCCGGCGCTTCTGCGGCTGAAACGCGCGCAGCGTCGTGACCAGCAGGCAGGCCAGCAGCACCGCGCTGACCCACAGGCACATGTGGCTGAGGGGGCCGCCGACGTAGTGATTGTCTTCGATTCGGAAGCAGACGGGGGAAAACAGCGCCGTCGCGTTGACCGCCGCGTTCAGCCCCGCCAGCGCCCACGCCCAGCCCAGCCGCATTTTCGGCGCGATCAGGCGCAGAAACAGCACCAAAATCACCGGGCGCACGGCGTAGCCGTAGACGGACGCCAGCGTCCGCCCCAGCCAGCTGTCCGCCCTGGCCGCCAGCCGGTACTCCAGGAAGTTCTGGGCCACCAGGCTGAGCACCACGGCGATGATCACGCGCATGGTCCGCCTGTGCTCCGCGCGCAGGCAGGGGGCGACGTGCACGATGATCGCCAGCAGAAACAGCAACACCAGCGCGGGGACGACGGCCACCGTCTCCGTATAGCCGTCCTGCAGCAGGGGTGCCGCGGCTTCGGCCCGCGCGACGGCCGCCGCCCCAAGGGCCGCGGCGGCCAGCGCCGCCGCGCGATCCGTCAGCCGCATTTCAAAGCTCCCCCGTCCCGTCAGTTTCCGGAAGAGGAGGAAGCGGAAGCGGAGGACGACGAAGAGGTGGACGCCGCCGCCGCCGAGGCCTCCCGGTCCTTGATCATGTGCTGCAGCGTGATGAGTATCGCCACGACCTTGTCCTCATACTCCGGGCGGTAGATGTCGATGCAGTACTTGTCGTGTATCGAGAACATCTTCTGGCCGATCACGGCGATGATGCTCTCGTCGCGGTCGTACAGCTCGAAGTTCAGACCGACGATGTTGCCCCGCAGCTGCCAGCCCAGGCCCTCGATGTTGTTGATGTCCTTGACCAGGTGGAACAGCTCCGTGGACACCTCGAAGCGCGTGCCGTCCGCCATCGTGACGAAGTGGCGCTGGTGCAGCGTGAAGAACTTCCGCTCGATGTGGGCGACGTGGTTGCCCTCGGCGTCGGTGATGTCCGTCTTGTCGTGCAGCGACGGGAACTTGGTGTTCGCCTCGTAGAGCACCCGCTCCCGATCGTCGGTGATGTCGATGTGCTTGTGCAGCGTAAACACCTTCGACGTGGTGAACAGCGAGTGGTCCGGCTCGCCGAAGCGCGCCACGTTGTTGACGTTCGCCTCCTCGCCCGCTCCGTGGAAGCGATGGTACTTGGAAAACACGCCCATGCAAATCCCTCCTGTGTGCTTTGGGTCCAATACCTTTGTCCGGTATTCTATCACAGAACGCCCCGCGTTGCAAGCGGCTGGGCTCCGAAAAATGCGGCTTGATCGAACATCAAATGTCAAAACCGTGAAATCTGCGCCGGACCGGCCCCGGGCCCTTGACAGGAACACATGTTCGATATTATAATGGGTATCGCCAGCCGGCACCTTACGAAAGAGAACCACGGGCGCGCGTCCGCGCGTCCACGGCCTTCGCGGGGTGTCATTTTGTTTTGGGCGGTGACGGGAGCATGAGCGAGCGGGCGGCGACGTACATCTGCGTCGATCTGAAGAGCTACTACGCCTCGGTGGAGTGCGTGGCCCGGGGGCTGGACCCGCTGACGGCGCGGCTGCTGGTGGCGGACGAGACGCGCTCGGACAACACCATCGTGCTGGCCGTGTCCCCGGCGCTGAAGGCGCTGGGGGTGCGCAGCCGGCCCCGGCTGTTCGAGGCGAAGCAGGCGGTGCGCCTGGCGGAGGCGCAGCAGCGCCGGAAGATCGACTTCATCATCGCGCCGCCCCGCATGGCCGAGTACGAGCGCGTGTCCGCGGCCATCTACGCCATCTACCTCAAATACGTGTCCGTCGAGGACATCCACGTGTACAGCATCGACGAGGTGTTCATCGACGCGACCCGCTACCTGCACCTGTACGAAAAGGCGGCGGCGCGCTCGGGCGTCGCCCCGGCGCGCTGCATGGCCATGACCATGATCCGGGACGTGCTGCGCAACACGGGCATCACCGCCACCGTGGGCATCGGCACGAACCTGTACCTGGCGAAGATCGGCATGGACATCGTGGCGAAGAAGGCCCCGCCGGACGGCGACGGCGTGCGCATCGCCGAGCTGAACGAGGAAGCGTACAAGCGGCTGCTCTGGCCGGTCAGGCCCCTGACGGCCTTCTGGCAGATGGGCGAGGGCAAGGCGCGGCGGCTGGCCCGGTACGGCATGCTGACGATGGGCGACGTCGCCCGGATGTCCATCGCCGACGAGGAGTTCCTCTACCGGCTGTTCGGCATCGACGCGGAGATACTGATCGACCACGCCTGGGGCATCGAGCCCTGCACGCTGGCGGACATCAAGGCCTACCGGCCCAAGGCCCACTCCCTGTCCGTGGGCCAGGTGCTGCCCCGGCCCTACGCCTTTTCGGAGGCGAAGCTGGTGTTCTCCGAAATGGTGGACCAGCTGGCCATGGACCTGGCGGCCAAGGGGCTGTCCACGGGCTGCGTGACGTACTGGGTGGCCTACGACCCCGTCTCGCTGGAGAAGTGCCGCTACGACGGCCCGCTGGCCGTCGACTACTACGGCAGGCTGCACCCGAAGCACACCGGCGGCACCGTGCGCCTGGGCACGCGGACCGCCAGCGCCAGGGCGCTGCGCGGGGCGCTGCTGCCGGCCTTCGCGCAGGGCGTGGACGAGCGGCTGTACGTCCGGCGGCTGGGCGTGTGCGCCAACGACACGAACAACGAGTGCCTGCAGCTGGACATGTTCACGGACTACGGGGCGCTGGAGAGCGACGAAAGGGTCCAGCGGGCCATACTGTCCATACGCAGAAAGTACGGGAGCAACGCGATCCTGAAGGGCATGAACTACCTGGAGGGGGCCACGGCGCGGGAGCGCAACACGCAGATCGGGGGCCACCGGGCATAGGGAGGAAAGCGCATGGAAGACGCCTACAGCGACATACGCGGCCTGCGGCGGCCGGTGCACACCGACGACGTGTTCAGCCGCCGGCATCCGAAGATGGAGCGTCTGAACCGGGCGAAGCTGTTCGCGCCCTTCGCGGCGCTGTCCGGCTTCGAGGGCGCGGTGCGGGCCAAGGAGGTGCCCTACGTGCCCCGCCGCCTGCCGGACGCCGAGGCGCAGCGGGCGCTGGACCGCGCGCTGCACCGGCTGCACAAAGCCGCCGGTCGGGGCGGCGCGCAGGCCCGGGTGGAGTACTTCGAGGTCTGCGCCGACGTCCACCACGAGGCCTATGGCCGGGACGGGCTGTACCATACGATCACCGGCGTGGTCCAGCGGGTCGATCCCGCGGAGCAGGTGCTGGTGATCGGCGGCCGGGCCATACCCTTTGCCGACATCGGCGCCATCTCCATATCCGGGGAAGGCGAGACCTGAAGCGGCGCTTCAGAAGGGCATCGTGAGCTGCTGGGCGTCCTCCGCGTTTTCGAACGAGACGTCCAGCACCGCGTACTTCAGCAGGTCGCCGGCGGCAAAGCGCGGATCGATCCAGTCCCGCATCAGGTCGCGGGGCAGTATCACCGGCATGCGGTCGTGGATGAAGGCGATGCGCTGCGCCGGGTCCCGCGTAAGGATGCAGAACACAGGCTTCCCGGCCTGCAGGCGGTAGATGCCGGCCATGTAGAACAGGTCGCCGCCCTCGGGGCGGATGGCGTACTTCGTCTTTTTGCCCGGGGCCCGCTCCCATTCAAAGTAGTTGGTCGCCGGCACGGCGCAGCGGCGCCGCAGAAGGTCGTCCCTGAACATCGGCCTCTGTCCAGCGGTCTCGCTGCGGGCGTTGATGACGCGCCGGCCGCCGGCAAGCGCGTAGCCCCACTGCATGGCCCGGGCGTCATCCGGCCCGCCGCCGGCCACCACCGGCGCAAGGTCCGTCGGGAAGATCTCCCCGGAGGTCTTCACCTGTTCCGCGGCGTCATGGCGGTTCACCGATTCGATGATCTGACGCAGCTCCACCGAATCGCGGCCGTCGTCGATGTAGTACCTTCCGCACATGGGCCCGTCCCCCCTTTTCGTCCATAGCCTGCCCCGCGCACCGTCATGGTAGCACAATCGCCGGGAATTGGCAACCGCCGCAACGTATTTTAATGCCGCCGGCCTTGAAAGGCGCGGCGGTTTATGGTATGATGCTTTTTGGAGGCGCGGCCCTTTTCAGGCCGGAGCGCGCCCCGCGCATACTCGGGAATGGGCTGTAAAGAACCAAGGAGGCTGAGCCATTGATCAGCTATATCGACGAATTCTTCCGCGACCCGCGGGGCATGATCATATTCTTCCTGCTGGCGTTTCCAGGCCGGATACTGGCCCTGTCGCTGCACGAATACGCCCACGCCTGGGTGGCGAACCGCTGCGGCGACAACACGGCGCAGATGCTGGGCCGCCTGACCGTCAACCCCTTAAAGCACCTGGACCCGCTGGGCACGATCATGATGCTGGTGCTGGGCTTCGGCTGGGCGCGGCCGGTGCCGGTGAATCCCCGGAACTACCGCAACTACCGGCGGGACGATCTGTTGGTGTCCGTGGCCGGCGTGAGCATGAACCTCGTCATGTTCCTGCTGAGCCTGGTGCTGATGACCGGCGTGGTGGCGCTGGCGCTGGGCCGGGTGCCCGATGGGAACCTGCTGACCCAGGGGGTGAAGGTGTACCGGATGAACTACTTCGGCACCGACGCGCTGATCTTCCCCGCCGATAAGACCTACGTGCCGGTGATGCAGCTATTGTACAGCCTGCCCTACGCGCCGGGCGAGCTGCTGATCGCGCCGGTGTTCGGCGACGTGGCGGGCCACCTGTATCAGATGCTGGGCTACTTCTGCATGACCAATTTGGTGCTGTTCCTGTTCAACCTGCTGCCCATTCCCCCGCTGGACGGCTACCACGTGCTGAACGACCTGCTGCTGCGCCGCCGCCAGCTGTTTGCCAACCCGCGCACCGCCAACGCCGCCAGCCTGCTGCTGTTCGCGCTGGCCATGACCGGCTACCTGGGCAAGGCCATCGGCTGGGTGGACACCCAGATCCTCACCGGCGCCGGCAACGCCGCCGCCGCCCTCCTGAGGGCCATAGGGCTCATGGGGTAAACAAGATGTCATACATCGTATCACTGAAGGAATTCGACGGCCCGCTGGATCTGCTGCTGACGCTGATCTCCAACGCGAAGATCGACATCAAGGACATATTCGTCAGCCAGATCACCGAGCAGTACCTGGAGACCATGGCGCTGGTGGACGAGCTGGACATGGACTCCGCCAGCGAGTTTTTGCAGATGGCGGCCACGCTGCTGGAGATCAAGAGCCGGTCGATGCTGCCCAAGCCGCCCAAGCCGGAGGACCCGGACGAGCTGACGCCGGAGGAGGCCCTGATCCGGCAGCTGGAGGAATACCGCCAGTTCAAGGAGGTCTCCGCCCGCATGCACCAGCTGGAGGAGGAGGCCCGGGCGCTTCTGACCAAGCTGCCGGAGGAATACCCGCTGCCCCCGCCGAACATCGAGATCACCGGGCTGACGCTGGACAAGCTGATCAAGGCCTATCGCAAGGTGCTGGAGCGGGCGGAGCGCGCCGAGGCCGCCGACCGCATGGCCAGCCGGGAGATCCGCCGCGACAGCTTCACCGTGGCGGACTGCATGGCCCGCATCAACCGCATGGTGCGCCGCAACAAGGGGTGCCGCTTCTCCGAGCTGTTCGGCGAGGATTTCACCCGCCAGGAGGTCGTCACCATGTTCCTGGCCCTGCTGGAGCTGATCAAGCTGAACCGCCTGCACGTGCGGCAGGAGGCCGCCTACGGGGATATCCTGCTGTCGGCATAGGCGCCCCGTTCGCGTGGAACCATTTTCCGCGCGCGCGCGTCAAAGGGGCAGCAAAGAAGGAGGTATCCGGCCATGCTGAAGAAAACCATCGCCCTTACATTGGCACTGTCGGTGCTGCTGGCCTGCCTGGCCGCCGACCCCGCGGCGCTCGCCTCGGAATACTACAGCGCGCGCACGCCGCTGTCCGGCTCAAGCAGCGCGAAGATCAACAACGTGGCGCTGGCGGTGGAGGCCATCAACGGCACCCGCGTGCCCACCGGCAGGAGCTTCTCGTTCAACGAAACGGTGGGCCGGCGCTCGGAGAGCCGGGGCTACATGAAGGCGCCCAACGGCCGCGGCGCAATCGTGACCGGCGGCGGCGTTGCCCAGGCGGCCGCCACGCTGTACCTGACGCTTCTGAAGGTGCGCAGCGACATCGTCATCGACCCGGTGAAGACCTACGGCAGCCGCTTCACGGACAACTACGTGTCCGATACCGACTATGCCGTCGTCACCGACTACAACGCCGACATCGACTTCAGCTTTACCAACTACGGCGAGGTCCTGGTCATCGACATGTGGTACAACAGCGATTATGTCTACTGCTCCGTCACGGTGGGTGACGACGTGTTCGGCCCCGTCCAGAGCGAGAACACGGACAACGCCAAATCCGCGGACCCCTCCGCCTGGGGCAGCTGGAGCGACTGGGTCGTCTCCACCCTGGAACCGCAGCCCGAGGGTGATTCCGACGGCGGTCCGGAGCGGGAGCTGCTGGGCTCCGTGTGCCTGAACACCGGCGGCGACTACGACGTGGTCTACAACGTGTCGCTGGCGGCGGACAGCATCACCGACACCACCCTGAACCGGGGCGACGTGTTCTCCTTCAACGACATCGTCGGCCCCCGCACCCAGGCCTACGGCTACCGCCGGGCGCTCAACGGCCGCGGCGCGAAGGTGTACGGCGGCGGCGTTGCCCAGGTCGCCAGCGTGATCTGGCTGGCCATCAAGGACATACGGGACGTGTCCATCGTCGAAAAGTCCACCTACGGCAGCCGCTACAACCAGACCTACGTGGACAGCTCCGCCGACGCCATACTCACCGATTACTCCGCCGGGCGGGACTTCTCCTTCCGCTACAACGGCTTCGGCAGCATGACCATCTACACCTACGTGCAGGACGGATGGCTGTACTGCGACATCTACGAGGACAACGGCGCCTCGGCTTGGTCGCTGGATAACGTGGGGTGAGGAGAGGGAGCAGGGATTAGGCAATAGGCAATAGGCAATAGGGAGTAGGGGCGCCGCCCCTGCTCCCTTCTCCATCGAATCAAAATGAGCCGAACATCATTCAAAGATTTGTATAAAATTTGGGAAAAATGCCTATTGATTCCAACGGTGTTTTCAGATATAATGTTTTCTGAACTGTTGTAAGTAACCAAATCCGCTTCCAGACATGGATGTTTTCGTTCACCGAGGGGAGATCAGGACCAACATGTTACCGGTCAGCTTCGACAACTATACCGGCGCGGGCGATGTCGCGGTCATTTCCATCTGCATCGTCATGGGCATATTGCTGCTGACATCCTACGTCAGCCGCACGGGCAGCCTCCGCGTATTCATATCCATCATCGGTATGCTGGCGGCCGCCGCGGCGGTGAACCTGACCTATCACGTCCTTCTGCCCTTGAGACAGCCCATTCCCGTCATACCGATCTGCGTACTGCACATACTCTACAACGCGCTGCTGTTCGGCGTGTTCTTCCTGTTCACAAGATATGCGGTGATCGTCTCCGGCCTGGCGCCGCCGAAGGCCAGGCGCGCCGAGCTCGTCGCCGGCGCGCTGCTGGTGGTGATGATCGGCACCGACATCTGGCAGACGGTCAGCGGCACCGGGTTCAGAATAACGCCCACGGGCGAGGTCGTGAACCGGACGAACCTGTTCATGATCGGCTACGTGCTGTTCGTCATACTGCTGGCGGTGCTGATGCGCCAGGCGCAGAGCCGCCTCTACAAGCAGGTGATGAACGGCTTCTACGGCACCATGATCGTCGCCGTGCTCATCCACACCACCCAAATGACGCTGCACCGGTCCTCGCTGACGACGATGACCTTCGTGTTCCCCGTGATCGCCATGATGTACATCATGCACTCCAACCCCTACAACGTCACGCTGGGCACCGTGGACATACGCGCCATGGAGGACATGGTGCGCACGATGTACATCCGCAAGGAGCCCTTCATATTCATCAGCCTGCTGCTGCCGGAGTACGACGCGGAGGGCAAGGAGCTGCCGGAGGGCGTTCAGGCGACGGTCCGCAAGTTCTCGGTGAAGTACTTCCGCAACTGCGTGCTGTTTCAGCTGGGCAACGGCAACATCGTGCTGATGGCCTCCAAGCGCCGCAACGCGGGCTGCGAAAAGCGCATCGAGAACCTTCTGAAGGACTTTGAGTGGGCCTATCGGCACTTCCAACTGGCCTACAAGATCATGGTGGGCGAATCCGTCGACGAGATCAGCAAAAAGAACGAGTACGCCAGCCTGATCCGAAGCGTGCAGCGCAGCCAGCCGGAGAACACCGTGTACCGGATGGGGCCGGAGGACGTGACCCGCTTCAACCAGAACGAATACATACTGCAAGCGCTGGCGGACATCAACAACCGCCGGGACATCGACGACGAGCGCGTGCTGGCCTTCTGCCAGCCGGTGTACAACCTGCAGACCGGGCGCTTTGACACGGCGGAGGCGCTGATGCGGCTGAAGCTGGACGGCATGGGGCTGGTGACGCCGGACAAGTTCATACCGCTGGCGGAGGACTACGGATACATCCACATGCTCACGGAGATCATACTGCACAAGACCTGCAAGGAGATCCGGCGGCTGACCGAGGAGGGCTTTCAGCTGAGCCGGATCAGCGTGAACGTATCGGCGCTGGAGCTGAAGGACAGCGGCTTCTGCGCGGACATCAGCGAAATCATCTCCCACAACGGCATCCCCGGCCGGATGATCGCGATAGAGCTCACCGAGTCCCGCAGCGAGAAGGACTTCATCATCATGAAGCAGAAGATCGAGGAGCTGCGCCGGCAGGGCATCCGCTTCTACCTGGACGACTTTGGCACCGGTTACTCCAACATGGAGCGCATCGTGGAGCTGCCCTTCGACATCATCAAGTTCGACCGCTCGCTGGTGATCGCCAGCGCGTCCAACGACCGCTCCGGCAAGATCGTGGAAAACATGGCCCACATGTTCAAGGACATGAAATACGCCATACTGTTCGAGGGCGTGGAGGACGCCTCGGACGAGAACCGCTGCAAGGAGATGTCCGCCTCGTACCTGCAGGGCTTCAAGTACTCCCGCCCCGTGCCCATCGAGAAGCTCAGGGAGTACCTGCCCAAGGCGGGATAAGCGCGAACGCACCTCCGCGCGCGCAGCGCCTGTCTTTGCTGCAGAGGCTGTCTAAAAACGCATAAGCATACAAGCGTATACATGATGTAGGGGCGGCGATGCGCCGCCCCTACATAGGCTTCATACATCAATATCCATTTTGAGTCACGGGGACAGGTTCCAATGGCATTATGTTAAGGAGAGCCCGGGGTGCTCTTCCACCGCAAGCGATCCCCCTCCCCGCCTGCGGGCGGGGAGGCTCGATTAGCTTCCCCATGTCAATGGGGAAGTACCCGCGAAGCGGGGGATAGGGCGCTTCGATCGGATCGCAGCGCGCGGCGATTCGTTTATGGTCCCCCACCACCGCAAGCGGTCCCCCTCCCCGCCTGCGGGCGGGGAGGCACTATTGAGTCACGGGGACAGGTTCCTTGACTCAACCCCGTCGACGCCCGCGCTCCCTTCCCTGCCCCTTTGCCGGATGCACAGGGCGTAGAACGCGATGGACGCCAGCTGGACCGACGTGGAGATCAGCGCCATCCAGCCCGGTCCCAGCTCGTACAGCGCGCCCATCAGCCAGCTGCCGAGAAACCACATAACGCCGAAGCCGGTTTCGAATATGCCGAAGCCCGTGCTGCGCATGGACCGGGGCACGATGCTGCTGACGGCGGCCTTCATGATGCTCTCCTGGGCGCCCATGCCCACACCCCAGAGCACGATGCCCGCGCCCATCAGCACCGGGCTGTCGGTCAGGAACACCAGGCCGGCGAAAAAGGCGCTGCAGAGCGTCGAGAGCATCAGCGCCTTCAGGCCGATTTTGTCGAACAGCCAGCCGAAGAACAGCGCGGCGAAGGCGTCCACCCCCATGGCCGCCGCGTACAAGAGGCCCAGCGTCGCTTCCGGGAAGGCCCGGGTCTTCGCGGCATGGAGCGTGATCAGCGTGAAATCGACAAAGCCGAACGCGAACAGGCCTATGGCGATCATGTAGTACACGAAGGACTTCTTCAGCCGAAACACCTCCGGCGCGTCCGCCGTCGCTTCAAAGCGCTCCGGGTTCGGGTATCTGTGCTTCGAATACAGAACCAGCCCGATGGTGATCAGCGCCGGCACGCCGAGGGCGGCAAAGCACAGCCGGTAGGTGGAAAACAGGTTCGACGTGCCCCTGACCGCCGCGATCACAAACAGCGCGGCCGGCCCGATAAACGCCCCCAGCTGGTCCAGAAACTCCAGAAAGGCAAAGCCCTTGCCCGTGCCGACCTCGCTGGCGGCAAAGCTGACCAGCGTGTTCTTCGCCGGCTTCTTCACGGCCTTGCCGATCCGCTCCAGCACCACCAGCCCGCAGGCGATTGCCCAGCCGTTTTCGGGGATCAGCGCCAGCGCCGGTATGGCCAGCACCTGCAGCGCGTACCCGGCGATGACCAGCGTCCAGTACTTCCCCGTCCGGTCGGCGATGAAGCCGGACAGCAGGCGCAGCGAATAGCCGCACAGCTCCCCGAAGCCGGAGATGAAGCCGATGGCGGCCGCCGAGGCCCCGGCCAGGTTCAGGTATTCCCCCAGTATGCTCCGCGCGCTCTCGTGGGTCATGTCCGAGAACAGGCTGACGACGCCCATCAGCACGATGAACGCCATCGCGCCGCCGAGCCGCTTTTTTTCCGGTCGCATATTGCCTCCCGCGCCGGGTTCGGATGTGACCGCCCGGCGGTTCCCTCCAGTATACCACATTCCCCCCGCGCTGCATAGTCGTCATACTGTTTTTGTGCGAAATCGCGGTTGATTGACGGCCCGTTTTTTACTATAATGATTGTCGGATACATACCGATCACCGAACGGATGGAGGACTGAGCATGCTGACCCTGGAACGAGCGCGGGAACTGAACAACACCATGGTCACGGAGGAGCATCTGCTGATCCACGCGATGAACGTCTCCTACGCCATGGGGGCCATGGCCCGGCACTTCGGCGAGGACGCGGAGCACTGGCAGGCCATCGGCCTGCTGCACGACTACGACTACGAGAAGTACCCGGACGAGCACCTGCGGCACACCGAGGCCCCGCTGCTGGCCGCCGGCGTCGCACCGGACGAGGTGCGCGCGATACTCTCCCACGGCTACGGCATCTGCACCGACGTGGAGCCGCTCACCAACCTGGAGAAGTCGCTGTACACCGTGGACGAGCTGACGGGCATCATACAGGCCTGCGCCCGCATGCGGCCGAAGGGCATCACAGACCTGGAGGTCAAGAGCTTCATGAAGAAGTTCAAGGATAAGAAGTTCGCCGCCAAGTGCGACCGCGACCTGGTGCTGAAGGGCTGCGAAATGCTGGGCATGGACGTGAAGGACGTGGCTCAGATCTGCATCGAGGGCATGCGGGAACACGCCGCCGAGATCGGCCTGCTGGGCACGGAGGCCTGAGGCGTTCACAGGCGGGTACGAACAGGACCGAATGACAAGGAGGATACTATGCGCGTATTTACCGGATTCCAACACGGCGTCAACCTGGGCGGATGGCTCTCGCAGTGCGACGCCACCACCGAGGCGCACTTCAACACCTTCATCACCGAGGCCGACATCCGGCGCATCAAAGACATGGGCCTGGACCACGTGCGCCTGCCCGTGGACTACAACTGGATCGAGAACGAGGCCGGCGCGCCCATCGAGGCGGGCATGAAGCACATCGACGACTGCGTGGGCTGGTGCGAGGCCGCGGGGCTCAACCTGCTGCTGGACCTGCACAAGGCCTTCGGCTACACCTTCGACCCGCTGGAGAAGAACGCCGACCGGGAGATCTTCTTCCACGACGCGGCGCTGCAGGCCCGCTTCATCGCGCTGTGGCAGCGGCTGGCCCGCCGGTACGGCCCCCACGCGAACGTGGCCTTCGACCTGCTGAACGAGGTCATCTCCCCGAACGTGGTCGAGCCCTGGAACGACATCGTGGAGCGGACCGTCTCCGCCATACGCGAGATCGCCCCCGACACCTGGATCGTGGTGGGCGGCGTGTGCTACAACAACGTGCGCAGCGTGCCGCTGCTGGCGCCGCCCCACGACGAGCGGGTCGTGTACAACTTCCACTGCTACGAGCCGATGGTGTTCACGCACCAGAAGGCCTACTGGGTCGAGGGCATGCCCGACGACCTGGATGTGGCCTATCCCGACGACCTGGAGCACTACGTGGCGCTGTCGAAGCAGCTGTCCTTCGACCTGGCCGGGGCCATCGAGGGCCAGGATGTGACTGAGCTGGGGCCGGAGCTGTTCGAGGCGCTGTTCGCCCCGGCGCTGGAGGCCGCCCAGCGCAACGGCGCGCCGCTGTACTGCGGCGAGTACGGCGTCATCGACCGGGCGGACACGGCGGACACGGTGCGCTGGCTGAAGGACATCAGCGAGGTGTTCAACCGCCACGGCATCGGCCGGGCGCTGTGGAACTACAAGCGCAAGGACTTCGGGCTGATCGACGCGCACTACGACCCGGTGCGCGACGCGATGGTCAAGCTGCTGTGAGCCCGGAGGCCTTCGGGCCCGCTCCATCCCCCATACAGATGTGATTGAAGGGAACGGCCATGTCGACTGCCATCCATATTGAGCTGAACGCGCTGTGCATACTGATGCTCTACGCCATCGCCCACCAAACCCTCGCCAACGTCAACCAGCAGATGAACCGGGTGCTGTTCCGCTGCCTGGTCTACGGCGTCATCGCCCAGCTGGCGCTGGACATACTGTGGCGGCTGATCGAAGGGCGCGTCTTTCCCGGCGCGGTCCTGGCCAATCGCGTCGTCAACGCGCTGTATCTGTCGGCGGGGGTCATACTGGGCTGCATACTGTATCTGTATGTGCTCGAGACGCTGGGATACCCGATCACCCGAAGGCTGCAGACCCTCATGATGCTCCCCGGGCTGCTGTTTTTAGGGCTGAACATCGTCTCCGTTTGGACAGGGTGGATCTTCACGGTGTCCCCGGAGAACATCTACGCCCACGGTCCGCTGTTCTGGCTGCAGATGATCGGCACCTACGGCATGATGGGGCTGTCGCTGACGCACCTGATATTCTACATCCTCCGCGGCGTCGATCGCGTCCCGCGCCAGACCGTGCTGTCGCTGCTGAGCTTTTACTTCATACCGATCGTCGGCGCCGTCGTCAGCCTGTTCTACACCGGCATGCCCGGCGCGTGGACCTGCTCCGCCGTATCCCTGGTGCTGGTCTACCTCTACGATCAGGACAACGAGATCGTCCGGGACGGCCTCACCGGGCTGAACAACCGCAAGACGCTGAGCGGCGTCTACGGCGAATACGTGAAACAGGTCGACCCGCAGCGGGCGCTGTACCTGTTCATGATGGACCTGGACAGCTTCAAGCAGATCAACGACACGATGGGCCACCCGGTGGGCGACCAGGCGCTGGTGGCCGCGGCAAACCTGCTGTCCGCTTCGATGGTGGGCCAGAAGGGCATACTGGTCCGCTACGGCGGCGACGAGTTCCTGATCATGGCCTTCTTCGAGGACGACAGGGCGGCCGAGGCGTTCCGGCAGTCCATCGGCAGGGGCTTTGCCGAATACCGGCAGAAGCACAGCCCGCCCTACACGTTCTCCGTCAGCGTGGGCTACACCCGGTATCGCGGCGGCATGGCGCTGGAGGCCCTGGTGGAGGAAGCGGACGAAGCGCTGTACAGGGAAAAGCAGCGCGTCAAGGCGAAGCGTTAGCGCGCCGGCATACAGCCTATGAACGCTGAGCTGCTGGAGCGCAGGGTGTGCGCCGCGATCTGCCACGGCGACGGTCTGAAGGCCCGGGACATCGCGGGCCTGCTGGGCCTGGACCGGAACGCGGTCAACCGCGTGCTGTACGCGTCGCCGCTGCTCAAGGAGCTGTGCTATCAGGACAGGGATTACCGCTGGCACGGCATCATCAAACAGGCCCGGCCCCACGCCGGGCTGTTTGAGTTTTCCGGCTACTATGGCCGGGGCCGCGATTTTATGGATCTGACCGAGGGCGAATGGATGGATCGCCTGGCGGAGGGCTGCCAGCGGATCGGGCGGAGCCTGAACGACCGGCGGGGGCTGTTCCACTCTTTCCGCGACTGCCGGGCGCAGATGGCGCGGCTGTTTGCCGACCTGACCGACATGGCGGGCGACGCCTGCCTGAACTGGGAGATCGCCTTCGAGTTCCGCCTGAAGCGGGCCCGCTGGGTGCGCATCTACGCGGACGTGCTGGTGATCACCGAGGACAGGGTGTTCTCGCTGGAGTTCAAAATGAAAGACGCCCCGGACCCCGAGGACGTGATCCAGGCCGCGAAATACGTGTCCTATCTGGAGATCGTGTTCGGCCCGGACTACGAGGTGATCCCCGCCCTGGTGCTCACCGCCGCCCGGGAGACCTTCGACTTCGCCCCCATCGGCAACACCGGGTCCATACTCCCCTACTGCTCGGGGGACATGCTGTTCAACGTGTTTGACGAATACCTTGGGTTTTTGTCCGAAACATGAGTCACGGGGACAGGTTCCGTGACTCACTTTTTGGGTGTAAAATGAGTCAAGGTACCTGTCCCCGTGACTCATTTGGAGTAGGGGCGGCGATGCGCCGCCTGCCGGGAAGTACGATGCGTTTCGCACCCGGACGGGCGGCCATTGGCCGCCCCTACGCATGCTTCACATATACAATACGCGTTTTTGGATAGCCCCGTATGAGTCATAGGGACAGGTTCCATGACTCACTTTTGGAATGAAAAATGAGTCATGGAACCTGTCCCCTTGACTCATTTGTGGTAAAAAAACGAGTCACGGTACCTGTCCCCGTGACTCATTCCCGTGGCTTGTTCTCTGTCTATCCCTTCGCCCGGCTGCGCTCGTCCGCCTTTTCGAACACGGCGGCCACGCTGCCCATGCCGTCGTACCTGGCCATGCCGCAGGCGATCACCGGGCCGCCGCCCTGGGCGTTGGCGCGGGAAATGTCATCCAGCTCCGCCACCAGCGCGTCGATGGATTCGTAGTCGTGCCCCTGGGCGATGGCCACGAACTGGTCGCCGGCCACGCGGAACACCGGGCTGTGCTTGAACACGTTGCAGATGACGGCGCAGGCGTCGCGGATCAGCTGGTTCCCCGCCTCGCGCCCCTCGGCCGCGTTCACCTGTTCGAGCCCGCAGACGCGGCACAGCGCGATGGCGTACTGCACGGACTGGCCGCCCTCGATCTGCCGGGTCAGCGTCTGCGACATGTTGTCGTAGGCCGTCCGGTTCTTGACGCCCGTCAGCGTGTCCAGATTGGCCCGGCTGCGCGCCGCGGCCAGCTTGCGCTCGTAATCCTGCTCGCGCCGCACCTGGGCGTCGATGTTGTTGACGCCGATGATCAGCTGCGGCCGGTCCTGCTCCCGGACCAGCGCGGCCCTGACCTCCACGTACGTGGGCTCGCCGTCCAGCACCATCCGGTACTTCAGCGAGTATACGCCCCGCTGCCCGATCTCCTCCATGACTTTGTCCCGGGTGAACAGCGTCCGGAACTTCTCGATGTCCTCCGGGAAGACGTGCTTCGCGCTCTCGATGCGGCACTGGGCCCAGAAGTCCTCGCCCGCCTTGGCAATGTCCAGCAGGGCATAGTCCGAGGTGACGCTGTACTCGTAGAAGCGGCCGGTCTCCGGGTCCACGGTGTACATGCAGATGTAGCCCGTGGCAAGCGCGTTGATGCGCGAATAGGTCTTCTGCTCCGCCTGGAGCCGGGCCATGGCCTCCTTCTGGCGCATCTGCGCGTCCACATTGCTGACGCCGACGATAATGTGCGTCCTGTCCGTGCGCATGCGCACCGCCTTCATGCTCACATAGGTGGGCTCGCCGTTGATCAGCAGGCGGTAGGACAGCGTGAACGTGCCGTGCTCGTCCATCATCCGCATCACGTTCTGCTTGGTGAAGGCCTCGGTGAAGTATTCCCGGTCGTCCCTGTAGATGAACAGCTGCGCGTCCTTGGCGCTGGCGCTGAAGAAGTCGGCCCCGCGGCGCTCCACCACCAGGTTCTCCAGGCTGGCGTCGGTGGTGTACTCGATGAACTGCTCCGTATCCAGGTCCACATAGTAGAGGTTGATGTAGTCCGACGACAGCGCGCGGGTGACGTCGCCGATGCTGGCCCCGGTGTTGCCGGTGTCCTCCATCACCGACAGCACCGCCGCGGCCACGGCCACGCTGCCCGAGACGGCATTGACGGCCACCCGGCGGATGAAGGAGTGGACCGTGGTCTTCTCGTCCACCGGCTCGTCCACGACGGCGCGGTTGCCGTCCTGGCTGCAGCGCAGCACCGCGCCGATGAAGGCCGCGCCATAGCCGCCGGGCAGGCCGGTGTCGTCCAGCTCCAGATCCATCGGGTCGACGCCGAACAAGCGGTTCATGAAGTCGCGGTAGGACTTGTTGCAGCGCGTGTACCGGACCTTGCCGCCGTTGACCTCCAGTATCGCCATCGGCAGCGTGTCGAAATACCGGCGCAGCGTGTCGTCGGCATCGCCGGTGATGGCGGCCATGTCGTACAGGTTGACCCGGCCCAGCGCGGCGTAGTACTCCGACTCCTCCGGGTTCTCAAAGCAAATGTCCGCGCCGCTGCGGTGCCTCTGAAGCATCGCGTCGAAGGACATGGGCTTGCCGTAGTAGTAGCCCTGTATCTTCGTGCAGCCGATCTCCCGCAAAAACTCCACCTGCGCCTCCTGCTCCACGCCCTCGCACACGGTCTCCACGCCCAGGCCCATGGCCATGCGGACCAGCTCGGTCAGTATGATCCGGCCCTCGTCACCGCTGTCGAACTGCTCCATGAAGCGCATGTCCAGCTTGATCAGGTCGAAGTGGATCTGCTGCAGCACGTCCAGCGACGAGTAGCCGCTGCCGAAGTCGTCCATCCACACCTGAAAGCCCAGCGCCCGGAAGCGGCTCACCTGCTCCTTCATGAAGTCGAAGTCGCTGCCGACGACGCTCTCGGTGACCTCGATCGTCAGCATGGACCGGTCGACGCCGGCCTCGTCCACCCGGCGGCGGATCTCCTCGACGATGTCGCAGCTGTCAAAGTCCATCCGCGACAGGTTGACGGACTGGGGCACCACGTACATGCCGGCCTCCGCCTGGCGCTTGATCTTCTGAAGCACCTGCTCCACCACGTAGAGGTCCAGCTTGTAGATCAGCCTGGCCTCCTCCAGCGCCGGTATGAAGTCCGCCGGCGACAGGAACCCGCGCACCGGGTCGATCCAGCGGGACAGCGCCTCCTCGTCGCACACCCGGGCGTTGGCCGCGCGGACGATCGCCTGGTAATACACCTGTATCCAGCCGTTCTCGATGGCCTTGTCCAGGTTCTCCAATATGTACTGCCGGCGCAGCGCGCTGTCCTTCAGCTTCTCGTCGTAGTAGTTCATGCCGGAGGCGTAGGCCCCCCGCAGCGCGTCGCAGGCGATCTTGGCCCGATCCAGGGCGTTGCTGATGTGCAGATGCTCCATGCGGCTCAGGTACACGCCCACGTGCACCGGCAGCGACTTGCCCCCGTTCAGGTCGCGGCAGGCCTCAAACAGCCGGTTGATCCTGTCCTCAAGCCCTTTCTCCACGGTCAGCACCGCGAAGTGGTCCGCCCCGATGTGGCAGCAGTTCTCGTTGCTGAACAGGCCGCTCAGCACCTTCGCGAAGGCCTGCAGCAGCTTGTCGCCCTCGGAAAAGCCGTGCCGGGTGTTGTAGAACTTCATGCCGCTGAAATCCATGTACAGCAGCGCCCGGTCCGCGCGCTCCCCCGCCGCCATGGCCAGCTCGAAGAAATAGGACATGCTGGGCAGGCCCGTCAGGTAGTCGTAGCGGCTGGCCCGCACCAGGCTCTCCTCGTTCAGCGCGTTGCTCAGCACCTGGTTCAGCTCCGCGCCCCGGCGGCCGTACAGCCCCTCGTCGGTGTACCAGACGTGGGCCAGGCGGACGTTGGTGTCGGTCATCACGTGCTCCCCGAAGGCGTGCACGACGCGGTAGTCGGCGGTGTCCTTCACCCGCGTGCGGTAGATCACCTCGTAGGTGCCGCCCTCCATCGCGAACTTCAGGGCGGCGTCGGCGATCCGGGCCGCGTCGTCGGGATGGGTGTCCTTATACATGTCGTGGTCCATGTCGTAGTAGGCCCGGGCGCGATCCTCGCCGTACCCGAACAGCCTGCAGAAGCCGTCCGACAGCACTAGCGTGACCACGCGCTTGTCGATCAGCTGATAGACGGCAAACGGCTGCCTCAGGTGCTCCAGCGCATATTGTATCTGCTCCGGATAGCGGTATTTCTCCATAAGCAGCCCTCCCCGGTTTCGTCGCGTCGGGACATATCGACACAAAATAAGTATAGCATGCCGCCATTGCCACTGTCTACCTGATATATGGGCAAAAATACAACAAATTAATAAACGCACGCATCGACAGCGCAATTTTGCGCTTGACAAGTGAACCTTCGTTCACTATAATTGAGAACGAAAGTTCACTCATGCTTTGGAGGTGCACATGGCCAAGGACACAAGGGAAAGAATACTCGCGGCCGCGCTGCGTCTGTTTTCTGAAAACGGATACGCGGGCACGAACATCCGGGAGCTCACCGCTTCGCTGGGGATGGTCAAGTCGTCGATATACAAGCATTTTGAGAGCAAGGAAGAGATTTGGGACACCCTGCTGGACGAGATGATCGCCTATTACGGCGCGCGCTTCGGCTCCCCGGAGCGCCTGCCCCCCGTGCCGGACACGCCGGAGGGCCTGGTCGAGATGACCATGCGCCTGGTCGATTTCACCGTTCACGACGAAAAGGTCATCATGACGCGAAAGCTGCTGACCATCGAGCAGTTCCGGGACGACCGCGCGCGGGATCTGGCCACAAAACACTTTTTGACGGGGCTCAAGGAGATGTTCACGCCCATCTTCGCCGGTATGATGGACCGGGGCCTGCTGCGCCGCGACGACCCTGCCATGCTGGCCTTCGCCTACACCGCGCCGATCTCCGCGCTGATCCACCTGTGCGACCGGGAGCCGGAGAAGGCGCCGGAAGCCATCCGGCAGATCGAGGCGTTCAGCCGGCACTTTGTCAGCGTGTACGGGTTGATGGAAAATGAGTAAAAAAAAATCCTTACTTGCACAGTGTTGCTACTAATCCCTTGGTTTCCAAGAGAAAAGGTCTCTATACCGTAACGTTTTCGACGTTTTGAACGACAAAT